>NZ_JAHQYI010000001.1:0-743306 GCF_019061125.1 Microbacterium sp. NC79
TTTTTTTTTTTTTTTTTTTTTTGTGGGGGGGGGGGGGGCCCCCCCCCCCCCCCCCCCCCCCCACTACTCAGCCCTCGACAACACGGGAGTTTGCGTGCTGCGAACCATTGGCAAGAGGATCCTTCTCCTCATACCCACCCTTTTCGGACTAAGCCTTCTACTATTTTTCTGGGTCCGCGCCCTTCCAGGCGGACCAGCCGTTGCCCTTCTCGGTGAGAAGGCAACCCCCGAAGCTGTGGAGCGAATCAATGCGCTCTACGGCTTTGACCGCCCCATCTACGAGCAGTACTTCACCTGGATGGGTCGCCTGTTGCAGGGAGACTTCGGCAACTCGATCGGAACCGGTCGTCCTGTTGTTGAGGAATTTCTCCGTCGCTTCCCTGCGACCATTGAACTTTCCGTCCTCGCCCTGATTTTTGCCGTTGGCATTGGTGTGCCGCTCGGCTACTGGGCGGCTCGCCGCCACGGCAAGATGAGTGATCACGCCGCCGTGATCTTCAGCCTTGTTGGCATCACGATCCCGGTCTTCTTCCTGGCCTTCATGTTGAAGTACGTCTTCGCCGTACAGCTGGGCTGGTTGCCCAGTGATGGCAGACAGAATCCGCGCATCAACGCAACGCACGTCACGGGCTTTTACGTCTGGGATGGCGTCATCACGGGGGAATTTGATGCGGCTTGGGATGCCATATTGCACCTGATTCTGCCGGCGATCGCCCTCGGAACCATTCCGCTCGCCATCATCGTGCGCATCACGCGCGCTTCGGTGCTTGAAGTACAAAACGCCGACTACGTTCGCACGGGGCGCGCGAAGGGTATCGCTACCAGCACCCTGCGTAACCGCTTCATCATGCGCAACGCCATGCTGCCGGTTGTCACCACGATCGGTCTGCAGACGGGCCTGTTGATCTCCGGCGCAGTCTTGACCGAAACGGTGTTCGCCTTCCCTGGCATTGGTTCTTTCCTCGCGAGAGCCATCTTCACGAGAGACTTCCCTGTTTTGCAGGGATTCATCATCTTCATTGCCATCGCGTACGCGCTCATCAACCTGCTGGTTGATATCTCGTACAGCCTGATCGATCCGCGCGTGCGCGTTCAGTAAGGAGGCTCGACATGACTAACGCACTTCCTCCGCACCTGGGCGGCGAGCCCGAGGCATCGACCGGCCTGCCGGAGACCGTTGCCGTTTCCACGTCAGCGAAAGAACGCACAGGCGGCTTCTGGCAAGACACGTTCCGTCGTTTGCGCCACAACCCGGTTGCCTGGATTGGCGCCGCCATCGTCTTGATCTTCGTGATCATCGCGGCTTTGGCTCCGTGGCTGGCTCCGTACCCGGAGACGGCACTGCCGGGCGCGAAGAACATCACGCCCACGCACATCCCCGGCCCTGGTGAGATTCCAGAGTTCCCGCTTGGCCTTGACCGCTTCGGTGGCGACGTGCTCTCCAAACTCATTTGGGGTGCACGTGCGTCGCTGATGATCGGTGTCATTTCGACAGCGTTCGGTCTGCTCGGTGGCCTACTGCTCGGCTTCCTTGCCGGCATGTTCGGCGGCTGGGTTGACAACGTGCTGATGCGCTTCGTTGACATTCTGCTGTCGGTTCCGAACCTGCTGCTGGCTGTTTCGATCGCTGCGATTCTTGGCCAGAGCCAATTCGCCGTGATGATCGCCATCGGTGCCAGCCAAGTGCCGATCTTCGCCCGATTGCTGCGTGCATCCATGCTCCAGCAGCGTTCGAGCGACTACGTGCTGTCAGCGCAGACGCTCGGTCTTGGCCGTGGCCGCATCACGATGAGCCACGTGCTGCCAAACTCCGTCGGACCTGTCATCGTGCAGGGCACGCTGTCGCTCGCGACGGCCGTGATCGACGCCGCCGCGCTGAGCTTCCTCGGTCTCGGTGGCGGTCGCCCAGAGACGGCTGAGTGGGGTCGCATGCTCACCTACGCTCAGGCTGAACTTGCCATCGCGCCACAGCTCGCGTTCTTGCCCGGTATCTGTATCGCCATCACGGCGCTCGGTTTCACCCTGTTCGGTGAATCCTTGCGTGAGGCGATGGACCCCCGCACCCGCGCGCGATAGACGACGAAAGGATGGAACGTATGACGAATCCCCATCACGGAGATGCCGCCAGCCCGCTGCTGATTGTGCGCGATCTTGCGGTCGACTTCCAAACCACCGATGGCGTTGTACACGCCGTTGAAGGCGTCGACATTGAGGTCTACCCGGGTGAAACCGTCGCGATTGTTGGTGAGTCGGGATCGGGTAAATCGACGACGGCGATGGCCGTTATTGGGTTGCTTGCCAAGGGCGGAACCGTTGCCAACGGCAGCATCACATTTGACGGCCGCGAACTGGTCGGGTTGAGCGAAAACGAGCTCCGCAAGGTGCGCGGCAATCAGATCGGCATGGTTCCGCAAGACCCGATGTCGAACCTGAATCCGGTCGCCAAGATCGGAACGCAAATCGCCGAGACGCTGCTCGCGCACGGTCAGGCCACGCGCCACAACGTGAACGAGCGGGTTGTCGAGACGTTGACCGCGGCGGGCCTGCCTGATGCGGAACGGCGTGCGAAGCAGTACCCGCACGAGTTCTCCGGCGGTATGCGCCAGCGCGCACTGATCGCGATCGGTCTTGCTTGCCAGCCGCGTCTGCTCATTGCCGATGAGCCGACCAGCGCCCTCGATGTGACCGTGCAGCGCACAATCCTCGATCAGATTGCGACCATGACGCAGGAGATCGGAACCAGTGTGCTGCTGATTACGCACGACCTCGGGTTGGCGGCAGAACGTGCCGCCCGCGTCGTTGTGATGCACCGCGGACGCGTCGTCGAGCAGGGCCCGGCGCAAGACATTCTGAACAACCCGCAACACCCGTACACGCAGGCGCTCGTGAAGGCCGCCCCGTCGGTTGCAGCCGCGCGGCTCCAGCCGCAGGCTTTTGTCACCGAGCGTCCTGCGGATGCCACAGCTCATGGTTCCGCAGCCGATGGTTCCGCCCCCGAGGCGAAGCCGGTCGACAACATTGTCGAGATTGAGGGTCTGACCAAGGTCTACCCGAAGCGCGGTAGCAAGGAAGACTTCTACGCCGTGAAGGATGTGTCGCTCGCGATTCCGCGCGGCGAGACGGTGGCGATTGTGGGTGAGTCGGGGTCGGGTAAGACCACGACAGCGCGCATGCTGCTGAAGGTGATCGAGCCGACCGCGGGCGTCATGCGCTTTGATGGCCAGGATGTCGCGCAGTTGAAGGGCAAGGAGCTGCGGTCGTTCCGCCAGAAGGTGCAGCCGATTTTCCAAGACCCGTACTCGAGCCTGAATCCGATGTTCACGATCGAGCGCATCATCGCTGAGCCGTTGGAGTTCTATAAGCGCGGTAACGCGTCAGCGCGTCGCACGAAGGTGCGCGAGCTGATGGAGGCCGTGGCGCTGCCGACGTCGATGCTGCACCGCTACCCGTCTGAGCTTTCCGGCGGACAGCGTCAGCGCGTCGCGATCGCGCGGTCGCTGGCGCTGGATCCGGAGCTCATCGTGTGTGATGAGCCGGTATCGGCGCTTGACGTGCTGGTGCAGGATCAGATTCTGACGCTGCTCGGCGACCTGCAGCGTGAGCGCGGCCTCAGCTACCTGTTCATTTCGCACGACCTCGCGGTCGTGCGTTTGATCAGCGACTACGTGTGCGTCATGAAAGACGGCGAACTGGTCGAGGCGGCGTCGTCTGAGGAGATCTTCACCAACCCGCGCGACCCGTACACCCGTCGTCTGTTGGCATCGATCCCCGGCAACGAGCTGAAGATCGCGTCATAGCCCCGGCCTGTTTCGACCCGCGGGGGCCGGAATCTTTTCAGGTTCCGGCGCCCCGCGGGCGTACGGTGAGGGAGACCGGATCTGGCGCCATGCGCCGCCGACTGCGCGTTATGCAACAACGCCGCGCCCCGATGCCCGTAAACATCACGAATCTTGGCGACATAACGTCATTTGCGCGACATAACGTCGCGGTAGCCGCAGCTGCTGGCTACACCAGCCGGAAGCCAGCGCCGCGAACGGTCTCGATGCGATCAGACCCGATCTTCTGTCGTAGGTAGCCGACATACACGTCGGCGACGTTGGATCCCGGGTCAAAGTCGTAACCCCACACGCGGCTCAGCAGCTGTTCGCGGCTGAGCACCTGGCCGGCGTGGCGGATGAACTCCTCGGCGAGGGCAAACTCGCGCGCCGACAGCTCGACCGACGTCTCCCCCACGTGCACCCGTCGCGTGCGCACATCGAGCGTGAGGTCACGGTGCGAAAGCTCCTGCGTCACGACCTGATCCTGGTTCCGCATCCGCAGCCGAATGCGCGCAAGCAGCTCATCGAAGCGGAACGGCTTGCCGAGATAGTCATCGGCGCCCGCTTCGAGGCCTGCCACCGTGTCATGCAGCTCGACGCGTGCGGTGAGCATGATCACCGGAATGCGGTTGCCGGAACCACGCAGCTCGTCAAGAACAGCGAAGCCATCTTTGCCCGGCATATTGATGTCGAGCACCAGCAGATCAAACTCCCCGGTCTGGGCGAGCGCGAGCGCGTCGAAACCGTTCGTCGCGACCTGCGTGGCAAAGCCCGCCGCCCGCAATCCCTTGCTGATGAATCCGGAGATTCGCTCTTCGTCATCGGCGATGAGAATCGACGCCATGGGGAGTCCTTTCGTGATTCGCCTGCGCAATGCGCGGCAAAGACAGGTAGAAGAGGGAGCCGGAACCGGAGGGCGGGTCGGTGACGCCTGCGGTGCCACCATGGGCGCGAGCGATCACGTCGACAATGTTCAGGCCGAGTCCGCTGCCGCCCGATTCGGAGCGGGAGAAGCGTTCAAAGATCGTGTCGCGAATCTCGGGAGGCACACCGGAACCATGATCGCGCACCCAGAGGTACACCGTGTCACCCTGCACCGTGCTGCCGATCTCCAGCTGGCCGCCGCCGTGCGTGACGCCGTTCTGCGCAAGTTGTAGCAACGCCTGCGTGATGCGGGCAGGGTCAACAGGGAAGACAACGTCGGCAATCGGCCCCGCCGAAACCGTTGCCCCGTCAATACCCTCCGCCTTGCGGATGATCTGGTGCATCAGGTCGCCGGCGTCCGTAGCGACGGGAGAAATCGGTGCGGGGCCGTGCAGGCGTGCCGCCGACGCGAGGTCTTGCACGAGCTGAGCCATCCGGTCCAGCTCGTCGATTGCGAGGTTCTGAGTGTCACGCACATCGGCGGGGTCGTTCGGATCCATTACCTCGAGGTAGCCGCGCACGATCGTCATCGGCGTCTTCAGCTCGTGACCAACGTCGCTGACGAGCTGGCGTTGCGAATCCATCGCCGCATCCAGCCGATCCAGCATCGCATTCATGGTTCCGGCCAGCTCAGACACATCATCACTACCGTGCACAGGCAGACGCTCGCTCAGTGACCGCGCCGAAATTTGCTCCGCCGTGCGGCGCATGTGTCGAAGCGGACGCAACAGGCGTCCGGCGACGATCCACGCGGCACCCGCCGTCAGCACCAGAACAATTCCCGCCGTCACGAGGTACAGCACGGCGAGTTCGTTGATCTCCTGAAGCTCGGCGTTGATGTCGTACACCATTACAAACAGCACGGTTTCTGGCGGTGGCGAGCCGGCCAGTGTGATGGGAATTCCGACGTACCGCCACGTCACGCCCTCTTCTGCGTAGGTTCCGCGCCGGGGTTCGTCGGTGATGGTGGCATTGAGGTGGTCGACGAAGCCGGGTGCGGTGAGCAGGTCAACGTCGAGCGGAACGCCCGGAACCAGGGCGGCACGCCCGTCAACAATGCCAGCGGCGCCGGTGTTGTCGTCCGGGCTCATCCGCTGCACGACCGTCTCGAGAGCAGCCGTGGCACTCGGCCACGCCTGCGTGGTTCCGTTGCTCACCGGCCCTTGCCCCACAATGAAGCGCGCCGATTCGAGGTTTGCCTCGAGGCGCTCGTCGACCTGCGCGAGAATCTTGCCGTGCTCAACGACGTACAGGGTCACACCGACCGCGAGCAGCCCGATCGCGGCAACCAGCGTGATCGTTGCCACAATGCGCGTGCGAACGGAGACGATGCGCCGGCGTTTGCCCGGTGTCGCCTCGGTCGTGCTGGTCGCGCCCACACAGCCAGTATGGCGACTTTGTGGCCGGAGATGGGGGCCAGCATAAGAGAGTTCTTATTCTTATCGCGGACTTATCCGGGCATGGTCAACTGGTGTCATGACACACGTGAGTGCCGAAGCTGCGCTGCTGCGCGACGCGCTGGAGATTGACTCTGCGGAGGAGTTCTCACGCGAGCCGCTTGGCAACGGAACCGTGGCCGGCTTTCACGTGCAGGATGGCGATCGCACGGTGGCGCTGTACGTTGACACGTCCGGCATCGCGGTCGAGGCGGAGACGGGGCTTGCGCAAGACGGTGTCGGTCGAATTTGGACGCACCCCGCCGACCCGCACTTGCCTGCCCTTGCCACCGCAGCTTTTGGTTCCGCCGCTCAAACCCTGTTGGCGCGGCTCGGCATTGACGGTGTTGAAGCGCCCGAGATGGTTGCGTACCGGCCAGGGCGTCGTGCAGTGCTGACGGTTATGACCGGTGAGGGGCCGCTGTGGATCAAGATCGTGCGGCCACGCCACGTGGAACGAATCGTCGCGGCGCATCGCGCCCTGCGTGATTCAGGTGTGGCCGTGCCGAAGGTGCGGGCGTGGTCGCCGACTGGGCTGTTGGTGATTGACCAGGCCGAGGGCACTCCCGCGACGCATGCTGACTGGACTCCCGCCGGGCTGGTTGACGCCGTTGAGCGCGTGCGTGTGGCCATCGGCGCGACCCCGACCGATCAGCGCACCCGCAGTGCCGCGCTGACGCGAGTTGATTGGTATGCCGATCGGCTGGCATCGTTGGACGCTGTGTTTGGTGAACGGGCGTCAGCGCTGCGCGCGGTGTTGGCGACGACGCCAGCGTCTCGCGAGACCACGGTGCATGGCGACCTGCACTTCGGACAGCTGTTTATGAACGCGGATGCTTCGGAGATCACCGGTCTCATCGACGTCGACACCCTCGGCCGCGGCGATGCGGCGGAAGACCCGGCAGCATTCGTGTCGCACGCGGTGGCGTCGTGGGCGCTCGCGGTAGATTCTGCGCCGAGTGCCGTGCGGCGTCTGGCCGATCTGGTTGCCACGGCGGGTGAGCGCTGGGGCAGTGACCCCGCGGTGGCCGGGCGCACGGCTGCCCAACTGCTCGGACACACCACGAGTGCCCTCGAGAGCGGGCATCGTGAGCGCGCCGAACGGTTGCTGGTCGAGGCCGAGGCGTGGACGAGTCGCGTAGGAATATAAGAACACTCTCAAGAATGACTTTCGCGCGGCTTACACCGGGCGGGCATGCTGGGTACAGCTCGAACAAGGGGATGAAACGATGGCAGCGAAAAATTGGGTCATGTACGGCGTGAGCGGTGTGCTCGGGCTGGGCGTGCTCGCCGGCGCTGCGTCGCTCGCGGCATCCGCGATGGAACTCCACACCAACGACGGCAACGTCCTTGATGGCGGTGGCGTCGACGCCGGAACCGTTGTCAAGGTTGATAAGAATGGTTCGACGCAGTCTCCGAAGCCGACGCCTTCTGTAACGCCGTCGCCGTCCGTGACACCGACGCCGGGCGCGGGCACGGGCGGTCCGGCCCCCGCTCCCCCCGCACCAGCGCCCCCGGCACCGGCACCCGCGCCCCCGGCGCCCGCGCCGGTTCCAGTCGACCCGGCCAGCCCGATTTCGGTACCGTCCGCCGACAGCGTCGACTAGGTGACAAGACCCCGGTTCGCCGGGGTCTTTTCTTTTGCCGCGAAGCTCCACGGGGGTGGATTTCGATGAATCTCACAGTTTCTTGCATAAGTTTTCACGCCCGTGGGATGTGATAGATCCCCGTGATTCCGCGGAATTTCGGGCCCGATACGCGTCTACCTAAGGTCTCAGATGAAAACTTAAGGCGCGTCTCACGATTACCTATGATCGCGCTTAGACCCAGCGGGGAGAGTGGAATCACACAGCAAGGGACAGGGCCGAAAAGCCCGCAAGCAAGGAGATAGACAATGAACAAGAAGAAGTGGATCGCCTACGGCGTCACGGGCATCGTCGGACTCGGCCTGATCGCCGGCGGCGCCAGCGCAACGGCAGCATCGATGAGCCTGAACGACGATGACGGTCAGCAGATTCCTGGCGTTGACGTTCCCCAGGGCAAGTCGGTTCTCGATGGCGCGGTTTCCCTGCGCGTCACCGACGGTGCGGCTTCGGTTGTCACCGCGATCAGCGCATCGGTATCGGCCACGGTCTCGGCCGCAACGGCCGCATCGGTTGCAACGCCGTCGCCCGTGACCGCCGTTTCGGCCCCGCAGGTTTCCGCCCCGACGGTTGCCTCGCAGGTTTCGGCTCCGACGGTAGCGTCAGCGCCGGCGCCGTCGCCCGTTTCGGCCCCCACGGTTGCTTCGGTCGCGTCCGCACCCGCACCGTCGGTAGTTTCGGCGCCGTCGGCACCGGCACCGGCGCCAGTACCAGCACCAGCACCGTCGCCCGTTTCGGCACCGTCGGTCCCGACCCCGGCATCGGCCCCGTCGGTTCCGTCGGCTGCTTCCAACTGAAACGTCAAAACCGTCACCTTCGGGTGGCGGTTTTGTCGTTAACGCTACAAACCGAAAACCCCGCCGGTATCGATGGCCATCATCACAAGGCCAAACAGCGCATAGGCGAAAAGAATCGGAACCACCAACCACAGCCACCACGGATACCGCGCCTTCAGGCGGCGTCGCTCGTACGCGACGAAGCGACGGTCGGGCGCGAGGGAACTCTCGACTGTCGAAGCGCCACGCGATTCGCGCCAACGCTCCCACTGATCGAGCTTCTCCCCCAGCGCGTTGATCGTGGTTCCGACGGCCTGCCAGCGTTCCGGATCAGCCTCCAACGAGCGCTTCGGTGAGTACAGATAGATCTCGTCGTCGATGATCTCGACGTCCCAATCGTTCGGGCAGTACAGCGAACGTCTCATTGAAGTCGCCCTCGAGGCGCAGCTGTTGTTCGCGATCGAACTGTGCGCCGAGCCGGCCGTTCAAACCGAGGCCATCGTTGCTCTTTGCGTCGAGCACGATGTGCGGCAAGCGCCGATTGAGGCTCAGCGTCACGAAGTCGGTCATCGTGACCGAGCGGTTCTTGCCGGCACCAGTCTCCACCCGCAGCGTGCCGACCATGAGGTTGCGCGCACCCGGTGCCGCAATGACATTGAGGGCATCGAGGCGCCCCGGAACCGTGAATTTCGTACCCGAGCGCAGGCCCTCAGCCCGAACCAGCGGATGAAACTGCAGCCCGTTCGCCTCAGCAAACGGGCGTAGGCGATACCAGCGCCGCGCGGCTTGGCGCCGCAAAACCCACACGCCGAGGGCGATCACCCCGGGGATGCCGAGAATGGCGAGCGCCACCAGTCCGCCGAGCGCCCAGTTGGGCTCATCGTCCATCATCACGACGCCGAGCACGATGCCCAGAGAGCTCGCGATCAGCGCTGATCCGGCATGCAGAACGTGACGCCAACCCGCACCCGGCAATACCCCGCGCGGCACGGTGCGCTTCGCCACCGTCGCGTACGCCCGCACATCACGCCGGTTCAGCCGCGCCGTCAGCGGTGTCGTATCAAACGGAATCTTCAACAACCCCACGATTACCGCCTGCCCCACACGCTACTCAAGTTCCGCTCCGTGCACCTTCCCATGGCTCCGGATAGCCGTCACGAGAGGAGGTAGGTAACGCGAGAGGAGGTGATTTCTCGCATAATCACTTCCCCCGGCGACAGATACCTCCCCCGTGACACAAACCCCGTGGTTCCGTCCCCGAAAACACCAAAAAATGGTTCCGGAACCAGGGGGCTGTGACCGGGGGAAAGTTGCGCCCGCAGAGTTTGCTAGACTGTACAGGTTGTCTGGGCAGACTTATGCCCGGGCACGTGCAACACACCCTCCTGCTGTGGGGAAAGTCCTCACAGCCGTTCAAGTCCGAAGGAGGTGGGACAGTGACGCACCAGTACGAACTCATGGTGATCCTTCACCCGGAGATCGACGAGCGCACGGTAGCCCCCAATCTCGACAAGTTCCTCAAGGTCATCACCGAAGCCGGTGGCACCATTGAGAAGGTCGACATTTGGGGCAAGCGCCGTTTTGCTTACGAAATCCAGAAGAAGAACGAGGGCATCTACGCCGTCGTTAACTTCACCGCTACGAGCGAAGCAACCAACGAGCTCGACCGCCAGCTGAAGCTGAGCGAACTCATCATGCGCACGAAGGTTCTGCGCGCTGAAGAGGCAATTGCTCTCGTTGCTGCCGAGGCTAAGCGCGCCGAAGAGAAGGCCGCTCGCAAGCCCAAGGCCGCTAAGAAGGACGCGTAACGACGATGGCCGGCGAAACCGTCATCACCGTCGTGGGCAACCTCACGGCAGACCCCGAGCTGCGTTACACGCAGAACGGCCTGCCCGTGGCAAACTTCACGATCGCCTCAACTCCGCGTACTTTCGATCGCCAGGCGAACGAATGGAAGGACGGCGATGCGCTGTTCCTGCGTGCGAGTGTATGGCGTGAATTCGCCGAGCACGTCGCTGGATCGCTGACGAAGGGCATGCGCGTTATCGCGTCAGGCCGCCTGCGTCAGCGTTCGTACCAGGACAAAGAAGGCAACAACCGCACCGCAATTGAGCTTGAGGTCGATGAAATCGGCCCCTCGCTGCGCTACGCAACGGCACAGGTAACTCGTGCTGCCAGCGGCGGCGCAGGCGGCGGATCCAACTTCGGCGGCGGCGCACCCCGTCAGCAGGTTGCAGAGGAGCCGTGGGCAACCCCGGGCTCTGCAGGAGCTGACGCGTGGAGCGCACCTGGCGCTTACGGCGACGACACCCCGTTCTGATCTACGCGATCATCACAAACGTTTACTGACAAAGGATAACCATGGCTGGAAAGTCAAGCGGCGATCGCCGCAAGCCGCGGAAGGGCGCTAAGAACGCCGCTCCCGCGAAGGCAATCCGCGTTGGCGTCATTGACTACAAGGACGTCGCAACGCTTCGCAAATTCATCTCGGAGCGCGGGAAGATCCGCGCCCGTCGTATCACCGGCGTTTCGGTACAGGAGCAGCGTCTGATCGCCAAGGCAATCAAGAACGCACGCGAAATGGCGCTCCTGCCTTACGCTGGCGCTGGCCGGTAAGGGGTACGACAATGGCAAAGCTGATTCTGACGCATGAAGTCACCGGGCTCGGAAGCGCCGGCGACGTAATCGAGGTTAAGGACGGGTTCGCTCGTAACTACCTCGTTCCCCAGGGCTTCGCCGTGGCATGGACCAAGGGTGGCGAGAAGCAGGTCACGTCGATCCGTGCCGCTCGTGACGCTCGTGCAATCCACAGCCACGAAGAGGCCGTCGCACTGAAGAACGGTCTTGAGGGCACGAAGGTTCGCCTCACCGTCAAGACGGGTGGCGAAGGCCGCCTCTTCGGTTCGGTCAAGCCCGCCGATGTTGCTGACGCAGTCAAGGCTGCTGGTCTCGGCGACCTCGACAAGCGCAAGATCACCATCCCGACGCCCATCAAGGTCGTCGGCGAGCACACTGCAGTCGTTCGCCTGCAGGACGAGCTCTCGGCAACGATCAAGCTCCAGGTCATCGCAGCCAAGTAAGGCTCGATGATTGGCTGAGGCCGCTCTCCTTCGGGAGGGCGGCCTTTTGCTTTGCCCCGGGAGGGGTTTGGGTTTGCGGTGGGCTTGGGCTTGGGTTTGGTTTGGGCTTGTGACCGCTGTCGGCGAGGTGGCTGACGCGAGGGAAGGTAATTGACGTGGTGGGAGGAGATTTTGCGCATCATCGCCGCCTGCGGTGTCACTTTCCTTCTCTCCCGGCAGTGATGGTTCCGGAACTATGTGCCGGGTAGGCAGGAGCGCCCGCGGAACCAGGTGTACGAGAAGCGGAACCAGGTGTGAGGGTTGGCCTGCCGCCGCGGTCAACCCCTTGTCGCGAGAGCGATAGATTCACGCGACAGCCACACATTCTCGCGAAAATTCTCTGGCAGTCGCGCTGTTTTGTCGCTGTCGCGACACGAGCGCCGGCGAAACTGCGGCCTGAACCCCGCGGAACGATTGGTGTGCGAGCGGGAACCATGGGTGCGAGAAGCGGAACGATGAGCGCCGCGCGATGCTGGCGAGCCTCACGATCGATCTCCCGTCCATCGACCTCGCAGCCATCACGCCCACGCCGTTCTGGCAGAACGGTCTCGACTGGTTCGCGACGCCCGATGATGTGGTTGCTATCCATGCAGCGCTCGCCGCGCTTTCCGACGCCGATGTTGCGGCCGCACTCACGACCAACCCGGGAGTCATCGTCGACGCTGAGGCGTGGCCCGCGGTGGCATACAAGGGCGGATCCTCACTGGGTGTCGTGACCGGCAGCTGGCATGCGGTTGCGGCTGACGGAACCACATTGACGGTGGTCGTGATGGCGGCAGATGACGATGCCGAAGCAGTCGCGCTCCGACAGATCGACCTGTTTTCCCTGATGACCGACATTTTCACGCTCGCGGCCAGCGAGTAACACCCGAACCCCGAATAGCCAACGCGTTAACAACCAACGACTGGCGTGCGATCGGGAAGGAAATTGTAGGGGTTCCATGGGTCGCGCGTATAGGGGATAACAACCACACTTTGTGAGAATTGTCCACCGAATTGTGCACACCCGGGCGCGTCGCTCCACAACCTTAAATGTGAAGTTGAGGGGGATAGATTTGGCGCCCTGTGCACAAAAGAAACACCAGGTCAACGGATCGAAACAAAGAAACGTTAGAAAAGTTATCCCCAGTTATCCCCAGGGGTTATCAACAAAATCGCCCGAGTTCCTCCCAGGCTGTCCACAGAGTTATCCACAGGCTGGGAGGAGGGGCTTTTGACGGCCTGATGAACCGGGCATAGCGTGGAGGCTCAGCCCACTCACCCGTGCGCGCGTGATGCTCTCAGCGCCGCAATGTCGGAGGTTCGTGGTGGACTGCGATCCAGAGAAATCAGCGGCACTCTCTGGATCATTGCGTTGTTGTGCCGCGATGAAAGGGGAGTGCTCCGTGTCGATCGCAGACATCTCGGACGAGCGTATGGGCGGTCGTCGAGAGGCTGAGCGCACACCCCCGCACGACCTTCTGGCAGAACAGTCCACCCTCGGCGGCATGCTTCTGTCAAAAGACGCCGTCGCCGACGTTATTGAGTCACTTCGTGGCACCGACTTCTACGTGCCGAAGCACGAGGTCATTTACGAAGCCATCCTGTCGCTGTACTCGCACGGTGAGCCCACCGATGTCGTTGCCGTCACCGATGAACTGATCAAGACCGGCTCGCTGCAACGCGCCGGCGGTGCCGACTATCTCCACACGCTGACCTCCATTGTTCCGACGGCGGCAAACGCGGGCTATTACGCCGGTATCGTCAGCGAGCGCGCACAGCTGCGTCGATTGGTTGACGCGGGTACCCGCATTGTTCAGCTTGGTTACCAGGGTGAGGGCGATGTCACCGAGCTCGTGAACTCTGCGCAGGCGGAGATTTACAACGTCACGGGCGCACAGACTGCCGAAGACTACGTGCAGCTTGAGGTTGCCGTTGACGCGGCTCTCGAAGAGATTGAAGCGGCCCGTGGCCGCGATGGTTCGATGACGGGCGTGCCGACCGGGTTCCGTGGGCTCGATGAGCTGACGAACGGTCTGCACGGCGGCCAGATGATCGTCGTTGCCGCCCGTCCTGCCATGGGTAAGTCGACGCTCGCGCTTGACTTCGCGCGAGCCGCTTCTATCAAGCACAACATGCCCTCCATCTTCTTCTCGCTGGAAATGGGGCGCGCTGAGATCGCGATGCGTCTGCTGAGCGCCGAGGGTGGCATTCCGCTGCAGTCGATTCGTAAGGGGCAGCTCGACCAGCGCGACTGGACGACCGTTGCAGCCACGCGTGGCCGTATTAGCGAAGCGCCGCTGTACATTGACGACAGCCCGAACATGTCGCTCGTTGAGATTCGCGCGAAATGCCGCCGCCTCAAGCAGCGCGAGGGCCTGCGCATGGTGATCATCGACTACCTCCAGCTCATGTCCAGCGGTAAGCGCGTCGAGTCACGTCAGCAAGAGGTGTCGGAGTTCTCGCGTGCCCTCAAGCTCCTCGCGAAGGAGCTGCAGGTTCCGGTTATCGCGCTCTCGCAGCTGAACCGTGGCCCGGAGCAGCGCCAAGACAAGAAGCCCGCGATCAGCGACCTGCGTGAATCGGGCTCGATTGAGCAGGACGCCGACATGGTGATCCTGCTGCACCGCGAAAACGCCTACGACAAAGACATTCGCCCCGGCGAAGCCGACCTGATCGTGGCCAAGCACCGTAACGGTCCGACGGCGACGATCGAGGTGGCGTTCCAGGGTCACTTCTCGCGCTTCACCGACATGGCAGGCGGCGACCCCGGCTACGGCGGGGGAGCACCCGGCGGCGCTCCGGCACCCTATGGATCCGATGCTCCGCCGCCTTACGACGCTCCACCTCCGTACGACGCCCCCCCGCCGTACGGCGCATAGCGAACTGCCCACCCCCTCGCACCGAGCGGGTGGGCAGTTGCTGTTCCGGCGCCATCATGGTGCGGCCGGTTTCGGAACCGGGGGCTGCGGAACCAGGGGAGCGGGGCAGGAAGAGCCGGATCGGCCGAGAGATTAGGTGCTCGTGACGCTCACGGCCTAAGGTATAGCCGGACGATTGGCCCGAAAGAGCCGGAGGTGATGCACGATGTGTGGTGATAGTCCGCGCGCCATTGCATCGCCGGAGAGCGTCTGAACTCATCTCCGCGAGCAATGGCTGGTTATGGCAATTCTCGCGGCGCTCATCGCGTCGCATGCGAGCGAATCTCGAGGTGAGACATGATGACACTGATCGACAATGCGGTTTATGTAAACGGGCAACGCACGGCTAACCCTGCCGATCTCGACCAAACCTTCGATCTGATGCGTGAACGTCAGGGCATGGCATGGATTGGGCTGTACCGGCCGGATAACGACGAGATTCGACGCCTTTCGGCCGAATTCTCACTGCACGCCCTCGCCGTGGAAGACGCTCTGGCGGGGCATCAGCGCGCCAAGCTTGAGCGATACGGCGACACGCAGTTCGTTGTTCTTCGCCCGGCGCGCTATCTCGATGATGTGGAAGAGGTCGAATTCGGCGAGTTGCACGTTTTCGTTGGGCCGGACTTCGTCGTCACGATCCGTCACGCCGAATCGCCCAACCTCGCCCGGGTGCGCAAGCGCCTGGAAGGAACCCCGGAGCTGCTTGCGATGGGGCCAGCCGCCGTGCTGTACGCCATTCTCGACGAGGTCGTTGACGAGTACGCCCCGGTGATCGCTGGGCTCGAAAACGACATCGACGAAATCGAAGACGAGCTATTTGCTGGTGATGAGAACGTCTCATTGCGCATCTACAAGCTGTTGCGCGAGGTCATCAACTTTCAGCGTGCCACCCAGCCGCTTGTGCTCATTCTCGAGAACCTGCTGCGTGGTTCCGAGCTCTATCAAGAACGTGTTGAACTGCAGCGATCCTTGCGTGACGTGCTCGACCACGTGCTGCGCATTGTGGAGCGTGCCGACGCGTTTCGCGCGATCCTCGAAAACGGTCTGACCGTGCAGGCGGCGCTTGTCGCGCAGCGGCAGAACGAGGAAATGAAGCGCCTCACCGAGCACAGCGTTGCGCAGGCCGAAGACATGAAACGCATCTCGTCGTGGGCTGCCATTCTGTTCGCCCCGACGCTCATCGGCGGCATTTACGGCATGAACTTTGACGAGATGCCTGAGCTGCACTGGGCCTGGGGCTATCCGTTTGCGATCGGCCTGATGGCGGCGCTCGGCGTCGGCCTGTACGTCGTATTCAAGAAGAAACGCTGGCTGTAGCGACGTCGCGAGAGAAGGAAATCGACGCGAGAGAAGGAAACGCGGCGGATATCTTCCTTCTGCCGCGGCATTCTCCTTCTGCCGGAACCACGGGGCGGCGTGTGGGGGCACCGGAACCACGGGGCGGCGTGTGGGGGCACCGGAACCACGGGGCGGCCTGCGGGGAGCCGGAACCGCTGGAATCAACAAGCATGGCCCGCTCTTGATCAAGAGCGGGCCACACGCTGCCCGGTGTCAGTGCTTGGCGTTAGCCTCGATGAAAGCGCGCAATGCCGCTTCGTCGTTGGCGATGTCGGTGGTGCGCTGGGGGAGTGTCAGCAGCGCCTGGTGCTCGGCCGACACGACGGGCGCTTCACCGAGCGCCTCGGTGACGGTCGCGGCGAACTTCTCAGGCAGTGCCGTTTCCAGCACCAGCATCGGCACATCGGGCTCGACGAATGGGGCAGCCACGTACACGCCGTCGGCGGTGTGCGGGTCGATCACAACGCCCGAAGACGCGTGCGTTGCCTGCATCGTGTGCAGACGATTCTGGTGCGTCGAGGTTCCGCTGACGATGCCGTACTCCGCACTAAAGCGAGCCAATTCGCTTGACAGGTCGAAGGTTCCGGTCTCATCCAGTTCGCGCCAGAGCGCTGCCGTGCGCTCGGGATCGCGGCCGACAACTTCGTAGACGAAGCGCTCCAGGTTCGAGGCTTTCGACACATCCATCGACGGGCTCGACGTCGCCGGCGTCGCCTCTGCCGAACGCGGGCGGTAGATGCCGGTGGAGAAGAACTCGTGCAGCACGTTGTTTTCGTTGGTGGCGAGCACGAGCTTGCGGATCGGAACACCCATGCTGCGTGCGTAGTGGCCGGAGAGAATGTTGCCGAAGTTGCCAGACGGAACCGCGAAGGAGACCTCGAAGCCAGCGGGGTCAGCGACGGCATCCGTTGCGCGCAACCACGCCCACACGTAGTACGTGATTTGCGCGGAAATACGGCCAAAGTTGATGGAGTTCACGGCACCAATGTGGTGCGTGCGCTTGAACTCGAGGTCTTGATTGACGAGCTTCACAAGGTGCTGGCAGTCATCGAAGTTGCCCTCGACGGCGAGGTTGTGGATGTTGTCGTCCAGCAGCGAGTACATTTGCGCGCGCTGGAAATCGCTCATGCGACCCTGCGGCGACAGGATGATCGCCGACAGCGTCGAGCGTCCGCGAATCGCATATTCGGCGGCAGAACCGGTGTCGCCCGACGTTGCGCCGATAATATTGAGCACATCGCCGCGCTCGGTCAGCACGTAGTCGAGCGCGCCGCCCAAGAACTGCATGGCGAGGTCTTTGAACGCCAGCGTCGGGCCTTCAGACAGACCGACGAGCGTCATGCCGCCATTAATGGGCTTGAGTGGCACAATCTCAGGCGTGCGAAACTTCTCGTCGTTGTACGATTCGTGCGCAATGCGGGTGAGCTCGGCGGCGGGCACGTCCGTCGCGAACAGGCCGATGATCGTCGCGGCAAGCTCCGGGTACGTGAGTGCACGCAACTCTTCGAGCCGGTCACCGATCTGGGGGAGTGACTGGGGAACGGCGAGACCGCCGTCTGAGGCCAAGCCCTCAATGATGACGTCCTGGTACGGACCCATGGCCGTTCCGCGTGTCGATACGTACTGCACAGCGCCGCCTTCACTCAACGATTTCGGTGCCCTCAGCCTACCGAGTGCCGCCCGGTGCGACGCGCCAGGTTTCAGCCGGTGACGATGGGGGAGCGGACTTAACAGCCGGCCTACTTACTCAGCTCCGGGTTCCGGAGCCCCGCGCGGCGTTGAGCACCTGGTTTCGTGGCGGATTGACGACGGAACCGTCACTTTTGACGTCTCGGATGCTGGCGCCGCTGACGTGCAGGTACCGCCGGGTGGCCCGGCCGCTGAGCCTGTCGTCGATGGCGCCGAAGTCGTATCGTGGGACGCAGAATCTGGAATCCTCGAACTACGCACCTCCGGTGCGGGAACGGTGACCGTCACCCGATGAATCGTCTCGACCGCAACCCCAACGATCCGCCCACGCCGGGCGAAATGCGAGCGCGTCGGATCGGCACGGTCGCGCTTGTGCTCGCTGTCATCGCACTCGTTGTGTCGATCGCGTGGCTGGGCTTTGCGCGGTGGACACTCTTCGTCGGTGGCCCGGGCGCAGAGACGCTTCGCGGCCTGGGCATCGCCCTCATTTCGTTTGGGGTGCTGATGGTGTCATTTGTCGCGATTGTGCTTGCCGTTGCACTCAAAAACACTGTCGTGCAGCGCATTGGCACCGTGGTCGCCGTTATCGCCACGATCAGCGGTGCTGCCGCTCTTCTCGGCGCTTAGCCGTTGGTTCCGAAAAGCGGTGTCTGCTGATTCCGCAATTGCGATGCCCGCTGGTGCCGCGGAACGTATCGCCATACGCGCGCGAACGAAAGCTCAGGCGACGAAGAAGCCCAAGGTTCCGACGCCGTCGATGCTGCCGACGACCGTTTCTCCTCGTTCTACCGGGCCCACGCCCGCGGGCGTGCCGGTCAAAATGATGTCGCCGGGCAACAGCGTGATGGCGTGCGAGAGGGCAGAGATGACTTCGGCGACATTCCAGATCTGCTGGTTGAGGTCGCCGTCTTGGCGAGTGACGCCGTCAACCGCGACGGTGATGCGCCCAGCGGTCGGATGGCCGATTGTCGCGGCGGTGGCGAGGGCGGAGATTGGGGCTGACTCGTCGAACCCCTTGGAGAGGTCCCATGGCCGGCGCAGGGCCTTGGCGTCATCCTGCATGTCGCGGCGCGTGAGGTCGACGGCGACGCCGTAACCCCACACGGCGTCGAGCGCCTGTTCTGGTGTGACTTCTGCGGCTTGTGTGCCAATGGCCACGGCAAGCTCAATCTCGTGGTGCAGGTTCGCCGTCTGCGTCGGGTAGGTGACGGAGGCGACGGAACCAACGGGGCAGGCGACAACGGCTTCTGACGGCTTCATAAAGAAGAACGGCGGCTCGCGGTCGGGGTCGTGTCCCATTTCGCGGGCGTGATCGGCGTAGTTTCGCCCCACGCAGTACACACGACGCACCGGGAATCGGTCGTCTGATCCCATGATGGGAAGCGAATGGGGCTCGGGGGCATCAATCACGAAAGCCATGGCTCCATCTTGGCACCGCTCGGCTACTGGGGTGTTGGGGCGTAGTGTCGCCCGAGCGTCACCGCCCGAACGTGAACTCCACCATGAGTTCGTCGGCGAGGTCTTCGAGCTTGGACTGCAGGCTCTCGGCTTCGGCATCGTCGAGCAGCACGGTCGCGGTCGCCGTGAACAGGTTGCCGCCCGCCATCGGTGCTTCAACGACGTCGCTCGAGAGAGTCTCAATGCTCGCACCCGTGCTGCTGATCACGTCGGTGATCTGGCGCACAATGCCGGGGCGATCCGTGCCAATGAAGTCAATCGTGAGGCGGTTCGTCGACGGAATCGGTGACGAGGTTCCGCGCTGCACGGTGATGGCGAGCTGGTTGCTCTCCAGCGCTGCGGTGAGATCGTCGACCTGATCGTCGGCGACGTCAACGAGCACGATGCCAGCAAACTTACCGCCGAGCTGCGCCATCTCCGACGTTGCCCAGTTGCCGCCGTGCTCTGCAATGATCTCCGACAGGTCGGCCACGAGGCCCGAGCGGTCGTCGCCGATAACAGTCAAAACAAGTGTCGTCACACTCGTGAGTCTAAGGAGAGCGGAACCAAATAGACACCCCCACATTGAGTGTCGGCAGTGCGTGCTAGCGTGAATTCTCCGATCAATGAGGCCCCCGGGAGTCACGAAAATGCAGACGCAACAACAGTTTGAAAGTTCATTGCGCAAGCAGGGTCTCGACGCGCAAGCGGCGGCGGCACTCGCGTCGCGTGGGCTCGAGCTACGCCTCATTCCGACACCCGCGTCGGCCGATGATATTCCGGCAGACCCCACCATTTCAGAGGCTTTCCCCGAACTCGTCGCCGTTGCCGACTGGTTCCGCAGTCTCGCCCGCGGATTCCTGGACGCTGAGCCCGACGAGAAGAATCTGCCTTCGCGATATGGTGCGTCCGTCGCGCGCCGCAATCTTGGCGTGTTTGATGCGGATACCGCGCAGCCGCAGTTGCCGGTCGGAACCTTCGGTTCGTTTGTGACTGAGCTGACGGTTCCGGGTGAAGCGGTTGTTCCGGCATTCGCGATCACGGCCGTTTCGGTTGCCGCCACGCATCGGCGCCGCGGGATTGCGCGCCAGCTGATGGAGGGCGAGTTGCGGGCGGCTGTCGCAGCGGGGCTTCCCGTCGCGGTGCTCACCGTGAGTGAGTCGTCGATCTATCAGCGGTACGGTTTTGCGCCCTCAGCGTCGGCGGCGACGTGGGTGATTGATCGTAAGCGTGCCGGATTCTCGGCGCCAGCGACCGAGGGCCGGGTGGACTACATTTCGCGCGAGCAGTTCCGCGAGCTTGCGCCGGTGCTGCACGAGCGCATTCGGCTGACGTCGCCGGGTGAGATCATCCCGACGCCGATGCACTGGGATCGATTCGCGGGCTTGTTGCCTGGCGGCAAGAACACCGAAGCGCAACGCTTTGTGCAGTACCGCGATGCCGCGGGCGACGTGCAGGGTCTCATCGTGTATTCGCTCCGCGAGCATGCGACCGACTACTCGAAGACGGGTCTCGACGTTTCGTTGCTCATGACCGCGACCGATGACGCGTATGCCGCGATGTGGCGATACCTGTTTGAGCATGACCTCATTGGTGACATCACGCTGGAGTTGCGCAGTGTCGACGAGCCGGTGCGATGGATGCTCGCCGACCAGCGCGCGGCCACGGTCACGGTGGTTGATCACCAGTACGTGCGCATTCTCGATGTTGCCGCGGCCCTGCAGTCGCGCACCTATGGTTCCGCCGGCCGCATTGTTTTTGACGTGACTGATCCGCTGGGTCTTGGCGGCGGGCGCTTCGCGCTTGACGTCAATGACGCGGGGCGCGGTGTGGTGACGCGCGGTGTTGCCGATGAGCCTGACGTCAAGCTGTCGACGGTTGAGCTTTCGGCGCTGTTCATCGGCGGAACCTCGGCGCAGACGCTCGTGTCGGCCGGGCGCCTGTCGGCGTCGGGTATTGACGTTGTGTCGCTGGTCGATGCGATGTTCCGCACACCGACGGAGCCGCGGCTGAGCTTCTGGTACTGAGCCAGCGGTGAGTGAGGGTGCGCAGCGTTCGAGGCGAAACGCACCGGCGCCGGCACGATCGATACGATCCGCCTATCTCAGCTCGTGTCGTTTTGCCCCATGACCTTGGAAACACCCCGCCCGACCGTGCGCGACAATGAGACATGGCTACCTATACGCACGGGCATCATGAGTCGGTTCTTCGGTCGCACAGCAACCGGAACATTGCGAACTCCGCGGCCTACCTGAAGCCGTACCTCGACCCCGGCGCGCGACTTCTTGACGTGGGGGCGGGCCCCGGAACCATCACGATCGACTTTGCGAGTCACGTCGAGCATGTGACGGCTACGGAAGTTGGCGACGCTGAACTTGCCCTCGTGAAGGGTCTCGCCCAGCGCGAGGGTGTGCGGAACATCGACTTTGCGGTCGAGGACGTGCACGCCCTGAGCTTCGCCGATGGCACTTTCGACGTTGTGCACACACACCAGGTGTTGCAACACGTTGCCGACCCGGTGCAGGCCTTGCGTGAGATGAAGCGCGTGACCAAGCCGGGTGGCATCGTCGCCGCTCGCGACGCCGACTATGCCGGATTTCTTTGGTTTCCGCTTGCACCCGAGCTGACCGATTGGCTTCAGCTGTACCGGGATGCAGCTCGCGCCAACGGCGGCGAGCCCGATGCTGGCAGGCGGCTGCTGTCGTGGGCACGCGCCGCAGGCTTCGAAGACGTCAAGGCGAGCGCATCGACCTGGTGTTATGCGACCCCCGAGGAGCGCGAGTGGTGGGGTGGCATGTGGGCTGACCGGATTCTCGAATCTGCGCTCGCTCGTCAGTTGGTCGACAGTGGGGCGGCCGACCGGGCGCGCCTTGAAGGGATCAGTGCTGCGTGGCGCCGATGGGCAGAATCGAGTGACGGGTGGTACCTGATTCCGCACGGTGAGGTGATCTGCCGGGCCTAGAGTTCTGGCCGCGGCGGGCTGTGCCGCACGCATGCGAGCGCGACGACTTCTGCTGCAACGACGGAGCCAAACGCTCGGTTCCGAACGCTCAGGAAACTGTCAGATAACTAGCCTGTGATCTGCCATTTTCCGCCCTGCGATGTCGGAGGTTAGTGAGATGCTTACGGCATGAAAACGACAGGGCAGTCACCGGCATCGCGAGTCCGCGACGCCATCGGTGCGCTGACTCTTGTCATTCGAGATTTCCATGAATCCGAGTGCGTTTCGCTCGTTGAGGATGAAGAGCTGGTGGGTTTGCTGACGGCCGCGGGGGAGGCGCTACGAAGTGCCGAGTCTGTTGTCATTGTTGGTGCTTGCGAGGTACAACAGCGCTCGGCGACGGCAGATGTTGCTGAGCGGCTGTCAACGCGACTCGGGTGCGCGTCGGCCAGCGAGGTAGTGCAGCAAACCACGCGGGTCAGCTCGGCGGTCGCACGTTCGATGTTGCGGGTGGCTGAGGCGACGAAGCGAGCGCGTTCGATTACGACAGGCGAGCTCCTCGAGGCTTCGCTTCCCGCACTGCGGCAGACGATTCTCGACGGCGAAATTGGCGCAGGGGCAGCGGCGAGTGTGGTCGGGGCGATACGCCCTCCGGGCCGTTCGTTCGACCCCGAACTCGTTGCCCTCGCCGACACGGCGCTCGCGGCAGCTGCCCGCGGCTATGAGTTTGACCCCGAGACAGGTGAAACCTCGACCGAGGCGACGATGCCGGCGACGGCTGACACCTTGCGAATGCACGCGAGCGTGTGGGCGAGCGTAATCGATGCCGACGGTGCTGAACCGGTCGAGCATGCGGCGCTCCGTAAGCGTGGTGTCACGCTCGGCGCGGTGAAGGACGGCCTCGTGGAACTCCGCGGCCACCTCCTCCCGGAGGGTGCCGAGCAGATTCAGCGTTTCTTCGACGCGATGGGCATGCCCCGCGACACGAAAGCGTCGCGCGTGAGCTTCCGCCCCAGCGACGAGGTTGAGCGCGACCAGCATGCGCAGACCCGTAGCGACGAGTTTTCCCGCGACGGCAACGCAGATGTAGGCACAGGTGTCGGCGCCGGTGTAGGCGCGGAGCAACGTGCGCGCGATGGTTACTGTGGGTGCGAAGATCCGTCCCGCTGCTCATGCGCACCGCTTGAGGTCGCCGACTCCCGCACCGCGGCGCAAAAGCGACATGACGCGTTCATCACGGCGTTCATGGTTGCCGCAACCAGTGAAGATGCACCCACGATTGGTGGTGCCGCGCCCACGCTCGTCGTGATGGTTGATGATGAAGCCCTGGCGACGGGCAACGGAACCGCATTCCTCCCGTCGACGGCAGCAATGGTTCCGCTGGAAGCAGCCCATCACGCCGGATGCGCCGGAACCACGCAGCGCGTCAGCATCACAGGCGACGGCCGGATCACCCACATTTCCACCGAGAACCGCATCTTTAACGCCCATCAGCGCCGTGCGATCGCGCTACGTGATGGCGGATGCGTCATCCCGGGCTGCACAACCCCGGCCGCATGGTGTGAAATCCACCACGTCAACGAACATGCGCACGGTGGCGCGACTCATACCGATAACGGGGTCATGCTGTGCTGGTTTCACCACCGATACCTGGCGATTTCCGGGTGGACGATACGCATGGCGTCAGGCATCCCCGAAGTGCGTGCCCCGAACTGGATAGACCCCACCGGTCGATGGCGTCGCAGTACGTCCTCAGCGCTCCGACTCACCCGACGCGCGAAGCGGTTCAAGCAAAAACCGCCCGGGGTAAAGCCACCACCGCGGATCACTCCGCAGCAGGATTAGTTTCCCTCCGCGGCAGGAGTAGGTGGTCGGTAGCGTAGCGGGCCTGGCATCCGCGGGCGTGGTGAATGAGGCCAGGCGCGGCATCCGCTGGACAAAACGAACGTGGCCATGCGCGGCATCCGCTGGACGAAGCGAGCGTGGCCAGCGTCGCGAGGCGGCGAGCGTGGAATGATCGAGGGGTGAAGATCATCGCGGCGGCAGACGGTTCGGCACTCGGCAACCCGGGACCAGCCGGCTGGGGATGGTACGTCGACGACCAGCACTGGGCCAGCGGCGGATGGCCGCACGGCACCAACAACATGGGCGAACTCATGGCCGTGCTTGACCTCCTCCAGCAGACGGCGCACCTCGACGCCCCGCTGCACATCCTGTGCGACTCGCAATACGTCATTAACTCGGTCACCAAGTGGATGCCCGGCTGGAAGCGCAACGGCTGGAAGAAAAAAGACGGCAAACCCGTCCTCAACGTCGACCTCATGAAGGCGATTGACGAAGCCATCGCTGGCCGACCCGTCACCTTCGAATGGGTCAAGGGCCACGCCGGCCACCACCTCAACGAAAAGGCAGACGACCTCGCAAATGCGGCCGCCACCGCCTACCAGGCTGGCCGCGCCCCAAACGCTGGCCCTGGATTCCTTGAAACTGCCCCATCGACCGGCGCCGCGGTCCTCGATCAACGCGACGATGCGATGCCAACACGGGCCACGCAACCACTGGCCGCACCGCAACCATCTGCACCGGAACCATCAGCACCAGCTGCAGACATGGTTCCGGCCCCCGAATTCGACCTGTTTTCGCACTTCGACGACCTCGACACGACGGCCCCCGAAGCTCCCAAGCACGCCCCCGAAGCTCCCAAGCACGCCCCCGAAGCTCCCAAGCACGCCCCCGCAGCATCCGAGCACGCCCCCACCACCCCGATCGACACCGTCATCGCCAGTGAACGTGCCCTGCTCGACGCCGACGTCCGTAGCAACCCGAACCGCGTCGCGGCGCTGCTGCACACCCAGTTCCGCGAAATCGGAACCTCGGGTCGCCTCTACACGCGCGATGACGTCCTCGAGCACATCGCGCCGCTTGACCCGCCGGTCGAACTTGACGTGATCAGTGCCGAGCAGATCGATGCGAACACGATCATGCTGCTGTGGCGATCCGTCGGCATCAAACCTGCACTGCGCTCGTCGATCTGGGTGCGCACCACCACCGGCTGGGCGCTGCGATTCCACCAGGCAAGCGCAGCGCCCGAAAGCTAAAGCACCCGAAAGCTAAAGCGCCCGAAAGCTAGAGCACCCGAACGCTAGCTACGCCCCGCGTTCAGTCGCTCAGCGGCAGCGCGAATGTCTGTGATCACGGCCGGCTCTTCAATCGTCGCCGGAATCATGACATCAGCCTTGCCATCCACAATTTCGCGGATCGTCTTGCGCAGCACCTTGCCCGAGCGGGTCTTGGGAAGACGCGGAACCACGACAACGTCGCGGAAAGCGGCAACAGCACCAATGTCGGCACGCACCTGAGCGACAAGTTCCTTTTTCAGGTCTTCCTCGCTTATGTCGACGCCAGCCTTCATCACAACGAAGCCGACAGGCACCTGGCCCTTTAGTTCATCGGCGGCGCCCACAACCGCGCACTCGGCGAGAGCCGCGTGCTCCAGCAGTGACTGCTCCATGGTTCCGGTCGACAAGCGGTGCCCTGCCACGTTGATCACGTCGTCGGCGCGACCCATGACGTAGAGGTAACCCTCATCGTCAAGGAAGCCGCTGTCACCCGTCGCGTAATAGCCGGGGAATGCGTTTGTGTACGACGAAGCGAAGCGCTCGGCGCCCGATTCCCCCGTTCCCCACAGCGTCGACAAGGCGCCGGGAGGCAACGGGAGTTTGATCGCAATGTTGCCCTCTTCGCCGGCAGGCACCGGCTTGCCATCCGAATCCAACACCTCGACGTTGAAGCCCGGAACCGGCACCGAGGGGGAGCCCGGCTTCAGTGGCATCGGGTCGAGGCCCTGGTGGTTGGCGCAGATCGGCCAACCGGTCTCGGTCTGCCACCAGTTGTCCACAACGGGCTTGCCGACGATATCGGAGGCCCACTGCCACGTCTCCGGGTCCAGGCGCTCGCCTGCGAGGAAGAACGTGCGCAGACTCGACAGGTCACGCGTTGCCGCCAGCTCAGCGTTGGGGTCGACGCGGCGAATCGCGCGCAAAGCCGTGGGCGCTGTGAACAGGGCTGAAACCTTGTGCTGCTCAACCACGCGCCAGAACGCACCCGCATCGGGGGTGCCGACGGGCTTGCCCTCATACATAATCGTCGTCGCACCCGCCAGCAGCGGCGCGTACACAATGTAGCTGTGACCAACGACCCAGCCGACATCACTCGCGGTAAACATGACGTCGCCCGGCTGAATGTTGAAGATGTTCTTCATCGACCACGCCAACGCCACGGCGTGCCCGCCATTGTCACGCACCACGCCCTTCGGGATGCCCGTGGTTCCTGAGGTGTACAGCACGTACAGCGGATCAGTCGCGCGCACCGGAATTGCCGGGTACGGCGTCGTCGGAATCGAGCGGCTCGCCCAGTCCCACCACTGCGTACCAGGGGTGGTTCCGTCGTAGTCGGCAGCGGAACCAGGAATCTCTGGGCGGTCTTTCACGACGACCGTCTCGACACGATGTTCCGCCATTTCGACGGCATCACGAATCGTGGGCAGGTACTCGACCACACGGTTCGGCTCGATACCACCAGACGCGGTAATGATCACCTTGGGCTTCGCGTCATCGATGCGAACCTTGAGCTCTTTCGCGGCGAAACCACCAAACACCACCGAGTGCACCGCGCCGAGGCGGGCGCATGCCAGCATGGCGACGACCGCCTGCGGAATCATCGGCATGTAAATGATGACGCGGTCACCCTTGGCAACGCCGGCGTCGGCGAGCACGTGGCTGAACCGCGCGACGCGGCTGAGCAGGTTCTCGTACGTGTATTCACGCACCTTGCCGACGACGGGGGAGTCGTAGATCAGCGCGACCCGGTCGCCGTGCCCGGCCAGCACGTGCCGGTCAAGCGCGTTGTAGCTCGTGTTGAGCTCGCCATCCGGATACCAGCGCCCGTACGGCCCTGATGAGGCATCGAAGGCGCGGGTCGGCTCGCGGTACCAGTCGATGGCCTGCGCTGCCTCCAGCCAATAGGCCTCCGGATCCTGCACGCTGCGGTCGAAAGCGGCGCGGTAAGCGGTTCCTGCTGTCTGCGTTGAACTCATGTCGTTCTCCATCGAACATCCCGTCACGGTTGCAGAGAGTGTCGCACGCTACCCGGTCTACCACGAAGACGAGAGCGGCGAAACTGCCAACTTTCGGCAGTACTCACGCTGCGGAGGATGAGCGGAACCAGGGGGTTGCGTAAGCGCGAATGTGGGTGATTCAGCGCGTAACGTCGCGCGAAAAGCGCCACACGGCCGCACGATTCGTGATGTGATGGTGACATCACCGCAGACCTTCCCTTGGTGGGTGGGAAAGGGCATCGTGTGTGCGCCTCGTGCGCAGCCCGTGATGCTGTGCTCGATGGCGATGTTGTTCGTGTGGAACGACACCGCATTGGGCGCCGGAGTGGGGGGTCGCCGTTTACTCGGCGCCCCACTCCGCAATTTCAGAGACCGTCACACCGCAATAACAGGCGTGAAGCGGCCCGATCACAGACGCCCAGCGCCGACCCCCAGCGCCCTCATGACAAATGCTTCAGCGCTTCGCGCTTCGACAGGCCGCTGAGTTCCGGGTGGGCATCAACAAACGCGCGCACCCAGTGTGCATCGGTCTTGCCGTATTCGCGCAGCGCCCAGCCGATCGCCTTTCGAATGAAGAACTCGGTGTCGTCGATGTTTGATTCGATCGCAATGCTCAGCAGCTCTCGATCGGTGTCGTGCTTGCGACGCAACTGACAGATGATGCTGGCCCGTCGAATCCACACGTCGTCATCCGCACTCCAGATGAGCATCAGTTGAGTGACTTCGACTGGATGAGCGATCAACACCTCGCCAAGACGCGCGGAGACCTCATCAACCAGATCCCACCAGGCGCCGACCCGAATCATCTCCTCGTACAGATCGAGCATGTCCAGGCGCGCCCGCAGCGGCCGCAGCGACAGGATCGTGGTCGCGGCATAGCGCTCCTCCCGATTCGTCGCTTCGCGCCACAGGGTTTGCGCGACCTCCCGCAGCTCATCGGCATCACCAGATCCGCGCGCCGCTTGCTTTGTGAGGGCGCGAACAGTCGGAACCTTGACGCCGAGAAAGGGCATCGCCGACTTCATATACGCCTGCTGTCCGGGCGCGAGGAGCGGGTTGGCGGCATCCCGCAGCGACACTCGAATGGCATCGACAAGCTCGGCGGCAGTCACGGGCTGATTCTAGCTCGCGGCGCGAACGGCGCACCATTAACCGATATCCCGGTCGCGGGGCAGAATGGAGGGGTGTGTGCCGTGCGCTTGATCCCGATCGAAAACGATGTCCAGCCCTACGCCTGGGGAATGCCTGGCGGCGTTTCGCGCGCCCTAGGGTGGCCAGACACGACCGACACTCAGGCGGAGCTGTGGCTGGGCGCGCACCCGAGTTCGCCCTCGCGCCCCGTCTCACCCGAAGCCTTTACTGCGCTTGACACGTGGGAGACGCAGAGCGGAACCACGCTGCCGTACCTGCTGAAGGTCCTGACGGCCTCCAAGCCGTTGTCGTTGCAAGCACACCCCAACCCCGCGCAAGCTGCAGCAGGCTTTGCGCGCGAAGAAGCGGCAGGCATTGACCGCGCCGCGTTCAACCGCAACTACAAAGACCCGTATGCAAAGCCCGAGCTCATCGTTGCCCTCGACGATGGGTTCCAGGCGCTGTGTGGTTTTCGCCCGATCGATCAGACCGCCGAGCGTCTGACGCGCCTCGCCGCAGTTGCTGAGGCTCCGGAACCAATCCTCGCGTTTAGAGATTTGCTGGTCACGCGCGGATTGCGTGAGGCAGTCGCCTTCACGCTTTCCGGTCACGAGAATGTGGCCGCACTTGTCGCCGCGCTGGTCAGCGCTGACGTCGCCGACCCCACGATCGCGCCGGTCATCTCCGTCGTGCAGCTGGCTTTCCCGAACGACAACGGCCTACCGTTCGCCCTGCTCCTCAATCACGTCACGCTCCAGGCAGGCGAGAGCCTCTGGTTGCCTGCGGGCAACGTGCACGCCTATCTGCAGGGCAGCGGCATGGAACTCATGGGTCCGAGCGACAACGTGCTGCGAGGCGGTCTCACCCCGAAGCACGTCGACACGGTCGAGCTCATGAACACCCTCGTTTTTGAAGAGTCGGTCGATCCACGATTGGCGCCCATCGACCTGGCGGCAGGAGTACGCGCGTATCGTCCGTCTACCGTGGCGTCCGGTGAGGGCGTGCCGTTCGAGCTGTGGGAGGTCACCGCCGACGCCCAGATCACCGTGCCCAGTGCCGCGATTTTTGTCGTCACCGATGGCGACTTCACCATCACGCTCGATGGTTCCGATCACCTGCTTGCCCGCGGCACCACGCACTTCCTGTCGGATGCTGCCGACGTCGCCGTCACCGGTTCCGGCCGTCTGTGGGTGGCGACCGCCCGCTAACCGCTCGCGCACAGCAAGGCGCTCCACCCGAACGATAGAATTGCACCATCGCAGGCGCCCGGACGACCGGCCTCGCCTTCATCACCAGCGGACGGCCGCACGAAAGACCCGCATGTCTGTTCTTCGCGCTGTTCTCACTCCCGCAGCCACCGTCAGCCTTCTCCTGGGCTGGATCGGCGTTGTCGCGCTCATGGTATTTTCTGACGCGATCGGTGCCGCAGAACCCCTCATCACGTGGCTCGCGCTCGCCGCGGTTGTCGCCGTCATCCTGGTCGCCGCCTTCGGCGTCGTCGCTCAGGCCGAGGCGCTCGCCCACAAACTCGGTGATCCGTATGGCTCGCTCATCCTGACGATCTCGATCGTGCTGGTTGAGGTGATCCTTATCGCGTCGGTGCTGCTCGGTCCCGGTGAACACGCGACGATCGCGCGGGACTCCGTGATGGCCGTCACGATGATCATCCTGGGCCTCGTCGTCGGTGTCTCACTCCTGATCGCACCGCGCCGTGAAAGCATCGTCAACCGCCCTGGCACCACGAGTTACCTCGTAATGATCATCGCCCTCGCCGCCATTGCCTTCGTGGTTCCGTTCTTCCTTCCGGCCGGCACCTACACCGGTCCGCTCGCGTTCATCGTGGCCGCCGTGGCGATCGTCGGTTACGGCCTGTTCCTGGTTCGCCAGATGGGCCCGCGTGCCGCTGACTACCGCGAGAACGATGCGGCAACCGACGAGCACCGCGACGTTCGCGACGTGGTGCGGAACCACGGGGCTGAGCTGTGGGCGCGCACGCTGCTGCTGATTGCCACCGCGGTTCCGATCGTGATCATGAGCCACGACATGTCGACGCTCATGGACACCGCGTTCACCGAAGCCGGGGCGCCGCTCGCGCTGTCTGGCGTGGTGATCGCCTTCATCGTGTTCACGCCCGAGACCATCACGACGCTGCGGGCGGCTCGCGCTGGCGAGGTTCAGCGCGTCGTCAACCTGTGCCTTGGGGCACTCGTGTCGACGGTGGGTCTCACGATTCCGGTGGTGCTCGTGATTGGGGAAGTTACCGGGTCTACCATCACGCTCGCGCCCGATGCGACGCAGCTCCTGCTCATGATCGCCATGGTGCTCGCGACGATCTTGGCGTTCTGGGGCGGCAAGACCACCCGCGCTCGCGGCGTGGTTCCGGTGCTCCTCTTCGCCGCTTACTTCGCACTCATCACGCTCTGACCCCCGCCCTCACGCATCTCTTCTCCTCGCGGGGGGAGCTGCGGAACCGGAACGTGCGGAGAGCGGAACCAGGACGTGCGGGGAGCGGGGGGAGCGGGAACCAGGACGTGCGGAGTGTGGGAAGCGGAAGCCCGGCAAGCCTTAGTTGGCGCGGAGCGCTTCGACGGGTTCGATCTTGGCGGCGCGGCGGGCCGGATACCATCCAGACGCCCAACCAACGACCGCACCAAGCAACGCGCCGACGATCGCGACGACCGGGTTCACCACGGGCGTCCAGCCCTGCGTTACCGCCACAACGACCACGCCGATGACACCGAGCGCCGCGCCGATTAACCCACCCAGCAGACCGATCACGATCGACTCCACCAAGAACTGCCCGGCGATCTGTCTGCGGGTTGCCCCGAGCGCCCGCCGCAACCCGATTTCACCCGTGCGCTCCATCACGCTGAGCAGCGTCACGTTGGCAATACCGAGACCACCCGCGAGCAACGAAATAGCGCCGAGAATCAGGAAGACGATGTTGATGTCGGCCTGCACGTTGCTGCTCAGGTCGCTCGCGCCCTGGGGCGCTTTCACCTCATACGAGTCTGGCTTTTCCGGGGCGAGCGCGATGGGCGCCTGTTTTGCGACGACGGGGCCGGCACCGTAGTCAATCTTGATCTGCAATTGCGTGGGTGCGACAAGGCGGAAGTCATCCCGCGCCGCGCCCATCGGAATCCACACGGTCTCCAGCAGTGACGCGCGGGAGTCCAGGGCATCGACAATGCCGATCACGCTGTACGCGATGCCGTCAATGAAAATCGACGGCTGGGTCTCGACGCGGGTCACGCCGAGACGCGTTGCCGCGTTCTTACCCAAGACGGCGACGCGATCGCCGCGAGCATCATGCCCCTCGTCAAACATGCGTCCGGTCTGCAACGAGCCACCCAGCACAGAAAGGAGCTCGCTCGATGCGGCCGTCACGCCGGGCGGTGTCTTAGCCGCGATCGAGGGGTCGTTGATCGGAACCGCGGTGACGTCGGTAATGCCCTCAACGTCGGCAGTCAAAGCAGCGCCGGTAACGCCGACAAGCGTCTGCACGCGCGAGGGAGAATCCCACGGCAGCGTGCCCGTCGCGATCGTCGACTGGCCACGGCTCGCTTCACCCGGCGTCACGATCACCTGCGTCGCTGCAGCCGCGTTGAACTGCGTCGCGATCTGGTTTGCCGCCGTCTGCGCAAACGCCAGCGTCGCCACCAACGAACCAATACCGAGCACCGTGCCAAGCGTCGTCATAAACAGACGAGCGGGGCGCGACCCAATATCGGTCGTCGCCTCCACCACGAGGTCTTGGAAGGTAAAGCGATCCGCGCGCTTCACCGGCGTCAGCAACTGCACCGTCGTTTCCAACTCAGCCAATGGTTCCGTGCTTGTGCCCTTCTTGTCGCGCTTGTTGCGCTTAAACGGCCACATCAGTCCAGCTCCGTGAGTCGGCCATCGCGGATTTCAATGCGACGACGAGCACGGTCAGCGACGTGCTGATCGTGCGTGATGATGACGAGCGTCAGGCCATCGGCATTGAGCTCTTCGAACAGCTCCATCACTTCGCCAGACGTGCGCTGGTCGAGGTTTCCGGTGGGCTCATCGGCCAGCAGTAGCTTGGGTCGCGACACGACGGCACGCGCCACGGCAACGCGCTGACGCTCACCACCGGAGAGCGAACCAGGCAAGAAATCGACACGGTGGCTCAGCCCTACGCGATTCAGCGCTTCGCGCGCGAGGCCATCGCGCTCGCGGCGGGGGATGCCGCTGTAGAGCATCGGCATCAGCACGTTATCGAGCACCGTTCGCCTGGGCATGAGGTGAAACGACTGGAAAACGAAACCAATAAAGCGTGCGCGGGCCGCGGCACGGTCGTCTTCTGAGAGGTTGCTCGTCAGGGCGCCGGAGAGCTTGTACTCCCCGACGGTCGGACGATCCAGTAGGCCCAGAATGTTGAGCATCGTGGACTTTCCGGAACCACTGGGCCCGACGATGCCGACGTAGTCACCGGCCTCGATCGTGAGGTTGATGCCCTTCAATGCTTGAACTTCAGGTGGTCCGGGAAAAGACCGGGTGACGTCACGAATCTCGACGACGGGGTCGGTCATGAACCCACCACAACGAGATCGCCCTTTTCGAGCTCACCCTTGATCGGCTTCACCTCGACGTACCCGCCAGCGGCGAGCCCCGTCTCCACGGTCACGAGACGCGTCTCAGCCTTGTCGCCGTCGCGGGGATCCCCAACGGCCACCTCGACGCGGCTTTCACCACCGGGGCCAGCCGTGAGCGCCGACGGCGGAACCGACAGCACGTCGCCCTCTGTCGCGCCGACCGGAATCTGCACGCGCACGTTACTGCCCTGCACCTGCTGAATCTGCTCAGGCGTAAATGGCGCTGGCTCCAACGTCACCGCCCAGCGATCCGTCGCATTCTTGCCAGGCTCAACCTTGGTGATCGTCGCGGTGTGCTCAGAGTCATCAGGCATCGCAAACGTAGCGACGGTTCCGACGGTCAGAAGCTTGCCGTCAGCGGCGGCAACGGAACCAGAAAGCTCGAGGGACGCGCCTGACACTGACATGGCGACGCCCTCGGGGGCGGAACCACGGGCAATGTTGACGGCGTTCACCAGGCGTGGCAGCTGAGTCAGGTAGAGAACTTCGCTTGACGGCAGGTACGGCTGGATGGCCTCGCGGGCATCGGCCAGCGACTCCTGCGCGGAGGTCAGACCCGAACGAGCTGACTCCAGCGCCGCCCACTCATTGGAGGCATCGGGATCGGCAAAGAGTTGGTCGCGGATGAGCTGTTGGAGCGCGAGGTTGTCTTTGGCGCTGGCGACGGCGGAGGCATTGTAGGGGTCAGCCTTCTCGGCATCGTCGACAGCGCGCTGTGCTTCAGCCACCGCGTTGTCAGCCTGCTTAAGCGCTACCGGGTCGACCGTGCCAGACGCGGCGTTGTCGTATGCGGACTGCGCCTGGTTGACGTTGGTCTGGGCATCGGTGACGGCCTGTTGCGCGGCGCGGAAGTTCTCGTCAGCGCCCTCCTCGTTCGGGGGCAACGGATAGCCGACCTGCGCATACAGGGCCGCGATGCCATCAGCGAGCGCTTGGTCGAACACATTGTTGGCGACGTCGCCTGCGGCAATGCCGAGCGACGCCAGCGCCTGCTTGAGCTGGAGAACGTCTGGTCCGGAGACACCAATGCGCAATGTGCGGTAGGAAGGCAGATCTCCTGGCAACACGAAGACCGGGCGTCCTGAAATCTCGGCCACGATCGACAGCGGCTTGAGCTCAGCACCAACAGCCGGAACCTGGCCGGTGACGATGGCTCCACCGCTGAACGATGAGGTGTCCAGTTTGACGTCAACGGAGTCGGCAAAACTGATGTCCGAGCGGATCGTGACGTCGTTGGAGAGCTTGCCATACTCGACCGGAACCGTGATGAGGCCGGGGTCTGGTGCCTTCGCATTGTTGGCGGCGTCAGCAGGTGATGTGATGAAGTGACCGATCAGAAGGCCGCCGATGAGCGCGACGATCGCGATTACGGCGCTGACCCACAGCCCCTTGTTTCCGCGGAAGACGCGGCTCCAGCCTGCGCCCTTCTTCCCCTTACCCGTACCGTCAGCGTCACCGAGGTCGTCGAACTCGAGAACTTCCTGGCGAGGCGCGTCGTCTTCGAGCTCAGCGATGACTGCCGTCTCTTCGTCGGAGCCGTCAGCCCCACCAAGGTCAGAGCTGTCTGTGCGATCCTTCGGGGTCATCCCTTGTCAACCTGTTCTTGAGCTGCGTTGAACTCTTCGAGTTCGTTCTTGTTGTCGGCCATGCGCTAGCAGTCAAGCTGCTGACAGTCCGTTAGCCCTTGTTGGCCTGTTCCTGCGCCGCCTTGAACTCGTCGAGTTCCTTCTTGTTTTCCTTCACGAACTGCTCTTCAAGCTTGAACTGAATCGTCATGCGTGCATCGTTGTAGTTCGTCTTCGAGCGGCACTCCAGGTCTGCAAGAGCGGTCTTGATTTCGCGCTCGCCGATTTCCTGTGCTTCCGGGGACTTCATCGGGTCCGTGCCGGTCTCCCAGTCTTCCTCGGTCATGTTTTCGTAGATCTTGTTGACCTCGTCGTAGAAGCCCTGCTGGGCGTCCATCATCTTGCCGAAATCAAAACCGGCGTCTGCCATGCAGGCGGACCATTTGGCGTCGAGCTCGACGACCTCGGGTGACTCTTCCATCTTCTCGTAGAGCTCGCTCATGCGCGTAGTGAGATCGTCGAACTGCGTGTAGACGTCGTTGGAGGAGCCGTACACCTCGTTGTCGGCGAAGCCCTGGCACCCGTATTGGGTCCAGTCGTACTCAACGGGTTCGTCCGAGTTCATGTCCTCGGCCTCTTCCGGCGTCATCGAATATGACGAACCGTACAGGGCTTCGTAGAAGGCCTCTTGCTCAGAGGGCGACAGGGTGTCCAGGTAGTCCTGGTTGGGGTCAATCCATTCGGACGGCTCCGGCTGGGGCTCTTGCTCCGCTTGCGCGTTGTATGGGTCGTTGATGATGCCGTAGCCGTACTTCTCAACCCATTCCTTCTTGTCTGGTTCCCACTCAACGTCGTCGCCGAAGGAGATCATGGCGCCGGTGTCGGTGGCGGGCGTGTACTCGAACCCTTCGTCGACCATGCACTGCGCAATGAGTTCTTCGCGCTTCGTGTTTTGCGCGTCGAACTCGGCCTGCATTTCTTCTTCGGTCTGGTTCGGGTCGTATCCGGCGTTCCAATATTCAGCGAGCGGGGAGTCCTCCCACTTCAGCCTTCCGTCACCGTCTGTGCCACCAGAGCAGGCAGCAAGGGGGAGTACGAGCGCGGCCGTTGCCGCCGCGGCGAGAAGAAATCGTGTGGTGCGCATGAGTGTGTCCTTGGCTCCGAAGTCAGCGTGCGGCGAGTTCGCACAGTGTCCATCTAACAGGAGTGCGTTCGGTCGCGCCCAAATGTCTCAGCAATGTGGGGGATATTTCCGGGATAGCCCTGAGTGCCCCGCGCCACACCGCAGAACAGGCCCGAAACGGACTGACGCGGTGCCCAGCCATAAGGCCGGGTCACCGCGTCGGTTGATCCCCCACATCCAACTTACGGAGCCTTCTCGCTCTGTGTCTGTCCCCCTTTCGGAGGACATTTTCGGGGGGAGTCCGTCTTTGTCTGCCAGGCGAGCGTTGAGAGAGCGCGCGGGTAGACTGGAACCACCGCGAAATTGTGAGGACACATGCCTGCCGCCAAGATTCCGACGTTCACTGTGCGTCACCTTCAGCTCGCGCGTGCCCTTTTCGCCGCGATGGCTGCGGTGATGATCACGTTTACGAGTGACCACTCCGCAACAATTGGCCTCGCCGCCTTCAGCGGATTCGCCGTTGCCACAGGCCTGGTGTGGGGTCTTTCCGCGTGGCTGGTGTATCCAGCCGGCCGCCGCGCGGTTCCGATTCTGCTCGCCCTCATCAACGGCAGCGCTGGCATCATCGCCTCCTCGCCGATGGCGCGCACCACGACCATGTTCTTTATCGTGGTCATCATTTGGGCGGCGCTTACGGCGATCGTCGAAGGCTGGTGGGCGCTGCACGAGCGTCGGGGCGCCTATGCCGCTGAAGCAAAAGACTCGCTCGGCGTTGCAATCATCACGACCGTTCTTCTCGCCGCGATTGCGCTTATTCAGCCCACATTTGCCCTCGAGTACTTTAACGAGACGATCAATGAGGGCGGCACTCTTACCGGCATCACGATTGCTGTCGGAGTTTTCGGTGGCTATGCAGCCATCATTGCTGTGTTTCTCGGCATTGCCGGGTTCTCACCCAAGAACGACGCGGACGCACCGGACCTTGCGCCTGCGCAGGAGGTTTCGTCATGACCGATAAGAAGACTTCGCGTCGCGAGCTGATGCGCCCGGTTCAGCTGCTTGGCCTGGCATTCGGTGCCGCTCTCTTTGCCGGGTTCATCACCGCCATGTCCTCCGGACTCTTCCAGGGCGAGAACGTCTGGACCCTCACCCTGGTGATGACCGGTTCCACCTTCATCGTGGTGCTGTTGGTGCTGTCGATGTTGTTGCTCGCGGTCAACCCCGACGACGTCAAGAAGCAGATCGACCGTCCGGTGTTGCTCGACAACGACGACAAGTAAGCAGAATTGCGAAACGGGCCGCGTGCATCAGCACGCGGCCCGTTTGCTTGTGGTCTGGCTCAGACGCGAGCCGCGGCAAGTGACGCGGCAATCTCGATGAGCTGGTCTTCCTGACCGCCCACGAGACGACGTCGGCCTGCTTCTCGCAGAATGAGGGCACCAGGAACCTGGTAGCGCTCCGCTTGAATCTGCGCGTGACGCAGGAAGCTGGAGTACACCCCGGCGTAGCCCATCGTCAGTGACATGCGATCCAGCGTGCATTCGGTGTCCATGATGGGACGCACAATGTCTTCAGCCACGTCGATGGCAGCGATCGGGTCAACGCCCGTGCGGTAGCCGAGACGCTCGGCGACCACGGCGAGGGCTTCGGTCGGTGTATTACCTGCACCTGCGCCGAGGCGGCGCGTGCACGCGTCGATCTGTACCGCGCCAGCGCGAACAGCGATGATCGAGTTCGCGACGGCAAGCGCCAGGTTCTCGTGGCCGTGGAAGCCCACCTGCGCGTCGTTGCCGAGCTCAGCCACGAGCGCGCTCACGCGGTCCGAGACCTCTTCGAGTACGAGCGCTCCTGCAGAGTCAACGACGTACACGCACTGGCACCCGGCGTCGGCCATGATGCGGGCCTGCTCGGCAAGCTTTTCGGGCGTCACCGAGTGCGACATCATCAAAAAGCCGACCGTCTCAAGGCCCTTGTCGCGGGCGAGACCGAAATGCTGAATCGATACGTCAGCCTCGGTCGCGTGCGTCGCGATACGTGCGACGCGCGCACCCCGGTCGGCTGCCGCTGAAATGTCGTCCTTTACGCCCAGGCCGGGCAGCATCAGGAAGGCGATCTTCGCCCGCTTCGCGGTCTCCACCGCCGTCGAGATCAGGTCGAGGTCGTACTCGGCGCCAAAGCCGTAGTTGAACGATGAGCCGCCGAGGCCGTCACCGTGGCTTACTTCGATGACGGGCACGCCAGCGGCATCGAGTCCGCCGACGACGTCGCGAACGTTTTGGTGCGTGAAGCGGTGCCGTACGGCGTGCGAACCGTCGCGGAGGGAAGAGTCGGTGATCCGGAAGTCGAGATCAGCGCTAAAGGGCATCAGTTGCTCCGTTCGTCAAGAATGCGCTGGGCGATAGATTCGCCGGCTCGCGTGGCAGCTGCCGTCATGATGTCGAGGTTGCCTGCGTACGGCGGCAGGAAGTCTCCTGCTCCCTCGACCTCGAGGAAGACCGCAACGCGGGCGGGGGAGCGCGTCTCGGCGCTCGCGTCAAAGAACTGTGGTTCGGCACGCAACCGGTAGCCCGGAACATACTCCGCAACTTCGGCCACACGGTCAAGGATCGCCTGGCGAACCGCGTCCTTATCAACGTCGTCAGGCACCTGCGCAAAGACGGTGTCCTGCATCAGCATCGGTGGTTCCGCTGGGTTCATGATGATGATCGCTTTGCCGCGCTGCGCGCCGCCGATCTCCTCGATGCCACGTGACGTGGTGCGGGTGAACTCATCGATGTTGGCGCGCGTGCCTGGGCCAGCGGAGGGAGAAGCCACCGATGCCACGATTTCGGCGTACGGAACCTCGGTGACCGCGCTGATGGCCGCGACGATCGGGATGGTGGCCTGGCCACCGCATGTGATCAGCGAGACGTTCGGTGCGGTGCGGTGCTCGTCAACATTGACAGCCGGAACCACGGCAGGGCCGACGGCAGCGGGGGTGAGATCGACCGCAGCAATACCGTGCTCGGCGTAGCGCGGTGCGTTCTCACGATGCGCGTACGCGCTCGTTGCTTCGAACACGATGTCCGGCTTTTCATCCTGGGCGAGCAGCCAATCAACGCCCTCGGCCGAGACCGTGAGGCCGGCATCGGCGGCGCGGCGCAGACCCTCACTTTCGGGGTCGACGCCGATCATCCACTTGGGTTCGATGAGGGGCGAGCGCAACAACTTGTACAGCAAGTCAGTGCCAATGTTGCCTGACCCGACGATGGCGGCGGTGACCGTCATGAGTGTCCCTTTCCTTCAAACTGAACGGCGATCGAGCCGAGGCCCGCGAACCGTCCGACAACGTTGTCGCCTGGGGCGACGTCAATGGCGCGAGTGCACGAACCGCTGAGCACGACGCTGCCTGCGTCGAGCGTCGTGCCGAACTCGGCGAACTGGCGCACGAGCCAGGCAACGGCACCGGCAGGAGCGCCGATGACATCGGCGGAAGACCCGGTAGCCACCTCGACTCCATTGATCTCCAGTCGCGCCTGGCAGTCGGTGACGAGGGGATCATCGGCGCTGAAGCGCTCGGTGCCGAGCAGCACACCGGCCGACGAGGCGTTGTCGGCGACCGTGTCGAGCAGTCCGATCTTCCAGTCTTCGATACGACTGTCGATGAGCTCAAGGCACGCAACCACGTGATCGGTTGCGGCGATCACATCAGCGGCGGTTGTGTCTGCACCGCTCAGCGGGCGCGCGAGGACGAAAGCGAGCTCGAGCTCAACGCGTGGCTGGATGAAACTATCAAGGCTCACCGGAGCTGAGGCATCAAACATCATGGTGTCGAGCAGGTGACCAAAGTCGGGGGTGTTGACGCCCATCATCTGCTGCATCACGGGAGACGTCAGTCCCAGCTTGTGACCGACGAGACGGGCGCCAGCGTCAACCTGACGCGCGATGTTGATTTGCTGGATCGCGTAGGCGTCGGCGAGTTCAAGCTCAGGCAGGTGGGGTGCGATCGGCGGGATCGGCGTTTGCGTGCTGGCGGCAGCCCACAGGGCGTCGGCCAGGGCGGCGCGATGGTCGGCAGTGATCATGTGCCCATCGTGCAGGGCGAGGATACCCGGGGCGATATCGCGTTCCGGTGACCGGGACGAGGCGGCTGGGCGGTTCGCTACGCGGAACGAATTGCGAAGTGGGCGCCGCCGAGCCGGCGTGAGATCGCGATTGCTGCCATGCGTACGCTGCGTCCAAGCAGTTGTTGATCAACGTGGCCGGTCGGCCCGCTCACGCTGATTGCGGCGCACACCCCGTTGGTGTCAAAGAGTGGTGCCGCAACGCACTCCACACCTTCGACAGCCTCGGAGAGGTCAAAGGCAAGGCCGACTGCCCGAATCTTTCGAAGTGCAGAGCGCAAAAGTGTCGGATCAGCGAGTGAGTGTGGTGTGCGAGCCTCGAGGCCGCCAGAAAAGTACGCGTCCACCACCTCAGGCTCCGAGTACGCGAGGATCGCCTTGCCGACACCCGTGCAGTGCGCGGGGAGCCGCCCGCCGATACGCGAGGGGAGTTTGCCTGCGAACGGGCCGCCCACCTTGTCGAGGTACACCACGTCGCGATCATCCCGCATGCCGACGTGAACGACATAGCGCCCGGCGGAGAGCTGCTGCATGAAGGGGCGCGCAGCCGTGACGATTCGGTTGCGGTCGGCGACGAGCGAACCGAGCTCAAAGATGCCGAGGCCAAGCCGATACCCGCCTTCGCACCGATCAAGCCAACGCGCGGCCAACAGCTGCTGCACAATGCGGTGCGTACTGGAGCGTGGCAGGCGCGTGACCTCGGCAATGTCGGCGAGCGAAAGAGTTGCGGAACCGCGCTGGAAAGCCTCGAGAATGAGCACGACGCGGTCGACCATTGACACCGGTGCGGTTTCGGACATCGTTGTACTCCAGCCAAGCGAGCGTTTGCTCAACTTACTATGCAACGCGCTGAAGCGAAAGTTCTCCTCCGACGAAGTGACAGTTTGCGACGTGGTTCTCGCCGACAATCGTCGGTTCAGGCGCGACTTCTGCGCAGATGTCTTGCGCAAACGGGCAACGGGCGCGGAACCGGCAGCCGCTGGGAACATCGAGGGGCGAAGGCGGCTCACCGACAATCGCGGCCGGTCCAGAATCGTCCGCGTCCACCGTCGGCACTGACGCAATCAGGGCCCGGGTGTAGGGGTGTTGCGGGTTGTCAAAGACCTCAGCGGCGGGGCCTGCCTCGACCACGGTGCCGAGGTACATCACCAGAATGCGATCAGACACGTTGCGCACCACGGCGAGGTCGTGCGCAATGAAGACGATGGAGAGACCGAGCTTAACCTTGAGCTCTTCGAGAAGATTCAGCACTGTCGCACGAAGCGATACGTCGAGCGATGAGATCGGCTCGTCACACACCAGCACGCGTGCGCCCGCCACGAGGGCCCTGGCGATCGCGACGCGCTGGCACTGACCACCGGAGAGTTCGCTGGGCCGACGCGGCCCGTGCACCTCGGGGTCGAGGCCAACGGCGATCAGCATTTCGCGCACCTTTTCGCGACGCTCTGCCTTGGTTCCGATCTTCCAGATGCGCAGCGGCTCTGACACGATCTGTTCAATCGTCCACAGCGGGTGCAACGACGACCGTGGGTCTTGGAAGACCATTTGAATGTCGAGGCGCGCGCGGCGCAGTTCGCTCGCGGTGAGCGTGGCCATATTGGTGCCGCGGTACGTCACGGTGCCGGCGGACGGCCCCGGCATGTGCACGAGCGCGCGGCCCATTGAGCTCTTTCCACAACCCGATTCGCCGACCACACCGATCGTTTCGTCTGCGTGCAATTGGAAGGAGACGCCGTCGACGGCACGAAGTCCGGAATAGTCGACGGCAAGGCCCTGAACATCGAGAACGACGTCGGTCATTCGGAACCTCCGATGAAGGCGAGCGGGTAGTGGCAGCGAGCGAGGTGCTCAGGATCGTCGTGCACAGGCAATAGGTCGGGCTCGATCTCGCGGCAAATGTCGGTGGCAAGAGCGCACCGCGCGGCAAAGCGGCATCCGACCGCGTCGGCGCTTGGCGTCGGCGGAGCGCCGGGAATTGCGGCAAGCGTGACGTGCGTGGGGCCGCTCATCGGCGGTACGGCATCAAGCAACGCGCGCGTATACGGCATTGCGGGGGAAGCGAACAGCGTGCGGGTGGGCGCCTGCTCGACGATGCGTCCGCCGTACATCACGGCAACGCGGTCGGTACGGCTGGCCACCAACGACAGGTCGTGCGTCACCAGGATGACACCCATGGACCGCTCATCGCGCTGCGCGTCAAGCAGATCGAGAATCTGCGCCTGCACCGTGACGTCGAGCGCCGTTGTTGGCTCATCGGCAATCAGCACGCGCGGGTTACCCGCCAGCGCAATCGCGATCATGACGCGCTGGCGCATGCCGCCAGACATCTCATGCGGGTACACATCGAGGCGACGCACCGGGTCGGCAATGCCAACCTGACGCAGCAGATCAGCCGCGCGCTCGCGAGCCTGCGCCTTACTGATCTTCTGGTCGTGTTGGCGAACCGTTTCGGCCACTTGCACGCCGACCTTGCGCACCGGGTTGAGCGATGCGAGCGGATCTTGCAACACGATTGAGATTTGCGAACCCCAGCGCTTACGCATCGCTTTATTGGAGGTTCCAACGACCTCGTCGTTTTCGATGAGAACGGAACCGGTCACCCTGATGGTGGGATCGTCAGAGCTGAGACCCATCATGTTGCGCGACAGCACCGACTTGCCCGAGCCCGACTCGCCGACGAGACCGAGGGCTTCGCCAGCGGCAAGTTCGAGATCCACTCCGCGCACGATCGGCAGGGGCGTGGCACCCGAAACAACGTCGACGCGGACGTCCGTCGCCCGCAACACCACCGTGGTTCCCCTCGTCGTCTGGAGCGTATCAATTGCGGGAGAGGTCATGAACGCTTTCCTCCTCGTTCCAGGCGGTCACCGAGCACGTTGAGTGCCATGACCGTGCAGATCAGGGTGAGCGCGGGGAAAGCGACGATGTACGGCGCCTGCGCGATGAACTGCCTGCCAGACGCGATCATGGTTCCCCAGCTCGCCGCGGGCGGCGGCACGCCGTATCCGAGGAAGCTCAATGAGCCCTCGGCGATCATCAAGATGGCCGCCATGATCAGGCTGTACACCAGCACGGGTTGCAAAATCACCGGAAGGATCGAGCCGAACAGCAGGCGAGGCGTGCGAGCACCGAGCCCCATCGACGCCGTGACAAATTCGCGTTTTGCCCACGTTTGGGTGTGCGCTCGAGCGATTCGGGTGAATGCCGGAACCGTGGCGATGGCGAGGCCGATGACGAGACCCTCGAGGCTCGCGCCACGCACCGCGACGATCACCATGATGAGAATCAGCACGGGGAAGGCGAGCAGAATGTCGGTGAGAACGCCGATGAGGGTATCCACCCACCCGCGGAAGTATCCGGCCAGAATGCCCAGCGTGGTTCCGATCGCCAACCCGCCTGCAATCGCGGACGCCGCCAGCAGGCACGACACCCGCGCGCCGTGCACGAGACGGGAGAGGATGTCGCGGCCCAACTCATCGGTTCCCAGCCAGTGCGCCGCCGACGGCGGCTGCATGTATGCGGTGTAGTCGGCCTCTTCCGGCGACCACAGCGGCAGCACGTCAACCAGGATCGCGGCGAGAACCACAATCATGACCCATGTTGCCGCAATGATTTCGACGGCAGACAGGGTGCGGCGGGTGCGGGTCTTTTCAGCGCGCACCGGAGTCTTAACGAGCATGACGTGCCCTCGGATCGATCAGCGGGTAAAGAAGGTCGGTGACGAGGTTGATCAGCACGTAGACCAGTGCGATGAAGCACACCACACCCTGCACCGTGATGATGTCGGAGTTATTGATCGACTCGACGAGCAAGCGCCCGACACCCGGGATGCCGAAAAGTGTTTCAATGACGACCACGCTGCCGAGCAGGCGGGCAGTGTTGAGGCCAGCGACCGTGGCGAGCGACAGGGAGGACGGCCGCAACGCCTGGCGGAACAGCAGGTTGCCGACGCTCATGCCCTTCGCCTTCGCGGCGAGGATGAAGTCTTGGCTCAGGGTGCGCGACATGTCAGAACGAAGCAGGCGTGCGTAGGCTCCCATCGGTTCGAGGGCAATCGCCATGGCAGGCAGGATCACCGTGAGAAGGTTCGGGCCGAGGCCGTCGCTGAGGGGCGTGAAGCCGGTGGGCGGGAACCAGCCGAGGGTGAGTGAGCCGATGTAGATGAGGCCGAGAGCGAAAACGAACTCGGGGGTCGAAATTGCGAACGATGTGACCGGGGTCAGCACGCGGCCGACAAAAGAGCGGGGGCGGTAGGCGGCGAAGACGGCAGCCGGAACCGCGATAGACAGGGCGATGAGCTGCGCGATGATCATCAGCTCGAGGGAGACCGGAAGGCGCTGCAGGATGGCTTCGCCGACGGGCTGGCTGGTGCGGTAGGAGATACCGAAGTTGCCCTGCAGAACGTCGCCCATCCAGAGGAAGTAGCGCACGATGACGGGCTGATCGAGATTGAGATCACGACGGACCATCTCGATCTGTTCCGGGGTGGCTTGCTCTCCCGCGATGACAGCGGCGGGGTCACCAGGCAGTAGGTCGAGCATCAGCGAAACCAAGAAGGTCACGCCGATCAGCACGATCAGCAGATGTGCGAGGCGGATGAGTGCGCGCTTTGACCGCACCGGGCGAGACTGCGCTCGCTTGGCGGTCATGATCGTCACCGTGTTTTGCGTCACGGACGGCCTTTCTCAGGGTTCGCTGGGCCGGGGAGGTCCCTCCGACCCCGGCCCAGCGAAGGATTACTTACCGCTGACGGTGATGTCTGCGGGGTAGAAAGCGAAGCCACCGAGGTAGCCGTCGCCCATGTCGACGTTCTTGTTCGTCACGATGAACTGCGGCAGCGGGCCGAGCCACGTGACGTAGCCGTTCTCGTTCCAGAGCTTCTGAACGTCACGCAGACCTGCGTTGCGCTCGTCAAGCGTCGGTGCGTTCACACCCGCCTCAAGCGCGGCGTCGAATGCCGGGTCCGACTGCTTGATGACGTTGCGAGCGTTGCCGCTGAAGATCGTGTATCCGAGCGGGTAAAACGACTCGAACGGAACCATCTGCCACATGCCGAGCTGGAATGCACCCGAGTAGAGCGACGGAATGTGCTCAGCAGGGCCGACCAGCTTGATGGTCGAGGTCAGGCCGATCGACTTCAGTACCTGGTCAACGTACTGTGCGTGCGTCTGCTGGAACGTGTTGCCGAGAATTTCGATGTCGACCTTGTTGCCCTCAGCGGCGTATTCCGCGATGAGCGACTTTGCCTTCTCCAGGTCAGGCTTGACCGACGTCGGCTCGCACTGGTCGCCCGCGCCGAACGGAACACAACCGAGGTTGCCGTCCCAGATGTCGGCCGAACCAAACAGCACAGCCTTGGAGTTCTTCGGGTCGAACGCGAGCTGAACGGCCTCACGCACGCGCGGGTCGTCGAGCGGAGCAACCGAGGTGTTCGGCAGCAGTGCGAGACCACCGCGGGCACCGTCCGTCTGCACGGTGAGGTTCTCATCGCTTGCGACCTTCTGGAAGTCGCCCGAGATCGAGGTGATGTCGATCTGCCCGGTCACGAGTGCGTTCTCGCGCGACTGCGGGTCAGGCAGCACCTTGTACTCGAGGGTCTTGATGGCAGGCTCGCCAGCCCAGTAGTCAGGGTTCGCGGTCATCGTGACGTGGTCGTCAGCAACCCATTCCTTGACGATGTACGGGCCGGCACCGATCGGGGCGCGGTTGAAGCCAGCGGCATCTGCTTCCAGAGCGGTGGGAGATCCGATGAGGCCGACAGCACCTGAAACCGTGAACAGGTACGGGAACGAGAAGTTTGCCTTCGACAGCGTGAAGACGACCGTCTTGGCGTCTGCAGCCTCCATCGAGGTGACGTCAGCAAGCAGGTACTTGCTCGACGACGGGGAGTCTTCTGCACTGTGGCGACCAACGTTGTAGATGACGGCCTCAGCGTCGAGCGGGGTGCCGTCGGTGAAGTTCACGCCATCGCGGAGCGTCAGCGTCCAGACCTTACCGTCTTCGCTCGTCATGCCCTCGGCCAGCTGGCCGATAACGTCACCGTTGGTGTCGACGCGCAGCAGCGTGTCAAATACCGGAACCAAACGCTCGCCGTTGGCGGAAGCCGACAGCGGGTTCAGCGGGTCAAAGCCGTCGTGCTCGTAGTTGGAACCAATCGTCAGGGTGTCGACGGTGGCACCAGCGCCAGCGTCTCCACTTTCGGACGGAGCAGTCGTCGCGTTCGGCGTCGTGGTTCCGCCGCACGCCGTGAGCGAAAGCGACACGGCGAGCAACGCTGCTGAGACGAGTCCAATCTTCTTCTTCATTGTTTCTCCTGTGTGATTGCGCTGATGCGCGGTGAGGGTCTTGCTATCGGGTAAAGAATTCGGTGACGAGGCGTTCGAAGTCGGCCTTGCGCTCGATCTGCGCCCAGTGGCCGCAGCGGGAGAACATGTGCAGTTCAATGTCTGGCATGTGGCGGGCAGCGAAGTGCGCCTGCTCGTAAGGCAGCATGCGGTCATCGCGCCCCCACATGATGAGCGTGGGGGTAGCAATCGTCGACGCGCGCTGCCACAGCGGCTGTTGCTGCGCGGCAAATTCGGGGTTGAATACCGAGCCGAAAATCGTCTTTGCCCGTTCGATGGCGCCGGGCTGGAGTGCGTTGGCCATGCGCTCGTCGATGAGGGCGTCGGTGATCGCGGAGTGGTCAGAGACCATGCACTTGACCCACTCGATCATGCCCGCGCGGGTCGGGTTGTCGAGGAATTCGAAAAGACGCTTGGCACCCTCGGACGGGTCCTGGTTGAACAGCGAAATCGCGAGCCCACCCGGCCCCATGAGCGCAATACGGTCGATGCGCTCGGGCGCGAGGGCGGCCGTCTCGGCGGCAACGTAGCCACCCATCGAGTTGCCGACCAGGCTGGCGTTGCGAATGCCCACGGCGTCCATGAACGTGAGGAGCCAGCGAGCGGTGAAGATGGGGTAGATCGCGTCGATCTCGGGCAGGTCGCTCTTGCCGAAGCCCGGCATATCGGGCATGAACACCCGGAAGCTCTGGGAAAGCACCGGCAGGTTGTGCTGGAAGTTTGACCAGCTGGAGACACCGGGGCCGGAACCATGCAGCAGGATGACGGTCGGCAGGGACTCGTCACCGGCAACGTGGTAGGAGAACTCAGCGCCATCAATCGTTACGTTGTGCCGAGTCTCTTCGTAGGTAAGCGTGCTCAAATCCACTCCACATCGTTGGGGTCCTGCCGCCAGTTTGCTGGACGCCCAACCAAGCGACCGCTTTGTGTCCCAGTGAGTGGAATGGCAATGTCCCCGGGCCGCGTGAGCGGGCCGGGGACATCACATGTGGTCGTTACGGCTTGGTGACCGTGGGGTCGAGGTGCGCTGTCTCAACCGAGGGTTTTTCTTTCGCTTGCGCCCGCGCCCACACGAAGAAGCCGATCGCGGTGAAGACCCCGTAGAACAGGTACATAAACGCGGTCGCGAAGTATCCAGCGCTGAACAGCAGGGGAACACCCACAATGTCGACGGCGACCCACACGAGCCAGAACTCCGTCCAGCCCTTCGCCATCGCGAACGTCGCGAGCAGTGAGCCCACGAAGGTCCACGCATCGGCCCACACCGGCTCGTAGGAGCCGAGAGCGGAGAAGAGCGGTGTCAGGGCCACGGTTCCGATCGCCATGAAGGCGATCATGCCGATGCGCACCGGCCAACCCGCCCAGCGCGGAACGATCGCGGTGTCACCTGATCCGCCCTCGCCCTCGCGCTTGGATTGGCGCCAGCGCACCCATCCGTAAATGGAGACGGTAATGAACATGATCTGGCGGCCAGCCTGACCCAAAAGATTGGGCGTCGAGGCCGACGGATCAATGATGCTCGCGATAAACACCGTGAACAGGAGCACGTTGCCGATAATGCCGACGGGCCACGCCCACACCTTGCGGCGCATGGCGCCGAGGGCGGAGAGGAGGCCGAAGATATTGCCGACGACTTCGCGCGTATTCAGCGTCTGCCCACCAGGCAGCGCGATCTGTGAATTGAAGAGGTCAATGAACCATTGCAGGACAGTCACTGTCTTTCCCTTTCGGATAGCCAGGCGTCCGGGGGAAATACGAGTGCCGTCGCGGTCAGCAAAGACCGTACAACAAACGCATTCGTGCTTCTCTCATCCAGACTTTAACTGTCGGTCTCGGAATTTCACCGAGTCAACCTCAGCCTCGAAAGGCCTCGGGTCGCGGACTATCACCGCCGGTTCGGAATTACACCGACCCCGGAGCACGTATGTGTACGACACTATTCTCGCACCATATTCTGTGCCAGCGGCCCGTGTTGCCATTCTCCGGAACATTCCGGCCCGCAGAGATGGTTCCGGAACCACGGTGAAACGAAACGCCCCCGCTGGCAGAACCAGCGGGGGCGTTAGCGAGAGCGGTTAGATCTCGTCGACGAGCTTCTCGGCGAGACCCGTGTAGGTCGCGGGGGTCAGGGCGATCAGACGCGCCTTAGCCTCGTCACCAATCTCCAGGCCCTGCACGAATGCGCGAAGCTCGGCGCCACCGACCTTGTGGCCGCGGGTGAGCTCCTTGAGGAGGGCGTAGGGGTCACTGATCGTCGAGCGACCGGCAACAACCTCGGCACGAACCACCGTCTGGATGGCCTCGCCGAGCACCTCCCAGTTGACGTCGAGGTCGGCAAGCAGCACGTCGCGAGCCAGCAGAATCTCACCAAGGCCGCGGCGCAGGTTGTCGATGGCGAGCAGCGAGTGACCGTAAGCGACGCCGATGTTGCGCTGCGTTGACGAGTCGGTCAGGTCGCGCTGCAGGCGGCTCGTGACGAGCGTCTGTGACAGCGAATTCAGCAGGGCACCCGAGATTTCGAGGTTTGCCTCTGCGTTCTCGAAACGGATCGGGTTGATCTTGTGCGGCATCGTGGACGAGCCGGTGGCACCGGCAACCGGGATCTGAGCGAAGTAGCCGAGCGAGATGTAGGTCCAGATGTCGGTCGCCAGGTTGTGCAGGATGCCGCCGACGTGACGGATCTGGTCGTAGAGCTCGACCTGCCAGTCGTGCGACTCGATCTGCGTGGTCAGGGTGTTGAAGTCCAGTCCAAGCGACTCGACGAACTCGCGAGCAATGCTCGGCCAGTCCTGCGCAGGGTCGGCAGCCAAATGTGCCGACCACGTCCCTGTTGCGCCGGAGAACTTGCCGAGGAACTCGTTCTTCTCGATCTTGTTCGCCACGCGCTCCAGGCGCCACACGAAGACAGCGAGCTCCTTGCCCATGGTCGACGGCGTTGCCGGCTGACCGTGGGTGCGCGAAAGCATCGGGGCATCGGCCTGCTCGCGAGCAAGGTCAGAAAGCTTGGCCATCACCTGGCGAAGCGCAGGCAACCACACGTCGAGCGTTGCACGCTTGACGGTGAGGGCGTACGACAGCGAGTTGATGTCTTCACTCGTGCACGCGAAATGAGTGAGCTCAGCGATCGCGTCAAGGCCGAGCGTCGCCAAACGGTCGCGCACCAGGTATTCGACAGCCTTCACATCGTGACGGGTGACGGCTTCCTTTGCGCCGAGCCAATCAATTTCTTCCTGCCCAAACTCCAGGTAGAGAGCGCGCAACTGCGCCTTGTGATCGTCGCTCAACGGCGACGTACCGAACACCGAGCGGTCGGTGAGGGCGATCAGCCACTCCACCTCGACCTCTACGCGTGCACGATTGAGACCTGCCTCAGAGAGGAAGTCAGACAGCGGGGCGACGGCGGCGCGGTAGCGTCCGTCGAGTGGGCTAAGCGGCTGTGCCGGCAGGGAAGTCAGAGCAATTCTCCCGTGTTCAAGACCGAGGGTCGGATGGCTGGTTCAAGCTGTTGAAACAACGCTTTCACCGCACGTTCAATCATACCCAGCACGTCGTCAAACATTTGTTGCCCGGCGTAGTACGGGTCAGGCACATCGGCGGCGCCGTCTGCATGCGGATCAAACCCGAGCAAAAGCGCGACCTTGTCTTTGTCGCTCTCCTCGGTGGCCCAATTGCGCAGCACGCGTTCGTGCGTGCGATCTAAGGCAACGATGAGGTCGCTGTCGTGGAGTTGCGCTGTCGTGAACTGGCGAGCGCGATGCGTGGTTCCGTCGAATCCGCGTGCCGCTAAAGCGGCCAGAGTGCGGTCATCCGCACGTTCCCCGACGTGCCAATCACCGGTTCCGGCGCTTGAGGACACGATGCGATGCGCGAGCCCCGCCCGCTGCGCATAGTGCCGAAAAACGATCTCAGCCATCGGGGAGCGGCAGATGTTGCCAGTGCACACAAAAACCACGCGAAAGCGAGTGTCGTGCGGGACCATTCCCCCATTCTCTCGATGCCGCGCCGTGATGCAAGCCCAAGTTTCTACTTTTGCTGGGGAGCGGAACCATGCGGAGGGCTCAGCGGAACCAGGTGGCGGGTTGTGAGTCGCGTCCTGCGCCGCTGTGTGCTGGCGAGGACGGCCGTCGTTAAAGGTTCCTCCCCGATTGCCTCTCTCGTCGTGGTTGTCCCCAGGCGGCCGGATTCTTCGTACCGTGGCGCGTACAGCGCGCACGATGGCGGCATGACTTTCACGATCGACCTTTACAACGCCAACAGCGGCTACGTCGTGGCCGCTGCCGATCAACTCGACCTCGCATGTGGCGAGGTGGGGCTCGCAGCGCAGGGCATCGGTACCCTGTTCGATGACACCAGGTGGGATGCGCCATCGTTTCGCGCTGCTGCTGCGCTCATTTTGGAGTTTCATACCCAGGTCGTGCGCCTGCACGCACTCATCGGCGACACCCGTAGCGCTGTGTGGCTGGAGTTTGATCGGGCCGCGATGATGTGGGGTGTGTCATGAGCGACGGCCTGTCGATTTCAGAGGGCGGATACACGGCGGTCTCCTCCGACTCATTGCGTGATGCGGCGAATCGTGCGCTCGCCGTCGCGAACCTGCTGCGTGAGGCGGTGACCTCAGGCAATCGAGCGCACGACAGTCTCGAATGCATGACGGTCAGGTTGCCGGTCGCAGACAGCGTGCTGCAGGCGGTTGGCATGTCGGCAACGGTTGCGCAGCTGATCGAGGTTCTTGCCGCACAGCTGGCGCGCGCCGCCGATGTGTACGAGGCCGTTGAGCTCATGATCGCGGTCGACATGAACGGCATGACTCCCGCGATTGAAAATCGTCTTGCCGCCCTCGAGGCCGCCAGGCCCGGGCTTACCGAATCAGCACTGGCGACGGCGTTCTTGACAGGCGGATTGCGAAACTTTGCGTCGCTGAGTGCGCTCCCGCGCACGGGCAAAGAGGTGTACATCGTTGACCGCAAAATCACTCGCACATCGAATGCGGCGTCGGTAGCGCCCAAGGGTGCCGCTGACCTTGTCAAGACGATTCCGACCGGCGCCGCGCAGATTCGAGTTGACCGGTACAACATGCCGGATGGCTCGCGCCGCTTTGTGGTTTCGGTCTCCGGCACTCGCGCCTTGTTGTCAGAGCTCGACCCGTTCGACATGCACTCCAACGCTGATCTCTATACCGGCAACGATTCGACCTCGGCGGAGGCGGTGCGAAAAGCGCTGGAAGATGCGGGCGTTGAGCCGGAAGATTGGCTGCTGATGAATACGCACTCGCAGGCGGCGATGATCGCCGACCGGCTCGCACCAGACCCGAGCGTCGATCCTGAGATGGTCGTGACATGGGGTAACCCGGGCGAGCGGCCAATGCCAAGCGACGTCGTCAATATTGATATCAAACACGCGAACGACCCGGTTGGCTGGCTTGGCGGCAGCGAGTATCCGATACCGACAGGCGCAGACGGAAGTTTCGAGGTCACCCGCGACACCAACGATGGCAGGCCAGGCTCAGGCGTTTCTGACGCGATGAATGCGCACTTCCTCGATGCCTATGCCGAGACCGGAGCCATGATGGACGCGTCCGATGATCCGCGCATGGATGCGTTGCGTGAGCCGCTCGCTGAGCTCGCCGAGGCGGAGAGTGTGACCACCACCGAATACGTCGTGTGGGAGAAGGATCTGAGGGATGACACCCACGGGCGCAGCATGGCGCCTTTCCCGGAAGGGCAGCGCGGCGCTACCCCCGCACCGAGCCCAGCGGTTGGGCCCCAGCCGGGCGGCCCGCTGTTTGAGTTCACTGATCCGGTGGCCCCTGACCAAATCGGGATTGCGCCACCACCTGAACCGGGCGAGACCCGTTTTCGGTTTGGCGAGGTGCCTGTTTCTCCGCCTGAGCCACCCGTCACGCTCCACGCCGGTGAGGGGTTGCCGCCAAAGGAAGATAACCATGCCGGCCCGTGGCGGCTCTAGAGGCGAGCGTCAGCGCTTCTTCAGCTGCGGGCGCAGGATGATTCCCATCACGAAGTTGATCAGCGAGATCACGACGGCTGCGACGACGCCCCACCAGAAGTGTTCGACCCGAAGGCCCCAGCCCCATGGCGTGGTGATCCACGCGGTGATCCACAGCAGCAGGCCGTTGACCAGGAAGGAGACGAGGCCAAGCGTCAGTAGGTAGATCGGAAAAGCGACAATCTTGATGACCGTGCCGATGACGGTGTTGACGACGGCGAAGACAGCACCAACCGCCAGCAACGTGAGGACGAGCTGCAGGGTCTCGGCTGGCGCGAACGCCACAATAGACACCTTCAGCATCGGCAGGAGGGTGACAACCCACAGGGCAAAGGCGTTGATGGCAACACGAGTAATGAATCGCATAGTGACCAAAGTCTCCCACAGGCCCCAGTGCAGCGGCCAGCGTTCCGTTCGATGAGCGCCCGTGCGCCTGTCGTGCGGACTACTGGGGCGCTGTCACCACGTACGGCTCGCGCCGCAAAATGCGCGTCGTGCGTTCGGTGAGCATCTCATCGGCGCGCGAGTCGTCCGTAAAGATCCACAAGTCTCCCGCCGCAGCGCCAGCCAGAATGATGCGCGCGGCTTCGACGGGCTGCAGCCCGGCTGCGACAAACTCGGCCATCTGATTACGCAACGCGTCACCCGATGGTGCCGCGCTCGCCTCGGGCCGGAAAATCGACGTCGCGACCGAGCCAGGCAACACCGCACACACACTGATCCAGGGGGCGACGACGGCAAGTTCCATATAGAGGCCCTCGGTGAGCGCGAGTACCGCGTGCTTTGTCGCACTGTACGGCGTCATGAGCGGCATCACGCTGAGTGCTCCGACCGAGGCAATATTGACGATTGTGGCCGGCTGTTCTGCGGCAATCATGTCGGGCACGAAGGCGCGCACACCGAAGTAGACGCCGTTGAGATTAACGCCCACTGTCTGTTCCCACCGTTCTGGTGAAATTTCCCACAGCGCGCCCGTCGTCTCGATCCCGGCGTTGTTCACGACCAGCCGCACAGCGCCGAAGGCTGCTCGCGTCTCGTCGGCGAATGCGGCAACGTCGTCCCACCGTGTGACGTCTGTCACCCGGGCGAAAACCTCGGCGCCACCGGCGCGGAGCTCGGCGCTGATGCGATGCAGCCCGGCCTCGTCGATGTCGGCAAGCGCGAGGCGCGCACCTGCCAGCGCTAGTTGGCGTGCCAGCGCTTCGCCGATACCCGACGCAGCTCCGGTAACAACGGCAACGTCACCCGATTCGATCATGGCTTCCTCCTCATTGAGACGCCTTGAGCGTAGAGGCAACAGCGCCGGCGCGCACGGTGCGTTCCGGCTACCGGGCCAATGCGTCCGTTATCGCCGAATGTGACAACGCGATCCCGCACAGTGCACAGACATGCTGACGAGGGAATAGAGGGCGCAATAGACTCGCCCTCGTGACCAACGAAGCTTCTAACTCCGCTCCGGTACGCGTCCGCCCCGAAATTGCCTCGCTCCCGCCCTATAAGCAGGGCAAGCAGGCGGGCGCCGATGCCTTCAAGCTGTCGAGCAACGAGAACCCGTATGAACCGTTGCCCGCCGTGATTGATGCGATCCGCGGTGAGATCACCATCAACCGTTATCCCGATGCGTCTGCTGCCCGCCTGCGTGCGCGCCTCGCTGAGAAGTACGGCGTCACAAGCGACGAGGTGCACGTCGGCTCCGGCAGCGTCGCCCTCATTGCCCAATTGCTCCTCGCCGTCGCCGGCCCCGGTGACGAGGTCATCTACGCGTGGCGTTCATTCGAGGCCTACCCTGGCCTCACGCTCGTTCCGGGCGCGACGAGCGTGCAGGTTCCACTCACCGCCGATTTCGCGCACGACCTCGACGCCATGGCCGCCGCCGTCACAGACAACACCCGCGCCATCATCCTCTGCACGCCGAACAACCCGACAGGCGGAACCATCACAACGGACGCCGTGCGCGAGTTCCTCGCGAAGGTGCCAGGGAATGTGCTCGTCATGCTGGACGAAGCGTACGCCGAGTTCGTCACGTCGCCCGCGGCGGTCGATGGCCTCCGCGACGGTATTCTGACGGAATTCCCCAACGTCGTCGTGTTGCGCACCTTCTCCAAGGCGTATGGCCTGGCCGGTCTCCGCGTCGGCTACGTGATCGGCAACCAGCGCATTCTGGACGCCGCACGTTCGACCGCGATTCCGCTTTCGGTAACAGCGCAGGCCGAGACGGCAGCACTGGTCAGTCTCGACAACGAGGCCCAGCTCATGCAGCGCGTCGCGGTGCTGGTTGAGCGGCGCACCCAGCTGATCGCCGGCCTTCGCGCCGCCGGTCTCATGGTTCCGGACTCCGAAGCCAACTTCGTTTGGCTCGCTTTCGGTGACGACACCATGGCGGCAGCGGCCGCCTTTGAAGCCGGGGGTGTGATTGTGCGCCCGTTCGCTGGTGAGGGTGTGCGCATCTCGATTGGCGAGGCTGAATCTATCGACGTTGTCGTGCATATTGCACGATCCGTTGTAGAAACCCTCCCAGAAGGCCACCCGGTGCGGGGGCTAGCGTAGAACCGTGACCCGAACGAATACACCCGGTCTCGTCCGCGTCCTCGCTGCCGATGGCACGTTTGCGCCGACCCCGGCCGCAGAGCAGTTCCGTCCCGTCATCGACGCGCTGAGCGACAGCGAGCTTGAGCAGTTCTACCGCGAAATGGTTGTCATTCGTGCGTTTGACCGCGAAGCGACCAACCTGCAGCGCCAGGGGCAGCTTGCCCTGTGGCCGCCGAGCTTTGGCCAGGAAGCTGCCCAGGTGGGCTCTGCCATGGCAGCTCGCAGCCAAGACACGCTCTTTCCCTCTTACCGTGAGCATGTTGTCGCGAAGGTTCGCGGCGTCGATGTGATCGACATCATCCGATTGATGCGCGGACTCACGCACGGCGGCTGGAATCCCACCGACCCGAAAAACGGGAAGACTCGCATCTACACGCTCGTGTTGGGCTCGCAGACGCTGCACGCCGCCGGTTACGGCATGGGCCTCGTTTTCGACGGTAAGTGCGGCACGGGCAACGTCGCCACTGATGAGGCCGTCATGGTCTACTACGGCGACGGCTCATCCAGTCAGGGCGATGTGCACGAAGCGATGGTCTTCGCGGCCAGCTACCAGGCACCCACCGTGTTCTTCATGCAGAACAACCAGTGGGCCATCTCCGTTCCGGTCAGCCGTCAGTCGCGCACGCCGCTGCACGAGCGCGCTGCCGGATACATGCCCTCGTTCGAGGTCGACGGCAACGACGTGCTCGCGAGCTACGCGGTATCGCGTTTCGCGCTGGATGAGGCGCGCGCCGGTCGCGGCCCGCAAGCAATTGAAGCCGTGACCTACCGTCGCGGTGCGCACACCACGAGTGATGACCCGACGAAGTACCGCACCAAGGCAGAAGAAGATGCTTGGGCCGAGCGGGATCCGATCAGCCGCATGCGTGCCTTCCTCGGAAACCGTGGAGCGTCGGCGTCATTCTTTGACAATGTCGAGGAGGAAGCGCGTGATTTCAGCGCCGACATCCGTCAGCGCACCCTGGAACTGCCGAACCCGGGGCCGGAACTCATGTTTGACCACGTCTACACCGACGACCACCCGCTCATCGCAGAACAGGCGCAGTGGCTCGCCGAGTATGAGCAGTCGTTCGAAGGAGGTGCAGCATGAGCGGAACCACGATGACCTTTGGTAAGGCATTGAACGCTGGCATGCGCGCCGCAATGCAGAACGACCCGCGCGTGCTGCTGATGGGCGAAGACATTGGCCCACTCGGCGGCGTCTTTCGTGTGACAGAGGGCCTGCAGGCAGAGTTTGGCGAGCAGCGCGTGCTCGATACTCCGCTGGCGGAGTCTGGCATCGTTGGCACCGCGATTGGTCTCGCGATGACCGGGTTCCGACCCGTCATTGAGATTCAGTTCGACGGCTTTGTCTTCCCGGCCTTCGACCAGATCACGTCGCAACTTGCCAAGCTCACCAACCGGCATGAAGGTTCCGTTGCCTTCCCCGTTGTCATCCGTATTCCGTATGGCGGGCACATTGGCGCGGTGGAACACCACCAGGAGAGCCCCGAGGCGTATTTTGCGCACACGCCTGGCCTGCGCGTGATTAGCCCGTCGACACCGAATGATGCGTACTGGATGATTCAAGAGGCCATCGCCTCGAATGACCCGGTGATCTTCATGGAGCCGAAGAGCCGGTACTGGCAAAAGGGCGAGGTTGACCTCGAGTCATCCGCCCTTCCCACGCACTCCAGCCGTCTGGTTCGCCGAGGCACCGATGTCACGCTCGTCGGCCACGGCGCCATGGTCTCGGTGCTGCTGCAGGCCGCAGCGCTCGCCGAATCCGAAGGCATCAGCTGCGAGGTTATTGACCTGCGCTCGCTATCGCCCATCGACTACACGCCGATTCTCGACTCGGTGCGACAGACCGGTCGCATGGTCTACGCGCAAGAAGCGCCAGGCCACGTGTCGGTGGGTAGCGAAGTGGCAGCCACCGTCATGGAACGCGCGTTTTACTCGCTGGAAGCGCCGGTCATTCGCGTCTCAGGCTTTGACACCCCGTTTCCGCCCGCAAAGCTCGAAGGCACCTTCCTGCCCGATCCTGACCGCGTGCTTGAAGCCGTGGACCGCGCGCTCGCGCACTGATGGGAGAAATCATGGCGACTCAGACGTTCAACCTGCCCGATGTCGGTGAAGGTCTCACCGAGGCTGAAATTGTGTCGTGGCGTGTGAAGCCAGGCGACGCGGTATCCGTCAACGACGTGCTCGTTGAGATTGAAACGGCAAAGTCGCTCGTGGAGCTGCCTTCGCCGTTTGCCGGAACCATTGGCGAACTGCTGGTGGCGGAGGGCGTCACGGTCAATGTGGGGGCTCCGATCATCACCGTCACTGATGGTTCCGCCGTGGCGGCGCCCGCGCCCCAGGCGCCAGCGGCCGCTGATGCTGGCGGATCGGTGCTCGTCGGCTACGGAACCACGGGTGAGGTGAAGTCGCGTCGCCGTAAGGTCGTGCAAGACCCGGTGATTTCGACGGCCGGTGTGATTGCCAAGCCGCCGATCCGTAAGCTGGCTCGAGACCTTGGCGTCGACCTGACGCAGGTGGCCGGTACCGGTGCAGCCGGTGAAGTGACGCGTGACGATGTCATGGGGCACGCCTCGCAGGCGAGCGTTTTCCGCAATATCGAAACCCCGGAGTGGGGCGTCGTTCGCGAGCAGACGATTCCGGTCGCTGCCCAGCCGGCGCGGCCCAATGGTTCCGCTGATGATCGCCAGGAGACGATTCCGGTGCGTGGCGTGCGCAAGGTGACGAGCGCCGCCATGGTGCGCTCGGCCTATTCGGCGCCGCACGTCACCGTATGGAAAGACGTTGACGCCTCGCGCACGATGGAGCTCGTCAAGCGACTGAAGGCATCGCCAGACTTCGCAGACGTGCGCGTCTCGCCGCTGCTGATCATGGCTCGCGCCGTTATTTGGGCGGCCCAGCGTACTCCGATGGTGAATGCTGCGTGGGTCGATGGCGACGACGGTGCGTCGATCGTGGTGCGCAACTACGTCAACCTGGGGATCGCTGCCGCGACCCCGCGCGGCCTCGTCGTGCCGAACATTAAAGACGCCCAGGCAATGTCAATGCGTGAACTGGCTCGCGCATTGGAGAAGCTGACGCTGACCGCCCGCGAAGGTAAGACGTCGCCGGCCGAGCAGCAGCATGGCACCATCACGATCACCAACATTGGCGTGTTTGGTATGGATGCCGGAACCCCGATCATTAACCCGGGTGAGGCCGGCATTGTCGCGCTCGGCTCGATAACGCAAAAGCCGTGGGTCGTTGATGGTGAAGTGCGTCCGCGCTGGGTGACGACGGTTTCCGGCTCATTTGACCACCGCGTCATTGACGGCGATGGCATGAGCCGTTTCATCGCCGACGTCGCGTCGATTCTGGAAGAGCCTGCGCTATTGCTCGACTGAGTGCTCCAAAATGAAGGGGGCGTCTCCCGGGCTCAATGCCCAGGAGACGCCCCCTTCATTTTGGTCTTTCGTTCGGTTAGACCGAGGCCGGGACAGCGGCGGTGCTTGCCGTGCTCAGCACGAAGCCCTCGTAGCCCTTGTCTGCGGCAGCCGTGCACTGCGCGGTGTAGTTCGCGAAGCCGCCGAGGTACGGCAGGAAGACGCGCTTCTTGCCTGCGATGTTCGCTCCGGTGTACCAGCTCGGCGCGTTGCCGAACAGCGTGCGGTCACCGACTGCGACAACGTGCGCGGTCCACGCAGCGGCAGCATCGTCGCGAGGCTCGATGCTCGTGTGGCCAGCGGCGGTTGCGTCCGCAATCGCCCGCAGCGCCCACGCGCCCTGCTGCTCGCTCGTGAGAGCCATGTTGCTGAGCACGCTGGGGCTGCCGGGCCCGTTCAGGGTGAACATGTTGGGGAAGCCGGGGACCATCAGGCCAAGCAACGTCTGCGGGCCATCGGCCCACTCCGCCGCAAGTGACCGACCATCGCGGCCAATGGGATTGATCGCTGACAGGGCACCAGTGAGGGCGTCAAAGCCCGTCGCATACACGATGACGTCGTGCTCCCGCATCGCCTCCGCGGTGCGGATGCCGTCAGCGGTGATTTCCGTAATCGGCTCGCGACGCAGGTTCACGAGGTGCACGTGCTCCTCGTTGAACGTTTGGTAGTAGCCCGAGTCGGTGCAGATGCGCTTCGTGCCGATCGCGTGGTCGGTCGGGGTGAGGTCAGAGCGCGTTTGCGGATCGGTCACGATATCGGCCAGACGCGCTTCGAAGTAGACCCTGGCCGCGTCGTTAATGTCTTCGCGAACGGTCTGTTCAGCAAACGCCTTGCCGAACAAGACGCCGCCGCGCTCCCACGCCTCGGCGAACACCGCGTCGCGCTCGTCTTGCGGAACCTCGTCGAACGGAACCGGGTGGCTGTTCCACGGGGAGCCAGCACCGCCTGCCCACGAGATCGCACGACGCTCGGCAAGCGTCGGACGCGACGCTTCCCACTCCTCATCCGTCAGCTCGCGGTTGAACGCAGGAACGCTGTAGTTGGCGCTGCGCTGGTACACGACGACCTCGGCGGCCTGGCGTGCGAAGTGCGGCACCGACTGCACGCCGGAAGAACCGGTTCCGATGACGGCAACACGCTTGCCGGTAAAGTCTGGCGCCTCCTCCGGCCACATTGCGGTGAGGTAAGTTTCGCCTGCGAACGAGTCGCGGCCAGCGATATCGGGCAGGTTGGGGTTCGACAGGCTACCCGTGGCCATGATGAGCCACTGCGCCGAAATCGTGTCGCCCGCGTCTGTCGTGACGCTCCAGCGCTGGGCGGCTTCGTCCCACGCCGCGGCCGTGACCCGCTCATTGAAGCGGTAGTGGCGACGCACATCGAAGCGATCGGCGACGAACTGGAAGTACCGCAGAATCTCGGGCTGCGTGGCGTAGCGCTCACTCCAACGCCACTCGTTTTCCAGCTCCGGGTCGAATGAGTACGAGTAGTCCAGGCTTTCCACGTCGCAGCGCGCACCTGGGTAGCGGTTCCAGTACCAGGTTCCGCCGACCTCCGAGCCGGCTTCGATACCGAGCACGCTGTAGCCAGCGCGGTCGGCGTGAATGGTGCTGTAGACGCCAGCGAAGCCGGCGCCAATAACGAGAACGTCAACGGTGGTGGTCATGAGTGCGCCTCCTGCGCGCCAAAGAAGTTGTTCAGATCGGCCCAAAGAATGCGGCGTGCACTGACTGCCGGGCCAAAGGTGGCATACGTGATGAAGCCGTGAAAGAGGTCGGGGTAGGTGCGCAATGTGACGCGCGTTCCCGCCGATGCGAGAGCCGACGCGAGAGCTGCGCCTTCGCCTGCGAGGGGGTCAAGGCCCGCCGTCACGATGAGCGTGGGGGGAACCTCGTGGTGCTCACCCCGCAACGCGTTAACCCGCGCGTCTTCGCGCAACTCGGGTCTGGTTCCGATGGTCTGCTCCCAGTAGTAGGCGAGCAGTTCTGCCGTGACGAAATATCCCTCAGCGTTGGTGCGATAGGTGTCGGATTCCATCAGCGGATCAAGCATCGGATAGAACAACACCTGCCCAACGACGGGGGAGTTGCCCTGATCGCGCAGTTGGAGCGTGGCACTGGCCGCGATACCGCCACCCGCGCTGTCTCCGGCGAGAATGACGCCGCGCTCTGGCCACTGCTGCGCAGCCCATCGTGCGGAAGTGATCACGTCATCAATGGATTCGAGCGCGGTTACCTCCGGTGCCAGCCGGTACTGCACTGACACCACGATCGACTGCATTTCAGCGCTCCACTCCCGGCAAAACCGGTCGTGGCTGGCAATAGAACCATGCAGGTAACCGCCGCCATGCGCGAAAACGACCACCGCGGTTCCGTCAGCCACCTGGTGTGGGTAGTACACCCGCACCAGCAGATCGGAACCAATGGTGACGTCTTCTGTATGGCTGACGGCGTCGATATTGGTGGCCGGAACCACGCGGGCATCGACAGCGGCACGGGCGTCAAGCGGGCTCATCGCGGTGAGGTTGGGGAATCCTTCGTTGAGGACCGCGAGCATTTGTTGCGTTTCGTTCATCGGTCTCCTTCGACCGTAAGTATGTCTATTTGACATACTGTGAATAGAAATATGCCACGTGAGCGCGACGCGGTCAAGATGGCCGTGCGAAGATGGGCATCGTGGCACCCACAGACGACACCCCCATCGTTGATATTCCACCCACAGGGTGGGCCGCTCTTGGCGTGCTCTCTTTTGGTGGCGAGTTCTCCGGGTATGACGTAAAACGCTGGGCGGAGCAGAGCCTTGCGTTCTTCTACTGGGCACCGTCGCACAGTCAGATTTATGCCGAACTGCGACGGTTGGAAAAGCTCGGGCTCGCCGAATCGCGCGTCGATCAGACGTATGAGGCGCGCTCGCGGCGGCTCTATACGATGACCGAACTTGGTAAGCAGAACATCACGCGCTGGGCCGACGAGTTGCCGCCAGAACCCGTCGTCCTCAAACACCCGCTGATGCTGCGCGTTTGGGCGGCGCACAACGGTGACCGCGGTCGACTGCGCGAGTTACTTGAGGCGCATAAGCGGGAGTCTCTTGAGCGCGCTGAACGGGCAGAACAGCACAGCGCCAACTCAGCGAAGGTGGATGACTGGGAGTATGCGACAATCGCGCTTGAGTGGTCGGCGCGCTATCACCGCGACGAAGCTGCGCGCATTGATTGGTTGCTCCAGCGGCTCGAGCGGGCCACGCCCAGCGCATAGCCTCGCTACACTCCAGGCATGCACAACGTTGCGCGCATCGCGATTTTCGGCCCCGCATCCTGGAACCAACTCGTCGTGCTTGATCGCTTACCCGAACCCGTACCGCACATGCAGTTTGCCGACGAGTACTGGCATACCGTCGGCGGAACCAGCGCGGGTAAGGCGCTTCATCTGACCTCGCTTGGGGCCAACGTCGCGCTGCACGCGCTGATTTCTGACGACGGTGACGGACAGCGCGTTGCTTCAGCCCTGCGCGCGGCTGGTGTCGAGCTGACCGCACATCTGTCAGACGTTACCGAACGGCATCTCAACCTGATGACCCAGGCAGGCGAGCGGGTGTCGCTGTACCTGTCAACGCCCTCGGCCGCATCCGCGCAACAGCAGGCCGACCTGCTTGCGGCGCTGCGTGGTTCCGATCATGCCGTCATCGACCTCACCGAAACTGGGCGCATGCTCATCGGCCAGGTGCGGGATTCTGCGAACCCACCGATCGTGTGGGTCGATCTGCATGACTACGATGGCGCGGCTGAATTTCACGAGCCTTTTGTGCAGAACGCCGACATTGTATTTATGAACGGCGACGCCACTGACGACCCTGAGGCGCTCCTTTTGTCGTGCATTGCGCGGGGCGTGCACTTAGCGGTCTGCACGCTGGGGGCTGCCGGAGCGATCGCCGTGGATTCGAGCGGAACCGTGGTGCGCGTAGCCGCTGCGGACGCTGGCGACATTGTCGACACGAATGGCGCGGGCGATGCCTTTATGGCTGGGTTCATGGTTGCGCATGTGGCGGGTGCCACGTTGGACGCGAGCCTGCACGCGGGTGCGCAACAGGCATGCGTGGCCCTTCAGACGCGGCACCTCCATCCCGCGCTAAACGCGGCGCTCGGGTGAGCAGGCCAGCGCGTGAATCACGTCGCGGCCTCGAGCGCGTTCGGGGCGTTCGCGCGCGACGGTTCGCTTGTGCTCAGAACTGTCCCGACTTCAGCAGCGCGATGGTTCCGGAACCAATGGATGCGCGAGCGGCAGGATTATCGGCGTAGTAGGTGATCAGGTCGGTGAGGACCACCGGATCGCTCGCCAGATCTCGCGATGCCCACGAGAAGCTTCCGGTGTTTGCCAGCACGGTGACGCGCTCGGTGGCGAAGGAGGCGCCGGCAATGCTCGCCCATGGCGCCGAACCACCTGTGCGCGGCAGCGCAAGCGCGACACTTTCTCGGGTGAGGGTGAGTGACGCGCCCGTGGAACCACGCCATGCACGAATGCTCGGAATGATGATGGCGACGGCGATGACGAAGAAGATGGCGGATCCGAAGCGTCCGATGCCCGAGAACACTGCCTCGTCGCTGTCGCCGTAGAGTTCGCCTCGCATGATCAGCCATAGCAAGCTTGCGAACATCACGACGCCGATGGGCGCGAGTACACGCAACAGCGAGCGCGTTGCATCACCGGCGTCGAATGTCACGGCGTCGGCCGTCGCCCCCACCCGCACTCTGAGCGGATGTGTCGCGCGCATCTTGGCGCTAATGATGCCGATGCCCACGCCGATGGTCGCGATCACGCTGACCGCGAAGAGCGCGATCGCCACTGAGCCGACGGCGAACGCGACCGAACCCAACCAGAGACCGACGATGATCACCAGCACGGTGGTCATGATGTAGAGGGGGGTGGTCGAACCTTTCGGCGGTTGCCATCCGCGCCGCCGCGGCACAGCGACCTCAGTACTGATCAGTTCCACAAACCATCCCATGCCTTGCCAATGTTGTGACCAACGTCACCGACGAACTCGGTGGTGTTGTCCCACGCGTCTTCGGCAAAGTCTGTCGTGGCATCCCATCCGTCTCTGAGGCCCGCATCGATCGCTTCACGAACGTCTTGCGGAACCCAGCTCTCGTATGCCCACACGGCACCGGCACCGACCCCAATCGCGATCGCGGCACCAGCCGCAACCGGGACCCACAACGGTGCGGTCAGGCCGGCAGCCGCGATGCCGGCGCCGACGGCAATACCGCCGACGACACCGCCTGCGGTACCGGCGATGACTTCGATACCGACGGAGCTTGGTGACCCATCGCCCTCCAGCGCCTTGATGAAATCGACACCGTCAAGAACCCAGCCGATGCCGGGAACCCACTTTGCAGTCTTGCCGAGGCGGCTGGCCATTTCCTCAACCTCGCTCGCCTGCCAACGCAGTCCGTGCGGGTTCGCCGCTTCCGCGGCAGCGCGCACTGCGGGGTTGCCAGAGCGCAGCTTGCGCACCCAATCGGCTGCTTCGGCGCGTAGGCGTTCGCCCTCCTTTGTCAGGAAGTTGGCGTTTTCTTTCCACAGGTCGCCCTGGTATCCGATGTATTCCTTCGGAATGTCGGCGCTCGCGTCTGTGAGCCCATCAAGAACCGTCTTCAGCGCGCTGTCGGTCGGAATCGTGCCAGCGAAAGTGTCGAGGTTATCGTGAACCCACATCTCAAGTTCGCCCCACCAAGAGCCGACGTCTTCGGCGATGCGGTTGTACGTCTTCACGCGGTCTTGATAGCGCTGCCACGCATCCCAGTGCGGGTCATCGCGCTCGGTGACGACGTAGCTGGTTGGCGGGACGGGGGCGCTGATCGTGTTTCCTGAAACGGAGAGGCCGTCACTTGCTGCCCGATCGCGGTGGCCCGCGAAGTCGTTCTGCATGCGTTCCAGCTGTCCAGCGTACGCGCGCAGCTTTTCGGCACCATCGCGAGCGAACCCACGCAGCTCATCGCTGGCTTCACTAATGTCGATAAGCAGTGAAACGTAGTGGTCTGCTGAGGCGCCGTACCAGTGGGAGCGTACCGACACCGGAATCACAGAGCCGGCGTTCTCGGAATATTCCAACGCTGACCGTAGCGACGGATCAAGAAACTCTGCGGCAGCCTTAACGTCAGATGGCGTGCCAGGAACGAAGGTATCGATGACGCTCATTGGTCGTCTTCCACTTCGTCTGCAAGGCTTTTGATGCTCGCGCTGATGGACTCTTCTGTCTTCGTGGCGTCATTCGCGATGCTACGAGTGAGCGAGCCCAGTGTGCCGTGCACGCGGTAGACCGCATCGACATGGTCGATCAGCTTCGTCAGGATAATGCTGACCGAGTCGGATCCCAGTCCCGCGTCTACGCTGCGGGGTGACTTGTTGAGCGCTTTTTCTGCTTCTGCTTTTACGAGGTCATGCGCTTCGGCATGTTTCTTCATGACCTCAGGGTCCATCGCGATCTCAGTCATGCGATTGCCCCGTCCGCGCGATACATCTCGGGAATCTCGAGGTCGAAGATGACAACGTCGAAGGGCTGCTCCTTCTTGAGTCCTTCGAGCTCTTCAGTGCGCACCACAATCCACGCCTGGTTTGGCCCAGCCAAATCCAGGAGGCGATCGAGCGACGTGTAGGTCAGCAGTGCTGTGCGGCCATCGCGAAGTTCGCGAATCTCGGCAGCCATTTCAGTACCCTCGTTGCGCGTGCGAATCGCGACATAAACGACGGGTGGTACAACGGTTGGATTGGTCATGTTTTGTCCCCTTAACAACGTGAGCCAGGTTTACTGTAAGCGCCAGACATCGCGTCGCGCTGAGAATTCACGGTCGGTGGCGCCTTTGCCAAGTTGATAACGATTCTCATTAGCGTTAAGCTCGAACTCATGCACCGCTCCCTCGCGCTCTCTTTGCTCGCTGTCACTGCGATCACCCTTGCCGGGTGCTCCTCGACTCCTGCAGCGGAGGATGGCCGACTTCAGGTGGTCGCCACGACGAGCGTGTACGGAAGCATCGTTGAAGAAATTGGGGGCGAACATGTTGTTGTCACCTCCTTGATTTCGTCAGCTGCCCAAGACCCACACGAGTATGAGCCTTCATCGAAGGACAAGCTGATCGTCAACCGCGCAGATCTGGTGGTCAGTAACGGTGGCGGCTATGACGCTTTTGTTGGTGGTCTCATTACGAAGGCAGAGCTGCCCGTTATCGAGGCAGTATCGTTCGCGCCGGATTACCCTGGGCAGAGCGCTCACGATGACCACGCGCATGACGACGAGCACGCGCATGACGATCATCAGCATGATGAGGCTGCCGCCCACGATGACTCCACGGCCGACGAACACGAAGGCCATGACCACATCGCGGGGTTCAACGAGCACGTTTGGTATGACCCCGCCGTCGTCGCAGGGCTCGCCGCCGAGGTGGCCGAACGTCTCAGTGCGCTCGACCCCGACAACGCTGCCGACTATGAGCAGAATGCTCTTGCGCTTGGCGCCGACCTTGACGGTCTGTCCGAGGAAATTAAGGCGCTCGCGGCGGCCCAGGACCACACGCACATTCTGGTGACCGAGCCCGTCGCATTGCGACTCACTGACCTGCTGGGAATGCACAATGTCACCCCAGCCGCCTTCCTTGAAGCAGTAGAAGAAGGCCAGGACGTCGCCCCCGCTACGCTCCTGCACACACTGCAGGTGCTGGAAGATGACGACATTGCACTGGTTGTTGCGAATGCTCAGACCGGCGGCAATGAGACCGAACGCATCATCGACGACGCCGAGAAGGCGGGTATCGCGGTGCTGGAATTCTCAGAAGTGCTCCCAGACGGCCACACCTATGTCACCTGGATGAGCGAAAACATCGCCGCCCTCGCCCGAGCCTTGGAGCCCGTCTCGTGAATAACCCGCTGGACATTCGCGGCGGCGCGCTTCGTCGCGATGGCCGCACGCTGTGGGCTGACCTCGATCTGACCGTGCATCCTGGCGAGCTCATCGCTGTTCTCGGTCCGAGCGGCTCAGGCAAGACGAGTCTGGTGCGCGCGATTTTAGGACTCGACAAGCTGAGCGGCGGAACCATTACCGTGCTGGGCGCGCCGGTGGTACGCAAAGGCAATCGCCGCGTTGGATACATTCCGCAGCAGCGCCCGCTCCCACCCGACACATCGCTGCGCGGGCGAGACCTCATCACGCTTGGCGTGACCGGACATCGCTTTGGCTTACCGATTCGACGGAAAGCCGACGCCGAGCGTGTTGAGCGCCTCATTGACGCGGTCGATGCACGAGCATTTGCTGATCGCCCGGTTGGGCAACTCTCCGGCGGCGAGCAACAGCGCCTGCGCGCAGGTCAGGCACTCGCCGATGAACCCGGCCTCCTCCTGTGTGACGAACCACTCACGAGCCTTGACCTTGCCAATCAGCAGGGTCTTGTCGCGCTGGTCGATGACTATCGAAAGCGTACGCAGGCGGGAGTGCTGTTGGTGACGCACGATATCAACCCGGTGCTCGACTCTGTCGATCGCATCCTCTACCTCGCCGGCGGCAAGTTCACGCTCGGTACCCCCGCCGAAGTGCTTAATAGCGCTGTGCTCAGCGATCTCTACGGCGCACCCGTCGAGGTGCTGCGTGCTGGCGGCAGACTCGTTGTCGTGGGGGCCCCAGACGCGGGTGAAGCCCACTGCCATGCCGAAGCCGATGCACACGGAGAAGACCTGTGAACTGGAATGACATTGCCGAGCTGATGTTCGGTGGGGTGCCGTTCTACGGCGAAATCCTCGGCCTGGTCTGGATGTCGCTCGTCGCAGGCGCCGTCCTCGGACTCGTTGGCGGGCTCATTGGCACCTTCGTGATGCAACGCGACATGGCGTTCGCTGTGCACGGTATCAGTGAACTGTCTTTTGCGGGCGCAGCAGCCGCACTCCTCATCGGCGCAGATGTCGTGACCGGCTCGGTTGTTGGTTCCGTCATCGCCGCCGCAATAATCGGGCTCATGGGGGCTAAGGCGCGAGAGCGAAACTCCGTGATCGGTGTGCTGATGCCCTTCGGGCTCGGTCTTGGTGTGCTGTTCTTGAGCCTCTATGACGGCCGCAGCGCGAACCGGTTCAGCCTCCTGACCGGTCAGATCGTGTCGGTGCAGAGCCCGCAGCTCGCGTCGCTTCTCATCATTTCGAGCGTCGTGCTCATCGGTCTTCTGCTGATGTGGCGTCCGCTGCGCTTTGACTCACTCGATCCCCAGTCGGCGGCCGCACGCGGGGTTCCGACCACCGTCGTGTCGCTGGCATTCATGGTGCTGCTTGGACTCATCGTTGCCGTTGCCGTGCACATTGTCGGCGCGCTCCTGGTGATGGCACTCATCGTGACGCCGGCAGCGGCCGCGATGCGCGTGGCCACCGGGCCGATCGCTGTGCCGCTGTTGGCGGCATCGTTCGGCGTCGTTTCCGCCGTCGGTGGCATCCTGCTTGCCGTCATGGGAACCCTTCCGGTGAGCCCGTACATCACCACGGTCAGCTTCCTCATCTACATCGCCTGCCGCGTGGTGGGCGCTCGTCGAGATCGCGTCACACCTGTGGCGTAGCACTCAGGAATCCTCAGTAGGCTCGGATCATGGCTCAACGGAACACGTGGCAGCGCGAACGAGTGCGCGAAGCACTCGCCGACGCGGGCGGTTTTGTGAGCGCGCAGGCGCTCTATGCGGCGCTTCGTGAGGACAACACCGGAATTGGTCTTGCCACCGTTTATCGTGCGTTGGCGTCGCTAGCCTCCAACGGCGATGCCGACTCCCTGCAGAGCCCAGAGGGTGAGTCGTTGTACCGCGCGTGTTCGTCCGCAGGGCACCATCACCACCTGATTTGCCGCCGCTGCGGGCTCACCGTGGAAATCGCCGCGACCGACGTCGAGCAGTGGGCGCGATCGATGGCCGCAGCGCACGGCTTCACCGAGGCGGAACACGTTGTGGACATCTTCGGACTGTGTGCGTCGTGCGGGGCTCCTCGAGAAGGCTCATGACGACAACGCGTTCACGGAGCGCGTCGCGGACGGCAACGCTGATTGGTGTCGGGCTCGCCGTGGTGGCCGCGCTGATTGCGATCGATGTGTGGGCGCCGACGTTATTCAGCATCGACCTCCCTGATCGCGCACAGGACGGTTTGACGCTCGCATTGAGCGTTCTCATCGAGGCGCTACCGTGGGTGATTCTCGGCGTCACGCTGTCGATCGTCGTGCAAGTGTGGCTACCGTCTGGCATGCTCGAGCGGCTTATGCCAAAACGGGCATGGACTCGTCGGATGGCGCTCTCCCTTCTGGGAGTCATCGTTCCGGTCTGTGAATGCGGCAACGTGCCGTTCGCTCGCGGACTCATGATGCGCGGGTTTAGTCCGGCAGACACGCTGACATTCTTGATCGCTGCGCCGATCGTCAACCCCATCGTGATCATCACGACCCACGCCGCATTCGGGTGGGACGGCGGCATCCTTATTGCGCGCCTGCTCGGTGGTTTCGTCGTGGCTAACCTCATCGGATGGGTTTTCTCCCGTCACCCGAACCCTGACGCCCTGCTTACCGAGAAGTTCCTCGCGACGTGCGATGCCGCACACCATGCGCACGCGGCGAAGACGGAACGCACGCTCACGCAGTTCATCATCGAGTTGCGTGCGGTGATGCCTGCGCTCGTCGTCGGTTCCGCGCTCGCCGGTGCCGTTCAAGTGCTTATTCCTCGAGAGGCATTAATAGCGATCGGCTCGAATCCGGTGTTGTCGATCGTCACAATGATGGCGCTCGCAATGATCGTCGCGATCTGTTCAAACGTCGACGCGTTCTTCGCGCTCTCATTTGCCAGCACGTTCTCGTCTGGCTCGATCGTTGCGTTCCTCGTGGTTGGGCCGATTGTTGACGTCAAGATGCTCGCCCTCATGCGCACGACCTTCACGACACGCACTCTCGCGATTATCGTCGCGATCGTGCTGCTCTTCGCCTTCGTGCTGGGAATCGGGGTGAACCTCTTTGTCTAGCGATCGCATGTCGACCGTGGCCTCTCTCGGAACACGCCTGCTCGGTGTGGGGATCACTGCGGCCATCGCTGTTGCGACGATCGTTCTCGCAGCGACAGGAAATCTGGCGCTTTACATCAACCCAGATGGCGCCTGGTTTGCCGTGGGAATGGCGGCCATCGCGTTGATCGGATGTGTCGCGTCATTCGGAATTGGCTTAGGCCGTGAGGCAGAGCATGATCACGATCACGGCGACGCTGCTGCCCGACCAGGGCGACGCCTGATCGGGGCGGTCGTGGGCGCCATTGGCGGAACGATTGCGCTGACCGTTGTTGCCGCTGCGCTGCTATTACCGCCCGCGTCGCTGTCAGCCCAGACCGCAATGGATCGTGACCTGGGAGTGACGCCTCTGTTTGGTGGTGAAGACGTCATCGCCCTCGCAACGACTGGTGACACCGCTACATTTGGCGTCGGCGACTGGGCAAGCGTTTTCGCCACCGCACCGGACTCGAGACTTTACGAGGGGACGACGGTGACGTTGTCGGGGTTTGTGACGCCGTCCAAGGCTGACGGAACGACACAGTTGACCCGCCTCGTCGTCACCCACTGCGTGATTGACGCCCAGCCAGCCAGCATTCCGCTCGTGGAAGTGGCAGATAACGCCGCAACCGGCGAATGGGTCAGTATCGAAGGCGTTGTTGAAGCAAACGCGAGGGGCAACCTGGTGGTGCGCACCATCAGCGTCACCCCGATTGATGAACCGGTGGATCCGTATGAGTACTGACCCAACCGGTCGCCGACGCGATCAGCGTCGCCCCACTACCGGCACGTTCTGGCGCAGGACGATGTCCGTTCTCGGCGTGCTTAGCCTGCTCGCAGGAGTCGGTGCTGTCGCAGCTCTCACGCAGGGGCCGCGACTCACGAAAGTGACCTTTGACGGTGCTGCCGCCATTGAATCGTCCGGCACGCGCCTGACGCTGACAGCCAATCAGGCGCTCAGCGGTATTGATGCGGATGACATCACCGTCACGCCGGCTACCGACTTCACCGTTGATGCGCAGGGCCGCAATATTGGCGTGCGGTTTACCTCGCCGCTGCACGATGACACCACATACACCGTGACTGTTGCTGGGGTCACCGCGGTCGGCGGTGGCGCGGCCGTCACTTTAGAGACCAGCATCACGACCGTGCCCGCATCGATTGTGATGCTACAACGTGAGGGGACAGGCGGTTTCGACATGGTCGTGAGCATGCCGATCGACGGGATGACACGACAGACGATCTTCACCCATGAGCACATTGAAGAGGTGCGCGTGGCGCCTGATGCGCTCGTGATTCTCGTGGAGGAGGATGAGCGAAGCGCGGTCATCGTCACCGATCGCGACGGCACGAACCCGCGGTACGTCACGCTCCCTGGCGACGGCTACGTCACGAGCCTGCAGGTGGCTCAGCGTGGCGGAACCTTTGGCTACCTTTTTACCGATCGTGAGCTGACGGAAACGTCCGGGCGAGCAAGCATTCTGTATACCGCTTCCATCCACGACCCCGCTGCACCTCCCGTCGAGCTGGACTTGGCAAGCACGGACCGCTCGGTCGGGGACTGGATGTTCGTACCTGACGCGCAAGGGATTCTGGCAGTAACGTTCGCTGGCGACCTACTTCTCACCGAATCCGGCAACTCGGCGCTCCTCGGAACCGCATATGCCATTGATGGCATATCGCGTGGAACGTACGAAGCGATCATTGATCGTTCCGGTATCCCGGTCGGCGTGAATCTGCAGACCGGCGTGGAAACACCGATCCAGCTTCCCGCGCTCAGCGGTACCCCAGGGCGAGTCGAACCGGCAAGTGACGGCGGGCAGCTGTGGGCTGTCACGCAGCGCGATGCTGCGGGAATGCCGACGGGGCATGCGATCGAACTCGTCTCCGCCGATGGCTCAGTGCGCCCCGTTATCGAGAATGACAAGACGGAACCGATTCTGCAGTTCTGCGTATCGCCAAGCGGGCAGTACGTCGCCGCTATTGTTGCGCCGAACTACGCCAATAACCCCTACGACACCTACACCCGCCCGATGCCGAAAACACTTACCCGCATCGTTGCGGTGGAGGATGGTTCCGTCATCAGTGAACTCAACGGATTCGATATCTCATGGTGCTCCCGCAGTCAGTTCTAAGGCCAGCGACGCGCGCTGACCTGCTTGGCTATGCCGCCGAGGTCGCGCCGACTCTCCTGGGGGGCGTCCTGCGCGTTACGACGAGCGAGGGTGCGGTGGCGGTGCGCATCACTGAGGTCGAGGCCTATCACGGGCGGGGAACGGGGGATATCGCCGACCCGGGATCCCACGCCCGGATGGGGCGCACTGATCGCAATGCCACCATGTGGGGAGAGCCCGGTCACCTGTATGTCTACCTCAGCCACGGCATTCACTCCTGCGTGAACGTCGCAGCCGGCCCAGAAGGGCGCGGCGACGGCATGCTGTTACGCGCTGGCGAGGTGATTGAGGGGGTGGACCTCGCGCGGCAGCGGCGTAGCCTGCCTGGGCCGGACGGCATGCGAACTCCACGAGATCGGGATCTCGCTCGCGGGCCGGGGAGGCTCGGTCAAGCTGTCGGGCTGCGCCATCCGCGCCACGATGGCATCGACGCCATTACCCATGGGGAGCAGGATGGCGCCATCGCTGAGTTGTTCTTGCGCGCCCAACCGCTGATCGAATTTTCACAGGGACCGCGCGTGGGCGTCGCGGGTGTGGCAGGTACCAGCGCCTTCCCCTGGCGCTTTTGGATCACGGATGATCCAACCGTCTCTCCATTTCGACCTGGCCGCGGCGCAGTCGAGCCGCACCGCGGTTCCGGCGCCGCTGGTTTCATCGCTGACCGTTCCACGTGAAACCATCGCTTGCGCGCGTGCAGAGAACGCCAGATCCCGTGCTAAACTGATCCCTTGTCTGCGGGCACTCCAGCACGCAGTTCGTACATTCCCTTCCTTCTGACTCAGCAATGAGTGGTGGAAAGGCGTGTGCAGACAAGGGATCTTGGGTGAAGCCGTCCGGTTTCACGGTACAGAAGGAGACACCATGGCAGCAGTGTGCCAGGTGACAGGAGCTGTTCCCGGCTTCGGTCACAACATCAGCCACTCGCACCGCCGGACGAAGCGTCGCTTCGACCCGAACGTGCAGAAGAAGACCTACTACGTTGCATCGCTCGGTCGTAAGATCACGCTCAACGTTTCGGCTAAGGGCATCAAGGTTATTGACGCTCGTGGAATTGAGTCGGTCGTTAAGGACCTCCTCGCGAAGGGTGTGAAGCTCTAATGGCGAAGAAGGCTCAGGACGTACGTCCGATCATCAAGATGAAGTCGACGGCTGGCACGGGTTACACCTACGTAACCCGCAAGAACCGTCGCAACAACCCCGACCGTCTGGTGCTGAAGAAGTACGACCCCGTCGTACGCAAGCACGTTGAGTTCCGAGAGGAGCGTTAAGAATGGCTAAGAAGAGCAAGATCGCTAAGAACGAGCAGCGCAAGGTCATCGTTGAGCGCTACGCCGCTAAGCGCCTGGAGCTCAAGAAGGCTCTGGTTGACCCCAACTCGACCGACGAGCAGCGCGAAGCTGCCCGCGTCGGCCTGCAGAAGCTGCCCCGCAACGCTTCGCCGGTTCGCGTTCGCAACCGCGACGTGATCGACGGCCGCCCGCGTGGTCACCTCTCCAAGTTCGGCATCTCCCGTGTTCGCTTCCGCGACATGGCTCACCGCGGTGAGCTTCCGGGTGTGACCAAGTCGAGCTGGTAAGCACTTTTTACAAAAGGGCGTCTCCTTCGGGAGGCGCCCTTTTGGCGTTCCCCGGGTTCAGCCGTGGGCCCCGTGGTTCCGGAGCTCCACGGCTGAACCAGCGGGGGCGGAACCACGGGCTCGGAACTACGGGCCTGGACCACGGACCTGGGGCGGCAATGCAGAAGGCTCCGAGCGCCTGGGCGGCTCGGAGCCTTCTGGGTGCGTCTGGTGTAGACGCAGGCTTACTCGGAGTCGGTCGTCTCTTCGTCGGTCGGCTCGCCTGACTCTTCGACAGCGGGCGTGCCCTGTGCCCACTCGTCGGCGACGAACGGCTCATCGCCCTTGACGACGGCCTTCCAGTTCTCCGGAAGCACGTAGTCCTCGTAGCCGCATTCCTTGAGCTCGGTGTCGAGCTGCAGGGTCAGGCGCTCCTTGCCGGCGTCGCGGGCGTCCTGCGACGTGCCGACGTAGATCTGGCCGTCCTTGGATTCCTTGTTGACGGCGGACGCTGCCGCGCACAGGTGGTAGACGCTGCCACCCTTGGTCCACGTGACCTCGTCTTCGCCGGTGATGGCCTGCACGATGCCGGTCTCGGCGGTGTACTGCTCAACCGATGGTGCGTTCGAGGAGAAGCCGAAGAACCCGGCGACAAGTGCGACGACGATACCGATGGAACCGGCAATTGCCTTCTGCTTGCCGTCCATGTTCTTGTTCGTGAAGATCAGGATGATCAGCGGCAAGAACGCGATGATCGTCATGATCAGGCCGAGCTGGTTTTGCACGAAGAAGCGAACAGTGTCTTTCTTCGAAGCGGGGTCGAGCTTGTTGGCGTTCTTCCACAGGAGGGATCCGGCAATGGCCAGGATGCCGATGACGACAATCATGACGATCAGCAGCCACATCTTGATGGGCACCTGACGGAGCACGTAGAAGATCGTGAATGCTTCGCCGGCGATCGCGAGAATCCACAGCACGAAGGCGAGAATGCGGAAGGTCGTAGCCTTCTTTTTCGCCTCAGCGGTGGGCTTCCAAGTGGCGCCAGACCCCGTGGCCGATGCCTCTGATGATGAGGCGTTCGACGACGCGACGCGAACGACCTTCTTGTTGGACTTGGGCGCTTGGGCCACGGTTACCTCCGAAATGACAATGTCAACCGCCCCTATCATGCCTGATAACCGGGGGTTTCGCGGGGCGCATGGCGGGATCGACGCCGACCGGTTACTTCAATGGGTCTGCGCCAGTCACATCAGTCACATCAGTCACAAAAACCTCAATCTTCACGCGACACGCGATCGAAAATCGTGAAAACTCGCGGAAAAACGGGCGAGTGTCCGATTCCATTGGTACATTCAAGGCGGTTGATTGACCACCTGAAGGGAAACCTCCCTCAGACCACAAGCAAGAACAGGCGGCGAGAGTCGCCGCTGGAGGACAACACATGGCTGACAAGAACATCACCAAGACTGAGCTCGTCGCAAGCATCGCTTCGGCAACCGGTCAGAGCCAGGCTTCGGTGTCGGGTGTTCTCGACGCACTGTTCGCTACGGTTTCTGACGCTGTTGCTAAGGGTGCGAAGGTTTCGATCCCGGGTTGGATCGCGTTTGAGCAGGTCGACACGTCCGCACGCACGGGCCGCAACCCGCAGACCGGTGCTGAGATCAAGATCCCTGCTGGCAAGCGCGTCAAGGTGACCGCTGGTTCCAAGCTCAAGGCAGCTGTCAAGTAATTCAGCTGTCGCAGAGGGTGTCGCATTGCGCGGCACCCTCTGTTGTTTTTTCGCTCGGTACGGAACCTCGGGTTGGGCTTTGGGGAGACGGCCGACTACTCAGGGGCGAGCGCCTAGGCTAGAAGGGTGAAACCGCGCACGTTGCGGGCCCTGGGCCCGGTGATTCTGATCGTCGCGGCTGTCGTCGCTATCGTGATCGGACTTGCTTACGGCGGGGGCGCGGCGCCGCTCGACCTCGGAGACCCTGGTCCCCTCGCGCGTTGGGGTCTGCCGATCGCGAAGATGTTCGTCAACATTTCGCTTGCTGGTGCGCTTGGTGCCCTCGTTATGGCGCTGTTCGCTTTCAAGCCGGGTGATCGTGCTTACGACGTGCTTCTTGACACGGCGTCTTTCTCCGCAGCGGCGTTGACTGTCGCATCCGGTGCGGCGGCATTCTTCAACTTCATCCTGGTGTTCAACCCCCAGGTATCCCTCGGGCCGGACTTCGGGCAGCAGCTGGGGCGCTACCTCACCGACAATCCGCTCGGAACCGCGTGGCTATTGACGGTCATTGGCGCGGCCGTTCTGACGGTCCTGACGTTTGCCTGGCGTTCATGGCTTGCCACGCTGTTCGCCGCGGTGCTCACGGTCGTCGTCGCCATGCCCATGGTCACGCAGGGGCACGCTGGCGACCTCGCCAACCACAATCTCGCCGTCTCCTCGCTCGGCATGCACGTGATCGGCGCGGGCATGTGGATCGGTGGCCTCCTCGCTGTCGTGATCGTACGCCCGCACGTCAAGGCGATCACCACAACATTGCAGCGCTACTCATCGCTAGCCCTAGCGGCGTTCATTGTCGTCGCCGCGAGCGGTGCGGTGCGTGCCTTCACAGGGCTCGGTGACTGGCAGTATTTGTTTTCGCCGTACGGCGTGCTCGTCATCGCGAAGGTCATCGCGCTTCTCATGCTCGGCATTTTTGGGGCGCTGTATCGCACCAAGCTCATCGCGAAGACCGACACGGCAAAGACCGCGAGACCTTTCTGGGCGCTGGTGGCGCTGGAACTTGCCGTGATGGGCATCGCCAGCGGCGTCGCTGCGGCCCTCGCCCGCACCCCCTCACCGGTCGCACTGCTCTCCACTGGCGTGTCACGCACCCCGGCAGAACGACTCTCCAACGCGCCATTGCCGCCAGAGCTCACCCTGCCACGCTGGTTCAGCGAGTGGAACATCGATATTTTGTGGCTCTCCGTCGGTATCGGCGGAATTGTCCTCTACCTGATGGGCGTGTACCGCCTGCACCGTCGCGGTGACCGTTGGCCGATCTACCGCACGGTGTTCTGGATTCTCGGCATGCTGCTGCTGATCTGGGTCACGTGCGGTCCGATTAACGCGTACCAGGCGTACCTGTTCAGCGTGCACATGATGGGGCACATGCTGCTCGCCATGGCGATCCCACTGCTGCTGGTGTTTGGTTCCGCTGTCACCCTGCTGCTTCGCGCGGTCGATAAGCGTCGCGACGGAACCCGCGGTGTCCGTGAGTGGGTGCTGTGGGCAATTCACTCCCCGTACTCGAGGGTCATTACCCACCCGATCGTGGCCGCCGGTATCTTCGTTGGCTCGCTCTGGCTGTTCTACTACTCCGATCTGTTCCGCTGGGCGCTTTACGACCACGTCGGCCACATCTGGATGGTCGCGCACTTCCTGATTTCGGGTTACCTGTTCGTGCTGACCCTCGTCGGAGTTGATCCGATTCCGTTCCGTCTCCCGTACGCGGGCCGGCTCATTACGCTCGTCGCGGTGGCGGCGATGCACGCATTCTTCGGTATGGCCATCATGATGAATGAGGGATTAATGGCGGCGGAGTGGTATGGCTCGATGGGGCGTGCCTGGGGCAATACGCCCATGGACGATCAATACGTCGGTGGCGGTATTGCGTGGTCGATCGGTGAGATTCCAACACTGATCACCGGTATCGTGATCGCCATTCAATGGAGCCGCAGCGACGAGAGGCTGCAGCGCAGCCGCGACCGCCACGCCGATCGCACGGGCGACGCCGAGCTCGAGGAATACAACGCGAAGCTTGCCAAGATGGCTGAGCGTGACGCAGAGCACACGGCGTAACCCGCACACCGTCGTGACCGGTGTGCACGGCCCGCTGTCGTGGTTCCGCTAGTCCAGATCGACGGCGGAGATACTGATGGATGCCTGCCCATCCGGTGTCATGCGGATGGCGCCTCGCATCGTAAATGGTACGTCTTCGACACGCTCCCACGTTGACCCGTCGTACAGTGACTTCATTTCGACCGTCACTGTCGCTACCGCTTCGACCTCGGGAATCCTCCAGTCGGAACCATCGGGTGCGACGGTGATGGCAGGCAGTTGCGAGATAGTCCAGGTGGGGAGATTAGCGATGCGGTTCTGTACCGTCAGCCCGAAGGGGCAGTTTGTCGGTTGCAGCACCTGCTGTGATGCGCACTGGGTGATCAGGAAGTCGTTGACGCGCTCCTGAATCACGTTCACGAATTCTTCCGTCGGCTGGGTCTGCACGACGACAGGCACGGAGGTCAGGGGAACGTCAGCGAGCACTGCGGTGCCGCTTGCGGTTGAAATGGCGGTGTCGACTGCGACGGAGTACAGGCCGGGGGAGAACACCAACATGGGGACGGCGTCGGACGGGAGCGCATCCAGGCCGTCGACAGAGACTTGGCGCTTGTCGACGGTGAAGCCGTTGATGGAATAGGTCATGGAGCCGAAGACGGTGAGATCAATGACACCGAGCGGCGTGCGGGCGAACTTCCAGCCAGGAGCTAAGCCTTCCCAACCGTTTGCCTGCACGGCGAAGGTGGTGGTTCCGTCAACGCCACCTGCCGTATACGACGCGGTCACCAAAACGAGGTCGCCATCGGTGCGCTCTGAGACGATTTCAATGTCTGTCAGGGGTGCGAGGGCGTCGCGGCGCAGCAGCGCATCCGACGCGGACGGATCGATACCGGCTTCTTCAAGCTCGACGGAGTCCACGCTGACGCCAGGGACGACGAGTGCATCGGCCGCACGTCCTTGGCTGAGGAGTGTGAGGTAGTTCTCGACGAACGCGCCGGGGCCATACACGTTTTTGTAGAGCAGGGTGAATCCGAAGAATCCGCCCACGACGAGCAGCACTCCGGCCAGTGACAGGAGTGAGAGATCGCGTACAACTTTGCGTTTCTCGCGTCGTTGCTCTGGCTCCACGAGAACAGTCTAAGGAGCGGTGCCGGTGCAGACGCTGAGCGTTATTACGTCGTGAGATCACGGGAGGGCGCTTGGCTCATGTGCGACCGGGGCAACTACGATGGAATGAAGCGATTCGAAGGACAACAGTGAACCTCCCACCCCTCTCAGCGGAACAAGAAGCTGTGTTCCGTCTGATTGAAGACACGCGTGAGCATGTGTTCGTGACGGGGCGCGCTGGCACAGGCAAGTCGACCCTGTTGCAGTACCTGGCGTGGAACACAGCCAAACAAATCGCGATTTGTGCGCCGACGGGTGTTGCGGCGCTCAACGTCGAGGGCCAAACCATTCACTCCCTCTTTCGCCTGCCCATCGGGCTCATCGCTGACAGCGAGATTGAACAGTCCGATCCCACCCGCAAGATTCTCAACGCGATCGACACGCTCGTCATCGATGAGATTTCGATGGTGAATGCCGACCTCATGGACGGCATGGATCGCGCCCTGCGTCAGGCACGTGGCAAGCGTGGTGAGCCATTCGGCGGCGTGCAGGTGGTGATGTTCGGCGACCCCTACCAGTTGGCTCCCGTGCCGCCGCGCGGCGACGAGCTACGGTACGTCAAGGATCACTACCGCTCGTTCTGGTTCTTTGACGCCCATGTGTGGGCTGGCAAGGCGAGCGACGCTGGCATGCTCGACATCGGCACTCCGGGTGCGCCGCTGCACATCGTCGAGCTCGTCGACATTCACCGTCAGTCAGACGACGGGTTCAAGACCATGCTGAACGCGGTGCGCTATGGCCGCGTCACTGCCGACATCGCTGGCATCCTCAACGCCCAGGGAGCCCGCACGCCGTCTGATGACCCGGAGCACCCGGTCATCACCCTCGCCACCCGCAATGACATCGTCAACAACATCAACCGCCGCCATCTCGCTGCCCTTCCTGGCCGTGAACAGACCGCTGTCGCTGAAATTAACGGCGAGTTTGGGCGAGGTGAGGCAAACTATCCAGCCGATGCCGAACTTAAGCTCAAGATTGGCGCCCAGGTGATGTTCTTGCGCAACGACATCGGGTCGTTCCCTGAGCCGCCGCGGTATGTGAATGGAACCATCGGAACCGTCACGCGCATTTCTGGGGATAGCGTGCGGGTGGACGTGGATGGCGACGAGTTCGACGTTGAACCCACCGTGTGGGAGCGATTCCGCTACGCGTATAACGCCGCAACGAAGCAGCTCAAGCGTGACATCGTGGCGGAGTTCACGCAGTTTCCGCTCCGGCTCGCGTGGGCTGTGACGATTCACAAATCACAGGGCAAGACGTACGACCAGGCGATTATCGACCTGGGTTCTGGAGCCTTCGCACCCGGACAAACATATGTGGCGCTTTCACGCCTGACGAGTCTGGATGGCCTTTACCTGTCGCGGCCGCTCCGCCCCAGTGACATTCGCGTTGACCCCGACGTGCAGCGCTTCATGGCAGGCGTGCGCCGTTCCCAGCAGGCGACAGCCCGCCCCCTCACGACGTAGCGCCATACCGCCTCGCGATGACGCGTTAGGCGGCGACGGTGCGTTCAGTCCAAAGTTCCGCGAAAATGTCGGTGTTGAACTGATAAGCGGCGAGCACCTCGTCAATGATGCGCTCCTTCTCGTCGTCGCTCCAGCCCGCTTCATCGAGCTCGGTGCGGTAGACATCCTTGAATGCGCGGGGGTCGGCGATGTCGCCGAAGAGATAGAAGCCGATGCCGTTGGTCTCGAAGCCGAATTGACGGGCCACGACGCGGCCGATGTAGATGCCGCCTGAGAGGTCGCCGAGGTAGCGGGTGTAGTGGTGCGCGACGTAGCCGCCCCCCCACGTCTTACCAACCTGCTCGATGCGTTCGACGTAGCGCTGCGTGGCAGGCAAAGCGACGATTTCATCGCGCCAGTTGTCTCCGAGGAGAAAAGCGAGGTCAGTTTCGAGCGCCGGAATGCGCGTGAGCTTGTCGCTGATGAAGCGTGCGGCAATCGGGTCGTTGCGCATGCGCTCGGTGGCCTCTTCGAGCGCACGGTAGATGAAGTAGTGCTGCACGACCAGCGCCGTGTAGTCCTCACGGTTGAGCTCGCCCTTCAACAGGCTCGACATGAAGCCCGCGCCTTCGCTGTCGGAGTGCGCGCCGGAAGCACGATCGCGGATGGCGGCGGAGAAGGGAATGAGTTCAGCCATACCTCTATAGTAAGGCCAGCCTTACCTCACAGGTCAGTCGATGTCCTGGGAGGTGCCGATGACTATTCGTGCGGGCGGGGTTCGGCGCCGAGCCGTGCACACGCTTCGTCGTAGAGGGCGACAACCTGCTTGCGTACCTGGGGGCGTTCACTAATGGAGCCACCCGGCCACGCCACCGTGACCTCACGGTCACCTTCGGGGGTCGTCGCCATCCAGATCGCGTGGTCGCCAGTGAATCCGGTCATCACGGCAGCGGTCGCTTCTGGTGCCCCGAACGCGCGCACGATGAGCAGGTTGTCTGCCGTGTGGTCGTCGTTCATGTGGTGCAGCACGCCAGCGATCGCGGCGTCATCAAAGCGAAAGGTCATGGTCACAGCCTATGCTCGGCGAGAAAATGCGCCTACACCGTAGACTCGACGGGTGACTGTACAGGTGAATGCGAAGTCGAGCCGCGCTCGGCGGTGGACCCGCACGATGGTCGTGGCACTCGCAGCAGCGAGTCTCACGCTGAGTGGCTGCACGTCCGACCGTGTCGAGAAGCTCGATACACCGGCCCTCGCTGAGGGCAACCTGCCAGCAGAACTGGTCGCCTCCATGGAGAGTGTGGTCAACACCGCGATCGCCGGCGCGGGTGCGTCAGGTGCCATTGTGGGCGTCTGGGTGCCGTGGAGCGGTTCGTGGGTTGCCGGAGTCGGAACCACGGAGCTGGGCGGATCGAAGCCCATGGACCCTGACATGTCGTTCCGCATTGGCGAAATTACTCGCGCCATGACGTGTGATGCGCTGTACGGCATGGTGGCTGACGGCACCGTTGAGCTGAATGACCCGGTGACGGACTATGTGTCGGGTGTTCCGAACTTGAGTGACGTGACGCTCGATCAGCTCTGTGACTCGACGTCGGGCCTCACCACTATTGCACCGGCCACAAAGGCTCGCATGGTGAGCTCGCCAGAGCGTGAATGGTCTGCACGTGAGCTCGCCAGCTTTGGTCTGGGCCGTGGCGTCATTGCTGCTCCTGGTGAGCGCTTCGTGAACTCCGATACCGGATACCTCCTGCTCGGTCTTGCCTTGGAGCGTGCTTCGGGATTGACCCCGCAGAAGTACCTGGAGAAGTACGTAAACCTGCCGCTCGGCCTGGAGAATACGGCTCTGCCTGGGGATGCCGCTGCTGCGCCGAGCAAGGGTGGCCCTCACGGGTACCTGACGTCGAACGGGCCCGAAGGCTGGCTCTGTGCCTCGCCGACGGACCTCACGAAGATTTCCGCGACGACCGGCTCAACCGATTCAGGTGTTGTCTCCACCATTACTGACCTCGGGCAGTATGGGCTTGCTCTCGCCGAGCAGACTCTTGCGCAGGGTAAGGAGACCGATCGCTTTGACGCGCCTCTTGCCATCGCAGACTCCCTGCCGGCGTGGTCTACGACCATCGGTGGCGTGCAGTTCGCGGACAGCATGGTCGGCTATGCCGGGTCCACCCTCGGATACGCGAGCGCGGTATGGTCTGATCCGGCAACCGGCGTGACCGTTGCTGTCATGGTGAACAACTCGACCAACGGTGCCGGGATTGTGCGTTCGCTTGCCTTCCAGCTCGTCGCGCTCGCGGCGACAGCTCCGGCAGCAGGCAACCAGACGGTTCCGGAGTTTGGAATCCCGTGGACCGCTGAGGCGGAGGCTGCCACCATACAAACCAGCGCAATCTGCCCGATCCCGTAGCGCAAGCCATGCAACGTGACGGCCGCGCCAGTGCGGTCGCTCTTGTCGGCCTGGGCTTGCTGTGCCAAGAAGTCGGTGCCTCTTTCGGCGTTCTGATGTTCGGGCTGACGAATCCGGTCGCCGTGGTCGCGTTTCGCCTCGTGTTTGCCGCGGTGATTCTGCTGATCGTGACGCGCCCACGCGTGCGGTCGTTCACCGGTCACCAGTGGTGCGGCATTGTGCTGCTGGGCGTCGTGCTGACCACGATGAACGTCGCGTTCTATCTCGCGCTCGAGCGGCTTGCACTGGGCGTCACCGTCACGATTGAGGTGCTCGGTCCGCTCGTGCTCGCCGTCGTGATGTCGAAGAAAAAGAGCGCGTGGTTGTGGGCTGGTCTCGCTTTCGTGGGCGTCGCCGCACTTGGTGGCGGCGGGTGGGAGACCCTTGACCCGGTGGGCGTGCTTTTCGCCCTGCTCGCTGGCGCCTCCTGGGCGGGCTACATCCTTGCGGCGGCACGTGTCGGACGTGACGTTCCGGGAGTTTCTGGGCTCGCGCTTGCGATGACCGTAGGCGCGGTGATCGTGCTCCCGGCAGCGCTGGTCATCGATGCACCAGCCTTCATCAACCCGACGATCATTCTGCTGGGCCTCGGCGTCGCCGTCCTCTCTTCTGTCATTCCCTACACGGCCGAACTCCTTGCTCTCCGCAAAATAAGCGAATCGACCTTCTCGGTGCTGATGAGCCTCGGTCCTGCCACCGCGTCGATCGTCGGATTCCTCGTGCTCGGCCAGCACCTCACCGTGCTTGAAATCGCCGGCATCGTGCTGGTCATCGCTGCCAGCATCGGTGCCGTGCTCGCCGCCGGGCGCACCGCGCCACCCGTGGAGCCCATCGCGTAACGAAAAGGCGGCCCCGCACAGTGTGCGGAGCCGCCTTCACAAATATCCCAGGGTTAGCGAACCTTGGTGACCTCAAACTGCATGCGCGGGTGGGCGTAGGCCTCCTGCGATTCGATGAGCTGCAATTCGCGCTGGCCCGAAGCCAGCGTGTTGTTGAGCAGATCCCACACGCTCGACGCGGTGCGGGCCAGGGCTGTCGCCGCCGACCCTGTCTCGCGGTAGTGCGCGGTGAAGAGAGCCGCGGTGACGTCACCAGAACCGTTGGCCTTCATCGGCAGATGCGGCGTCTGCACAATCCATGCGCCGGTCTCATCCGCTGCCAGCATTTCAATGGTTCCGTTCGGGCGATCGGGACGCTCGACGCTCGTGACCAGCACCGTCTTCGGCCCCATCGCAAACGCCTTGTCAACCGAATCGAGGGTCGACTCCAGGGTGTCCGGCTCAGTTTCGGTGAGGAATCCGAGTTCGAACTGGTTCGGCGTGATGATGTCGGCCTGCGGAACCACGCGCTCGCGCAGCAGGACGGGAATAGCGGGTGCGACGAAGCAACCCGACTTTGCATTGCCCATGACGGGGTCGCACGAGTAGACGGCGGAAGGGTTCAGCTTCTTGACACGCGCGACAGCGTCGAGGATGACGTCGCCGATGCCGTCGCTGCCCTGGTAGCCGCTGAGAATCACGTCGATGTCGCACAGGCCGCCGCGCTCTTCGATGCCGGTGATGACCTCACGCACATCATCGGGGCTGATCAGCGGCCCGCGCCAAGCGCCGTATCCGGTGTGATTCGAAAAGTTGACGGTGTAAACGGGGAGAACCTCCACGCCAATCCGCTGCAGGGGAAAGACGGCTGCTGAGTTTCCCACGTGGCCATAGGCGACGGCGGACTGGATGGAGAGTACCTTCATGACAAGCATTCTTGCACTTCGCCCGCGCGCGACACGAAGTTGGCCTAGGCCGAAAGGCAATTCGCGCGTGTCATGTGTCGGCTTTGGCCCGTCACGCACCCAAAAGTGGAGCGATGTTTTCCGCCCACACATCGAATGAGAGTTTGATGATGAGCGCTGCGACGACCACGAGGAACACGATGCGAATGAACTTCGTGCCGCGCGAAATTGCCATGCGTGAGCCGATGTATGAGCCGAGCATGTTGGCGATTCCGATCACGATGCCCAGCATCCAGAGAACGGAACCATGGGGCACGAAGAGGAGGAGGGCGCCGAGGTTGGTGGCAAAGTTGACGATCTTTGCCTTTGCGCTCGCCTGCAGGAAGTCGTAGCCGATGAGCCCGACGAGGCTGATGACGAGGAACGTGCCTGTTCCTGGCCCGATCATGCCGTCGTAGAAGCCGATCACCGCGCCGAGCGCGGTGGCGGACAGAATGTGCTTCTTGCCGTGGAATCGCAGCATCGCCTTCGCGCCCATGGCCGGCTTGAATGCGGTGAACAGCGCGACGCCGATGAGAGCGAGCACAATGATCGGCTTGAACACAGAGGCGGGCAGAATCGTCGCGACGAATGCGCCGACGAAGCTGCCGATGAGTGCGATCACCGCCATGATCGTGGCCGTGCGCATGTCGGGTTTGGCACGCCGGTAATAGGTGATGCTGCTTGTTGCTGTGCCGAAGATCGAGCCGAGCTTATTCGTGGCGAGCGCCTGGACAGGAGTGATCCCCGGGATCAGGAGCATGGCAGGTAACTGCACGAGCCCGCCGCCACCGACAACGGCGTCCACCCACCCGGCAAAGAGCGCAGCGATGATGACGAATGCCAGCACGCCCCATGTCAGCTCGTCGATTCCCAGCACCCTATGAGCGTACTCCCGCACGATGCCAGCAGCCGCCGTCGCTCACGCTCGGCTGGGTGCCGCTCGTCAGCCTCGTCGCGTCATGTGGGACCGTTGCGGGTGGAGCGGGTCTACCGTGGAACCATGAAGACGTACGTGAAGGTCTGTGGCTTGCGCCACCCAGAGGAAGCCGAGGTGGCGCTTCACGCCGGAGCCGATGCGATTGGTGTTGTGTTTAGCCAGAAGAGTCCGCGCCGTGTCAGCATCGACGAGGCGCGCGCGGTGGTCGCAGCCGTTGCCGGGCGCATCGACACTGTCGTGGTCACGAACGACCTCGACGCCGCCGAAGCCGCAACCATCGCCCGCGATATCGGCGCAAGTGTTCTGCAACTTCACGGCGCGTATACGACGGAAGACTTCGCCAGGGCGCGCGCGATTGTGCCGCGCGTGTGGCGTGCGACATCGCTCGGCGAGACGAACGAACTGACAGTTGGCGCATACGGCGATGAAGCGCTCCTTCTCGATGCCCCGCGTCCTGGTTCCGGCGAGCGGTGGGATCTTTCTGCGCTCACCGCTCACCGCCTTTCTGGCCACTGGCTTCTCGCAGGCGGACTCAATCCCGATAACGTCGCCGACGCAATCCTCGACGCGCACCCCTGGGGCGTTGACGTTTCCAGTGGTGTGGAGTCGGCGCCTGGCGTCAAGGATCTCGACAAGATTCGTGCGTTCGTCGCCGCGGCACGCAGAGGCATGTCTGCTGGCGGTGCCCAGTGACTCGCCCCGTGGCCGACCTGCTCGGCATCGACGTACCGATCGTGCTCGGCCCCTTTGGCGGCGTATCGAGCGTCGCGCTGGCTGCTGCGGTAAGCAACGCGGGCGGCCTCGGATCGTATGGACTTTACGGCTACACCGCCGAGCGGATCGCCGACACGGCAGCACAACTTCGCGCCGCGACCGATCGCCCGATCAACCTCAACCTGTGGTGGCCGACAGGCGACGAAGTGACCGTCGACGATGTCGATTGGGACGCAGCTACCGCGGCCGTTGCCCCGTTCTACGCGGAGGCTGGGCTTGACATCCCACCGCGCCCCGACCGCTTTCTGCCGCCGTTTGACGAGCAGCTCGCTGCGCTGGTGGCCGCCCGGCCCGCCGTGGCAAGCTTCGTGTTCGGCGTGCCTGATGCGCCGACGGTTGATGCCCTTCACGCCGTCGGCACCCTGGTCATCGGAACCGCGACGAACGTTGCCGAGGCTCACGCGCTCGCGGCAGGTGGCGTTGACGCGATCATTGCGAGCGGCATGGAAGCAGCCGGACACCGCGTGACATTTATGGGCGCGGCAGAGGATTCCCTCATCGGAACCTTCGCCCTGGTTCCGCAGGTTGTTGACGCCGTTGACGTGCCGGTTTTCGCCGCGGGCGGTGTCGCTGATCGTCGTGGCGTGGCCGCCGCACTCGCGCTTGGCGCTGCGGGTGTTGTCGTGGGAAGCGCGTTCTTGGCGACGGCAGAATCCGTCGTGCCGCCAGCGCATAAAGCGGCGCTGCGCAACGTCACAGAGAGCGGCACCACGCTCACACGCGCCATGAGCGGGCGACTTGCGCGTGGCGTCGAGAATGACGCTGTGCGTCGGCTCGCCGACGCCGGGTACGCGCCATTTCCGGCTCAGAACATGCTGACCGGAGCCTTCCGCCGGATCGCTGCCGAGCAGAACGACGCGTCCAAGCTCTCGTTGTGGGCAGGACAAGCAGCATCGCTTGCTACCGGTGAGACGGCGGCCGACGTGTTCGCGGAGCTGGCTGCCGGGTTCTAGTCTGCTGGGTTCAGCGCGCTCACGCAGTCGGCGGGAGCGTCATGCCTGCGTCGATGCGTGATGCCTCGTCGAGGCGGTGCCACTCGCGGTTGACATAGGCGAGCGGGGTCGAGTTGTCACCGACCTGACGGTTGATGCTGACCTGCAGGGCCTCCGCGGCGATGACGGTTGATCCGCTGGCGTCCATCTGGTTGATGACGCGGCAGCGCACCCATGCGCGCGCACCGGTGAAAGCGGTTTCGCCGGTGGGGAGCTTTTGCCATAGCGAAGTGTCGCCGAAGCGGTCGATGCCCTTTGTGGCCCCGCGTTGCGCAAGTGCGATGTCATCGATGTCGAGCAGGTGCACCACGACCGTGTCGCTCTTCACGATGACGCTCGTCGCCGACGAGACCGTCGTGACCGAGAACATCAGCAGGGGCGGATCGACGTTGACGGAGGCGACGGATGTTGCCGTGAGAGCCACGGGGCCATCGCCGGCGTCGGCAGTAATCAGTGCGACGCCACCCGGGTGCCCACGAAAGACGGCCTTGAAATCATCGGCAGAAACATGGTGCTCGGGGTCGGCGCCGAGCGGAATGGGAGAGGCATTCGTCACCATTCGACCGTACTCCGGCTTTGTGGGCATGGGCTCTGGTGCGCCGTTTTTCGTCATGCAACGCCATCCTCTGTCACAAGGGTGCAGGGATCCGGAGCGCAGGCAAACCGACCCGAGCGATCCAGGCGCTGCACCAATGGTTCCAACGCCCGTCCGATGACGTCGATCTCACCGTCGCTGAGGTGATCGAAAACGGTGGCCCGCACGTAATCGAGGTGTTCGGGAAGCGCGTGAATGAGCGCCTTGCGGCCGTGCTGACTAAGCACCACGTCGACAGCGCGGCCATCACCCACCACGGTCTCCCTCGTGACAAATCCGCGCTCTTCCATGCGACTAATCACCTTCGACAGCCGCGGCAGGTTTGATGACAGGAGCCGCGCGAGCTCTCCCATGCGCATCGTCGAACCGGGCGTCTGTTTGAGTGCGCTGAGCACGCGAAATTCCACGTTGGTGAGGTCGGAGTCAGCACGCAACTGTGCATCGAGCGCCACCGGGAGGAGTTCTGCCACGGCAATCAGCGAGAGCCAGGCGCGGGATTCGCTGTCTGACATGCGGGGGGTGCGACTGGCCATGCCATAAGTCTACCGCCATTTAGTTTCCGAGGAAATTACTATGCTAAGTTGTTTCCTTGGAAACTTTCGCGCGGGGTTGCCGCTCCGCGCGAATAACGAAGAAAGAGAGTCATGCTGATTGCCCTGTGGGTTGTAAACGTTCTGCTTGCTGTCGCGATGCTGGGTGCCGGAACCATGAAGAGCATCAAGTCGCGGGAGGCCCTGCTGGCGGCGGGGATGGGCTGGGTCGAAGATGCGGCTCCGGCTTCGATTAAGGCGATCGGCGCGCTCGAGGTGCTCGGCGCGATCGGTCTCATCGTTCCGCTGGCAACAGCTATCGCCCCGATTCTGACGCCCCTCGCTGCCGTGGGTATCGCGATCGTGATGCTCGGCGCTGTCGCCGTGCACGTGCGCCGGAAGGAACCCGTCATTCCGGCTCTTCCGCTCGCAATCGTTGCGCTCGCGAGCGCCATTCTGGGGTTCATCGCCCTCTAGTTGGTGTCCCGCACTGCGCGCCGAAACTCATTCCATGCCACCATGCACCGCGCCGCCACGTCACCGGTGTGGACGGGGTCGAGGCTCGGCCATGTGGTTCCGGACTCATATCGTTCAGCTGTCGCAGCATCGCCGAGGCAAAATCAACATCACGACGTCCATCAGGGACTCCTCTGGGTGAAGCCAAACGGGTGAATTACAGGGTCACGACAGGAAGATCAGTTTCGACAACCACGCCGTTCTCGACGGTGAGGGTGAGGGCAAGGGGTGTGGCGGCTGGGCTGATGGCGGTGACGAACTCGGAGCCGTTGAAGTGCAGCGAATCGAGATTGCCACACGCCCACCCGGCGCCGAGCTCGCCATCGAGAAGTGCGCGGTGCACGAGGGGGCGACGCTGCCCCTCCGCGTCGTAGTGCGGCGAGAAGGAGCCGGGTACGAATCCCAAGCCCTCCGGCAGAACCTGCAGTATCGGTCCATAGCTGTCCGTGGTTCCGCCATCAAACCAGCAGATGCCGCCGGCAGAGCCGCCGGTGAAGACGAGGTTCTCGTTCGCGGGGTCGTTGAACATGTCGGTGAAGATGTCCCACACGCCCTGGCGGCGCCACACGTCGTACATGTTGGCGGTGTTGCCGCCGCCGACGTGGATAACGTCGAACTCGGTGATCCAGGAGCGTAGGTCATCGCGCTCGCGCGAAAACAGCGGCAAGTGGTGGGGTGCGCACCGGTCAGAATCGTAGGTCTGGTAGAAGCTCAGAATGTAGTCGGGACGGTCGCCCGTTGCGGTGCCGACGAACAGCACGCGAGGGCGGCTCTTACCGGTCAGATTCAGAATGTAGTCGTGGGTGGGATCGTCACGGCGATCCATCATTACTTTGCCGGCACCGGTCGCCACAATATGAGCCATGCCCACAACATATCGGCGCGCTGCGCCGCTTGTACAGGGCGTCTCACCATCCGATACATTCGCCGGATATCAGTGCACAGATTCCCCGTCGATGCGATGGGCCGCGGCCGCGATTCCCCACAACACCAACAACACAACAACCGATACGGCAGCGGCCCAGAGCCCAGCGACGGCAGAAACCACGACCTCGAAGATGAAGCTCGTCACGCCGATGACCAGGAGCGAGACCACGACCAGCGTCGCAATCAACAGCCGATTCGCGACCCGCACGACGCGGTCTTTGATTTGCTTGCCGGAGTTCAGTCGGTGCACCAAGACCGGTGTCAGGCCCAACACGGTTGCGAGTGCGGCGAGCCCGACGAGCACGAGGTAGTGCACGCGAAGGTCGTGGGTGAGGTCTTTGAAGCCGGACTGAAACGCCACCGCCAACAAGAAACCTGACGTGAGCTGGGTGCCCGTCAGCGTCACGCGCAGCTCTTGCAGAATGTCGGTGAAGCGCCGGTCGGCGCGCTGATCTGCGGTCTCGCTGCGGCCTCGAGCCTCCGCGGGGTGTTCAGTGTCGCTGGTCATCTCTCTTTGATAGCAGAACCTGTACGCGCGTGGGTCTTGAATCGTGGCGCGATCAGGCGCACAGTTACGCCGTATCCAACCGAGGAGCGCGCGATGCAAAAGATCATCCCCAACATTTGGTACACCGGCAACGCCGAAGAAGCCGGCACCTATTACGCCGCGATCTTCGACGACACCACGACCGCCGTCACGGCCCGGTACCCCGATGAGGTACCCGATTGGCAGGCCGAGTTCGCGGGCGCACCCCTCGTGGTTGACGTCGCGATCAGCGGCTACCACCTCACCCTCATCAACGCAGGTGGCGAGTTTCACCCCAACCCATCGATTTCGTTCATGCTGAACTTCGACCCGCTCATGTTTGACGGTGATGCGGCGGCAGCCCGCGCCCGCATGGACGCACTGTGGGCGCACCTGACTGAGGGGGGCACCGCCCTCATGGACATCGACGAATACCCGTGGAGCAAGCGCTACGGCTGGATCCAAGATCGTTACGGCGTCAGTTGGCAACTCATGCTGACTGACCCGGACGGCGACCCGCGCCCGTTCGTAATTCCGCAACTCATGTTCTCGGCCGGCGTCGTCGGCAAGTCGCGCGAAGCAGCGACCTTCTACACCGAGCTGTTCGATGACGCTGCGCTCGGCATGATTGCGGAGTATCCGGAACCATCGGGTAACGCTCCCGAAGGAAGCATCATGTTCGGTGAGTTCTGTATCGGGCCGCAGTGGTTCTCGATGATGGACGATGGCGGTGGCGGCGATAACCCGTTCACGCCCGCCGTATCGCTCGAAGTACAGTGCAAAGACCAGGCCGAAATCGACCGGTATTGGGACGCCCTGACCGCCGTTCCGGAAGCGGAACAGTGCGGTTGGCTTGCCGACAAGTGGGGCGTCAGCTGGCAGATCGTGCCCGCCAACATGGGCGAACTCATGCAGCGCCCGAACGCCTATGAACACATGCTCGCGATGAAGAAGATCGTGATCGACGACTTCTAGGCGAAAGAAAAGGGGCCGCCCCGAAGGACGGCCCCCAAACGATCCCTACTCGGCGTCAGGCACGATGGCCCGCGTCGCCTTGCGATCGGCGATGAGCGTTTCCCGCACGATACGGCGCAGCACCTTACCGATCAGAGACTTCGGCAACTCTTCCCACACGACGTAGCTGGTTGGGCGCTTGTACTCGGCGAGGCTCTCGCGCGCGGTTTCGCGTGCGGCTTCCTCATTGAACGTGGCACCCTCTTCCAGGATGATGACCGCGGTGACCACCTCAGCGCCGCCACCGCGCGGAATGCCGATGACCGCAGACTCGGCAACGCCGGGCACAGTGTTCAGCACCTTCTCCACGTCGCTCGGCGACACGTTGAAGCCACCGGTGATAATGATTTCCTTCTTCCGGTCAACCACGGTGACGAAGCCATCAGCGTCCTGCATCACCAGGTCACCTGTACGCAGCCAGCCGCCCTCCAGGAGCGTCGCCGCCGTGTCTTCCGGGCGATTCCAATAACCCTGGAATACCTGCGGACCGGAGATGAGAAGCTCACCCACCTCGCCAAGTACCACCTCGACTGTGGGCTCGTTCGGGTCAACGACCTTGATGTCGGTTGACGGAAACGGAATGCCGATCGTGCCGATCTTGCGGGAGTCAGCATTGAACGGGTTCGCAAGCGCAACCGGGCTTGTTTCCGTCAGGCCGTAGCCCTCATTGAGCATTGAGCCGGCGACATCTTCCCAGCGCTTCACGATGGCTGGCGTCAGAGTCATGGCTCCGGAAATCGAGTACACGACCTCGGAGAGATCCAGATTGCCGTCGCGGGCCACCCGCGCCAACCGGTCAAACATCGGCGGAACGGCGGGGATAAACGTGGGCGGGAACTTCTTGGCAGCCTTTGATACCAGCTCCGGGTCAAACATCGGGAACAGTACGGCGCGCGAACCGGTCTCGACGGAGTAGATGACCGACAACAGCACTCCGAACGAGTGGAACATCGGGAGGAGCCCATAGATGGAGCCCTTGCCCGGCACGAAGTTCGGCATCCAGGCCTTGCCCTGGCGAGCGTTTGCCCAGAGGTTGCCGTGTGTGATGATCGCGCCCTTGGGGCTGCCCGTGGTTCCAGACGTGTACTGAAGGCACGCAACGTCTGTGACGGACGGACGGGGGTGCGATGCGTCTAGGCGACGCGAACGCTCGAGGGCGGCGAAGCTCACCGTTCCTGGCGCGGAGGCGGTGAGCTTAGCGCGTGATTCTTTTGCCTTCGCGATCGGCAGGGAGAGTGCGAGGCGCATGGTCAGCGGCATCGCAGCGGTGATATCGACGGCCACAACGGTTCCGATACCGATCTCTGCGGGCAGCGACTGAATGAGGGGCGCGACCTTGTTCCAAGCGATGACGATTTGAGCGCCATGGTCGCGAAACTGCACCTCAAGTTCGTCGCGCGTGTACAGCGGGTTGTGTTCCACCACGATCGCGCCAAGACGCAGGACGGCGTAGAACGCGATGACGTGCTGCGGGGCGTTGGGCATCACGAGTGCGACGCGGTCGCCTCGTTGGACGCCGAGCGTGCGCAGGCCCTCGGCGACGCGCGCCACGCGGTCACCGAGCTCGCGGTAAGACACTGTCTTGCCGAAGAATGCGATGGCGTCGTTACCCGAGTATTGGGCGACGCGTTCTTCCAGCAGGTCGCTCAGCGAGCCGGTCGGCAGGTCAATGTCGATGGGCGAACCTTCGGCGTAGAACCGGTTCCAATCGCGGTTTTCATTCACATGCATCCTTCCAGGCTACGCCGACAAGTAGAAAAACCCCGTTCTCTCGGCCGGATTCCGGAGAACGGGGTTACGCACTCACGCGGAATGCGTGGGCGTCGGCGGGTCAGAAGGAATCTGACCGCGCGGTTTCGGGTCTTGTTATCGCACGATCGCAGTGGGCGAGGTCAGGTTAACCAGAACCTCGTGGCTCACCGAACCAAGCAGGAATCGTGCCAGCGTGCCGCGGCCGTGGGAACCCACAACCGTGAGGCGTGCTGTTTCTGCGCGGTCTGAAATTGCGTGCGACGGGTATCCGCTTACGACCTCGCGCTTAATCTCAAGGTCTGGATAGTCCTGCGACAGCCCAGCCAGAGCCACCGACTGCATTTCTTCGGTGATCGACTGCATGCTGGCGAGGTAGTTTTCGTTGTCAAGCAACGGCATGTGCGGAACTTGTACGGGAGTCCACACGCTGATCACGACAAGCGGTTCGCCCAGACGGTCGGCTTCCGCTGCGGCAAACTTCAGGGCGGCCTCCGACACCGGAGAGCCGTCGACGCCGACGACGACGCCGCTGCGTTCGTTGTCATCGACGGACGCGCCAACGACAACGGTGGGGCACTGCGCGGCCGCAACGATGCGTACGCCGTGGAGTCCGCGGCGGCGGCCGGAACCATCACCAAAGTCACTGCCGATGACGAGGAGCGCTACACCCTCGGTTGCGTTGGCAATGTGCGTCACCGGGTTGCCCTGACGCACCTCAGTCTCGACGGTGATGCCAGCGCCGCGCAGGCGCTCGGCCTCGCTGACAAGGAAGTGATCCGTCGTAGATACCGCGGCATCCAACAGGCGGCCTTCGCCAACGGCACCGGTCGCACCGCCGACGACGGTGATGAGGTGCAGCGACTGGCGCCGCTGCGTGGCGCGCTGCTCTGCCCACGCTAACGCGCGGCGACCAGCCTCAGAATCGGTGAGGGCGACGACAATCTTGCCAGCCATAATGGTTCCGTTCTCGAAGAGAAGTGCAACACCATCAGACTAGGCAGAGTTTGCGCCCGCGGCCAGAGTTTGCGCCGTGATTAATCTGGAGCTCAGGCGAACATGCGCTCGACGGGCGGTCGTCCGCGGCTGACTCCACGACGCGATGACGTGGTTCCACTCCACTCCGGAGCACCCTCGGCGCCGTCAGCGGTGGATTTGATGATGCCTGGCAGCGCATCAAGGGCGCGGTTGAGGTTGCCCATGTGTGGGTCTTCGCCCGTCAGGGTGCGCAAAATTGCGCGGGCATCAGTGGTGAGGAAGGGCGAGGGCAGGATTGCACGGGTGAACGCGAGATCATCGAGCATGAGCTTGCCGAGAATGGGTAGGCAGTTCTCAACGATCTGCGAGTGGTCAAACGCGAGCGGAGGCGTGGCGTCCAGCGGCGTGCCGTTGGCGAGGTGAGGCACGATCGCCCACATTGCAATCGACAGGCTGGGTCCGCGCGGATCGCGGCTGGGCTCGTCGAAGGTACGCAGCTGTCCGAGGGCCAGCGGGAGTGCGTCAGTCAGCTTGGCAATCGCGCGGTGCGCGGCACCATCGAGGCGCTCGCCCGCGCGCATCGTGACGCCGGGGAGAGCGAGCTCACCCAAATAGGGGTCAGAGTCGCGACGCACGAGGCCCAGGACGATTCGCTCGTCGATGGGGTCATAGCTCAGGCACAGCACATCGACACTGACCACCGATAGGAGGTCTGTCATGGAGTGCTCCTCTCCCTGCCCGAGCGTCGCCAGGCGGAATTTTTCTCACACCTAGAATACTCAATTCCGGTGGAGGAGAACGCGCGAAGCCCGTAGCCTGGCCGCATGCGCGCACATCATTGGATTGCCACAGGCCCGAACGGCCCCGCTGACTTTCGGTTTGTCGAGACCGGGGTGCGTGAACCCGGCCATGGCGAGGTCACGATCACGGTACAGGCCGCAGGTGTCAACCCGGCCGACCTCAAGCATGCGGCAAGGGCGACATCATTTCCGGTGCCGATTGGGTATGAGGTCGCCGGAACCATCACTGCGCTTGGCGAAGGCACTGACATCGCGTCAGGTGGTGGAGCGATCGGAGACGCGGTGCTCGCCTTCCGCGTACAGGGTGGCTGGTCATCGATCATCACGGTGCCTGCCGACCGCGTCTTCGCGCGACCCGCGTCACTTACCGCCATTGAGGCCGCCAACCTTCTCCTGGTGGGGACGACGGCTGCCGAACTGCTTCGCGTGGCGGCGGTGGAACACGGGGAGACCGTTGTTGTTTTCGGGGCGTCAGGTGCGGTCGGGACGGCGCTGCTACAGATCGCGCGCGCTCGCGGCATCCGGGTGATCGGCGTGTGTGGTGAGGGGCGTGGCAACGTCATCACACGGTTTGGCGGGGTTGCCGTTGAGCGCACCTCTTCCGCTGCCGACCTCGCACAACGCATTGCGCTCGCGGCGGGGGATCCGGTAGCCGCGGTATTTGATGCATCTGGGCGAGATGACGATATCGCTACCGCAGTTTTGAGCGCAGGAGATCGCTCCCGCATGGTGACCATCGTTGGATCCGATGCTGCTCGGACCGCAGGCTTTCGAACGATTGCGGGTTCGATGCCGGAGAGTGCCGCTTATCGCGACAGCGTTCGTGCCGACATCATTGCCATGGCAGCCGCGGGCGATGTGATGGTTCCGGTGTCAGAGACGTTCGTACTGCGGGACGCTCGCGAGGCGATAGCCCTCGTCGCTTGCGGTCGTGCTGGCGGAAAGGTCGCCCTGGTACCCGACTCGAACGACGTGTGACACTGGCTCGTGCGGGTAACGTCGATGAGAAGAACGAAAGGCGCACGTGAATCACATCAGCTCTGAAGCCCGCGAACTCATGACCGCATCAACGGAGCCGGTGGTTGTCGTCACCGGGGCCTCAAGTGGAATCGGAGCGGCAACGGTCCAGGATTTGGCCGCCGATCATCTCGTGATTGCGGTGGGGCGTGACGTCGCGCGACTTAACCGCGTCGCGACTGCGTCGCGCGTAGGTGCCGTGGTTCCGCTCGCCGTCGACCTCACGGATGCGGATGCCGTTGCCCTCGCGTTCGCCGACTTGCCCCGAGTGGATGCTCTCGTGAATAATGCGGCGGTGATGTTTCGCACATCTGCAGCGACGCTCACTCCGCATCAGTTTCGCGAAATGCTCGAGGTGAACGTCGTCGCGCCCGCGAACCTCACGCGCATACTGTTGCCAATGCTGACCGCAGCGCGCGGCACAATCGTCTTCACCGGTTCCGGCGCCTCGCGCAACCCGGTTCCGCATCACATCGCCTACGCGTCATCGAAATATGCGCTGCAGGGGTTTGTCGACAGTCTGCGCATGGAGGTTGCCGCGGACGGCGTTCGCGTCGCGACGGTTGCTCCCGGCCCGACCGCGACGGTGGGGGCGTATCGCATGGATGGGCTTCCCGACGATAGCGAAGCAGGCGACCGCATCGACCCGAGCACGGTGGCGCGCTCGATCAGGCACGTCGTTGATGCCCCCGCAGACACGCAGCTCACTGAAGTGTGGGTGCGCCCACGCATCGAGCGCCGCTAGGCGACAGCCCACAGCGCCCGTACCCGCTTGTCGACAGCGTCGCGCCGCTAGCAGGTGGTTTTTGCCTGGATGCGCAGGAAGCGGTTGCCAGTCCAGGTGAGCAGCGTAGGCAAGAATTCGCTATTCCCATAGAGCATGCTGATGTGATCGGCCTCGGGGATGGTGCGGTAGGCGAGTGGCGTTTTTGCGGCGCAGAGCGAGGCAACATAGCCGTTTTGCACGCTCATCTTGATGAGGGGATCGTCGCCCCCCGCGACGATAAGCAGCGGTATGTCGGCGCTCGGTTGGGGAATGTTCTCGCGCAGGCGATCGCCAAGTGGCCCCGTGCGCGGATCGATGCGAAACAGTGAAGGGTCAATAAGTCTGGTCGCTACGACGAGCGCACTTCGCCAGCTACCGGGGCCGTCCAAGCACCGCGATGGCACGTCTCGCGCCGCACTCATAATTCCGGGGCGGAGGTAGTCAGACATTTGCACGTCGTCGTAGTACTGGTCGTAGGCGTGGAGCACAAACGCAGCGAACACCATCCCGCCTGTGACCGAGTCCATGGTGCTGACCAGCGCGGTCAGGTCGCTCACCGGGCTGATCGCGGCAACTCCGCGCACGTCAAGCTGTGGTGCATACTCCGCAGCGATTTGCGACGCAGCCAGTGCCGCGTGTCCACCCTGCGAGTGGCCCCATACGACTGTGGTGCGTGAGATGCGCAGGTCGATCAGTGAGTATGCGGCCCGGGTCGCGTCGAGCACCGCGCGGCCGCTGTCTTCGCTGATGAGATAGGGATGCTCACCCGGTGTGCCGAGACCCACGTAGTCGGGTGCGACGAGTGCCCACCCGTTCTTAATGATGTGTTGCGCCGCAAACATTCCGCCTGAACGGAACATGTCTGGCTGGAGCGAGGGCGCACACGGGCGAGTGATTCCGGTCGTCGAGTGCGCCCAGGTGACAGAAGGGTGGGTCTGATCGTCGTCAGGGGAGATGGCGATCGCACTGGCCACTTCAATGGTTCCGTCACTGGCCTGAGTTGAGTAGAGAAAGCGGAACCCCACAGCGCCCTGCGGGATGCCGTCGGCGAGCGGTTCGTAGTGAATAAGTTTGCCTGGCGCGTCCGGAAGGTTACGCGGTGCGGCGTAGAACGTATCGGTGACGGTCTGTGGCCCGGTCTGCACGATCGTTGCCGCCACCGCAACGACGGCAGCGGTGGCGGTCGCGAGTGCGACGATCGATCGGCCAAAGCGGCGCCAGCCCGTGCGCTTACGTCGCTCTTTGGGAAGCGATTGCCGAGGAAGTGCACGCCAACCGGCGTCGACGCCGGTAATCACGAGCCAGGCTCCGAACACGACAGAGAGCACGACGAGTGAAATATCGCGCCAGAAGAATGCCACCACGCCGAAGAGGACTGTCGCGACGGCGATCGTGGTGCCGGCAATTCTCTCGTCGAGCGGTCGGTCGCCATGCGCCATGACCCAGATGCGGTATCCGCCGAGGGCGACGAGGCCGATGCCGACCAGGACGGTCAGTGCGAGCACCGTGAGCCACTGTGCTTGGAGCACAACAATGCCGACGGAAATCCAGATCGTTGCGGTGACGATGCGCCATCGCACGCTCGCCGCTGTGTGCCACAGTGCGAGCGTCCCCTCGGTGATCGCGCCGACACCGATCACGATGGCGAGGACATCGAGGGAGAGTGTGGGGCGCCCAATGAGAAGGCCACCTGCCGCGATAGCAACACAGGCAATCGCCACGCGCACCTGCCAGGGCAGTTTCGCGAGCGCTTGCGCAATCAGCGCTTCTCGCAGGGCAATCTTCTCTGGCATGGTCTCCTTATTCCACACCACTTCTATGGCAGCCGGGGTCCGGTTTGCGGTGAGTGTCCTGCATACCGGGTTTACGCACCCGAAATGCTTGCAGTGCACAATGGCGAAAGGCCGATTGTGAAACGAGGAGAACGATGACCGACGCAGCAAACCTAAACTTCCGATCCCGTCGCTGGGTGAAGCCCGAAGACCTCAATGCGCACGGAACACTCTTCGGTGGGAGTTTGCTGCGGTGGATTGACGAAGAAGCGGCGATTTACGCCATCATCCAGATCGGTAATCCGCGGGCCGTGACCAAGCTCATTTCCGAGATCGAGTTTGTATCGTCAGCGCGGCAGGGTGATCTCATCGAACTGGGCATGCTTGCGACGGATTTTGGCCGCACCTCCATAACGATGCGCGCCGAGGTGCGCAACATGATCACGAAGGAGCGCATCCTCGCGATCGACCGGATCGTCTTTGTAGGCGTTGACGAAGATGGGCGCCCGCTGCCGCACGGCTATACGAACATCACATATGACCGCGACCGCCTGCCAAAGGCGCAGAGCGGAACCGTCGACGGTTAATTCCGGCAGCTCACTTGCCGAGACGTTAAATTCGGCTGTTTTTGAAAGTCGATTTGGTCGGATGAACAACTGATCCTTCTTTACGGTGGAACTAACCCACTCCACGCACGAGGGATTTGCGCATGACGGCACCGCTGCCGAACACCCCACTCAGCACAGCACGCCTTGCTGCTGAGGCGCGGGCGGTGTACTTCATCTCGGATAGCACGGGTGTGACGGCCGAGACGCTCGGCAATGCTCTTCTCGCGAACTTTCCGGATACCCGCTTTCGGCGGCACACGGTTCCGTTCGTTTCTACCGTTTCTGGAGCGAAGAAGCTTCTGGCGACGCTGACGCGCAGTCGCGAAGCGGGTGAGCATCCGCTCATCTTCACGACCGTGAAGTCTGCCGACGTGCTGGCGGTATTGCACGCGTCGGAGTTTGAGACGATCGACCTGCTTGGCGGGCACTTGCGCGAGCTGGAGTTGGCTCTGGGTACGGCGGCTTCTGTGCGACCAGGCTCGTTTCACGGGCTGGGCGATGCGGAAAGGTACTTCGCGCGCATGCGTGCGGTGGAGTACGCCATTGAGCACGACGATGCACAGAGCTTCCGTGCACTTGACCAGGCCGACGTCATAATCATTGCGCCATCGCGGTGCGGTAAGACGCCCACCACGATGTACCTCGCTCTGCAATACGGTCTGTTGGTGGCGAACTACCCGCTCACTGATGACGATTTTCCGACGGAGACGCTGCCGCCGACCGTCGCCCCCTACGCGAAGAAGTGCTTCGGCCTCACCACGACCCCGTTGCGCCTCAGCCAGGTTCGCCACGAGCGCCGCCCCGACTCGGTCTACGCCTCGCTCGCGCAGTGCACCCTGGAGTTGCGCCGCGCCGAAGACCTCTACCGCCGCAATCGCGTGCCGTTCTTGAACTCTTCAACGAAGTCGGTTGAAGAGATGTCCGCCGTCATCATGCAATCCATGCGCCTACGGGCCTAGTGCACACAACGCGCTAGACCCCATCGCATTAACCCGCTCAACAGGGAGTATTTCCAAATGACCAACGTCTTGTGGTTCAACGAACTCGGAATGAATGACGTCGCACAGGTGGGAGGCAAGAACGCCTCCCTCGGTGAGATGGTTTCGAACCTTTCCGGTGCTGGCGTGAGCGTTCCCCGCGGCTTCGCGACGACCGCCGACGCGTATCGTGCGTTCCTAGCTCATGACGGACTTGTTGACCGCATTCGTGCCGCCGTTGAGGCGCTCGATGTCGCTGACGTCGCTGAGCTGGCACGCGTGGGAGCCACGGTGCGCGAGTGGATCGAGACGCAGGAGCTTCCTGCCGAGCTCGAATCCGACATCCGGTCCGCCTACCAGCAACTCGTCGAGACTGACCCGCAGCCGGACGCTGTCTCGTGGGCCGTGCGCTCCAGCGCCACCGCTGAAGACCTCCCCGATGCGTCCTTCGCCGGCCAGCAGGAGACATTCCTGAACATCAGTGGCATCGACAACATCCTCGCCGCCGTTCGTAGCGTCTTCGCCTCGCTCTACAACGACCGCGCCATTGCTTACCGCGTGCACCACGGTTTTGACCACCACGATGTTGCACTGTCGGTCGGCGTGCAGCGCATGGTGCGCTCTGACATTGGTGCCTCGGGCGTCATGTTCACCGTCGACACCGAGTCTGGCTTCGACGACGCCGTGTTCATCACCAGCTCTTACGGACTCGGCGAAGCCGTCGTGCAGGGCGCAGTCAACCCGGATGAGTTCTACGTCTACAAGCCGGCCCTGCGTGCCAACCGCCCCGCGATTTTGAAGCGCGCGGTAGGCGAGAAGGCCATCAAGATGGTCTACACCGATGCAAAGGAAGCCGGCGCGAGCACGGTCTTCACCGATGTTGACGTTGAAGATCGCGCGCTGTTCTCGATTACGGACGCTGAGATTGAAGACCTCGCTCGCCAGGCCCTGATCATTCAGGATCACTACGGTCGTCCGATGGACATCGAGTGGGGACGCGACGGCCTTGACGGCAAGCTCTACATTCTGCAGGCGCGCCCTGAGACCGTGGTCTCCCGCGTCGACGGCAACGTCACGCGCCGCTTCGTACTTGAAGGGCAGAGCGACGTGCTCTCCACCGGCCGCGCGATTGGTCAGAAGATCGGTGCAGGCAACGTCAACGTGCTCACCTCGATCGACCAGATGGCATCGTTCCAGGCCGGTGACGTGCTTGTCGCCGACATGACCGACCCCGACTGGGAACCGATCATGAAGCTTGCGTCGGCCATCGTCACCAACCGTGGTGGCCGCACCTGCCACGCAGCGATCATCGCGCGTGAGCTCGGCATTCCCGCCGTTGTGGGTACGGGCGATGCCACCGCACAGCTGAAGGTCGGTCAGCCGGTCACGGTCTCCTGCGCCGAGGGCGACACCGGCTTCGTCTACGACGGCATCCTGGCGTTTGAAGAGGTCATCACGCGTCTAGACGAAATGCCTGAGGCGCCCACGAAGATCATGATGAACGTCGGAACCCCGGATCAGGCGTTCTCGTTCTCTAAGATCCCGAACCGTGGTGTCGGTCTCGCTCGCCTCGAGTTCATCATCAACCGCCAGATTGGCATCCACCCGCGCGCCCTGCTCGAACTGGACACCCTGGATGACGAACTGAAGGATGAAATCAACGAGCGTATCGGCGCGTACGCGTCGCCGCGCGAGTACTTCGTCAAGCGCGTTGCCGAGGGCGTCTCGATGATCGGTGCGGCCTTCGCTCCGGAAAAGGTCATCGTGCGCCTCAGCGACTTCAAGTCGAACGAGTACGCCAACCTTCTCGGTGGCGAGCTGTACGAGCCGCACGAAGAAAACCCGATGCTCGGCTACCGCGGCGCTTCGCGCTACATTTCCGAAGACTTCCGTGCCTGCTTCGACATGGAGTGCGAAGCCATCCGGTACGTGCGCGACGAAATGGGTCTCACCAACGTTGAGATCATGGTTCCGTTCGTACGCACCCTCGGCGAAGCGCAGGCCGTCACCGAACTGCTGGCAGCCAACGGTCTGCGTCGCGGCGAGAACGGCCTCCGCATTATCATGATGTGCGAGCTGCCCTCCAACGCTGTGCTGGCAGATGAGTTCCTCGAGTACTTCGACGGTTTCTCGATCGGCTCGAACGACATGACGCAGCTCACGCTGGGCCTTGACCGCGACTCGGGTCTCGTTGCTGCGACGTTCGATGAGCGTGACCCCGCCGTGCGCAAGATGCTGACGATGGCAATCGAGGCGTGCCGCCGCGCAGGCAAGTACGTTGGCATTTGTGGTCAGGGCCCGAGCGATCACCCCGACCTCGCCGACTGGCTCGTCGAGCAGGGCATCGAGTCGATGTCGCTGAACCCCGACACCGTCGTTGACACGTGGCTGCGCCTTGCGCAGCTCGAAACGGCTGCTAAGTAATAAACGAAAAGCCGGGCCAGGCTGACTGATTCAGTCGCCTGGCCCGGCTTTTGCGTTGCTATGCGCGGCTTGCCAACAGCGGGCACTCGAACGGGTCGCGGGCCGCAAGGCCGACCTCATTCAGATACGCAATCACGCGGGCATAGGACTGCCGCAGCGTCGTCTCGGTGTAGGGAACGCCCTCGGTCTTGCAGAACTCCTGCACGATGAGGCGCGTCTGTGCGAGGTAGGGGCGCGCCATCGACGGGAACAGGTGGTGCTCGATCTGATAGTTCAGTCCGCCCATGAGCGACGTTGCCCACCAGCCGCCACGAATATTGCGTGACGTGCGGACCTGCTTGGAGAAGAAGTCGAGGCGCGCGTCGGGAGCGATGATCGGCATGCCCTTGTGGTTGGGGGCGAAGACGCCACCCATGTACACGCCGAAGACGGCCAGCATGACGGCGACAAACGCCAGTGCCTTGCCCAGCGGAAGGAACGCGAAGATCGGACCGAACACGAGCACAGTGCGCACGGCGAGCATGCCGAGCTCGATGAAACGGCCAGGCGTCTTCTGTCGCCGCAAGAGGTGGCGCACGCTGTGCATGTGCAGGTTCAGGCCCTCAAGGGTGAGCAGCGGGAAGAACAGCCAGCCCTGCTTACGCGTGATGAGTTTGCGAAGGCCGGTAGCGGTGCGAGCGTCTTCTTCGAGGAAGGAGATCGTGTCCATCGCGACGTCGGGATCTTTGTGAGCCTGGTTCGGGTTCGCGTGGTGGCGGGTGTGCTTGTTGTCCCACCACGAAAAGCTCATGCCGACAATGGCGATCAGCACACGCGCGAGTCGCAGGTTGGCGGGTCCGCGCGTCAGAATCTGACGGTGGGCCGCCTCGTGCGCGAGGAAAGCCACCTGGGTGAACAAGATGCCAAGGGCAAATGCCGGAACCAGTTGCCACCAGCTGTCGCCGATGAAGACAGCGGCGGTGATGACTCCAGCAAAGCCGATGGCGATGGCAACGCCGACGAGCGCGTAGAACCAGGGCGTGCGCCGCATGAGACCCGACTCGCGGATAATCGCCGCAAGTGCCGTGTAGCTCCGCGTGAGCGGAGGAAAGTCGCCCTGGCGAGCATACGTTTGGCGGATAGGGCCGAGGGTAGGTGCCATTTCGGCAACGGTGGGGGAGATAATCCACGTCATTCCTATTGGCCGAATGCCGAAGCACTCAGGATGAGCAACGATCGAGCGCCGCCGCTTGTGGCCAACCTACCCGCACCCGTATGCCCTTCCGCGTATGTATGTCCCATCCGCATGGACGCCTTCGGGAACTCTCGGGAAAGAAATGTCAGCGCCTGGTACGCCTGTGAATGACACGAAGACGTCGGATTCGGCGGAACCATGCCGGAAACGCCTACACCACGCGTTCGCAGGTTGACTGCCCCGAGATTCGAGGCAAACTCATAGTTCCCATTGAAGGCGAACCGGGTTTGTGAGAAAAACCTCACAGGTGGGAATGGCTACGCGAGCGCAAGTCCCCGCGGAAAATGGCTGATCGCGACGATACTGGAGGAATGGATGCGCTCAATGACTTCGTGCTGACCGCCGGTGACACCCTGTGGACCTGGATCGTGCTTCCGGTTCTCTTGATGTTGGGCCTGTACTTCACCGCACGCTCCGGCATTGTGCAATTCCGCATGATCCCCGACATGTTCCGCACACTGACCGACAAGACACCCCTCGATGAGCACGGTAAGAAGCAGTCGGTCTCGGCCTTTCAGGCCTTCACAATTTCGGCCGCATCACGCGTCGGCGTTGGAAACATTGCGGGTGTCGGCACGGCGATTGCGCTTGCGGGTCCTGGCGCGGTGTTCTGGATGTGGACGATGGCCTTCATCGGTGGTGCCTCCAGCTTCATCGAGTCGACGCTCGGCCAGACCTTCAAGATTCGCGATAAGGACGGCTTCCGTGGCGGCCCCGCTTACTACATGCAGTACGGCTTGGGTAAGCGCTGGATGGGCATTCTGTTTGCCATCATCCTGATTGTCTGTTTCCCCTTCGCGTTCAGCTCGCTGCAGGCCAACACCATCACCGACGCGTTTTCGACAACGGCCGGTGGTGGCGATTGGATGCCGTGGGTTGTCGGTATTGCGCTTGCCATTTTGACGGCGCTCGTCGTTTTCGGCGGTGTCCGCCGCATTGCCTCGGTCACGCAAGCCGTGGTTCCGCTGATGGCCCTCGGATACCTGTTTCTCGGCCTCGTCGTGGTGGGAATGCACATTGACCGCATCCCTGAGGTGTTCGCCTCAATTTTCACCGAGGCGTTCGGGTTCGGTGAAGTCGCTGCCGGAGCGCTGGGCTACATCATCATGACGGGCGTCAAGCGCGGCATGTTCTCCAACGAGGCCGGTCTCGGTTCAGCGCCGAACGCGGGTGCTTCCGCGGCGGTCACGCACCCGGTTAAGCAGGGTCTCGTGCAGACACTGGGCGTGTACTTCGACACCTTCCTGGTGTGCTCGATCACCGCGTTCATCATTCTGGTCGCCACCCCGGATCTGTCTGACGCCGTTGTCGGAATCTCGCTCACCCAGAATGCCCTCACGTCGACACTGGGCTCGTGGGCGAACATCGCGCTCACCGTCATTGTCTTCCTGCTGGCGTTCAGCTCCATCCTTGGCAACTACTACTACGGCGAATCCAACATCGAGTTCATTTCGTCAAACCGCACGGTGCTGACCGTCTACCGGTTGCTCGCTGTCATCGCGATTTTGGTCGGCTCGGTTGCTTCCTCCGACCTGATCTGGAACACGGCCGACGGCATCATGGGGCTGATGGCGCTGGTGAACCTGACCGCGATCGCGTTGCTATCGCCCATCGTTTTCCGTCTCCTGAAGGACTACTCGGCGCAACGCCGAGCAGGCAAGGATCCGGTCTTTACGCGGGACAGGATGCCCGAGGTCAACGGCATCAGCTGCTGGGAGAACGAGCAGTCGGTGACCGGAACCATTCGCGTCATCCCCCAGCAGTAGCGGCTGTTGATCGTCGCACCGGCAGTAAGCTCGAGAGCTATGGCTGCTGGTGCGACGATCTATAACTTCACGGTGAACCTCGCCGACCTTGACCGGTCGGTCTACGAAGAGCTCACGTTGCGCGTCGCGCAGCACCCCTCCGAGACGGGCGCCTACATGCTGACGCGTGTGCTCGCGTACTGCCTTGAATATGAAGAGGGCATCGACTTCACATCGGGTATTGCGTCGGTCGATGAGCCCGCCATTTTGGTGAAGGATCTCACCGGGCGTGTGCTCGCGTGGATCGAGGTGGGCGCTCCTGACGCTTCTCGCCTGCACTTCGGTAGCAAGCTTGCCGAGCGCACGACGCTGTATACCCACCGGGATCCGGCAAAAGTTGTCACAGCGTGGTCGGGTAAGACGATTCACCAGGCAGACAAGATCACGATCCATAGTTTCGACAACGGATTCATCGACGATGCCGTGGGCGCCCTTGAGCGACGCAACACCATGACGGTCTCCGTGACAGAAGGACACCTCTACCTCGACCTGAACGGCCGCAACTTCGAGACGGCGATCCACCAGACTCCCGCTGCCTAGGTTCCGGGTCAGAGAACAAGCCCCGTCTGTGCGCGCCCCCACGCGCGCACAGACGGGACTCACTCATCGCTTACTTGAGCGCGATGAGTTCTCCCTCGTCGGTGAACATGTTGTCCTTCACCATGAGGAATTCAGCGACCGTGCCGGCCGGAACATCAAAGACAACCGGCCCAGCCATCGTGTTGCCTGGATTCACTCCCAGCGCCCACGAAACGTCGGAGTCAAGGTAGATCGGCGCCATCGAGTCGGCGTCGTACTGCTTACCCTCGTTGTCGATCAACGTAACGTAGCTATCGAAGAACGTCTCCGACTTGGTTCCGATGTTCTTCACCGCCAGGTCGACCTGCAAGAACGTGCCCTGTGCATCGTGCGAGAGAGGCGAGCTACCGATGCTGGGGCCGAGATCAGCGGAACCGGTGACAGTGAATTCGAAGGAGCCGAGCGTGACAGGGATGTTCAGGCCCGGAACCGCGGGCTCTGCCGGTGCTTCCGCTGGAGCTTCCGCTGGCGTGCTTTCACCGGTGCTGGACTCGCCGGGGTCGACCGCTCCGGTGTTGGAGCCGGCGGACGTTGACGAGCATCCGGTCAGGACGAGCGCCAGCAGTGCGGCGGAGGTGGCGGCAGTGAGGGTGAGTCGACGCATCATGAGATTCCTTTGTTTGAGGGCCAGGGCCCGAGGTGCTGAATCCATCACATCGACATCGCGGCACCTGCCACCACGACCGAACGCACAGAGTTCGATAGACGAAAGATGGGGTCAATCGCAGACGAAAGGTGGTGAAGCGGTGTCAGTGCCGCGCCATACGATCGAGGCATGACCTTTCCAGATCCGCAGGCACTTCCGGAGCCGTCGCGCTCGTGGTACCGGGTGTCGCGCGAGGTTCTGGTGCTGATCCTCTGTGCCATGGCCGTCATGTCGGTGGCCGGCAAATACGCGACGAACGGGAGCAGCGCTGCCGACGCTTTCGCGCCGTTCGGCTACGCCTCGGCCTTTCCGATGCTTGCCGTTGTGGCGTTGCTGTGGTGGCGCCAACGCTGGCCTGTGCTGATCGCTGCGATAGCGATTGGGGCTTCGCTCGTCTTTCCTACGACTCCCTTCGTAGCGCTGACCGCAATCGCGGGTGCCGTCGCTGTGACAACCGGGCGCACACGCTGGCTCCTGATTGTCGGTGGCTACGTCGTCACCGTTGTCTCGTTGCTGTGGGACGTGTTCTCCACCTCCTCCCTGTTGGCGAGCTTCGTCGACGGCGCTGCCGTCGGTTCCACCGCACGTCTCAGCCTGATTCCCTTTATTCCGCTCCTCGCCGCGCTGCTGACCGCCCCCTTTGCCGGCACCGGTTTCTTGCGGCAGTACCGTCAGGAGCGTGACGAAGCGCGGGCCGGAACCATCACGGCGACGCGCAACGTCGCCGTGATGCATGAGGAGATGGCGCGCGAGCATGAGCGGCAGGAGATCGCGCGCGAACTTCATGACACGCTCGCCGCGCGGCTCAGCGCGGTGTCGCTGCACGCGGGCGCTTTTGAGCTGGCTGCCTCGCAGTCAGGCAGCGATGCGCTCGCGGCAGCCCGTCGCGTGCGAGAAGCAGCGCAGGGCTCGCTTGATGAGCTGCGCGCCGTGGTCGATGTGCTGAAGAACCCGACCGCAGCTCGCCGCGGCACGGGGCTCAGCGATCTGAGCCTGCTCATCGACCGGGTGAGCAGTGATGGTGCCGATGTGCGCGCTCAGATCATGGTTACCGATCCCGCGTCGTGTGATGAGAAGGTCTCGCACGCGCTGTATCGCATTCTGCAGGAGTCGATTTCTAACGCTCGTCGTCATGCTGGTGACGTCGCGATCCGCGTTGATGTGCGCGGCGGCCCACAAACCGGGGTGAGCGCATCAATCACCAATGAGGTGCCCGTTGGGGCCCGCCCGTCTTCGGTCGGTGGCGGCAACGGGCTGGTGGGCATGCACGAACGTGTGGCCGCGATGGCGGGGTCTTTTCAGGCAGGCGAAACGCAGGAGGGCACGTTCCGGGTCTCCGTTTGGATGCCATGGCAACCTCGATAGCCGTCGATATCATCGAACGGTGACTGACCCGATCCGCGTTCTCATCGTCGACGATGATCCTTTTGTGCTGTCCGGCATGGGCATGCTGCTGGCAACCGCAAACGATCTCGCTGTTGTCGGCACGTGCACAGGGGGTGCCGAGGTTGCGGAATCGGTGCGCACGCTCCGGCCCGATGTGGTGCTGTGCGATGTGCGGATGCCTGGGATGGACGGAATCGTCGTCGTGCAAACTCTCCGTGACAGTGGTCCGGTGTTCCTCATGATGACCGCGATGGACGACAACGGAACCGTCTTGCGAGCCATTGAGGCGGGTGCGGCGGGTTTCTTACTTAAGGCCGATGATCCGAGCAGCATCGTGCAGGCCGTGCGAAGCGTTGCGCGCGGAGATACGCCGATGTCGCCGCGGTCTGCCAGCCATCTGGTTGCGTGGGTGCGGGAGGATTCGCAGGCGGCTGGTCGCCGTGACGCGCAGGCGCTGGTGACTCTGCTTGCCCCACGTGAACGCGAAATGGCGGTTGCCGTTGCCCACGGGGCGTCGGACGCGGAGATTGCGCGTCAGCTTCTCGTCGCGGAAAGCACCGTGAAGTCCACGCTGTCAGCTGTACGCACCAAAGTTGGTGCGCGAACGCGCGTCGATCTCGCCGTTATCGCGGTGCGGGCCGGACTTCTCTGAACTCGACGCACAGAACTACGGAGTGGAAGTCGCCAGAATACGGAGATTTTGGATGCGAGCCAACATTGTGACGTAACCTTGGTGTGTTAGAGGCGGCAAGAGCCATCAGCAGTAAAGGGGGCAGAAAATGGTTGGACTTCGCGAACGAAAGAAGCGCGCCACCGAGCAGGCGATTGAGGGCGCCGCTGTTGATATCGCATTCAATGAGGGGATTGATGCGGTCACCGTTGACCGGGTGTGTGACATTGCCATGGTGTCGCGCAGCACGTTCTTCAACTACTACACATCTCGTGAAGAGGCGATCTTTGGTCGTCCGCTTGAGTACGACCGCGAACGTACGAGCGCAATTCTGGAGAAGAACGGTTCTGATCTGATCGTCTCCGCATCGGAGATTGTGATTGACGCTGTTCGCGGTGACGAAAAAGACCCGATCACGAAGCGCCGGCTGCAGCTTTTCCTACGTGAGCCCGGCACGACGACACGGGTATCGTGGGCAAGCCCGACCAGCCGCGAACGCCTTGAAGAGGTCTTGGTGGAATGGCTCGATGAGCACCCTGAGCTTGCGTCGCTTCCGAATCGTGACCACGCCGCTGAGGCCCGTCTCATCGTCGGCTTGTCGGTCATTCTTGGTGATGAAGTGATGCGTGATGTTCGCATTGCCAAGGGTGAGATCAAGATTCGTCCGGAACAGTTCCGTGCCGTGTTGGAGCGCCTCGCCTACGTCGTTCCTGCACATTCCTGAGGCGGATCGCGTTCGCGCGCTAGCGTAGGGGCATGACCTCGTCAGCGCCCCGTAGCCGCGCGCGCGACATGGGGTTGGTGTTTCTCGGCGGCACGCTGGGGACCGCCGCGCGACTGATCGTGATGCTCCTTGTCGGAGACGCTGCTGGATTGGTGACTGTCAATCTCGCTGGTGCTTTTCTGCTCGGAATCGTCACGGCCGTGTTGACGCGGTCGCCCAGCGCCCGCCACCGCCGTGCGCACCTGTTGCTTGGCACGGGTGCGCTCGGCGGCTTTACTACGTATTCGGCCCTGGCGCTGAGCGCGACAGATCTTGCCGGGTTGCTTATGGCGTGCATCGTTGCCATTGCTGGTGTCGCAGCCGCGGCCCTCGGCTTCGGAGTCGGTGGCATCCGCACCCGCTGGCGGCGGTCGTCAGATGGGTGAAGTCGGAATGAACATCGTCACCCTCGTTGTGGCGAGCCTCGCAGGAGGAATTGGCGCGTCGCTGCGTTGGATCATTGACGTCACGATCTCGCGGCGCACCCGGTCGCGATTTCCATGGGGAGTATGGGTCGTGAACGTGTCAGGCTCATTCCTGCTTGGCGTGCTGTCGCCGCTGATTGGTTCCGCACCTCTTGGGGTTGCGATCGGCGCGGGTCTGCTTGGCGGTTACACCACGTTCTCAACGGTCACCGTTGCATCGGTGACCCTCGCTCGTTCCGGTGCGCGACGGCTCGCGGCGATGAACATCGTCGTCACATTCGTCGCCTGTGTTCTCGCATCACTCGGTGGAGTTGCCTGCGGCACGTGGATCGCGGGGCTTTAGTGCGGAGAGCGCTCCCAGCCACGGCCTGATGGCACGTGGAATACTGGGCATTGACTAGTTCGTCACCTCTATCGCTAGGCGTCTCGTGTTTAAACTCGCTGTTCTGAGCCTGAAAAACCGCGCTCTCATTGCCCTCATCACCATCGTTGCGGCAATTTTTGGTTCCATGGCCCTCGTTAATCTCAAGCAGGAGCTCATTCCGTCAATTGAGTTTCCGGCGCTCATGGTCATTACGACGTACCCTGGTGCATCGCCTGAGGTCGTGAATACCGATGTGTCGACGCCCATTGAGACGGCAATTCAGGCCGTTCCTGGGCTGGAGACGACGAGCGCGACAAGCACTACCAACGCGAGCGTCGTGCAGGCGTCGTTTGCGTATGGCACCAACCTGTCCACCGCTGAGCAGAAGATGACGCAGGCGATCAACCGCATCTCATCCCAGCTTCCGGATTCTGCCGACCCGCAGGTGCTTCTGCTGTCGATCGATGACCTGCCAGCCGTGCAGCTTGCCGTGTCTGGTGGCGACGCGCAGACGATCCAGACCCGACTCGAGAACATTGTGGTTCCGGAGCTCGAGAAGATTGATGGCGTCAACCAGGCCGCCATTCTTGGTGCCACGACGAATCGTGTGGTCATCACGCCTGACCAGGCAAAGCTGGCTGCCGCAGGATTCACGCAGCAGGCCATCACGGACGCTCTTGATCAAAACGGCGTGCTCTTCCCCGGCGGTGCGATCACCGAGGGTGACACGACATTGACCGTCCAGACCGGAACCAAGGTGCAGTCGGTGGAGGATGTCGCGGCGCTGCCGCTGGTCGCCACGAACGCCGACCAAATGGCTGCCGGCCCGAAGACGATTGCCGATGTGGCGACGGTGGCGCTCACCGCCGCGGACGCCACCTCGATATCGCGTGTCAACGGCGAGGACGCGCTCACGATTTCGATCACCAAGCTCGGAACCGCAAACACGGTCGAGGTGTCCAAGGCCATCACCTCGTTGCTGCCTGAGCTCGAGTCTCAGCTTGATGGCGGCAAGATCACGGTGATCTTTGACCAGGCTCCGTACATTCAGCAGTCGATCGAAGCACTGGCTCAGGAAGGTCTGCTCGGTCTTGGATTTGCCGTGATCGTCATCCTGATCTTCCTGTTGTCTTTCCGTGCGACGATCGTGACGGCGATTTCCATCCCGACCAGCGTGCTCATTACGCTTTTGGGCCTGCAGGCGATGGAGTACTCGCTCAACATCTTGACGCTGGGTGCACTCACGATGGCGATCGGTCGCGTCGTTGACGACTCCATCGTGGTCATTGAGAACATCAAGCGCCACTACGTTGGCGGCGCCGACAAGATGGCATCGATCATTCTTGCGGTACGTGAGGTGGCCGGTGCCATTACGGCGTCAACGATCACCACTGTTGCGGTGTTCTTGCCGATTGCCCTTGTGGGTGACATGACCGGTGAGTTGTTCCGCCCGTTCGCGATGACCGTGACCATTGCGATGCTGTCGAGTCTGCTGGTCGCGCTCACGATTGTTCCGGTGCTCGCCTACTGGTTCATGAAGCCGGGTAAGGAGCTGCGCGATGCTGATGGCAACCCCATCGACCCCGAGCACCCTGACGCTCCGCCTTCGAAGCTGCAAAAGGCCTACCTGCCGATCTTGACGTGGACGGTGAAGCACTCGGCCGTGACGCTCATTGTGTCGCTGCTGGTTCTCGGTGGCACGTTGTTCTCCGCGCAGTTCATGAAGACGAACTTCCTCGGCGACTCGGGGCAGAACACCATGACGGTGCAGCAGGAAATGCCTGCCGCATCGAGCCTCGCGGTGAAGGATGCCGCTGCCGCACGTGTTGAGAAGGTACTGCGCGACGTGCCAGGCGTCGATACGGTGCTGGCCTCGGTCGGCTCGAGTGGTTCCGCTCTTACCGATGCCTTCACTGGTGGCGCCGCCGGAGCAACGTTCTCGATCACGCTGACGGATGATGCAGACGTGGAGAAGGTGCGCGCAGATATTCAGTCGGGTGTTGCTGAGCTGTCGGATGTCGGCGAAGTGACGATTGCCGCTGCCGCATCGCTGGGTTCAAGTGATATCGCGATTGAGGTCACGGCACCGGATTCCGCGACGCTGGAGAAGGCAACAGCCGCGGTGCAGGACAAGATGACCGGCCTCGACGGTGTCGAGCAGGTGACGAGCAACCTTGCCGCCGCCCAGCCGTACATCGCCGTGCAGGTCGACCGCGAAAAGGCGGCAGCCGTTGGGCTCAGTGAGGTGGTTGTCGGCGGCATGGTGAATGCTGCGATGCAGCCGAAGCCGGCCGGAACCATTGAGATTGACGACGCGTCGGTGACGGTGGTTATCGCGTCGGCTGACCCGCCTGCCACGATTGTGGAACTCGCGGATATGCGGATTCCGTCAGCGCTCGGAATGACGCGTCTTGGCGATATTGCAACCGTCGAGCAGACCGATGGGCCCTCGTCGATTACGACACAAAACGGGCAGCGTACTGCAACGGTGTCAGTGACCCCGCTCGGTGATGACCTATCGACGGCCAGCACCGCGGTTCGTGGCGCACTGGACGAGGTGAAGTTGCCGAAGGGCGCGAGCGCCGGGCTTGGCGGTGTGATTACGCAACAGAACGACGCGTTCACCCAGTTGGGGCTCGCGATGCTGGCCGCCATCTTGATCGTTTACGTGGTGATGGTGGCGACGTTTAAGTCGCTTCGTCAGCCGTTGCTGCTGCTGATCTCGGTTCCGTTTGCGGCAACAGGTGCCATCCTGTTGCAGATCGTTTCGCAGGTTCCGCTCGGCGTTCCGTCGCTCATCGGTGTGCTGATGCTCATCGGTATTGTCGTCACCAACGCGATTGTGCTCGTTGACCTGGTGAACCAGTACCGCAACCGCGGACTGTCGACATATGACGCCACGATCGCCGGATCGTCGATGCGTTTGCGTCCGATTTTGATGACGGCGCTGGCGACGATCTTCGCGCTGGTTCCGATGGCGCTTGGCATCACAGGGCACGGCGGCTTCATTAGCCAGCCGCTTGCGATCGTCGTGATCGGTGGACTCGTATCGTCGACCGTGCTGACGCTGATCGTATTGCCGACGCTCTACAACCTGGTTGAAGGGGCGAAGGAGCGTCGTGCTACGCGTCGTGCTGGCGGGTCTGGTTCTGGTGCTGGCTCTGATGCTGGGCCGGATGATGGACCCGCGGGGCCGCGCCGGACGGGGAGCATTCCGGTTGTTGCTGGGGACGGCGTGGTTGCCGGTGACGGTGCTGGTGCTGGTGCCGGTGCTGGTGCTGGTGCTGGTGCGGGTGGGTCCGTGGACGGGGTCGTGACTCCGCCTCCGACGCGTCGGTCGCTGCGCGCGTAGGCAGGAGGGAACGGACGGCGCACCGGAGACCGCCGGGGGCCGTCCGATTCTGCTCTCTCGAACAAGTTTTCGATGAGATCCCCCTCATGATCGTAGATATATTCTACTAATCGTGAAATCATGGAGACATGACGATCGAACAGCCACCGGATGAGCCCATCGCGGGTTCCGCTCCAGACCTGCCGCCCAGCGAGGCGACAAGCGATGGTGGTGCGATGTCAGCGCTTCCGGCGGAGGCGCCGGCGGTGTCGAGTGAAGTTGCCGCCACCGATGAGATGCCTGGCGGTTTCGCGTTTGCGCTGAGCTCTCTGCGAGAGATTCAGCGGGCACGAGCAGGGCTCGATGCGATGGAGACCGCACTGTACGCGGCAGTTTTTGAGCATGTGGATGCGCTGTCAAAGCAGACGGCCGAGCCTATCGCCGAGCGCGACATGATGATTCGGTCGGCATGTGCCGAGATCGCAGCCGCCCTGCGGCTCAGCGATCGCGCCGTGCAACGTCGAATGTCTGATGCGTATGACGTCTATGTCGGATTTCCGCAGACGTTTGAGGCGCTCCGGACGGGCGCCATCACCGTGCGCCATGTGCAGGAAATTGTGAAGGCGAGTGACGGTCTGCCTGTTGATATGCGGGCCGATTATGAGGTTGCGGCGCTGGAGCGTGCGTTGATCACGACACCGCCCCGGTTGGCCGCGGTACTGCCGAGCGTGGCCAATCAGATTCATGCGCGCAGCATTGCTGAGCGGCATCAGACGGCTCGCAAGCGCCGGGCGGTGACCGTTCGTGATGTCGGAGATGGCATGGCCGAACTCGTGGCCCTCCTGCCCGCGGTTCTTGCTCATGGCATTCATGACCGGCTCACGTCGATCGCGGTCGCTGTCGAAAAGGCTGACCCCGATGATGAGCGTTGCCGTGATGAAATTCGCGCTGACGTCTTCGCCGACATCGCGCTCTCCGGGGCGCCGCTCGCGCACGGCGATGGGCTGAGGGCGATTCGCGCGAACGTGCAGGTCTCGGTTCCGGTCACGACACTGGCGGGAGGGGCTGGCACAGGCGCTGAGCTGATCGGTGTTGGCCCGATGGATGCTGACACGGCACGCACTCTCGCCGGTAATGAACCGGGGTGGGATCGGGTCATGACGCATCCGATTTCAGGAGCGGTGCTGGCTGTTGATCGGTATCGACCCGGTGAAGATTTGCGGCGACGATTGCGGGTCCGTGACGAACACTGTCGCTTTCCCGGTTGTCGTCAGCCGGCCCATCGGTGCGAAGCTGACCACGGCTTGGCTGCCGCGGATGGCGGCAAGACCCATCTCGATAACCTCGCGCTGCTGTGCAAGGGGCACCACACGATGAAGCACGCTGCCCACTGGCAGGTCGTGCATGAGCAGCACGGCGTGTTGCGCTGGACGAGCCCCAACGGAAACACCTACATCGATACCCCGACGCCGGTGCTGCGGTTCTATCCGTCGGAGGGAGCGGCCAGCGGTGACGGAAATTCCGCTGGTGACCGGCCCCCAGGGGACGAGCCGCCTCCGCACATTCCCTGACCTGCGATCTGGTCACCGCTCGTTAACCCCGCTGTGCCACGATGTTCTCGTGCCATTGAAGCGCCAACTCACCCTGTCTGACGCGGTTGCCGTCGGGATGGGCTCCATGATTGGTGCTGGCGTGTTCGCGGTGTGGGGGCCGGCGCTGTCGGTCTCCGGTAACGCCATCCTTGCGGCTCTGGCGATCGCCGCGGTGGTCGCGTTCTGCAACGCCACCGCATCAGCGCAGTTGGCGGCGGCGTATCCGGTATCGGGTGGAACCTATGCCTATGCGCGAGCCGAAATCGGTCCATGGTCGGGTTTCGTCGCCGGCTGGTGCTTCCTCATCGGAAAAGTGGCCAGCTGTGCAGCAATGGCCATGACCTTCGCCGCCTATGCCGCCCCCACCGGCTTCGAGGTTCCGGTCGCCGCTCTCGCCGTCGCGGCCCTCGTCGTCGTCAACTGCTTCGGCGTCACCCGCACCGCGATGCTGACACGCGTCCTCGTTGTCGTCAGCCTGGTCGGACTCGCGGTCGTCGTCGCTGCCGGCGCCACCGCCGTGACCACGAGGCTGACAGCGGAACAATTCCGCTGGTACCCGTATGAAACAGCAGCATCGTCGAATGCTCTGGTCGTCGAACCCCTTACCGATCCGACGCCATGGGGTGTTTTGCAGGGTGCCGCGCTCCTCTTCTTTGCCTTTGCCGGGTACGCCCGCATCGCGACGATGGGCGAAGAAGTCATTGACCCTCGCCGCACGATTCCGCGCGCTATCATCATCGCGTTGTGCGGTGCCGTCGTCGTCTACGCACTCGTTGGGCTCGCGGTGACGCTCACGCTGGGAGCAGATGCCACGACGAGCACCGCCCCGCTCGCTGACGTCCTCACCGCGGCCGGCTGGTCGGCGGCAAGCCCCATCGTCAGGGTCGCCGCGGCAACAGCCTCGCTCGGGGCGCTCCTTGCCCTCCTCACCGGCATCGGTCGCACGACGCTGGCCATGGCGCGAGAATCAGACCTGCCGCGATTCCTCGCTGTTGTTGATGCCCGCTGGAGTGTGCCGCGTCGTGCAGAACTCCTGATTGGCGCCGTCGTGATCGCGATCATTCTCATCGCAGACCTCCGCGGAGCCATCGCATTCTCCTCGTTTGGCGTGCTCATCTACTACCTCATCGCGAACCTCGCCGCCCTCCGACAGCGGGGTGAGGCCCGCCGCTACCCGCACGCGCTGCAGGTCATTGGCGCCATCGGCTGCCTCGTACTCGTCGTGACGTTGCCCGCCGGCGGCATCCTCATCGGCGCCGTCGTCATCCTCGTCGGCCTGATATATCGAGCGATTCGGCTGAATGTGGGTCGCGCGGACGGAGCCCAGGGAGCCTAACTCGCCTCACCCAGACGCGATCGCGCACCCAATCATTGCCCCTGTGTGCCCGCACGATACGTTGTCGGGGCCATGCCCAACACGACGCGAAAATCACGCGTCAGGTGAGCGTGGTCGGCATATCCCAGCTCCGAAGCCAGCGTCGCAAGGTCGGCATCGGGGTCTTCCCGCACGCGTTCCGCCGCTTCCTGTAGCCGCCGTCGACGAATCATTGCCGCCGGGGTGACGCCGACGTAGCGGTGTGCCATGCGCTGCAGTGTCCGCTCTGAAACAGCCAACCGGGAGGCCGCCTCCGCAAGAGTCCGCGCAGGCTCCTCACCCAGGAACACCTCACTGAGTGCATTCGCGTGCAGATCCGCCGCCGACACATTCGACGCTGCCAACCACGCGGCAAAAGCCGTCACCGCTGCCGTACGGCGCGCAGACCCGTCGGCGTCCTCCGCCGTCGACGCGGCACGTGGTTCCGGAACCTGCACAGCAGACGGAACCATTGCTTCCGTCACAGCATGGTGCAGGTCAGGGGCCTGGATGGTGCGAATGCCATCGACAAGCGCCGACGGTGACTCCACGAGCGCGGCCACCGCAGCGGGACGCAAGAGCGCGCCGACCGCCCACCCCGTGCCACTGAGCTCTCGATGGGTTGCTCGCGTTGTCGCGCCGGAGAGCGTCACCTGGTGCGGTTCGATTACAGGATTGAGCGCGGGATACGCCACGATGTCTTGCCGTGACGTGACGCCGGGCGGAAGGTTCCACTCCGGAATCCAGAACCACATCACCAAATGCGCAACGCCGGCAGGTGGCGGCAACCGATGAAACGACGGCAGCCGCGAGGGAAACAGGACCCCGCGCGACGAATCGATCATGCAGAAAGATTATGGCACGCCCCGTGCGCACGGTACGTCCGTCATGCGACGAACTACAGAGCCGTAACCGCTCGAGCCCGAGTCCCCGAGCGAACGCACCCGAGCGCGCGCCCGAAGCGCGCGCCCCGAACCCCCGAGGTTGGCGTAATTCTTCAAGCGTCAGCCCGAAACTTGTGGGTAGCGTGACGACATGACCACTCAAGAGAACGACAACACTCCCCGAATCGGCGTCACCGGCGCTCACACCACGAACGGCCGACCGCACGGATCCAGTACGCTCACGCCATTCCTTGCGATTAGAGGAGCGCGCGAGGCGATCGCCTTCTATCGAGACATCTTCGGCGCCCGTGTTGTTGACTCCACCGAGTTCGGCGGCGTCGTGGTGCACGCCGAATTGGCGTTTGACGATGGCCACCTCCAGATCGGTGAGCCGAGCCCGGAATATCACCTGGTTCCGTCACCCGCAGGCGATGACGACTGCTACTCGATGGGAATTTTCGTGCCCGATGTCGATGACGTCGTTGCCCGTGCGACTGCGGCAGGCGCCGAGGTACGCGAGGCCCCGAGCAACTTCGTCTCGGGTGACCGGTTTGCCAGTATCCGCGATCCGTTCGGTGTGCGCTGGTCGGTCATGAGCCGTGTCGAAGACCTGTCAGAGGAGGAGAGCACCCGTCGAGTCGCCGAATGGGCAGCGTCCATGGGTGGCGAGTAAGCCGAATCTCATTCAGCCGCGTACGTGATCCCCCACTGCGCTTGCCAGTCTTCATCCGGCGCAAGCCAGCGCACGCCCTCACCAGTGTTAAAGGCATTCGCGGGCGCCGTCATCGGTTCTACCGCGATCGCGACATCCCGATCCGCGTATGGCCGCGCGGTATACAGCTGAACGTAACCGAAGTTCGCGTCCTGCCACAGCGTCACCGTGCGCCCGGTGGCATCACGCAGGGTGTGAGCGGCGCGACCCGAGTCATCGCGAGCGAGCCCGGTGTACGCGGTATCCAATTGCAGATCAGCCAGCACGCGCCCTGCCCGCACATCGTTCTCCGCGGTGACGGCAGCCGATCCAACCGGAACCAGGTGGTCATCAACAACGAAGTACGTGGTTCCGCTCGACGTCACCGTGATCTCACTCGCCTGCGCATCGCCGACCGTGAGATACGGGTGCGTGCCGAGCGCGACCGGCGCTGGGCTCGTTCCCACGTTGCGAATCGCATGCGTCACGACGATCCCGTGGTCAACCAGGGCATACGTCACCGAGGTCTGCAGGTGAAACGGATACCCGGTCTGCGGAAACACGTCGGCACGAAGCGTGACCGACTCCGGCCCCTCCGAGATGTCGTACGCCGTGAAGCGCAAGAGCCCGTGACTTGCGTTATTGAGGGCGGGTTCGGAGATCGCGAGCTGGCGCGTCACGTCATTCGCCGACCACACTCCGCCGCGCACCCGATTGGGCCACGGAACCAAAACAACGCCGGAAGCGCCCGGTGCCGCAATACCTGCGGGGAACGACGGAACCACGTCGACGCCGTCGACAGTGAGGTGACGGAGCGCGGCACCCACCTGGGAGATCTGGGCGGTGACGTCGCGGCCATCGTGCGTAGCGCGCAGGAAAATTTGGCGACCGGTGGGATCAAAACTCACCGTCTTATCGTAGGCCGCAGCGCGCTAGCCGCGATGCAACCAGGGGCGCAGCATGCGGGTCACCCACGGCAATACCCAGTACGCCATGATCGGCGTCAACACGAGCGTCGAGATCAGCACGCGCACGGGCATGGGGAGGAGTTCGAATCCCGGCACGAAACCAACGGCCCAGGAGAACAACAGGTTCACGGGGAAGAACCCGAGCCAAATGCTGATCGCCTGCTTCCACCGTGGTGGGGCGGGCGGAATGATCTGGGCGATAGGTCCGGTTGCCGGGTCATTCACGGTGATGCCGAGGGGCGCATCAAACCAGCCTTCAATGCCGGTGCGGCGTTCGGTGCGCACTTCCTTCGCGAACGCGCGGCCGGAATCCAGCCACCAGTTGCGTTGGGACGACTGTTCCCACGCCTCCAGGGTGGTGAGGTCGGTGAAGCGGTAGAGCATGTACCAGAGCTCGCTCTCGGCGCCAGCGCGAACCCAGCCCGAACCTAAGAACCCGTCGAATCCAGCAGCCAGGTCAACGCCTGCTTGCATCCAACTTGTTGCCTCGATCGTGCGGGTGGGATCGATCTGGCGCTCGATCGCGACGGTAATCGGATCAGCATGTGCCATGTCTCCATTTCACACTGTCCAGATGTCGGAAAGGTTACAAACCCCTGCGCGGTAAACCGGCCCAGAGCAAAACGCCCCTAGGCTGACCGCATGCGAGCCACAACGAAGGGCCGGATCGGCGCGGTTGCGCTTGGCATTATCAGCGCCGGCGTCGGATTGCTCCCCTGGTGGATGACCGGCGCCCGACTGCCCCTGCAAAACCTGTGGGGCACCATCACGGTCGACATGCCATTCGCGCTCGTACCGTTCAGCCAGTATTACGTGCCGGCCGTCGCAACATACTTCATCGTCGGAGCAGGTCTTGCTGGCCTGATCACGGGATTCATACCGGCACTGCGGGTACACCGCTGGTGGGTCGTGTTTGGCGTCAGCGGATTACAGGCGCTTGCCTTGGCCCAATCGGCACTCGTCACACTGTTAGGGCTTCGCGGTGACGGCGAATCACAACTGTATTTCGCTGTCATCATCGCTATGCTTGCGCTTGCTCTTACCGTCGCCTTCCTCGCGTGCGTGCTCTGCAGCGGGGGCTTTGGTTCCGGCACGCGCACCGGATTCGCGGGGCGCTGGGCATCTCCCGGATGGCTGATCGGTACGGCCCTCTTTGCCCTCTTCATCGGCGATTGGGTACGGCAACTGGCCTATTCTTTCGCGCCATACGCCGACCACACCACGCTCGCCATGATCACGACGTGGGCCGCACCCGCGGGTATCGGCGTGGCGATCATCCTCGTCGGCGTGCACACCGCAGGCCGCATCATTGCCACGCTCGGTGCGCTCCTGCTCCTGTGGCTGACACCCGCAGCGATCACCGCAGCGAGCTCGGTGCTGGGCTCGCGCGTCGTGCTCAAATTCTGGCAGGACGCCCCGGAATACGCGCTCGGAGTGCTCCGTAGTTACCTCGCTATTCCCGAGCTCGCGCTCAGCCCCCTGGTCGCCGCAGCCGTCATCGCCCTCATCGGGTTGACGCTCCGCTACATTCTGGCGGGGCGCTCGCGGCGGTAATGGTGGCAACGGAACCTGTGCGCGCGACGCGAGTGACGGTTCCGGAACCATCGGCTGGTGGTGCGAGGCTCGAGCGCTGCGAGTGCACACGGTGCATTCTCAGACGCATCCATTAAGCTGGAGTGTCGGCATTGAGGCAACCGCGTCTGCGGGAAGTCTTTATTGTGAGCCTCAGGGGCCGATGATGTGCACCGATCGGTGCGCGGAACATCACAGGAATGGCCCCGGCCGACGTTAGTCCGGGTTGCTCGCCTATGCGCGAGCGCTGTTTTCGTGCGACAACTCAAGGACTAATTCACTTCATGCCGAAGAACCACAAATCGGGCGGCTCACGCGCGCCCAAGAACTACGACCCCCGCTACTCGGAGCGCAAGAAGGCCACGAAGCAGGGCATCGGCCGCTCGCACCGCGGCTACCAGGCTCCGACCGAGGCAGAGGCTCCCCAGAAGTCCCGTTGGTCGGCTGCGGACCGCGCTGGCCGCGACCACGCCCGCGGCATTCAAGACAACGCTGCCGGTCGCCCGTCGCGCGACACCTCGTCACGTTTCGACCGCAACGAGCGGGGCGACCTGCGCGACCGCAACGATGATCGCGGCAACCGCAACGAGCGTTTCGCTGGTAGCCCCCGCGGCGACCGCAATGAGCGCTTCAACGGCGCTGACCGCAATGAGCGCCCGCGCTACAACCGTGATGACCGCGGCGACCGTTACAACCGTGATGACCGCCCCCGTCAGGACCGTGGCGACCGTGATTTCGGCCGCTCGACCCGTCCGGCGCGTGATGGCGAGCGTCCCCGCACCGACCGTGAGCGTCCGGTATTCCGCGACGGCCCGCGCTCGCGCTTCCAGACCGACGACCGTGGCGCACGTGATGGTGAGCGTCGCTTCAACCGTGACGACCGCCCGGCGCACAACCGCACCGACCGTAAGGACCGCCCGGCGTTCCGCGACGACCGTGGCGCACGCGATGGCGAGCGTCGCTTCAACCGCGACGACCGTCCTGCGTACAACCGCGACAACCGCGCATCGTTCAACCGTGACGACCGTGCACCGCGCGACGGCGAGCGCCGTTTTGATCGCTCCGAGCGTCCGTCGTTCAATGGCGGCGAGCGCCCTCGCTACAACCGTGACGAGCGTCCGGCCCGTGGCCGCGATGAGCGTCCGTCCTACAACCGTGACGACCGTCCGGCCCGTGCCGAGCGTCCGTCGTTCAACCGTGATGAGCGTCCGGCCCGCGCCGAGCGTCCGTCGTTCCGTGACGAGCGCCCGGCCCGCGCCGAGCGTCCGTCGTTCCGTGATGAGCGTCCGGCCCGTGCCGAGCGTCCGTCGTTCCGTGACGAGCGCCCCCGCGGCGACCGTTCCGACTGGAACAAGAACGACTCGAAGAAGTCGTTCGACGACCATGAAGACATCGTTCGTGAGCGCCTCGCAGCGAAGGCCGTGTCGGCTGATGACGTTTCGGACATCACGTTCGGTGCGCTTGGCCTCGGCGAAAACATCGTCAACGCGCTGAACGAGCTGGGTGCAGCTAAGCCGTTCCCGATCCAGGCCGCAACGATTCCTGACATCCTGGCTGGCCGCGACACGCTTGGCCGTGGCCGCACGGGTTCAGGTAAGACCATTGCCTTCGGCGCGCCTGTTGTCGAGGCGCTGTTGCGTTCGCGTGCTGGTATCAAGCGCGAGTTTGGCCGCAAGCCGTCCGCGATCATCTTGGCCCCGACGCGTGAACTCGCTCTGCAGATTGACCGCACGATTCAGCCGATCGCACGGAGCGTTGGCCTTTTCACGACGCAGATCTACGGTGGCGTCCCGCAGGGTCGTCAGGTTGGCGCTTTGCAGAAGGGTGTCGACATCATTATCGGCACGCCAGGACGCATCGAAGACCTCATCGAGCAGCGCAAGCTCGACCTCTCCGAGGTGAAGTTTGCCGTTCTTGATGAGGCTGACCACATGTGCGAGCTCGGGTTCCTTGAGCCCGTTCAGCGCATCCTCCGCAAGACGCAGGACGGCAGCCAGAAGCTGCTCTTCTCCGCCACGCTGGACGCCGAGGTCGAAGCACTTGTCAACGAATTCCTCGTGAATCCCGCGGTTTACGAAGTCGCTGGTGAAGATCAGGACTCCGGAACCATTGAGCACCGCGTGCTGGTCGTTGAACACCGGGAGAAGGCCGACATCCTGACGTCACTCGTTGACCGTGCAGGTAAGACTCTGGTCTTTACGCGTACTCGCGCTTACGCCGAAATGTTGACTGAGCAGTTCGAAGACGCCGGAATCCCGGCCGTCGCACTGCACGGTGACCTCAACCAGGCCAAGCGCACACGCAACCTGCAGCGGATGACGTCTGGTCGCGTTGACGTGCTCGTCGCCACCGATGTTGCCGCACGAGGTATCCACGTCGATGACATCGACCTGGTGGTGCAGGCTGACGCGCCTGACGAGTACAAGACGTACATGCACCGTTCGGGTCGCACGGGTCGCGCTGGCAACAGCGGCCGTGTTGTCACGTTGATTCCGCGTCAGCGTCGTCGTCGTATGACCGAACTGCTCGATCGCGCTGAGATCGAAGCACCTTTTGATGAGGCGCGCGCTGGCGACGACGTGATCGACGAGATCACTGGCCGCTCGGCAACGCTTGAGGAAATCACGGCGTAACCAGTCATAACCGGTGGCCCGCTCAGATTCGTCTGGGCGGGCCACCGGTGTGTCCGGGGTGAATGATGACCGCCGCCACGCTCGCCGCGCACGTTCCCCCGCCAGCCCAGCGAGCCCGCTAGCCTAGCGAGTCCCGCCAATTCCGCCCCCCGCCTACTCCGTCCCGCCAACTCCACTCGCAGTCCGTCCGGCTCCTCCGCCTAAAACAGCATCGCTGGCCCCTCGGGCTTCGGCACGAGTCTTCCCGCCTGCCGCACCGCAGACAATCCAGACGGGGTCGCTCCGGACGAGGCCGCCGCGCGGCTCGATCGGCTTCCCCAAACATCGCCCTGGCCCTGGCCTTGCGTTGCGACAAACCTGCCAGCGTCTTCTGAAGCTCTACCCGCACGACCCGGTCGCACGCCGTAGTCGTCATCTTCAAACGCGCTGAGCCCGTGCGCCCGAAGGAGCGGCCGTATCCGTCGCCCGAGCCACTGCCGGTAGGCCTTCGGCGCCGCCGCAGACGTGCCCGGATAAAGCCCAAGATAAGACGACACCAGCTCGGGCCGCTCCCGTGCAACCCATTGCATGAACCATGGCTTCACGCCGGGACGAAGGTGCAGCGCACCCCACGTCACGCCACTCGCTCCCGCGTCTCGAATCTGCGCAAGCGCGGCGTCGAGGCTCTCCAGCGAATCGGTCAGGTGCGGCATGATCGGCATCAAAAACACGCGCACCCGGAACCCCGCATCGACCGCCGCCCGAACCGTCGCCAACCGGGCCGCAGCCGTCGGCGTACCCGGCTCGATGCTGTGTTGCAACGCATCATCAAAAACCGCGATCGACATCGCGATTGACACCGGAACCTCGGTGGACGCATCCGCCAGCAACGGCAGGTCGCGGCGCAGGAGCGTACCCTTTGTGAGAATCGCCAACGGGGTTCCGCTCGCGGCCAGAGCGTCGATGATTCCTGGCATCAGCGCATAGCGTCCCTCCGCACGCTGATACGGGTCGGTGTTGGTGCCAAGATGCACCCGCGCACGTTGCCACTTCGCGTGAGACACCTCGCGACGCAGCACCTCCGCGATATTGACCTTCACGACAACCTGGTTGTCGAAATCGGAACCAGCGTCGAGCTCGAGATACTCGTGCGTTCCGCGCGCAAAGCAATACACGCACCCGTGTGCACAACCGCGATAGGGATTGACGGTCCAGTCGAACATCATCCGTGACGATGACGGTACGCGATTGAGCGCAGACCGAGCCAACACCTCATGAAAGGTGATGCCGGCGAAATCGGGCGTTGTCACTGAGCGCACGAACCCGCTCAGTTGCTCCATACCTGGGAGTGCGTTGTCGTCGACCGTGCCGAGCTGCTGACCATTCCATCGCATACCGTTACTAGAACACGTATACGAATCTCTGTCAACCTCTACTCGAACAAAAAACCTATGAAACGGTCAAGACGACCTTGCCCTGTGGGTGGCCGTTCTCCAGGAGGTCAAACGCGGCTGCGACATCGGAAAGCGCAAACGTTGCCGCAACGTCATAACTGATCGCACCCGCGGCGATGTCTGCGGCGAGATCGGCGAGCACCGCCACGTCTCTCGTCGTCGTGGTCGTCGAAATCGCGCCAAACCGTTCAGCGACCTCATCACCCGCAATCGTGACGAGAGCCTTCGCGCCGGCTGCGGTCGCCGCAGCGAGGGTTTCTTCACCCACGGTGTCATACACAGCGGCGAGCGAATCTTCCCCGAGTGCATCCCGAAGTCGCCCCTCGATCCCAGGGCCATACTCCACGGGAACCACGCCGAGCGCCCGCGCGCGGTCAAAGTTGCGTGCGCTCACCGTCCCCAAGACGCGGAGGCCTCGCCTTACACCCCACTGGGAGACGAGGCTCGCCACCATTCCCGTCGCACCCGAAACCAGGATTGTGCCGCTCGTCGGCAGCGCCAAGGCGTGCACGAGCGCATTCGCAGCGAACGCCGGTGTTGCCAGTGAGCCGGCCTGCGCAAATGACAGTCCCTCAGGCACCCGCACCAGGTTTGCCGCGCGTGCGATGACGAACTCCCGCATCGTGTTCACGCCCCAACCGAACACCGCGTCGCCAACCTGCACCGCGGTTCCGTCCGCAAATACGGCGCCCGCGCCCACCGCAGATACGACACCGGCAACGTCTCCGCCAATGCCGCGGGGAAAAGCCGCATCCCGTGGCGCCCGACCAGACAACACCTTCGCGTCATACGGATTAAGCCCGACAGCGCGTACCTGGATGAGCACGCGTTCGTCAGCGGGAGAGGGAATCGGAACCTCCGCCACCCGGAGAACGGCGGGCGAACCCACCTCGTCATACACCACGGCCTTTTGCAGAGTCGTCATGCTTCGATCATGTCACCGCCAAACGTCCCAGGGAATGGGTACGCTGGCATGTACCCCGTGTCGTCCGAGGACACTGGGCGTGATTCTGAGATAGCAATATGTACCCTCCCCTGCCAGCTGCGCGCCATCATGCGCGGTCTCGGCGCGCCCTGCTCGTCGTCGTCTCCGTCGGCCTTGCGGCAGCCCTCTTCGGCATCGCCATCGGCATGGCGGCACGCTCGTCGGCTCCCGCGGCCACCGCGGCGCTCCAGTCACCGCCGCGCCCCGTTGCTGTCACCAACCTGCCTGTTCCAGAAATCACGGCGGTACCCGCCACCGCGTTCATCTGTTCGATGCCCTCGATGTCAGAGGCCATCGCGACCGCGAACGTATCGAATGTCATTGCTGCGGCCGGAGGCGTGGAGCAGTTTCGCCGTGCGGTCGTTGTCGGTACGCATAAGTGTGTTCTCCCGGATGACCCATCCACGGTCTGGTTCGTCGTGAACAAGGCCCGACCTTTTCCTGACACGTCGTGGCGCCCAGGCGACCTCACCCAGCCCGCCACGCAGGCCGCCGGCTCCCCGCAACTGCGCGCAGAAGCCGCTGCCGCATTCGATGCCCTCGTGACCGCATCGGCCCACGAGGGCGCCGGAACCATTGCGCTCAACAGTGGTTTCCGCTCGTACGACACCCAGGTCGCTTCGTACACGTCCCAGGTTGACGCTGCCGGTCAAACCGAGGCTGATCACCAGAGCGCGCGGCCCGGTCATAGCGAGCATCAAACCGGACTCACCGCTGATGTTGTCGCATGCAGCAACGGGTGCGGAACCCTCGATGATTTCGGCGCGTCACCTCAGGGCGCATGGGTGGTGGAAAACGCCTGGCGCTTCGGGTGGATCACCCGCTATGAAGACGGTTCCACGGGAGTCACCGGTTACACCGCCGAGCCCTGGCACTTGCGTTACATCGGCGTCGAGCTGGCCACGCTGTATCACGAGGGCGGGTTTCACACCCTGGAAGAATTCTTCGGCCTCCCCGCCGCCCCCGACTACATCGGCTGACACCACCGTGGCTGAGGGCGCAGCCTGCGCCGCGGCGGAGAGCCGCCGGGACCATGGCTGACAGCCGCCGGAACCATGGCTGAGGCCCCAGCCGAACGCCTGCGAATCACACACTCCAGCCGCTGTCGCAGGCAAGCGCACGCAAAGAGCGGGTTCGGCCACTGACCGAACCCGCTCGCTTGATGGTGCGAAAGACTTAGCCCTTGGCGAGCTGACGTCCGACGATTTCACGCATGATCTCGTTGGTGCCGCCGTAGATGCGGTGCACGCGTGCGTCGAGGAAGGCGCGTGCGATGTCGTACTCGGTGATGTAGCCGTAGCCACCGTGCAACTGCACGCCCTGGTCGAGAACTTCCCATTCGCGTTCCGTCGCCCAGATCTTGACCTTCGCGGCCTCTTCCGGGGTGAGCTTCTTTTCGCCGTACAGCTCAATCGCGCGGTCAACATATGCCCACAGTGACTCGACGGTGATCTGCATGTCGGCGAGGCGGAAGTACGTGTTCTGGAAGCCGAGGATCGGCTGACCGAAGGCTTCGCGGCTCTTTGCGTAGTCAAGCGTCCACAGGAAGCCAGCCTCGGCTGCGGCAGCGGCGGCCACACCGATCGAGAGGCGCTCAAGCGGCAGGTTGCGCATCAGCTGGATGAAGCCGTGGCCCTCTTCGCCGCCAATGAGGTTCTCTTCTGGCACGAAAACGTCCGAGAACGAAAGCTCTGCCGTGTCGTGGCCGTGGAAGCCCATCTTGTTGAGCTTCTTGCCGTGGTCGAAGCCCTCCATGCCGTTCTCGATGAGAATCAGGGAGAACGCGTCAGGACGGTTGCCCTCACCGGTCTTCACGAACGTGACGACAACGTCAGCCGTTGCGCCAGACGAAATGAACGTCTTCGCGCCGTTGACGATGTAGCCGCCATCGACCTTCTTCGCGGTGGTCTTGATGCCGCGCAGGTCGCTACCGGCGCCGGGCTCGGTCATGGCGAGGGCGCCAAGGATTTCACCCGTCGCCATGCCAGGCAGCCACTTCTGCTTCTGTGCGTCGGTGCCGAAGTGGGCGAGGTACGGAACCGCGAGGTCGTCCTGAATGCCGAAAGCGCCGGCGAGGGAGCCGAGACCCGCGCGGATCGTCTCTTCGTTGACGATCGTGCGGAAGCGGTAGTCCTGCAGCATGCCCGCGCCGCCGAACTCTTCAGGAACCGAGAGGCCAATGATGCCTGACTCGCCAGCGGCGAGCATCGTCTCGCGGTCAACCTGACCGTTCGCTTCCCAGCGCTCACGTGCCTCAATGGTTCCGTAGCGCTTGACGAACTCCTTGACGACGTCGCGGAATGCTTCGTGGTCCTCATCAAAAATCTTGCGGTCCATGACGGATCCTTCCTCAGAAAGCTGTCGCGGCGTCAGCGCCGCATGCCCAGATTCTATGGCGATCGCGCATCGAAAGACAGAGGTATGTGGAATTCCGTCTCAAACTTTATGGAACTCAGTGCCACCCTTTGTGGGCACCCCGCAAATGCTCTCAGATAGCGTTCAGGACCAGGGGTGGCACACGATGAAAATCGCCAAGGTGACGGCAAGAGAAATAGCAACAAACCAGAAATCTCGAGCGCGAAGCGGAACCTCGTGGCGCTCAGTGCGGGTCTCGTGCGCTCCGAAGGCGCGTGAGTCCATCGCCAGGGCAACGCGCTCGGCGTGCCGGATCGCACCGGCCATGAGCGGCAAAACATAGCCCCAGGCTCGAGCGATCGCCGCGAACGGGCCGCGTCCGCCGTGGCGCCCACGCACGCGGTGCGCTGAACGAATGATGGACAGTTCGTGCTTAAAGCGCGGCACGAAACGGTACGCCGCCAGCGCCGTGTAGCCGATGCGGTAAGGCAGCTTCAGGTACTGCACCGCGGCGCGCACGAGGTCGGGACCAGACGTCGTGACACCGGCAATGAGCGAGACCGCGATGAGTGAAGCGAGCCGTAGGGCCGCGGCAACGCCCTGCTCAACCGCACCGGTGGTGACCACAAACGAGCCGATCGTCATGACCGTTGTGCCGCCGACCTGTGATGAGTCCATCCACATGGTCAGGCCGGCGCCCGTCACCAAGATTGCGAGCGGAAACGCGCCGAACAGGGTGATTGCGAGTGCTTTCGTCATTCGCGCACCCGTTAACAGCACAAGGTATGCCACCGCCAGGAATGCGAGTGGCGTATCGATGTCGCGCACAAACAGCAGGGCGATCGCCGGAACCACGGGGGCGGCGAGCTTGCCAAGCGGATTGATGTGGTGCAGATACCGCCAGCGCGGCGCGGCCACCGTCGTGCCGAAAACATCGAGGGAGCCCGTCGTGTACGACGCGGGAGCAGGAACCGTCATGCGTCCGCTCCGGCCCGCACCAGATCGCCTATGCTCCACACGTCGGCGTAATCTGCACGCGACTGCATGGCACGCTGCACGGGCGGAACGCGCAGCCCGGCTGCGACGAGAGCCTCGGGGTGCGCCCACACGTCGCGCGTCGTGCCCGCTGCGATCAATCGGCCCTCGGCGAGCGCGATGGTGTGCGTTGAGTAGTCAGCGACCAGCTGCATGTCGTGCGTTACGACCAGAATCGTGGTTCCGTCGTTGCGCAATTCGCGCAATAGGTCGAGCAGTTCGTGTGCGCGCGCCCGATCCTGCCCAAAGGTGGGTTCGTCGAGCGCCAGGATTCGAGCGCCGGAGAGGAGCGCTGTTCCCACCGAGAGGCGTCGTTTCTGACCGCCTGACAGCAGGAAGGGATGCATGTGTGCTTTGTCGGCCAACCCGAAGCGTTCCAGCATCGCCTCGGTGCGTTCTCGAACTTCGGCCTCTGGGCGTTTGCGAGCGCGCAATTCATAGGCGAGTTCATCGAACACGGTCGACGTCATGAACTGGTGCTCGGGATTTTGAAACACGAAGCCGATGCGATCGGCGATCACGCGGGCGCGCGCTTTTGCCGGGTCAATTCCGGCGATCGACACGGTGCCCTTTGGTGGCCGCACGACGCCGCACATGAGCTGTAACAGGGTGGTCTTTCCCGCACCATTCGCGCCGACGATCGCAGTGAACGATTGCTCGACGATGTCAAGGGACACGTCTGAGAGCACCGCGTTGCCGCCACGCTCAAACGTCAGTCCGCGGACCTGAGCCACCCGTGGAGCGGCGGAACCAGAGACAGCTTCCTGCGCGCTGGTCGCCGCGCGTGCGGGTAGTGCAGCGGCAAGTTCTGTTGCTGTCAACGGCAGGGGCTCAATGGCGAGTCCGTGCGCACGAAGGGCGAGGGCGGCGAGCGTCGCTTCCGGCAACCACACACCCAAGTCGTTGAGCTCTGCCGCCTTCTGGCGCAGAACCTGCTCCGTGGTTCCGTCATGAGCGACACGGCCCTCGTTATCAAGAACCAATACGCGGGTGACAAAGCCCATCGCGGCATCGAGATTGTGCTCGACAAGAATGATCGCCTGCTCGCCGTCGGCAACCAGCTCGGCGAGTGCCGCATAAACCTCATCGATGCCCTGCGGGTCCAGGTTCGCGGTGGGTTCGTCGAGGATGAGCACCTTCGAACCCATCGCGAGCGCGCAGGCTATCGCAAGGCGCTGACGGCCGCCGCCAGAAAGCTCATCGGGGTTCGCGTGGCGCCGAGCCCAGAGACCGACTTTGCGGAGCGCGCGTTCGACGCGGGCGTGAATCTCGGGAATGGGCAGAAGCAGGTTTTCCAGGCCAAATGCGACTTCGTCGTAGACGGATCCGGTGACCAACTGGGCATCAGGGTCTTGGAAAACCATGGCAACATGCGGTGACAATTGCGCCGGAGTTGCCGCCGGTGCCGTCAAACCGTGAATGTGAACCGTTCCGGAGATGTCCGCAGGAATGTCGTGCGGAATGAGGCCATTCAGGGCGAGCGTGAGCGTCGACTTGCCTGCGCCGCTGGGGCCAAGCACCAGCATGACGTCCCCTGGATAAATGTCGAAGCTGACGTTGCTCGGAGCCGGGTGCGGATTGCCTGTGTGCGTGATCGACAAATCGTGCACGCGCATGAGCGGTGTGGTCGACGCAGTTGCTTCGGGCACAAGGATCTCTGAACAGAAAGGAAGGGGACCCTTACACGCTAGTCGCCCGACATGAGAGTCGCCACAACGCGGTGCCTGATTAAATCGTTGCCGTGCTGCGCGAGCGGATGAATTCGGCGCCGAAAGCGGTTAGCTGACGGTGCGGGCGAGGCCCGCTTTGCGCATTGAACGACCGATAAGAACACCGACAAATGTCCAAAACACAGAACCGGCGACGTAGACAAGGACCGAAACCAGCGCAAGGGCAATGCCGAACTTGCTGATGCCAATGCCGAGACCTGCGGTCAGGCCCAACAGGAGGCCAAGCACGGCGCCGCCTGCGAGCATCCACGCCGTGCTCCACTTCTGATAGCGACCGATCGCGGCCCAGCCCTCTTGTGCTCCGCCCATGATGGCGATCGCGGCGACATAGCTCAGGAACCACTGTGGGCTCATGGCGAGGGCAACGAGTGCGGCAAGCAAATGGGTGATGAGAGCGACCCAGCGGGTGCGCAACATTTCTTGCGCCACAATCCCCGGCAGCAGGTGCATGCTCAGGATAAAGCCGTACAGGATCGGCGCGCCCGCGACGACCGGAATCGTCAGATAACCGGCGAGTGCCGAGAGGATCCCGGTTCCGACAGCGATGGCTGCGCAGATCAGCAGGATGCGGGTGGAGAGCGGGGGGCGCGTGGTCACATATACAGCTTACCGAGCGTTCCCAAGATGAGATCTCTCTCATCACCCCTTATGAATCTGCTGATAAAAAGCTAGGTTTGCAGGCGGACTGACTTCTTGGTCGGTCTGTTGTGCTTCGAAGGAGAACGTCTATGGAAGGTCGATTCGGCCTTAAAGCGGGGGCTGTCGTCACATTCGCAGCCTTGATCGCTTGTACGTCCGCAGCCACAACCAGCTTCGCGGCGGAGCCGACGGAGGTGACAATTCCCACGCCGCTGAACCTTGAAGGAGGACGCTATATCGTTCTTCTCGACGAGGATCCGGTCGCAGCCTACGAAGGCGGACAGTCAGGTCTCGCAGCCACGAAGGCAGCAGACGGTGCCAAGCTCGACACCACGACGGACGCCGTTGTCGAGTACTCATCGCACCTCGCAAGCGTTCAGGACGCCATTGCCGCAGACGCAGGAGTGACGATTGACGACAATCTGACCGTCACGCTGAACGGATTTACCGCAAACCTCACCGCAGCGCAGGCAAAGCGACTTGCGGCGACCGATGGTGTCGCCTCGCTCGTTCCTGACGCGATCTTCCACCCGACTGCTGTCCCGTCCACCGAATTCCTCGGTCTGGAAGGCGCAGACGGCGTGTGGGAGACGTACGCTGGTGGCCCGGAAGGCGCTGGGGAAGGCGTCGTTGTGGGCATCATTGACACCGGCATCGCTCCGGAGAACCCCTCATTTGCAGGCAACCCGTTGGGAAACACCCCCGGCGACGCACCGTACCTCGACGGCAACACCGTTGTCTTCGACAAGGCAGATGGCACGCAGTTCCGTGCCGACCGTGTTTCCGGTGACCAGTGGAACGACGGCGACTACTCCACCAAGCTGATCGGTGGCCAGTTCTTCAGCGCGGGTGCCGCAGCTGCTGGCTTCGACTTTGCTTATGACATCCTCTCGCCCCGTGACGGTGGCGGCCACGGCTCGCACACCGCGAGCACCGCTGCAGGTAACCACGATGTGGCTGCCACGGTTGGTGGCCTTGACCTTGGCACCATCTCGGGCGTCGCTCCGGCAGCCAAGATTGCGGCCTACAAGGTTTGCTACGACGGTCCGGACGAGTCGGTAACGTCTGACGACATCTGTGCGGGCTCTGACCTGCTTGCTGCGATTGACAAGGCAGCTCAGGATGGCGTCGACGTCATTAACTTCTCGATCGGTGGCGGCGCGGCAACGACCGTGCTTGACGCCCTCGACATCGCGTTCTTCAACGCAGCAGCATCGGGAATCTTCGTTGCCGCCTCTGCGGGCAACTCCGGCCCCGACTACGTCACCGCTGACCACGCTTCGCCGTGGTACACCACGGTGGCAGCCTCCACGATTCCGACCTACGAAGGTACGGTTCAGGGTCCTGGTGACTTCGAGGCACCTGGTGCTGCGATCACGGTTCCTGCTGGTGGCGTGACGGCCGAGGCCGTTTACGCTGGCGATGTTCTGGCTCCTGGTGTCGACCCGACCGAGGGTGCACTCTGCTACCCAGAAACGCTGGATGGCGCTGCTGTGGCAGGCAAGATTGTCGTCTGTGACCGTGGCGGCAACGCTCGTGTCGAGAAGAGTGAGACGGTCGCTGACGCCGGCGGTGTCGGTATGGTCCTGGTCAACGTTGGTCCGGGTTCGCTCGACACCGACATGCACTCGGTTCCGACCGTTCACATCTCCCACACGTACCGCGACGCGCTTCTTGACTCGATTTCAGCACCCGGTTCGGAGCTCACGCTCCTCCCGGAGAACGTCACCGAGTTCGTCACCCCGGTTCCGCAGGTCGCTGGCTTCTCGAGCCGTGGCCCGATGCTTGCCGACGGCAGCGACATCCTGAAGCCCGACGTGGCAGCTCCCGGCGTGAACATCCTCGCCGCCGTCAACAACATTGAGGGCGCAGAGCCGCAGTGGGGTCTGATGTCCGGTACGTCGATGGCATCACCGCACGTGGCAGGTCTCGCTGCGCTGTACCTGGGTGTACACCCGGAGGCAACGCCAGGCGAGGTTAAGTCCGCGCTCATGACCACCGGTTACGACACGCTGGACGAGTCGGGCGCGATTAACCCCGACCCGTTCGCACAGGGTGCTGGCCAGGTTGACCCGGAGAAGTACTTCCACCCGGGCCTCGTCTACCACAACGGTGTCAGCGACTGGCTTGCCTTCCTTGAGGGCAAGGGCCTCGGCGAATGGGATGATATTGAGCCCATCGACGGTAGCGACCTGAACCTGGCATCGATCTCGATCGGCGCTCTTGCCGGTTCGCAGACGGTCACGCGTACGGTTACGGCCGAGACGGCCGGAACCTACACGGCAACGGTTGATGTCGCAGGCGTGAACGCCGTCGTCGAGCCCGCTAGCATCACGCTGGCCGAGGGTGAGTCGGCAACGTTCACCGTGACGTTCGAAAACGAAACGGCAGCGATTGACGAGTGGGCCACGGGCTTCCTGACCTGGACCAACGGTTCGATCGATGTTCGTTCGCCGATCGCGGTCTACCCGACGGCAGCAGATGCTCCCGCAGACCTGTACGGTCAGGGCATCAACGGAACCATCGACTACACGGTTACCCCGGGTGCCGATGGCGACATGCCGCTGAACGTCTCGGGTCTGACTCCGGTTATCCTGCACGAAGATGCTGACAACCCCGTTCCGGGTCACTCGGGCAACGAGAACTCCGGCGACGAGAACAACGACGTCTTCTTCGTTCTCGAGCTTGCTGAGGACGCAGACGTTGCTCGCTTCGACCTGAACTCGTCTGACGACGCGGGTAGCGACCTCGACCTCGTGGTCTACCACCTGCTGACGGCGGACGCCACGAGTGCAGAGGAAATCTGGCAGAGCGCGACGGCCTCGGCCGACGAGCAGGTCACGGTCGTCAACCCGGCTGCAGGTTTCTACCTCATCCAGGTCAACGTCTACGAAACCACTGGGCCCATGACGTGGGATCTCACCACGGGCGTCGTTGACGGTGCCGACGAGGGTGCGCTCACCGCAACCCCGAACCCGATTGCCGGTGTTCAGGGTGAAGCGGCTCCTGTTGCACTCAACTGGACCGGCCTCACTGCCAACACCCGCTACCTGGGCTTCGTCCAGTACGGTGACTCGGCTGTGAACTCGGTTGTCACGGTTGACTCGGGCCCCGCGGCTCCGGCCAACACCGCAGCTCCCGTGCTTTCGGGCTCCGGCGTTGTCGGTGAAGTGCTCTCGGCAACGACCGGCACGTGGGACCAAGAGGGTCTGACGTTCCAGTTCGAGTGGCTGAAGGACGGCGAGCCGATCCCGGCTGGCGCGGCTCCTGCGGCACTCAGCGAGAGCAACACGTACACCCCGACAGCGGCTGACGTGGGAGCAACCATCTCGGTTCGCGTACATGCCACCGCAGCTGACAACCCCAACGTGGGCTCAGCTGATTCGAACGGCATCGTCGTGACGGCTGCGCCGACCACGAGCCCGACGCCGACGGACCCGACGACGAGCCCGACCACGGCTCCCACCACGCCTCCTGCAGGCGGCGGTGAGCTCCCGGTCACCGGTGCTCCGGACGCAACGGTTCCGCTCCTTGTCGGATTCCTCATCGTGGCACTGGGTGGTGCAGCGTTCTTCATCGGACGCCAGCGCCGCGCACACGCGGAGTAATCCCTAGACAAGAACATCCCCCGGCTGGATTCGTCCAGCCGGGGGATGTTTCTGTGTGTGGAGCGACGCTCCGTGTGGCTCTCGTCGCTTCGCTACGTGAGGTCGCGGTACACGCGTCTGCGTGGCGTGAGGCGTACATTCGGAAGCGGCGGTGCGGGAATCCACTCATCGCCGTGGCCGACGACGTGGCCGTACCGTTCGGTGCGTGCGGCCCAATCTGCTTGTGCCTGCACGATCTCGTCATGGCTGCGCCCGACGAAGTTCCACCACATCACGAGGTCAGCCTCAAACGGCTCGCCGCCGATCAAGAACACGAGGGCGTCCTGCTCCGCGGCGATCACCACGCTCGTGCGATGGATGCCCAGGTACAGCAATTGTTCCGGGGCCAGTGCCGTATCCGGACCGGCGGCAACGATTACTGCCCCCTCCACGACGAGCAGCGCGTGCTCCCATGCGTGCGTGAGTGGAACCTCGACGCTGTGGCCAGCGGGGATCATGATTTCAGCGCCAACGATGGGCGTGTACACCGTTGCGGGCGATTGAACTCCGGCAAGTTTGCCCAACACGACGGTCGCAGCCACCGTCGACGCGGCACCTGAGGCGTTATCGCGCGCCACAAGCGAGACCTCAGGCAGCTCAGTCACCTGCTCAAAGGCGGCCTCACCCCAACGGCGGTCATCGGGCAGCGCGATCCAAAATTGCAGGGCGTCGAGGTCGGTATCTCCGCCACCAAGGGAATACTCCGAGTGCGAAATACCCGCGCCCGCCGTCATGAGGTTCAACGCGCCACGGGTGATGGTGACATCACTACCGATGCTGTCTCGATGACGAATCTCACCCGCGTACGGCCACGTCACGGTTTGCAGCCCCATGTGCGGGTGCGGTTCTACCCGCATCGTGGTGCGTTGGGGGCCAAAGCGGTCCAAAAAGCACCACGCACCAACCATCGGCAGGGCGCGCTGGGGGAGGGCGCGGTGCACGTTCATGCCACGGATGCCGCCGAGCGGAACCTCCCGGGCGTCGTAGAGTTCGACCCGCGGCCCCGTGCACTTCTCGGTGGGCTCGGTGGGCTCGACCTCAGCGTCGAGGCGGGTCATGATTCGTGACGCGGCGGCCACGAGATTGTGAGCCCAGGCACGTCGTGGCCGCGCAGGTACTTCACGACGAAGGGGCAGAGCGGAACCACGGTGTCGCCGCGAGCAGCCGAATCAGCCATCGCGCCGGCAACGAGGGTGGAGCCGAGACCGCGACCGCCAAAGGCCGGGTCAATCTCCGTGTGAGGAAAGAGGAAAGCGCCCTGACGCTCGGTGAACTCGGTAAATCCAGCCACCACATCGTCGACGAGGATTTCGTAGCGGCCTGCCTCCTCATTGCGGCGAACCAGCGTGGTCTCGGTTGTCGTTTCGTCCGTCATGGTGCCTCCATCGAATGATCTGCCCCCATCGTGCCACGCCCACAACGGCCGAGGGCCGGTCCGCACGAAAATGGTGCACACCGGCCCTCGAAGAAATAACTAGTTCTTCTTCGCCTTCTTGAGCGTCTTCTCGTCAACGGGCATCCGCCCGGAAGCACGCAGTTCCTGGTAGTAGGCGCGAGCTTCGTCCTGGCGCTCGGCCTCAATGCCGCTGGCGATGGGCGCACGCAGGTGCTCCTGCTCGTAGCCGAAGGCGTCGACGAGGTCGAGAGCGTGCGGGCGCAGGCGCACCAGGAGGCGCTGAATGTAACGGGAGACGGAACCAGCGCGCTGTGCGGAGAGGCGACCGTTGATGAGGTACCAGGACAGGTGCTTCTCGATCAGCCCGAGACCGAAAAGGTCACGCAGCCACGTCAGCACCTCCTTGGTTCCGTTGTCGGTGACACGCAGGACAGCATCCGTGAATGCTTCCCACTGCAGCAGTTCACCGTGCGCGCGCGCCGCTTCGATGAGGTCAACCTGCACTTCGTTGAACAGGGCGGCAGCGTCGGCCGGTGCCATCTTGCTCGCCGGGCGCAGGCGCATCGCGACATCGGCCACCATGGTCTGCACGCGGTCGCTCAGCAGGTCGTGCTGCTGGTCGGCGCGCAGGCCATTCTCCACCGAGCGGGCGGTGGAACCGAGGTCAGCGACGGTCTGGCCGAGGGCGCGGAGGCCGGCACCGTGGAAAATGCGACCTGCCGTCTGGCCAGCAGCGAAAGCGGCGAGCTGCGCGGCGTCCTTGCCCTTGAACTGCTGGGCGTAGTCCTTCAGGAGGCGCTTGCCGACGAGCTGCAACAGGATGTTGTTGTCGCCCTCAAAAGTCGCATAAATGTCGAGGTCTTGACGAAGGCCGACGAAGCGGTTGCCGAACATGAAGCCGGCGCCACCACAGGCTTCACGTGCCTCCTGGAGGGTGTCAAGACTGTGCCACGTCGACAGCGGCTTGAGCGCGGCTGCCAACGTCTCCAGGTCTTCGCGGTCGTCGTCGCTGCCAGCCTTGCCACTGAAGACGGCATCGAACTTCACCAGGATTTCGTCGTGCGCAATGATCGATGCGTACGTTGTGGCCAGGCGCGTCAGCAGGCGGTGCTGGTGCTTGCCGTAATCCAGGAGCGTGACCTCGTCTGTGCCCGCACCCTGGTCGAACTGGCGGCGCTGGCTGCCGTAAACGATAGCGATGTTCAAGGCCATAGCCGCAGCCCACGACGAGGCGCCGTCGAGCGAAACGCGACCCTGGACGAGCGCGCCGAGCATCGTGAAGAAGCGGCGACCTGGGCTCGCGATCGGGCTTGTGTAGGTGCCGTCGACCGCAACGTCGCCGTACTTGTTGAGCAGGTTGGTACGCGGCACGCGCACGTTGGTGAAGTGCAGGCGGCCGTTGTCGATGCCGTTCAGTCCGCCCTTGAGGCCGTCGTCTTCGCCGCCGACACCGTCAAGGAACGCGCCGTTCTCGTCGCGGATCGGCACGTAGAAGCAGTGCACGCCGTGGTTGACGCCGTTCGTGATGAGCTGCGCAAACACGGTCGCGGCGATGCCGTGCAACGCAGCGTTACCGAGATAGTCCTTCCACGCGCCGCGGAACGGCGTGTGAATCACAAACTCTTCGGTCTCCGGGTCGTATGTTGCCGTGGTTCCGACCGCGGCAACGTCGGAACCATGACCGATCTCCGTCATTGCAAAAGCGCCGGGAATCGAGAGGTCAAGGATTCCTGGCAGCCACTTGTTGTGGTGCTCTTCGGTACCGAGGTGCAGCACGGCAGAACCGAACAGGCCCCACTGCACGCCCGCCTTGATCTGCATGCTGGGGTCACCGGTGAGGAGTTCTTCGAAGGCGGCGATGCTGCCGCCGTGGTTGTCCTGGCCGCCAAAAGCTACCGGGTAGGCGCGCGAGATCGCGTTGTTCTCGACGAGGAGGTGCAGCTGGCTCAGCACACGCTCGCGGTGCTCGTCCATGCCGAGGCTGTCAACGCGCCAGAACGCCGGGTCTTTCATCATGGCGCGCGCCGTCCGGCGCTCGTCAGCCCATGTGCCCATCAGAATGTCGGTCACTGCTGCCACATCGATGCGTGGCTCACCGCTGCGCCCTTCAATGCCGGGGGCGGCGGTGACTTCAGAATTCGTCATGACTCTCCTAGACAGAACGCGGGGAATGACTATGACGGTAGATGCTCCACAACGAAGCGCGCAACCGTTTGGCGACCTTCAACAAGAGGGTCGGGGTTCCGGGCGTGCCGCCATTGTGCTCGCCCCACACCATGGCGCTACTGGGCCGCGGCAATCACCGCGAGCACACCCTCGCCGTACGACTCCTTCTTCTTTGCGCCGATGCCGGTGATGGCATCGAGCGCACCGAGGCTCGTCGGGCGCACGTCGGCAAGCGCGCGAAGCGTCGCATCGCCGAACACGATGTACGCGGGCACACCCTGCTCGAGAGCCTGCTCCGCACGCCACGCGCGCAGTGCTTCGAACAGGTCACGGTCGCCGTCTGCGACCGTGTCGCTCGCCCGGCTCTTGCGCACAGCGGAACCTGACGTGCGTCCCAGCACATCCTTGCGGAGCAGGACGGTGCGCTCGCCGCGGAGCACAGCCGTGCTTGCCTCCGTGATGCCGAGGGTTCCGTAGTCGCCCTGCGCGGCGATGAGATCCTGGGCGAGGAGCTGGCGGACGACGCTGCGCCAATCCGCATCCGTGAGGTCAGCACCCAGCCCGTACGTGGAGAGTTCGTTGTGGCGGTGCTGGCGAATGCGCTCCGTTGACGCCCCGCGCAGGATGTCGATGAGGTGCCCGGCGCCGAACGACTGGTTGCGTTCTCGCTTCAGCCGCACGATCGTTGACAGCAGTTTCTGCGCTGCAATGGTTCCGTCGAAGGTGTCAGGAGTCTCCAAGCAGGTGTCGCAGTTGCCGCAGGGAGCCGACTCTTCGCCGAAGTAGCCGAGCAGATTCTGGCGGCGGCACTGCACGGTTTCGCAGAGCGCGAGCATCGCGTCGAGATGCTGGCCCTGGCGTTGCTTGTGCGCACGGTCGCCATCACCCTGGTCGATAAGGCGGCGCTGCTGCACGACATCGCCCAGGCCGTATGCCATCCACGCGATGCTGGGCTCACCGTCGCGGCCCGCACGCCCTGTCTCCTGGTAGTAGCCCTCGACCGACTTCGGGAGGTCAATGTGCGCGACGAAGCGCACGTCTGGCTTGTCGATGCCCATCCCAAATGCGATGGTCGCAACCATCACGACACCGTCTTCGCGGAGGAAGCGGGACTGGTGGCGGGCACGCATATCGGCAGGGAGGCCAGCGTGATACCCCAGCGCATCGATGCCCTGCGCTCGCAAGAACTCGGCAGTCTGTTCCACCTGTTTGCGGCTGAGTGCGTAGACGATACCCGCCACGCCCTCTGGCTGCGAGCGAATAAAGGAGACGAGTTGTTTGCGTGCGTCGGTCTTCGCGACGATGCGGTACTGAATGTTTGGGCGGTCAAAGCTCGACACAAAGTGTGCGGCCTGATCGAGATGCAGGCGCTGCGTAATTTCGGTGTGCGTTGCGCGCGTTGCGGTCGCCGTGAGCGCCATGCGCGGAACCCCGGGGAACGCATCGCCGAGGTCACCGAGAGCGAGGTAGTCGGGACGGAAGTCGTGCCCCCACTGCGCCACACAGTGCGCCTCATCGATCGCAATCACGCTCAGGGTTCCCTGCGCGATGAGCGCGCGCGTTGTCGGGTTCGACAGGCGCTCGGGGGCGACGTAGAGCAGATCGAGTTCGCCAGCGAGATACGCCTGCTCGGTCTCGGCACGCTGCGCGGCCGACTGCGTCGAGTTGAGGTACGCGGCGCGCACGCCGTTGGCGACAAGCGCGTCCACCTGGTCGTGCATGAGCGCGATAAGTGGCGACACCACGAGCCCGGTGCCCTCGCGCACGAGCGCTGGCACCTGATAACAGACAGATTTTCCGCCGCCCGTAGGCATCAGCACGATCGCGTCGCCGCCAGCAACAACCTGGTCGATCGCGGCCGCCTGGTCACCCCGGAACGCGTCGTAGCCGTATACCGCCCGCAATGCTTCGATTGGCGTCGCATATTGCGAAGCCCGCACGCCGCGAGGCCGCGACGCTACCGGCGCGGGGGCGTAGTCAGCGCGGGGCGGCGGGTAGCCGCCAGCAAAATCCAGCTCGCCAGGAGGTTCCGCATACGGATCAAACGGGACATCATCGTACGGGTCGTACCCGGGCTCGTCATGCGGATCAAACGGCACGTCCGCGTAGGGGTCAGAGGAGCCGCTGGAGAACGAAGATGATCCGGGAGTTGCCACCTGGTCGAGTCTACCGAGCGTGACTTTCCGGAAGGTGCAAGCGAGCCAAGAACTGTGGAGTACCTGCGGGCGCACCGTTTTTGTCGAGGAGCGACACAACGAACACCGTCGCCGTCGTAAGGGGGATCGTCCACGCGGCCGGTTGGGCGAGCACCGCGGCGAGCCACGCGCTATTGAGATTGAGCGCGGTACCGATCATCGCCGCCCCGCAGGCGAGGGCACCGACGACCATGCCGACGATGGCACCCTTCGCCGTCATCCGTGGCCACCACACGCCAAGCAGCATGACAGGAGTCAGGCTCGACGCCGCAAACACAAACACCTGCCCGACGCTGGAGACGAGTCCTTCCGGCACGGTCAGAAACGAAAAACCGAGCGGAACCAGGGCGCAAATGACCGCGGCGAGGCGGAAGGAGCGCACAGAGCCGGTGAACAGATCTTGGCTGACCACGCCGGCAAGCGAAACGATGAGCCCCGATGATGTGGCGAGGAATGCCGCAAACGCACCCGCAACGATCAGTGCGGTGAGCACGTCACCCCACACGCCGCCGATGACGCGCGAAGGCAGTTCCAGCACGACGGTGTCTGCCAGCCCCGGCTTCGCCAGGTCGGGGGCAGCGATCCGGGCGATCAACCCCATCGTCGATGACACCGCATAAAACGCGCCGACCAGCACGATGACCATGACGGTCGCTCGCCGTGCGGACGGCCCATCAGGACTCGTGTAAAACCGCACAAGCACGTGCGGCAGCCCGATGGTTCCGAGCAGTAAAGCCAACATGAGTGACAGCGTTCCGTACAGATCGGCGCCGCCGGGGCCGCGCTCGACCGGAAAGATCAGGTGCGGATCGATTGTCGCCGCGTGATCGCTCAGCGCGATGCACAAGAACGCCACAGGAACGGCAAGCGCCGTGAGTTTGAGCCAGTACTGAAACGCCTGCACAGCGGTCACGGCGCGCATGCCACCGGCCGCGACCACCCCGCCGACGACAATGGCAACCAATACCGCGCCGACCCACAGTGGTAGTCCGGCGACGACCTGCAGGGTGAGGGCGGCACCATGCATTTGCGGCACGATATAGAGCCACCCAATCACCAGCACGACGACGGATGTCACGTGGCGGGCGGCGCGAGACTGCGTGCGAGCCTGAATGAAATCCGGAATCGTGTACGCGCCACTGCGGCGCAGCGGGGCGCCGACAAACAACAACACCAGCAGGTAGCCTGCCGCGTATCCGATGGGAAACCAGAAGCCCTCGGAACCAGACAGTAGTACGAGACCGGCAAGCCCTAAAAAGGTGCCTGCGGAGAGATACTCGCCGCTGATCGCGGAGGCGTTCCAGACGGGCCGCACCGAGCGGGAAGCAACGTAGAAGTCACTCGTGGTGCGAGAAATGCGCAGACCGTACGCGCCGAGAATGATTGTCGCGAGCAGGAGCCCGGCGACGGCACCCAACACCAGGCCGGTGTTCATACGTCGCCCTCGCGCAGGGCGCGGTAACGGTTTTCGTTTTTCGTTGCTCCACGCGCGTAGATGACAGCGAAGATCACGATGAGCGGGTAGTAGCCGTAGGCATGCAGCAGCCACGGCAGCGGCACGTGTGCGATCACGACATCGTTCAGCGCTGGCACCGTGAACAGCACGAGAGTGAAGGCCCCCGCGGTCAGGAGAAACCCGATAAGACAGGTCAGCGCGAGTCTGAGCTGTGCCCGCACGAGACCGCGGGCGTAGAGCGGCTCCGATGTGAGTGGGCGGCGGATCGGAAGCGTCGCCGTGGCAGGCGTCGCCGTCACCCGCACGCGATTCTTCGTCGACATCGTTAGGACCGCAACAGTCGCTCACGCACCGATGCGGTGAGGCGGCGCGACACAGGCAGTTCGATTTCGGCGAGGGTGACGGTGGGCGTATTACCGCTCAGATGCAGGCTTGTGACGGCATCACGATGCACGAGGTACGAGCGATGAATGCGCACGAAACCGGCCGAATGCCACCGCTCCTCAAGCTCAGAAATGGGCGTGCGAATGAGGTGGCTTCCGGAGGCCGTCCACAGCCGTGAATAGTCGCCCTGCGCGTGCACCCAGCGCACGTCGGCTCGGCGAATGAGGCGGGTGTCGGAACCAACGGTGACGGGGATCTTTTCGTCAGCAACGGCGGGAGCGCCGGCAAGATTCGCATCGATCGCGCGGCCGAGCGCAACGGCGAGACGCTCGGCACGCACCGGCTTCAGAACATAGTCAACGGCGGCCACGTCGAACGCCTCGATCGCGCGGGAATCGTCGGCGGTGACGAAGATGACGGCAGGTCGCTGCTGAAACTGCTGTAGCGCACGGGCGAGATCGAGTCCGCTCAGCCCCGGCATGTGAATGTCGAGAAACACCACAGACACGGAGGCTTCGCTGAGCACGCGCAGCGCGGCCGCCCCTGACGAGGCGCGATAGATCTCGCCGACGCGGGCGTCTGCACGAAGAAGTGCCGTCAGCTCATCAAGCGCGGGTGCCTCATCATCGGCGATCAAAATGTCGACTGTCATGTCTTCGTTTCTCGGAACGGATGCGCGCCATCGCGCGACGCTCTCAGGGTACCTGCCTCGCCGCTACTCGAGACCGCGCACCTCGGCGCCGAGCCAGTCTGCGAGTTCGCGAATCTCCTGGCGCACCATGTCATGCTCCTCCGGCTCCCAGGCGTCAAGCTCATGCACAGCCGTGACGACAAGCGTGTCGTCTGCTGTGCGATGCTCGGCGTCGAGCAGCCCAGCGAAGCGATCGCCGATCAGGATCGGATGCGCGAAATACCCAAACCGCCGCTCGGCCTTCGGCTTGAACTGCTCCAACACATAGGTGAAGCCGAAGATCTCCTGCAGACGTGGCCGATCAAACAGCACGCTGTCGTAGGGGTTAAGGAGCGCGACCCGACCACCCGCATCCGTATCAAGTGCCTCAAGCGCCTCCGGGTCGACACGAAATTTCCACGCACTGCCCTGCACCGTCGCCGCAACGCCAGCCATGCCGACGCGGCTCCACGGCGACTTTGCCTTCGCAATCCCCAGTGCCTTGAGCCGCCGATCCGCGAGTGCGCTCGCGGCATCATCAGCGCTCAGCTCGGGCTGAGCCGGATACACGCGTTCGGCGAGGTCCCACACCTTCGTGCGCCCTTCGCGCCGCACGACCGCCACGTCGCCAGCGCGCTGCAGAATCTCCAGCATGCGCGGCACCTGGTTGGGGCCGTACCAGCCAGACTCGGAACGGTGGGCGACGGCCGCGGTATCCGGAATCGCCGATGCAGGCAGCGGACCCTCGGCGCGCAGACGCGCGAGAATCTCGCGGTGAAACACGTGGTTCGCCTCCACCCAATTCCGACTGGATGCGTGCAGGGCCTCAAGGCGCATTTTGGGTCGCATCATGGGCAACACGGAGATCGGCCGAAATGCGCCATCAAACTCGAACAGCAGCCGATCCATCTCGGTGGCCTTGCGCAGCTGCGCTGGCTCGTACGACCAGCCGATCCGCGAAAACAGGATGGTGTGTTCCGCCGGCGCGATCACCTTCGTCGGGTCGATCTTGATCGCGGTGAGTTGCTCGGCAACCTCCACCACATCGCCCGGCTTGTCTGCATCCAACAGTTGTGCACGCACCGCGATGCTGCGGGCTTCGTCGGCGGAAAGGTGCACGGTCACGGCGACACTCTACGCCGCACCAGGCACGCTCGGCAGAGGCCGACTACGGCGCCTCGTGATCGGGCTGCGACTTTGGCACCCGCACCCGCACCATGGTTCCGGCACCCTCATTCGTCTCAATCACGAGACCCGCCTCATCGCCGTACAGCTGACGCAACCGGCGATCGACGTTGCGCATGCCGACATGATCACTCGTCGCGCTCGCCTCCAGCAGGGCCTTCGCTCGATCAGGTGCCATGCCGACGCCGTTGTCTTCCACCGTGATTTCGGTGTGCGTGCCATCATCGACACTCGCGATCGTGACGAGCCCGCCGTCGATGCCTGGTTCCAAACCGTGTTTGACCGCGTTCTCCACGAGCGGCTGCACGCACAGGTACGGGATCACCGTGGCAAGCGTTTCCGGGGAGATCCGCAGTCGCACGCTGAGGCGATCGCCGAAGCGGGCACGCTCGATTTCGAGGTACGAGTGGATAGCCTGCAGCTCTTCCGCGAGCGTCGTGAACTCACCATGCCTGCGGAACGAATAGCGCGTGAAATCGGCAAAGGTCAGCACGAGCTCACGCGCCCGCGCCGGGTCCGTCGTCGTGAACGACGCGATCGCGGTGAGGGCGTTGTAGATAAAGTGCGGGCTGATCTGTGCGCGCAACGCGCGAAGCTCGGCTTCGGCAAGGGCCGCGCGTGACGCCTCCAATTCGCCGAGCTGAAGCTGCGTCGATGCCCACTGGGCGACTTCGCCCGTCGCGCGCACGAGCGGCGCCCGCACCGGGCTCGAGAAGGCGATCACGACGCCCCACACGTCCTCATCGACCAGGATCGGCGCACCGACGGCCTCCCACCCGTGCCGCGATGCATCCTGCCGCGGAAAAACCTGGCGGGCCCGCGCATCGCGCACCGACTGCGCAATACTGCGGGCGGCATCTTCCAGCTCCGGGTGCGTCGGTTCCATCACGACGGAACCATCACTGGCGACGAGTGCGAGAGCTTGCGCACCCAGCATGGTGCGCATGTGGCGTGCGGCGCGAGACATATCGGCGGAATCGCCACCGCGCAGGGCGCGCGCGGCACGGGCGGCCAAATGCAGCGTGCGATACGCGGCACGCTCTTCGTCGCTACCGAGATCGCGAGACCCCTGCGCCAGCCTGCGACTGGCAAGAACGCCCAGTACCACCGCGGCACCCAGCACCGCGCCGATGGCGAAGATCAGGGCATCAGGCATGCTCCGAGCCTACGCGTACCGCCCAGCGCCGACGCCGCATGCAGAGCACAAAAGAGGGGCACGACCCGTGCGGATCGTGCCCCTCTTTTGCGTGCCTAGCAGCAGCGCGGCTCGGCTGCCTGGTCGGCGTAGCGCTTCTTCCAGAACTCGCGTTCTGACATCACGGGTTCACCGGGGTGGGTGCGCTCGTGATGTTCGACATACGTCGCGTACGCGTGGTCGCCCATGAGGTTGGTGACGTACCACTGCACGCTGCGAAGCGCAGAGCCGATTGCCGCTGACACGGTCATCTCAGTGACCCTGCGTCGGCTTCAGCTCAGGAGGAAGTGCTTCCCACTCCTTCTCCAGTGCGCGCTCGGAGGGCGTTGCGATGAATCCGGCAGGAGCGTAGCGACGAGATGCCACCGGCTCGTCCTCCATGTTTTCGCCACCACCGTTACGGATCGCGCGGATCGTTGCGATGACCGCGGTGATCATCACGATGATGGCGGCAACGACGAACACGACAGACAGGGTGCCCTGCACCGCCGTGTTGCGCACGACAGCTTCCATCGCCTCAACCGTCTTCGCGGTTCCAAACTCCGTCTTGCCCTCAGCCAGCGCCTGGCTGAACGCCGCGTTGTTGGCGAAGTATCCGACCGCCGGAACCGGGGAGAAGATCTTGTAGGCAGAGGCGGTGATCGTGACGACAGCGGTGAACGCGAGCGGCAGTGCGATGATCCACAGCCAGCGGAAGTAGCTCTTGCCGCGCTTGGCGACAATGGCCATGACGACCGCGAGGGCGATGGCGGCGAGCAGCTGGTTAGCGATACCGAACAGCGGGAAGAACGTGTTGATGCCGCCGAGCGGGTCGGTCACACCGAGCATCAGGATGACGCCCCAACCGATCACCATGAGGCCGGTGCAGATCCACACGCCAGGACGCCACGAGACATCCTTGAACTTCGGGATCACGGTGCCGATCGAGTCCTGCAGCATGAAGCGTGCAACACGGGTTCCGGCGTCCACAGCGGTGAGGATGAACAGCGCCTCAAACATGATGGCGAAGTGGTACCAGAAGCCCATCATGGCGGTGCCGCCGAGCCACTGCTGCATGATGTGCGCGAGACCCAGAGCCAGAGTCGGCGCGCCACCCGTGCGCGAAACGATGCTCTCTTCGCCGACGTTCGCGGCCGTGGTCGTGAGTACATCGGGCGTGAGGTGCACGCCGGTCATACCGAGGGAGTTGACCCAGGCGACGGCGCCCTCAACGGTTCCGCCTGTCGCGGCAGCCGACGAGTTCATCGCGAAGTAGATGCCCTGATCGATCGAGATCGCGGCAACGAGAGCCATGATCGCAACGAACGATTCCATCAGCATGCCACCGTAACCGATGAAGCGCGTCTGGCGCTCCTTCTCGACGAGCTTCGGCGTGGTTCCGGACGAAATCAGTGCGTGGAAGCCGGAGAGCGCGCCACAGGCGATCGTCACGAACAGGAACGGGAACAGTGTTCCGGAGAACACCGGGCCGATCTCGCCACCGGCAAACTGCGAGAACGCCGGAACCGTGATTTCCGGGCGCACGATGATGATCGCACCGGCAAGCAACACGATGACACCGATCTTCATGAACGTCGACAGGTAGTCACGCGGAGCGAGCAGCAGCCACACCGGGAGGATGGCGGCGATGAAACCGTAGATGATGATGCCGATCGCGATGGCCTCCTTGGGGAGGTGGAACATCGCGTAGCCCCACTCGGTCGACGCGACCCAACCGCCAGCGACAATCGCGGCGATCAGGAGGACGAAGCCGATGATGGAGATTTCGGTGATCTTGCCTGGGCGGATGTAGCGCAGGTACAGGCCCATGAAGATCGCGATCGGGATGGTCATCGAGACCGAGAAGACACCCCACGGGCTCTCGCCAAGCGCGTTCACGACGACGAGGGCGAGGATCGCCACGATGATGATCATGATCAACAGCGACGCGATGATGGCGGCGGTGCCACCGATGCGACCGAGCTCATCGCGAGCCATCTGGCCGATCGTGCGACCGCCACGGCGCATCGAGAAGAACAACACAACGTAGTCCTGGACCGCACCCGCAAGCACCACACCGACAATGATCCAGATGGTTCCGGGGAGGTAGCCCATCTGGGCGGCCAGAATCGGGCCGACGAGCGGGCCGGCGCCAGCAATGGCGGCGAAGTGGTGGCCGTAGAGCACGCGACGGTCGGTCGGAACGTAGTCCTTACCGTCCTGCTTGTATTCGGCTGGAGTTGCTCGCTTGTCGTTCGGGCGCGTGATGTAGCGCTCGATGACCTTCGAGTAGAAGCGGTAACCGATCAGGTAGGTCGCGACAGCGGCGAACACGAACCAGATGGCGTTGACAGTCTCGCCGCGCACCAGCGCGAGCATCACCCAGGAGACACCACCGAGCAGCGCAATGCCAACCCAGATCGCGATCTTTAGGGGCGTCCACTTGGTGTCTTTGGCGTGCTGCTCATCGCTCAGCGATGTCGGCGGCAGGGTCGGATCGGAGGTGATCTCCGGTTCCTCCTGCGCTCGATCGGCAGTAGTGCTGGTCACGGGGGCATTCCTCTCTACGCGTCGTTGCGGAATTCCCTTAGGGTATGGCGGCTCTCAGCGTGCTCTCAGGTGATGAGGATGGGTGGAAACTGTGTGCGACGAGCGGTGGGTCTGATGCGATGAACGGCAGATCAACGGCACGTTCACGGTGCGCGTTACGCTTCAGCAATGAGCAACGCAGCAATCGTGACCGGAGCCGATGATCGCGCGCGCTGCGCGTGGGTGGGAACCGACGCCGAATACCAGCGCTATCACGATGAGGAATGGGGCACACCGCTGCACGGCGATCGCGCCCTCTACGAGAAGATGAGCCTCGAAGGGTTTCAAGCCGGGCTCAGCTGGATCACCATTTTGCGCAAGCGCCCCGCGTTTCGGGAGGCGTTCGCCGGGTTTGACCCCGAGATTGTCGCGCAGTTCAGTGACGCCGACGTCGAAAGGCTGATGCAGAACGCGGGTATCGTGCGAAATCGCCTGAAGATTCAGGCAGCGATGAGCAATGCGCGCCTGGTGCTGGAGATGAAACCAGGGGAGCTTGATGCGCTGATGTGGTCGTTTGCACCCGCTCAGCGAGCGTATCCGCTGACAACGCTTGCCGAGGTTCCGGCCGTCACGCCCGAATCAGAAGCAATGTCACACGCACTGCGCAAGCGCGGCTTCCGGTTCGTGGGGGCAACCACGATGTACGCGCTCATGCAGTCCAGCGGCATGGTTGATGACCACGTTGCGGCGTGCTGGCGCGCACATGCGCCCCGCAGTACAGCATGACCGGGTTAGCGGGTGGGGGCCTGCAGGTGGCGGGCGCCGTGCGACAGCACCTTGACGGTGATGCCACGCTTACGCAGCTCCGCCAGGGTGCGACGCTCTTCGTCGGTGTCGCGGCCCAACGCGTGCAGGCTGGCGATCACGAGAACGTCGCCGGGTACCAGCGTCTCGAAGAAGCGCGCAAGGCGCCCCTCCCACGACTCCAGAATTTCCGGAGCGGGGTGGCGAAAGCCTTCGATCGGCACGCCGAAGCGGGCGAGATCATCGCGCTGCTCGACAACGGAGGGCATGTTGTCGCGGGAAACGACGAGACCAACAAGGCGGGAATCGGCCGGGCGGGCACGCCACCAGTCGCCGTCCTGCTGCATTTCAACAAAGCATTTCGGGCACTCGGCAGCGGTGTGCGGCACAGCGACCGGGCTGGTTTCGGTGTCCTCAACGTTGCTCATGGTTCCTCCCCCCTCCATTCTGCCTGACATTAGTCGGGGTGCACACGACGGCGCAGGCTGAGTTCTTCGGCATCGAGCGCTTCGAGCATGGCCCGCAACGTTGCCGTCGAGTAACGGCCGTCTCTGCGCAGTACCGTGAGGCGCACGCGTTCGGCATCAATCATCACGAGACGCAACTCCAAGACCTCAATCGTGCGTGCACTGGAATCCGCGTCGGGTGCGTCAGACCACCGCTCGCGTGTGCGTTCGACGACGTCTTGATCAAACGGTTTGCCGTCGTGATGGCGCAGATTCGGTGCCGAAATAGCCGCGATGGCGGCCGCCCGCAGCTCGTACCGCAGTGACTCAATTTCACCAGCACGCGACTCGTTTTCGCTCGAGCCGCTCAGCCCGAGCGCCTTCACAATGAGCGACAGCGTGCCGCCTTGAATGACGAGCGTGCCAACCGCCACGAGAAACGCGATGAGCACGAGCAGTGAGCGGTTCGGAGTATCGAGGGGCAGTGTCTGTGCGGCGGCGAGGGTGACCGCGCCGCGCATACCTGCCCACACAAAGACCACGCCTTCACGCCAGCCCATTTGACGGGATTCGTAGTATTCGGCGTCAGCCAGCAACAGGTCAATGCGTCGCGTCCACCTGGCGGTGTCGCGCTGCGGGTTCCGCGCGTGGCTGCCGCGCTTTCGCGTGAGCCGCCTTTGCCGCTCGACTTCTGATGTGTCAGCCCACTCGGTGCGATACTCCTCCAGCTGGGGGCGGATGTGCGCAGATCGTCGCGTGCGTCGAGACAAGAACATGATGACCGGGGCGACGTACGCCGTGCGCACGGCGAGCACAATGGCGCCAGCGATGGCGGCGATGATGGCGGCGTGGCCCAGGCCACTGATGCCTTCACCCGCGTCGTCAATGATGGCGCGCACTTCCAAGCCCATGATCAAGAACACCGCGCCCTCGAGCAGTAGTTCGATGGTGCGCCAATTGACGCGATCGCTGAGGCGCTGTTCGGCGGTGAAGTGTCGGGCAGACCCCTGCCCGGTAACAATGCCGGCAACGACGGCAGCTACGAGGCCGGAGCCGTGCAACTCTTCGGTGGGAATGTAGGCGAGGTAAGGAACCACGAAGCTGAGCGCGGTCGCGGCTGCGGTGGACGGTATCCATGCCCGTACCCGCAGATTAACCCAGCCAACGGTGAGCCCGATCGCAACGGCAATCAGCACCGCCCACGAAAAGTCGCCGATGCCCTGCCACAGGCTAAAGCCACCAGCCGTTGCGGCAATCGCCGTGCGCAACAGCACCAGGGCGGTGGCGTCATTGAGCAGGCTTTCGCCCTCTAACACCGTGACAACGCGTGGTGATATTCCGAGTTTTCGCACGATCGAGGTGGCGACGGCATCGGTGGGAGAGAGGATGGCGCCCAGGGCGATGCCGAGCGGCAGAGACATCCCGGGAACCACCAGGGTGAAAAAGAAACCAAGAATGACCGAGGTGACGATGACGAGCAGGAAGGAGAACCCGCCGATCGCTCCAAAATCTCGCCGAAACTCCATCGCCGGTAGGGATACGGCAGCGCCATAAAGCAGCGGAGGCAGAATACCGATGAGGATGACGCCGGCATCGAGGCGGATATCGGGAACGAACGGGAGAAAGCTCACGCCGAGACCGATGGCGGTCAGAATGAGGGGCCCGGCCACGCCGACTTTCGGGGCAAGCGCGGTGACCATCGCGATAATAATCACGCCGATCACGAAAATCAGGGCGATTTCGATTGGTTCCATGGCACTCCTCGGCACGCTCGGCCGAAGATTCAGCTCATCGCCGAGTCTCGTTCTACTTTAGCGGTGGCTACTGGGGGCGGGCAGCCAATCGCGATACCGTTAGGCATGACCTTTAATCCTGACGCGGATATCAGCGGACACCGCGCACGCAAGTCGGGCCGCGGCGCCAAGGTCGCCGGCGGCGCTGTTGGCGTCGGCGGAATTATTGCGCTCATTCTGGCGCTTGTCACCGGGGGCGACTTTTCTCAGCTCGCACCGATGCTGGGTGGGGGTGGCGACACCCAGGAGCAAGCACAGTCTGGCGAGACCGGCCTGGAGAAGTGCAAGACCGGTGACGACGCCAATACCGACGACGATTGTCGACTCGCTGGGGCAACGCTTGTGCTCGACAGCTTCTGGGAGAAGAACGTCTCCGGCTATACCCCCCCCGACATGGTTGTCGTGGAAGGATCGGCGTCCACTCCGTGTGGCACGGCGTCAAACGCGGCTGGTCCGTTCTATTGCCCGTCCAACCAGACCGTCTACATCGACCCGACCTTCTGGCAGCTGATGCGCGAGCAGTTCGGTGCGAGTGCCGGCGACCTGGCGCAGATTTACGTGCTCGCGCACGAGTGGGGTCACCACGTGCAGTACATCACGGGTGTGATGCAGAAGTACCCGAACAATGGTTCCGGCCCAGACTCCAACGGCGTACGCACCGAGCTGCAGGCCGACTGCTATGCAGGCGCCTGGGTGGCGCACGCCGCTGAGCAGAAAGACGGCAACGGTCAGACCTATATGCTCAAGCCCACCGAAGCAGAGCTTGTTGACGCGCTCAACGCTGCCAGCGCAGTCGGAGACGACAACATCCAGAAGCAGTCAGGTGGCTTTGTGAACCCGGAGAGCTGGACCCACGGTTCCAGCGAGCAGCGCCAGCGCTGGTTCGCAACGGGATATCAGTATGGGGTGAGTGCCTGCACCACGTTCGACGTGAGCGGCAACGACCTGTAAGAGTGTGATCTTGGGGGATCATGAACGACGTATCGCTGAATGACGATCTCTATCCGGAGATTGAACCGTACGAGACCGGAACCATGTTGGTGGGCGATGGCCACCGCATGTACTGGGAGCAAAGCGGCAACCCGGAGGGCAAGCCCGTCGTGTTTGTGCACGGTGGGCCCGGCTCGGGTACCGCGCCATGGCAGCGCCGCTTCTTCGACCCGGAAAAGTACCGCATCATCCTGTTCGACCAGCGCGGGTGCGGCAAATCGACACCGCACGCGAGCGAGGCGAACGCCGACATGCGGTTCAACACCACGTGGCATCTGGTGGCCGACATGGAACTGCTGCGTAAGAACCTCGGTATCACGCAGTGGCAGGTGTTTGGTGGCTCGTGGGGTTCAACCCTCGCGCTCGCTTACGCCGAGACGCACCCCGCTGCGGTGAGCGAACTGGTGCTGCGCGGCATCTTCACGCTGCGCCAACACGAGATCGAGTGGTTCTACGAGGGTGGTGCCGCCGCCGTCTTCCCGGATCTCTGGGAAAAATACGTGGCCGAGATTCCGGTGCTTGAGCGCAACAACTTTGTCGCAGCCTACCGCCGCCGTCTGACCGACCCCGATCCCGCTGTGCACACGCCGGCAGCGATTGCGTGGAGCACGTGGGAGGGCGCGACGACGACGCTGCACCGTGACCCTGATCACGTCGGTGAGATGGAAGTGCCTGAGCGCGCGATCGCCTTTGCCCGCATCGAGAACCACTTCTTCTCCCACGGCGGCTGGTTCAGCGACAACCAACTCATCAACGAGGTTGAGCGCATTCGCGACATCCCGACCGTCATCGTGCAGGGCCGCTACGACATGTGCACGCCCATGATGACCGCGTGGGATCTGCACACCGCTTTTCCCGAAGCCGAGTTCATTGTTGTTCCGGATGCCGGGCATTCAGCGACGGAACCAGGCATCCGTCGCGCGCTGCGTGCGGCCACCGATCGATTCGCGGCATAAGACACACAACACAAAACGCCCGCCCGAGTGCTTGAGCGCTCGCGGCGGGCGTTTCGTGTGACGGCTTAAGAGCGCAGCGCAGCGCCGAGGGTCTTCGTCAGTCGCAACACGTTGTTGTCGATCAGGAACCGCGTGAAGCCCTCAGACACCTCCGCCGACGTCCGCGAGGTGACAAACCACGGCGGCTTGGGCAGAATCGAGAATCGGCTGCGGCCGAGTGAGCGCGGGAACGGACGGAACGGCCCGCGCAGCACCGAGCGCTCGACGTCGTCAAGCAACAGGGCGTTGTGCACAATACCGATGCCGCTACCGACGTCCTCCAGCGTGTGGCCGGGGAAGGCGCCCCATGACAGGGTGGGCGCGACGAACGAGAAGCCGGTCCACCCGTTGATGGCAATGTTGCCGTAGTGGAGCTCTGTGATCGCGCGTTCAAAGCCTTCACCGAGGTTTGCTTGCGTGATGGGGTCGATCAGCACATTGGCGCCGAGCGTGCCTGCGAGTCGCTCATTCGCATACGCGACCGCGTTTTCGACAAACTGCTGACCGGTTCCGTCGACCTCCACGATGCCAAGCACCGGCGAGAAGAACTCGGTGGTCTCCAGCGTTGTCGCGTCGTCGTCTCCATCAATCTCGACCAGCAGGCGCGGGCCATACTGTTCGGCGTCGGGGTAGGCATTTGTCGCGATGGCGCGCTTCGCGTCGCTGTTCGGGTACCACACCGGGCGCTGCGGGGCCTTGGCGTAGGCGCGGCGTACCGCGGCGAGGAAGTCATCCTTCTGCTCCCAGTCGGGCGAGACGATGACGACCTGCCCGGAGATGCAGATGTGGCCGCTGTTTTGCAGGCGCATCGTGACGACGTGTTCGGCCTGGTAATCCAGGTCAGCCTGCGTCCAGGGGCCGGGAACCACGATGATGGGGGCAACACCGCCGAGCTCGCCCGTGATGGGTGTGGTGAGTTGCGGTTGGCCGGTGGCCTTGCGCTTTTGGCCGGCCTCACCCGGGCCCCACACGATGGTGTCAAACGTGACGGCGGAGCCGGTGATGTGCACGTGCGAGAAGCCCTCGTGCGCGGTGAGGTATGCGCCGACGTCACCTGCACCGGTCACGATGCGCACGAAACCGGGTTCGATGAGCGGCTGCAGCGCTTTGCGGAAGACGCCGAGCAGGCTGTCCTGTGTCGGGTTGAGTTTGAGGAGCGCGACGCGGTTAAACGCGATGAGCTCGTACATCACGTCGAGAATCGGGATGGAGGTGACGTTGCCAGCGCCCAAAACGAGGCCGACGCCGCCGCCCTCGGTTGGGGTGAGTTGCGCCAGGCCAGCGGTGCGCTTGGCCTGGTCAACGGTGACGCCGGGCTTAAGCCACACCTCGCCGGTGAAACCGTTCAGCAGCATCGCGTCGATCTTGGTTGCCGGGAACGCGTGCACGGCGACCTGGCCGGTTGGCGTGAGCGATGTGCGCGCGTCTGCGATGGGGCTGTTGCCTGCGACCAGCGCATCGAGTGAACTCTTCAGCGCGTCCAGGCCCGCAAGAGTGGCGTACGGGCCCGCAAGCCACTCCTCGCCTCGCAGCGGGTGCTGGGCATCGAGCCCCTTGGAGGCCGCGGCGGTCAGCGCCCACTCTTCTGCGTGCTTCGCGACAGCGTCGCGCACATGACCAAGCACGGTCGAGCGCTGGCCAACCGTCAGCGTCGACCAGATCTTTCCGCCCATCTCGAGGGCGGCGATGTCGGCGTCGAGCGAGGCGCGAATATCGGCGGCAATCGTGGGTGCCGATGCGGCAGACTTCTTCGTCACCGACTTCTTCGTCTCGGCCTTTTTCGCGGCAGGCTTCTTCGGCTGGGGGGCAGCAGTGGGGCTCATCGCGGTCTCCTTTGAAATCCTGATTACTCTACGGTGGCGACCTGATCGATGTCTGCGCGCGTGAGGCGATAGCGTGCAAGCGACAGCAGGCTGAGGGCGGCGAGGCCCGCCGGAACCAGGGAGAAGCTGACGACGATGCCGATGATGGCGGATGCTGGTTGCGCAACCGACTGGCCAGCGACGCTCGGCACATACTGTGTGATCGCCAAGACCGTGGTGAGTGCGGTGGCGCTCAGGGCGAACCCAATCGTTTCACCCGCTGTCCAGATGCCGCTCAGTGCACCCGCACCATTGGTTCCACTCTCCCGCTCATCATGCGAAATGACGTCGGGAAGCATCGACATGGGCAGAGACTGCATGCCGGCATACGCAACACCTGCGACGCCGACCGGGACATACATCCAGTCGCCTGGAAGCCAGACCGCGATAGAGATTGCTAGGGCGGCGACGATAAAGACGAGCGTCGCAAAGCGGAACGCCACCTGCTTGTTTGTGCGCTTGGCGATGAGGCGCCACACGGGGGCGGCGAGGAGCGCTGGTGCGATGAGCGCGACGAACAAGAACGTCACAGCGTCTTCGCTCTTCATGACCCAGGTTGCGACGTACTGGGCGCCCGCGAGCATGAGGCCGGTGGCGAGCGCCTGCAGGAAAAACGTGAGTAGCAGGACGCGGAACGGTTGGCTGCGGCGCAGTGCACGCACGCCATCGGCGTAGTGGTTCCACAGATTGAGGCGCGGTAGCGGGGATTGTGTGAGCGGTGCTTGGCGCGGTGCGGTGCGGGCCGCGACCCACATGCCGAGACCAACCACGACGCCTGCCACGACGCCCATCAGGAGGTAGCCGGTGATCGGGTCGCCGGTGAGCTTGCGCAGCATCGGCCCGCCAGCACCGAACAGCAGGATTGCGACGGTGAGCACCATGACGCGCCAGGTCAGCAGGCGAGTGCGTTCGTCGTAGCTCTCGGTGAGTTCGGCAGGCAGCGCCAGATACGGAACCTGAAACAGGCTGAATGCGGTGGCAGCGCCGGTGAACGCGATGAGCACCCAGATGGTTCCAACGACGGTGCCCCACGCAGGCGGCGCGGCAAACGTCAGCGCGAACAGCACAGGGAGGGCGATGGCGCCGAGCTTCATGAAGCCGATGCGGGTGCCGTATCGAATGCGCTGACGGTCAGACAGGGCGCCGATGAGCGGATCGATCACCACATCCCACAGCTTGGCAACGGTGATGATGAGCCCGGCGGTTGCGGCAGCGACCCCGAGATTGTCTGTCAGGTAGTACGCAAGGACGAGGCCAGGAAGGGTCGCAAAACCACCGGTTCCGATCGATCCGATCGAATACCGGGCGATCGTGCCAGCGGACAGGCGGGTGGCGGGCGTCGTCTGAGACGGAGCGGCGTTGCTCATCGCGCCAGCATAGGGCACGGAGGCAACGACTGCGCGTCAAATCAGGTTGAGTGAGCGCAGCTTCTGCTCGACGTCGTCGTTCGACGGCTCAACGTGGTGCGTTGCGTCGGGGTATACGACCACCGGAATGTTCATGCGGCCGGAGATTTCGCGCGCGACCTCGGCTGCCGCGGGCTCAGCCTCGAGGTCGACGTAGGTGTACTCGATACCGAGACCGTCGAGCTGCTTTTTGGTGCGGCGGCAGTCGCTGCACCATTCGGCGCCAAACATAGTGATGGTGTCTGCTGCGGGAGTCGTCATAAATTCAGGGTAACCCGGAAAACCGGCTCTGTGGGCTGTCCACCACCTCCCAGAACTCGCACATGATGGGGCATGTTTTGCGTGAATTGCGACCAGGCCGGACTGTTTTGGGATGATCTGACGCACGAGACCGATAACTCCGTTACGGTTACTTACGGCGCGGGCACATCCGTGACGTTTTGGGGAGAGCCGCGGAGTTCAGAAGCGGACACGCAGTTACTCTGGCAAGCGTCGTCGCAGAACCCGATGCGTCAGCGTCATCCACCGAGGTAGAGGAATAGCCGAAGACTTCATGTCAGAAGCCACCGGTGCGGCCCCATTCGCCGCCAGCATTATTGTGCCGACGTACAACGAGGCTGGCAACGTTGCTGAACTCATTTCGCGCGTCTCCTCCGCACTCGTTGGCGTCAACGCTGAGCTGATCATCGTCGATGACAGCAGTGACGAGACCCCCGTGATTGCGCGGGCGCTCGCACCGACCGCTGCGATTGCCGTGCAGGTTATCCACCGCGAGGTCGCCGAAGGCGGCCTCGGTGGCGCGGTCGTCACCGGAATCCGCGCTGCGCACAGCGACGTCTGCATTGTGATGGATGGCGACCTGCAACATCCGCCCGAGAAGATTCCGGAACTCTTGGCTCGCTACGCCGAGGGCGACGCTGATGTAGTGGTCGCATCGCGCTACACGGGAGGCGGAACCGCCAACGGGCTGAGCGACCAGGTTCGCGTCGCCGTTTCGAAGCTCTCCACCATGGTCACCAAGGCAATGTTCCCCGTGCGGTTGCGCGAGTGCACTGACCCGATGACCGGGTTCTTCCTTGTCGACAAAACCGTGATCGACTGGGAGAACCTCAAGCCGCGCGGCTTCAAGATCTTGCTGGAAATTCTCGCCCGCCAACCACTTCGCGTCGCTGAAATCCCGTTCGACTTCCAAGCCCGCCATGCAGGGGAGTCGAAGGCGTCCTTCACGCAGGGGCTCCGGTTCCTGATCCAGCTCACGCAATTGCGGTTCGGTCGAATGTCGATCTTTGCGCTCATCGGTGGCCTCGGTGCCGTCGCGAACGTTCTCATCATGGCGGTGCTGACCGGGTGGGACGTGCCGTATGTGTGGGCGGCCATCGTGGCAAGCGCGCTGACGATCGTCGGCAACTTCCTGCTGATTGAGCTCTTCGTGTTCCGCGATATGAAGGCCGCAGCCGGGCCCATGTGGTTGCGCTTCGCGAAGTCGTTCGCGTTTAACGCGATCGAAGCGATCGTGCGTATCGCGGCACTCTACGTCGTTGTCGAAACGTGGCATGTGTCGAGCGTGCTTGCCACCGCGGTCTTGCTCGCGATCGCTTTTATCGTGCGTTATGTGTTCCACTCCCTCGTGGTTTACAAACCGAGGCGCGACGGCGAGACACAAACCGGGCTGTAAAAAACCGCGCTCGGTGAACGAGCACCCGCGACGCTGCGGCGGAGGTCATGGAAAATCCGCGTGGGCGGATACGCGGCGCACGCCGGATGCCAGTGCGTCCGCGATTGCCATGGTCAGCTGGAAAACGCGGCTGCCACTGCGTCATTTGTGATGACGCCGCCCTGGGTGTTCAGACCGCGTGCCAGAGCGGCATCGTCTGCCGCCGCACGCGCCCACCCCTTGTCGGCGATTGCGGCAACGTACGGCAGTGTTGCGTTCGTGAGCGCGCGGGTTGACGTCTCCGGAACCGCGCCAGGCATGTTGGCGACGCAGTAGTAGAGGGAGTTGTGCACGGTAAAGGTTGGGTCATCGTGGGTGGTCGCGTTGGAGCCTTCGAAGCATCCGCCCTGATCGATGGCAATGTCGACGAGTACCGATCCCTCCTTCATGCCTGCGACCATATCGAGGGTCACGAGCTTTGGTGCGGAGGCGCCGGGGATGAGCACGGAACCAATCACGAGGTCTGCTTTTGACACCTGTTCCGCGATTTCCCACCGGTTGGATGCACGCGTCTGAATCTCACCGTTGAAGCGACGTTCCAAATCGCGCAAGCGCGGAAGCGACACGTCGATCACGGTGACATCCGCCCCCATGCCGAGTGCTTCCGCTGCCGCATGCTCACCGGCCACCCCGCCACCGATGATGACAACCTTCGCCTTCGGGGTTCCGGGGATGCCACCCATCAGAATGCCGCGCCCGCCCGCTGGGCGCATAAGCGAATGCGCGCCAACGATGATTGACAGGCGTCCGGCGACCTCGCTCATCGGGCTCAGCAGGGGGAGGGAGCGGTCGGCCAGTTGCACCGTTTCGTATGCGACGGCCGTCGTCTTCGCGTTGAGGAGCGCCTCAGTCAGTGCCTTGTCTGCTGCAAGGTGCAGGTAGGTGAACAGGGTGAGGTCATCGCGCAGGTACCGGTACTCGCTCGCGATCGGTTCTTTCACCTTGAGCAGGAGCTCGGCTTCGCCCCAGGCGGACTCGGCGTCCGGAACAATCGTCGCGCCGGCAGCCACATAGTCGGCATCGATGTTGCTGGAGCCTGCACCTGCACCCTGTTGCACAAAAACCTGGTGACCGCGATGCACTAAGAGGTCTACACCAGCGGGGGTAATCGCAACGCGGTTCTCGTTGTTCTTGATCTCGGTGGGGATGGCAACCTTCATGGGGTTCTCCTTCGGCGTTGAAGTCGATGCCTTCAGTGTGCGTCAAAAAATTGTGCGCGGTGCGGAATAGAATCGCAGAAAGTTCGGGCTAATAATGCAAACAATGAAGAAGATTCGGCCTTGGCGGTAGCATCGGGCGGTATCCGGCGAAATCGAAGGGGATGTGCTCATTGTGACGAATGATCTTCGGCTTGATGAAGTGGATGCACGCATCGTTGAACTGTTGACCCGCGACGGCCGCATGACGAATGCCGAATTGGCTGCCGACGTTGCCGTCGCGCCCTCCACGATGCACGCCCGAGTCAAGGCGCTCATCGAGCGTGGCGTGATCTCCGGATTCCACGCCAGCATTGACCAGGCGCGCCTCGGCAAGGGGCTCCAAGCGATGGTCGGAGTCACGCTTCGCGCCGGCTCACGACAGGAAAGCATTGTCGCGTTTAGCAACGCGATCCGTCGCCTCCCGCAGGTCATTCAAGTGTTCTTTGTCGGCGGCTCAGACGATTTCCTCGTGCACATTGCCGTCGCCTCCTCCGCTGATGTGCGCACGTTCGTGGTCGAGCACCTGTCGGCGCAGCCCACCGTCGCCTCCACGCGCACCAGCATCATCTTCGACTACCACCGCAACGCCGTGGCTGCCGAGTTCGAGTAGTCGAGCCGTAGGGTGTCGAGTACCCTGATCGCTCGTCGAAAAATTCTCGCCCCTGATTGCCAGGATTCGGGAACATTTCATCCGCTTGTACGTTGCAAGTCAGGATGGAGAGACGTAATGTGTCTCCTTGCCCCTTTTTGCCCACCGGCGGAAAAGGGAGACCTGAATCGGAGAGACAGTGCTCAGAAAACTCCTCATCAGGTACATGAAACCGTACCGGGGCTGGCTCATCGCCGTGCTCTTCTTTCAAGCCGCCGCGGTATTGGCATCGCTGTACCTTCCCAACCTCAATGCCGACATCATTAACGAGGGTGTCGCAAAGGGTGACACTAACTACATCTGGACGCGCGGCGGGTTCATGCTCGCGATCGCGTTCGGTCAGATCGTCGCATCGATCATCGCCACCTTCTTCGCGGCCCGCGCAGCCATGTCTGCCGGTCGCGACATCCGCGGCGACGTGTATACCCGCGTCAGCGACTTCTCGGAGCGTGAGATTTCACACTTCGGCGCTGGATCTCTGATCACCCGCAACACGAACGATGTGCAGCAGGTGCAGATGCTCGCCATGATGGGTGCCACGATGCTCGTGCAGGCACCGCTCATGGCGATCGGCGGCATCATCATGGCGCTGCGCCAAGACGTCGGACTTTCGTGGCTGATCGCGGTCGCGGTGCCCATCCTCCTGGTGTTCGCCCTCTTCATCATCAGCCGCATGGTTCCGGCGTTCCGTCAGTACCAAAAGAAGCTTGACGCCGTAAACCTGGTGCTGCGCGAACAGCTCACCGGTGTGCGCGTGGTGCGCGCGTTCGTGCGCGAGCGCATTGAAGAAGAGCGCTTCCGTGAGGCAAACGACGGCATCCTGGCAATCGGCCGCTGGATCGGTTCGCTCTTTGTCGTACTCTTCCCCGTCGCCATGCTGGTGCTCAACGTCACGATTGTGGGCGTTGTCTGGTTCGGCGGCATCGAGGTCAATAACGGCAACACCAGCTTCGGCACGATCTTCGCGTTTATGCAGTACATCGGCCTCATCCTGATGGGTGTGCTGATGGCCAGCTTCATGACGATGATGATCCCGCGCGCTGCCGTGTCGGCCGACCGTATCGGCGAAGTGCTTGACCACGACTCCACGCTTGCGGCTCCCGCAAACCCGGTGTTCGACTTTCCGGAGCGCGGTGTCGTGCGATTCGACAACGTGACGTTCCAGTACCCGGGTGCGGAAGCCCCCGTCGTGCACAACGTGTCGTTTGAAGCGCGTGCAGGCGAGACCGTCGCGATTGTTGGTTCCACAGGCTCAGGTAAGACGACCGTGGTGTCGCTTCTGCCGCGCCTGTTCGATGTCACCGCTGGGCGCGTGCTCGTGGGCGGCGTCGACGTGCGCGACGCCGACCCGGAGAGCCTGTGGGCCCAGCTCGGCCTGGTTCCGCAGAAATCCTTCCTGTTTAGCGGAACCATCGCCTCGAACCTGCGCTTTGGTCGCGAAGAAGCCACAGACGAAGAGCTGTGGAAGGCGCTGGAGATCGCACAGGGCAAGGACTTCGTCGCCGAAATGCCTGACGGCCTTGAGTCGGCGATTGCCCAGGGCGGAACCAACGTGTCGGGTGGCCAGCGACAGCGCCTCGCGATTGCGCGTGCCCTGGTGCGCCAGCCGGAGATTCTGATCTTCGACGACTCGTTCTCCGCCCTCGACGTGACCACCGATGCGAAACTGCGGCAGGCACTGTGGGCAGCGCTTCCGAACGTCACCAAGATCGTGGTCGCGCAGCGTGTGTCGACCATCACCGATGCTGACCGCATCATCGTGCTGGAAGACGGACAGATCGTGGGTGCCGGAACGCACGCCGAACTATCCGCCACCAACGAGACGTACCGCGAAATCGTCGAATCGCAGCTGGGAGTTGACGCATGAGTGATGTCACGTCGCTGACCGACGCGGAAATCGCGGCGGCAGAGGAAGAAGAAAACGCCAAGCAGATGGAACTCGCCATGCAATCGGGCGAGTGGGCGCAGGGCGGTAAGGCCAAGAACTTCTGGCCGAGCTTCAAGCGCATGATCGGCGTGCTCGCGCCATACAAATGGGCGTTCATCGCGGTGTCGTTGCTTGGCGCCGTCGGCGTTGTGCTGTCGGTGTGGGCACCGACCGTTTTGGGTAACGCAACCAACGTCGTGTTTGAGGGCTTCCTCAACACGCAGTTGGGGTCGCAAGTGCCTGCCGGAACCACGCAAGACGCTTTCGTTGAGATGTTGCGTACCGCAGGTCAGCAGGAGTTCGCGAACACCATCGCGAAGATGAGTGACTTCAACCCCGGTGCAGGCATCGACTTCACGAAGCTGCGCGAAACGATCGTGTTCGTGATGGGGCTGTACGTGTTCTCGGCCATTCTCGGCTGGGTGCAGGGCTACGTCGTCAACATCGTCATGGTGAAGGCGATGTTCCGCCTGCGCGCGCAGATCGAAGAGAAGATCAACCGCCTGCCGCTGTCGTACTTCGACAAGGTGCAGCGTGGTCAGCTGATTTCGCGCGTCACCAACGACGTCGACAACATCACGCAGACGATGCAGCAGGCGCTGTCCAGCGCCATCACATCGATTCTCACCGTGGTGGGCGTGCTCATCATGATGTTCTCGATCTCGTGGTTGCTCGCGCTGGTCGCCCTGGTGTCGCTGCCGCTCATGGCAGTCGTCTTCGGCATCATCGGCCCGCGCTCGCAGAAAGCCTTCAAGGCGCAGTGGGGCAAGGTGGGAGCGTTGAACGCCCGCGTCGAGGAATCCTTCTCGGGTCACGCGCTGGTCAAGGTCTTCGGCCGTGAGCAGGCTCAGATCGCTGCTTTCCAACAGGAGAACGAAGAGCTCTACCAGGCGAGCTTCCGTGCACAGTTCCTCTCCGGCATCATGATGCCTGCGATGACGTTCATCGGTAGCCTCACCTACGTCGGTATCGCCGTTGTGGGTGCACTGCAGGTCGCGGCTGGCAACTTGAACATCGGTAACGTGCAGTCCTTCCTGCAGTACGAGCAGATGTTCACCCAGCCGCTTTCGCAGCTCGGTGGCATGGCGACTGTCGTGCAGTCAGGTACCGCTTCGGCTGAGCGCGTTTTTGAGCTTCTCGATGCTGATGAGCAGGAGCCGGACGCGGAAAACGCCCCGGCCCTTGTTGAAGGTGCGGGTGTGATCGAGTTTGAGAACGTGGCATTTGCGTACACTCCTGACCGTCCGCTGATCAAGAACCTGTCGTTCCGGGTGGAGCCGGGTCAGACGGTTGCGATCGTCGGCCCGACGGGAGCAGGCAAGACCACGCTCGTGAACCTGCTGATGCGTTTTTACGAGCTTGACGGCGGGCGCATCCTGCTTGACGGCCAAGACATCGCCACGCTCACGCGCGATGATGTGCGCTCCCGCACCGGCATGGTGTTGCAGGATCCGTGGCTCTTCTCCGGAACCATTCGCGAAAACATTCGCTATGGCCGCGCGACTGCGACGGACGAGGAAATCGTCGAAGCCGCTGTTGCGACGCGTGTCGACAGGTTCGTGCACTCGCTTCCCGAGGGCTACGACACGGTGCTGGACGAAGATGCCTCCAATGTCTCGGCTGGTGAGCGTCAGCTCATTACGATCGCCCGTGCGTTTGTCGCGCAGCCGACCGTGCTGATCCTCGACGAAGCCACCAGCTCGGTCGACACCCGCACCGAGCTGCTGCTGCAGCACGCGATGGCTGCCCTGCGTGAGGGACGGACGTCGTTCGTGATCGCGCACCGGTTGTCGACGATTCGTGACGCCGACCTCATCCTCGTGATGGAGTCTGGTGACATTGTCGAGCAGGGCAACCACGAGCAGCTCATCGCGCAGCAGGGCGCCTACTGGCGCCTGTACCAGTCGCAGTTCGAGCAGGCTGTTGATGCGGAAACTGCCGAAGAGCAAATGGCGCAGTCGGCGAACCCGACGGAAGCAGTGGAGACACGTGCTGAGGAGGCTGTCGCTGAAGGCGCAACCGACCCTGCGGCTCCCACCGCCTAGCTGTATTGACACGAAACGTCCCGTCCGGAGTTCTTCCGGGCGGGACGTTTCACGTGGAACCCTGCCGCGTCCGCTCTGGTCGTTGAGCGAGCGGAGCGCGTCGAAACGCGCCGCATGTTATGTGGTTGGCTTGACGTATGACCCGCACTGATGACACTGTTGTTGCCGTTCTCCCTCAGTTGGAGCCCTTCCTCCGCGAGTGGATCGATACTCAGCGCGTGATGACGGGGGTGCCCGCCGTACAGGTTGCCGTGCGCCTCGGCTCGGACCTGCTGTTCTCCTACGCCTCCGGTGTGACGGACACGAACACGCGTGAACCCGTTACCACAGCGCACGCCTTCCGCATCGCTTCGCACTCCAAGACCTTCACGGCGACGCTCATCATGCAGCTCGTGGAACGCGGCGAACTGAGCCTCGACGCCACCGTCGGTTCCCTCATCCCGGAACTTGCTGACGCGCCGGTCGCATCACGCACCGTGCGCGCCCTGCTCGGGCACCAGGCCGGTGTCGAGCGTGACGGAACCGACGCGAACTGGTGGCAACGCACCAAGCTATTCCCGAATCGGAATGAACTCATTGCCGAGCTGCAGAGCGAAAGCGTCTACCCGGCTAATACGCACTTCCACTACTCAAACCTCGCCTACAGTCTGTTGGGCTTGATCATTGAGGCCGTCACCGGACGCGACTTCGCCGACGCGGCGCTCGATGTCGTTCCGGTGCTCTCCGCGTTCATGGGCGCACCCGCCACGATCGGGCCAGACCTGGGGCAGGGCGCTGAGGTCGACATCGTGTCAGGCCATGCCGCGCCGCTCGGGTATTGGCGCGATGGTGACACTGAAACCGTGTCGCCCGTCATCGCCCCCGTCGACACGCGCGCGCAGGCGTCAGCGACGGGATTCTGGGCCAACGCTGAGACCATTTCGGCATGGTTGAGCGCACACGCACTCGGCACCGAGCTGTTCCTCAACGACGATTCGAAGCGACTTATGCAGCGCAAGGAATCTACGATCACGAAGAACGGGCTGACGCGCTTTTATGGCCTCGGCTGGATTCAGCGCACGATCGGTACGCGTCACGTTATTGGGCACTCGGGTGGCTTCCCCGGCCACATCACACAGACGTGGGGCGACCCGAAGACGGGCCTCGCCGTCAGCGTGCTGACGAACCGCATTGATGGCAAGGCCAGCGACTGGGCAACCGCCATCATCAATCTGCTTGATGCGGCCGCCCGGGCCGTTACTGACGCCGACGGCGACGACGTCTCAGACGTGAACGGAACCTTCTGGGCGTTGTGGGGTGCGACGAGCATCGTCGCGCTGCCTGGCGTGGCCCTTCAGCTGTCCCCTGCTGCCGTTGACCCCGCTGGCGTTATGACGATCATGCACGGGGACGCCGATGGTGCGCTGCGCGCGGTAGCAGAGGACGGATTCGCCGACGCTGGCGAGATCATGGGCGTTGAACGTGATGATGCCGGGGTCTCGTCGATCACGGTGACCGGCATTACGAGCTGGCGCGAAGAGCTATACGCAGCCAAGCGCGAAGGGCTGCTGAACGGCGCGCTGTAGCGCGCGACACGAAAGCGTGAGGCGGGCTGGATGCGTTCCGGCTCGCCTCGTTCGCGCAACAACCCGGACGCTCGGACGGTTAACGAGCGAAGCGACCGAGACGAAACGCCCTACCTATACCAGGCCCCACAGCTCGAGCGGGTGAGTCAGACGCCACCACGCTGAGGGGCCGGGCAGATCAGACGCCAACACGACCTCGGTGACACGTTCGTTGAGCGGACCGGTCACGGTGAGCGCACCGGCCTTGGCGCCCTTGTCCCACTCGTCGCCAAGGTCGAGCTGTGCGGCGGTGGTGCCGGTCGCGCTGTTCCAGAGGATGAGGGTCGAGTCGGTTGCGGTGCGCAGTTCGGCCTGCGCGCCCCAGGCCGTCGCGACGTTTCCGACGGCGGTGCCTGCTGGCACGGCGTTTGTCGGCGCCAGGGCGACCTCGAGGTCAGCCAGGAGACGGCGCGATTCAGCGTCGCGGGTCTCCGGATCAGCCTGATCGATAACCGATGCTGTCAACCGCACCGTGGTGCCGTCGATCGTGACGTCTTTCGCCGTCAGCAGGTTGAACCCTTCGAGGGAACCCGTCTTCACGCCAATGACGCCAGCGTCAGCCAGCAGGGCGTTGGTATTGGTGACCGGTTCGGCGTTGCCTGGGATCTCCGCAACCGGGGTCGCCACGATCTCAGCGAACACCGGGTGCTGCAGTGCGACCTCGGCGAGGCGGGAGAGGGAACCGGGAACGGCTGCGTTTGCCGGGTTAATTCCGGTGGGTTCGGCGACCGTGATTCCGGTGATCCCGTTGCGGTTCAACCACTCCATAGCCGCAGCGGCATATTCTTCGTCGCTGTTCCAGATTTCCTCAGCGAGGAAGTCGGTGTAGTTGCCTGCTGAGCCCATCAGGATGCCCTGAAGCAGCTGGTACTCGGTGAGGGTGCCATCGACCGGAACGTCGAGAGCCGACTCGTTATTGCGCAGGTAGTCCCAGTACAGGTTGCTGTCGTATTGCGTGAAGTAATACTCAGGGCCTTGCTCGCCAGGAGCGAGGGGGAGCGCTTCGAGAATAACCATGGCGGTAATCACCTTGGTGATGCTCGCCATCGACTCCTGTTCAAACGTGCTCGAAACGCTACCCATACTCTGCACGCCGACACCTGCGGAACCTTGAATGGGCCAGGAGGGGAGCGCGGGGGCTGCTGCCGTTACGGAGACCGGAGTCTTGGTGACGGTGGGTGCAATGTTTGTCAGCGGAAAAAGCAGGGTGGCACCGAGATAACTCGCCGCGAGACCAGCGAGCAGAGCCGCCGGAACGATAACGCGAGCGATGCCACGCTTGAGCGGCTTGCCCTCGAGGAGGTCAAGCGAATCGGGCTCTGGGAAAGCCTGAGTGTGACGGCTCGTCAGCCATTCGGCGGTCACCCACCCCAACACCGGCTTGTCGTCGGTGGGGCGCTGTTCGGGCGCATCAGGTTCGGCGAGTTGAGTCACCCGCCCAATTTACCCTGCCGGGCTGTGAATCCGAGTTCATGGTTATACTCAGATCAACCCCACGGGAGTTCGGTGTGCACCGGGCTGAGAGGAAGCGAAAACGCTTCGACCGTTAAACCTGATCTGGATAATGCCAGCGAAGGAAGGAATTGCATGAATTCGTCTGCCCTTTTGTCTGCGGAAGACCGCGCCCTCACCGCATCGGTGTGGAAGTGGCGCGTTGTCGACATCGTCATGGCGAGCATCATCGCCGTCGCATGTGCGGTGCTCTTTATTGCGTGGAACTTCGCCTACGAGGTTCCGTCTGGCCTCTTGAAGCCGTTGCTTCCCGGCCTGCAGGGACTGCTTGCCGGTCCGTGGCTCATCGCTGGCGTGCTTGCCGGTCTCATTGTGCGCAAGCCAGGAGCCGCACTGTTCGCCGAGGTGGTTGCCGCTTCGATTTCGGCGCTCGCCGGAAACCAGTGGCAAGCACTCACCCTGGTGTCTGGTCTCGTCCAGGGCCTCGGCGCTGAGATTGTCTTCCTGATTGTGCTGTACCGCGTCTACAAGCTGCCGATTGCGATTCTGGCCGGTGCCGCTGCGGGTCTTGGCGCCGGAATCCTGGACCGTTTCCTGTGGTACGGCGCGATGGACAACGCGTTCGCCGTGACCTACATCTCGTCGACCACGATCTCCGGTGCCGTTATCGCCGGTCTCGGCTCGTGGGTCATCATGAAGGGCCTCGGAAAGGCTGGCGCTCTCAGCCGCTTCGCCGCGGGGCGCGAGGTTTCGCAGCGCGTCTAATGGCTGTTCGTCTGCAGGTCGATTCGTGGGCCTGGCGCTACTCCACCCGTAAGAAATGGGCGGTGACAAACGCCACGTTCACGATTGAGCCGGGCGAGCGCGTGCTGCTGCTCGGTGCGAGTGGTTCAGGCAAGTCAACACTGCTGCACGCCTTCGCTGGCGTGCTCGCCGACGATGAGGGGGAATCCCTCGGAACCATGAGCGTTGATGGCGCGCCCGTCGCGTCCCAGCGGGGTCGGGTGGGGCTGGTGCTGCAAGACCCAGACACGCAGGCCGTGCTGTCGCGGGTCGGCGACGATGTCGCGTTTGGCATGGAGAACCTGGGCGTTGCACACGAGGAAATGCGGCCGCGCGTTGACGCCGCCCTCGACGCGGTCGGCCTCGACGTCAACCTTGACCGGTCCACGGCCGCCCTGTCCGGCGGGCAGAAACAACGGCTCGCGCTTGCCGGCGTGTTGGCGATGCAGCCGGGCGCCATCCTCCTGGATGAGCCGACGGCAAACCTGGACCCCGCGGGTGTGCGGGAAGTGCGTGATGCCGTGCTGCGTACGGTGGATCGCACCGGTGCCACGCTCGTGATTGTGGAACACCGCACCGAGGTGTGGCTCGACATTGTGACGCGCGTCATCGTGCTGGGTCCCGACGGTGTGATTGCCGATGGCAGTCCGACAGCCGTGTTGCGCGAGCGTGGTGCCGAGTTGGCTGCTGCCGGCGTATGGGTGCCTGGGCATCCGCCGCAGCACCCCGCCCCCGCCGCGCACGCCAGGGGTGGGGTGCTGCTGGAGGCCGCTGGCCTGCAGGTCGCGCGGGTAAAGAAGCATCCCGTCGCCGGGCCGATCGATCTGTCTGTGCACGCGGGCGAAGTGATCGGGATTGTCGGCCCTAATGGTGCCGGAAAGTCCACCCTCGGGCTGACCCTCGCTGGCCTCATTCCCGCACACGCTGGTTCCGTTCGTGCCAGCGAAGAGCTCGCAGGCATGGCGCAACAGGATCCGTTTCGGTGGACATCCCGCCAACTTCTGACCCGGATCGGAACCGTGCTGCAGGAGCCGGAGCACCAGCTGATTGCGCGGACGGTGCGTGATGAGATCGCGGTCGGCCCGCGTGCGCTGGGTCTTGATGAGGACGAAGTGTCCGCTCGCGTCGACGAGCTGATGGGGCGGCTGCGGCTTTCGCATGTGGCGGGTGCGAACCCCTACACGCTGTCGGGTGGCGAACAGCGCCGCCTGACGGTGGGCGCGATGCTCGCGACCAGGCCTCGGGTGCTGGTGCTGGACGAACCCACATTTGGGCAGGACGCCGTGACGTGGTCTGAGCTTGTTGGGCTGATGGCCATGCTGCGCGATGCCGGGCACTCGCTCGTTGTGGTGACTCACGACGCCGAAGTGTCGCGTGCACTGCATGCCAGGCGCGTGGAGGTGACGGGATGAGCGGTGTGGTGTTGGATTCGCCGCGCACCCGGACCGGCCCGATCGTATCGCGCAGTGCCCTTGCCAAGTTGGGCGGCGCGTTGGCGCTATCGATTCCGCTGGTGCTGACGGTTGATTTGGTCTCCGCCGCGGTCGGACTGCTGTTGGGTCTCGCCATCATTTTGTGGTCGGGGCTGACGCCGCGCGAATTTTTCCTTCGGACGCTGCCGATCTGGATCGCGGCGCCGTCGGTGTTCATTACGGTGTCGCTGTACGGCGTGCCGAGCGGCGCGATTCTGTTCGAGTGGGGCGTGGTGCGCGTCTCAGAAGGATCACTCCACCTTGCCGCGGCGTCCGCACTGCGCCTGTTCGCGGTGGGGTTGCCCTCGATTGCGATGTTTGCGTCGATTGACCCGACTGACCTCGCCGACGGCCTCATTCAGAAGCTGCGCCTGTCGCCGCGCTTCGTGATGGGGGCGCTCGCTGCGATGCGTCTGCTTGGTCTGCTGGCTAACGACGCTCGCTCGCTCGCGCTCGCCCGCCGGGCACGCGGGGTCGCCGATCACGGCCGCATTCGCCGGTTCTTCGGCGCAGCGTTCGCGCTGTTTGTGTTGGCGATTCGGCGCGGAACCACGCTGTCGACCGCCATGGAAGCGCGCGGATTCGGGGTGCCAGGGGTGCGCCGCACTCACGCGCGTGTGGCCCCGTTTGATGGGCGTGATTGGGCGCTGATCGCGGTATGCGCGCTGATTTCGGGCATCGCCGTGGGCGTTGCGGTAGCGACGGGCGCCTGGAACTTCGTCTTCACGATTGCCGCATAGCGTCGGCTTGTCACCGCCGCGATGCGACGTCTTACGTCGCGTTCCACAGATCGCGGTAGTACGCGAGGCGGTCGCGGTCGGGCTCGAGCCCGTATGCCTCGATGAGCAGGTCTTCGTAGCCGGGGCCGTAGTTGTGCACCGTGTTCATGCTGGCCACGGCGATATCGGCCCAGCGGTCACCGATGCCGAGGGCACCGAAGTCCACGTGCGCGATGGGATCACCCGCGGCGTTGAGAAGCGTGTTGGGGGCGCAGGCATCGCCGTGACAAACCACGAGGGCATCGTCGAGCGGGGGCGTTTGCAGGTGCTCGGCAATGACGAGTCCGCGGGCTTCGGCCTCACCGATTCGGCCGTAGGCGTCCCACAGCCAGCGGCACTCTGACAAGGGGAGGGTGTCATGAAGGTGACGAAGCCCGCGCCCGATCGCGGCGACAGCAACCTCCGGGCGAGCGATCCATTCGGGAGCGACAGCCGTGGTTCCGTCAATTCCCTCGGTGACGAGCCATTCGTGCGTGTGGTCGGCGCCGACTTCAACGACGACCGGCACCCGCGTGTATTGCCCAGCCCAGCTCAGGCGCTCTGCCTCGTCGAACAGGGAGACCTCAGGGTCGTGGGGTCCGTACTTAATGAAGCGCGTGGTTCCGTCGCTCGCCACCGCTCGAAAAGTGACACCCCCGATGCCATTGACCCATACCGGGGTAAGAGTAGCGTCGCCTGCCAAGTCGAGAACGGTGGGCGCGATCGGAACGTCGCCGGTGGGAATGCTCACCGTCTCAGGATGCCAGGTGCCGCGGGTCGCGGGGTGCCAAGACCGCGGAACCTGGGCGATCAGCTGTCGAGAATGTCGGCGAGCACGCGGGCGTGATTGTACACCTCGTCGTGCGCGGCGTAGACGAGGGTGACGGTGTCGTGCTCGTGCAGGGTTTCTCGGAGTTCGGCGACCGCGCTCGCGCTGTCGTGTTCGAGCTGATGGCGGTACTGCACGGCGTACGTCTCCCATTCATCGGCGCTCGCGGCATGCCAGGCCTTGCGTAGCTCGGGCGTCGGCGTGACATCCTTCGCCCAAAGATCGATCGCCGCGCGCTCTTTCGAAATGCCGCGCGGCCAGAGGCGGTCAACGAGCACCCGGAAGCCGTCAGTCGGCTCGGCCGCATCGTACGCACGCTTGAGCTGCAGCTTCATATGCTCACTCAACCATTTTTCTTGCGCACCCGACAGGGGAAAAAAGCTGTGGTTCCGGAACCACGGTGCCGCATGCGGAGAGCCTGCGGTATGTAGCGCGGGAGTGTGCGGGTGGTGAGTGTGGTGCCGGACGCGAGATGGCGTGAATATCGTGGAATGATGTGATGTTTCGACAGGTGCATGGCGTCGATTTGTGTCGCACGATGTGCCGATTCGACAGCCCAACGTGCTCGTGGTCCGAGGTGCCGCGTAGGCTGACACCCGGTGTCGTTTCGTGATGGAACGTCGCTGGTTCCTCGTTCCATTGTCGGTACGGGACGCGCTCGCCGTGTGGGGAGAGCGCAGGTTTGATGAGTTCGAAGGAGAGCTATGGATATCGCAGGCGCTAGTGCGCTCGTGACCGGCGGGGCCAGTGGCCTGGGTCTGGCCACGGCGAAGCGGCTGACGGCAGCGGGTGCTGTCGTGACGATTGTTGACCTGGAGTCGTCTCCGGGCGCTGACGTTGCGGCCTCGCTGGGCGGCTACTTTGTGGCCGCAGATGTCACCAACCCTGAGCAGATTGCCGCCGCTGTTGCTGCGGCCGCGACACGCGCACAACTGCGTGTTGTGGTGAACTGTGCGGGCATCGCCCCGCCGGCGAAGGTGCTGGACCGCGATGGCAACCCTGCCTCACTCGCCGACTTTGCAAAGGTCGTGCAGATCAACCTCGTCGGCACCTTTAACGTGCTGTCGCAGGCGGCTGCCGTCATGGCGAAGAACACCGGAACGGATGACCGTGGCGTCATCATCAACACCGCATCTGTCGCGGCTTTTGATGGGCAGATCGGCCAGCCCGCATACGCATCATCGAAGGGTGGCGTGCACGCGATGACGCTGCCGGTCGCTCGTGAATTGGCGCGTCACGGTATCCGCGTGTGCACGATTGCCCCCGGCATCATGGAGACGCCGATGCTCGCCGGTCTTCCGCAGGCGGCACAGGACTCCCTTGGCCAGCAGGTTCCGTACCCCTCGCGTCTCGGACGACCCGATGAATTTGCGGCGCTTGTGGCCCACATTGTTGACAACGACTATCTGAACGGCGAGACAATCCGTCTCGACGGCGCGATCCGAATGGCACCGAAATAATGAGCGAATCCCCCATCCTTCTTTCCGTCGTTGACGGACTCGCGCGCATCACGCTGAACCGCCCTGCGCGCATGAATGCGTTTGATCAGGCCCTGGCGCTCGCCTGGGCAGAAGTGACAGCCGAGGCAACCTCACGCGATGACGTCAAGGCGATTCTCCTTGACGCTGCCGGGCCGTCGTTCTGCGCGGGCGGTGACGTGCTTGCGATGGCGCAAGGCATGGGCGACTTCACGATCCAGGAGCTCGCACACACCATTAATGCCGGAATTCTCGCACTTGTGGAGTCGCCGATTCCGGTGGTTGCTGCCGCACACGGAACCACAGCTGGCGGCGGACTCGGAATTCTCCTTGCGAGCGACTACGTCATCGTTGGAGAGAACTCCAAGATCGGCAGCCTGTACGCCAATGTGGGCCTGACACCGGACCTTTCGGTGACGGCGAGCCTCGCGAAGGCGGTAGGTGAGCGTCGTGCGCTGCAGCTGGTGCTGTCCGATCGGCTGCTGTCAGCGCAGCAGGCGTTGGACTGGGGGCTCGTCGCAGAAGTTGTTGCCCCTGATGAGGTCAAGGTGCGTGCCGAGGAGGTTGCGCAGTCGTGGCTGGCTGGTGCCGCCGGTGCATACGGCCAGGCAAAGCGCCTGATCCGTTCGCAGCCCACCCGCACATTCGCTGAACAACTTTCCGAAGAAGCCCGCACGATCGATGCCGCACTCCACACGCCGGAAGCTCAGGCACGAGTGCAAGCATTCGCCGACCGTTCCGCCCGAAAGGCCAAATAAATGTCACTCGCAGGAAAAACCATCCTGATGTCCGGCGGTAGCCGTGGCATCGGTCTCGCGATCGCGCTGCGCGCGGCCGCTGACGGTGCCAACATTGCGTTGCTCGCCAAGACCGACACCCCGCACCCGTCCCTCGAAGGCACGATTCACACCGCCGCTGAGGCGATTGTCGCTGCCGGAGGGCGCGCGTTGGCGATCGTCGGCGACGTGCGTAATGACGATGACATCGCGCACGCCGTATTGAAGACGCGAGGCGAATTCGGCGGCATCGACATTGTCGTGAACAACGCGAGCGTCATCGACCTGTCCGGCTCGGTTGACCTCGCCGCGAAGAAGTACGACCTCATGCAAGATGTCAACGTGCGCGGAACCTTCATGCTGTCCCGCGCCGCGGTTCCGATTCTGCGCGAGTCCAGCAACCCGCACATTCTCTCGCTGTCGCCACCGCTGAACATTTCGCCCAAGTGGCTCGGAGCGCACACCGCGTACACGATGGCGAAGTACGGAATGACGATGGCAACTCTTGGCTTGGCAGCCGAATTTGCCGCCGACGGTATTGCCGCCAACGCGCTCTGGCCGCGCACGACCATTGCGACCGCAGCGGTGCAGAACCTCCTTGGCGGCGACAAGGTCATGGCCGCCTCCCGCACCCCCGAGATTTACGCTGACGCTGCCTACGCTGTGTTGAATCGCCCGTCTCGTGAGGCCACCGGAAACACCTACCTTGTCGAAGACGTCCTGGCGGAGGAAGGCGTGACGGACTTCTCCGGATACGCCGCCGTGCCCGGCACCCCCGACAACCGGTTGTTCCCGGACATTTTCCTGGACTAAGCACCGGGCGGTTGCGTGGGGCGCTTGGGCTTCCTGCGGAGCCTGTCGCGTGGTTCCGAATCGGGGCTACACCGTTTTGTCGGTGTAGCCCCGATTTTTTGCGCAATGGGCGGCCGTGTCGTGGCGGTAGTCGGCACGGTCGAGAGTCGGTTTTCTGGCGTTGAACTGTGCGCGATGCTCGCGTGCGTATGTCTCCGCTCAGGCTCAACGCTTCGAATATTTGTTCCATGAGAGTTTCATCATCTTAGAACAAATATGCTAGTAGTTGTGGGAGAATGGTCTCATGACGATCGATAGCATCAATGAAGTCCCGGCTGACCCGCCGGGTGCCTTCGTGTTCGCTGTCGATGCATTGCGTGAGATTCAGTCCGCGATGGCGGGGCTCGCTGCGATGGAGATGGCGCTATACGCCGCCGTCTTCGCCCAGGCGGAGAAAATGACGGCCGAGATGCCGTCGCCCGTTGGTGAACGAGAGATGGCGCTCCGCACAGCGAGCGCCGAGATTGGCGCTGCACTGCGAGTGAGTGACCGCACGGTGCAACGTCGCATGTCGCACGCGTGGGATGTCGCGCATATCTTTCCGCAGACCTTTGAGGCGCTGCGCGAGGGGCGCATCACGCCGGCTCACGTCAATGCGATTACTCGAGCGAGCGATGGGCTGCCAGCGGGAGATGCGCACGATAGGTATGAGGCGGCGGCTATCGAGCGTGCCGAGCAACTGTCGCCCGGGCGTCTTGCCGCAGTTCTGCCTGCTGTTGCGGCACAGATTCACGAGTGCGGTCTTGCGGAGCGTCATCAGCGTGCACGGGCGCAACGGCGGGTTGAGGTGCGAGATGTTGACGACGGAATGGCGGAGGTTCTTGCCGTTCTGCCCGCCATCATCGCCCACGGAATGTTTGACCGACTGACGTCGATGGCGAAAGCATGTCAGGCAGTCGATCCCGACGATGAACGGTCTCGCGATGAAATTCGTGCAGATATCCTCGGAGATCTCGTTCTCGGCGGCGGCCCGGTGGCGAGCGGCGACGCGCTGGCGGCGATCACCGCGCGTGTGCAGATTACGGTGCCGGTATTGACGGCAGCAGGCGTCACCGACGTCGGTACTGAACTGATCGGAACCGGGCCCATTGATGCAGAGACGGCGCGGCGATTGGTGGGTCCGGCCGCCGGATGGGATCGCGTGATGACACACCCCGTGAACGGCGCAATTCTGGCCATCGACCGCTACCGTCCCAATGAAGACCTGCGCCGCGCCCTGCGAGTGCGTGACGAGCACTGTCGATTCCCCGGGTGCCGCCAGCCGGCGCACCGATGCGACGCAGACCATAGTCATGCGGCGGCTGACGGAGGCGAAACGTGTCTAGACAATATGGCACTCCTGTGCCCGCGCCACCACGACATGAAGCACGCCGCAGCGTGGATCATCACGCACCTAGGTCGCGGGGTGCTGCGGTGGACGAGCCCCAGCGGGCGCACATATATCGACACACCGACCCCGACACTGCGATTCTTCCCCTCTAACCCCGACCCCGACCCCGGTTCCAGTCCGGGTTCTGGTCACGATTCGGATGCTGGCCCCGATCCGGGGACCCGGGGCGGCACTGGCGCTGGTGCTGATGTCAACGAGGATGCCCTTGCGGGTGCCAACGTGGCTGCCAATGCTGGTGCCAGCGTGGATACCAACACAGAGACCGATGCTGGGGGCGGTGAGAGTGCGAGCCGAGCTGACGCTGCGGCCGAGGCGCGGAAGGCGCATCGCCGGCGTCTCATGATGGGCGAACCACGCGGTGAGGGTTCCGAACTCGAGAGTGCCCCGTTCTGAGTACAGGCGCGCACCTTGAGGCATATCTCTCCCGGCGTCTGGGGGCGGCATACTGGGAGGGCGAGTTCAGCATCGAACGGAGAATGACGTGACGCTTCAGCAGGAAATCATTGCCGCCCTCGGGGTGCAGCCGACTATCGATCCTGGCGCTGAAGTTGAGCGTCGCGTCGAGTTTCTCGCTGACTACCTGCGCACGACCGGCGCGAAGGGTTTCGTGCTGGGCATTTCGGGTGGGCAAGATTCGACGCTCGGAGGACGACTCGCGCAACTCGCGGTTGAGCGCCGCCGCTCAGACGGAGCGGACGCGCAGTTCATCGCCGTCCGCCTGCCCTATAACGTGCAAAAGGATGAAGCCGATGCTCAGGCAGCACTCGACTTCATCAGCGCCGACCGTGAGCTCACCGTCAACATCGCGGCGGGTGTGCAGGGCATCGAAGCCGGAATTGAGGAGTCGGGCGACGAGATCAGCGACTTTCAGCGCGGCAACATCAAGGCGCGCGCCCGCATGGTCGTGCAATTTGCCCTCGCTGGCCAGCACGGCATGATCGTCATCGGAACCGACCACGCCGCCGAAGCGGTCACCGGCTTCTACACAAAGTTTGGCGACGGCGCAGCAGACATCCTGCCGCTCGCCGGCCTTACCAAGCGCCAGGGGCGTGCCATGCTTCTCGAACTCGGCGCTCCCGACCGACTTGCTTACAAGGAGCCCACGGCCGACCTCCTCGACGGAACCCCTGGTCGGCCTGACGAAGACGAACTCGGCCTCTCCTACGTCGATATCGATGACTATCTTGAGGGCCGCGAGATTGCGCCAGAAGTGGCCGCGAAACTCGAGGCAAAGTACCTCGGAAGCCGCCACAAGCGCTCACTCCCGGTCACCCCTGACGACACCTGGTGGCGCAACTAGGCCACCACGGCTTACTTCGCGCATCGCTAGCGCACCAATGCTCGCCTGACGCATCGCACATGCGCCGCTGATACTCGAGTTGCCACGACATCGGGCACCAATCGTGGCGCTTTCAGACATGAGGGTTGCGCCGCGAAATGTTGACGCGGTATAACTTTAGTTGCCGTGTATGGCCGGATGATGTTTTACCGGGGATAGCCGCGCGGCGCATCGTTGTCGTGCGCCATCGATCGTGCGGTCAACACTCTGACGAACCGATCAACAAAGAGGCCAAGAATCGTGAGCGACCCGACAACCACACCGACGCGTCACCGCCGTCGGGCACTCATCGCCGCAGCCCTCAGCCTCGGGCTCGTGATGGCCGCGCTACCTCTCCAACCGACTCCCAGCGCGCACGCGGCTGACGGGTTCCCGCTCGGCCAGGCGCTCATCATTGGGGTCGCCGCCGATAACTTCTCCACGAAAAATGTGAAGGGCATCGGTATCACGCCGAATGAGAAGCAGCCCGGAACCGTCATGATCTCCCGCGCCGACTACAACAATCTCTGCCTTGTCGTCGCTGGCCCGGGTGGTGTCTCCTGGTCCGAATGCACGGGCCGCGCCAACGTGAGCTGGATCATCGAGCCTCTCGACACGGCAACCTCCACCGACGCCGAACAACGCGACAACACGCTCGCCGCCAACAACGTTCGCCCCGGCTCCACGCAGCCGCGCTTCGTGGTTCGTAGCTGGCAGTACCCCGAGTACTGTCTCGCGCGCCCCGACTCCGGGTTCTTCGGTGAGAAGAAGATGTTTGCCCTCGTGAAATGCACCGCGGCCGAGACCGAAAAGAACAAGAGCACCCAGTTCGCGATTCAGAACGACCCCATCCTCGCGGAGTGGGAGTTCCTTCGGGCGCAGATGTTCGCCGGCGCCGTCGCGCTAAGCACCCGCACGAGCGGCGCCAAGAGCAACCTGTGGGTCAAGCCATTCGATGCCAACGACCAGCCGGTCGGCCAAACAGCACTCGCCACCGCAGATGGCTACTTCCTGCCGAGCGCCGTGGCCATCGACCCCGCTCTGTCTGACGCCGTCATTGGCAAGTACATCGTTTCGCAAGACTGCCCTCCAGGCGGGATGTGGTGGAGCGTGCGCAACTCATCCTCCTCGCCAGCGAGCTACGGCATTAGTTCCTCCGCGCAACGCACCGATGACTTCTCCTGGGGGCTCGATGGTTCCATCTCTCTGGAAAAGGAATTCTCGCTCCTCAAGGTGAAGGTCGGCGTCACGATTGGCGCGCACGTGGCGTGGAGCACCAGCCAGAGCCTCACGCGCGCCGACACAACGCAGATGACGATCGCGCCGGAGAAGTACGGATCGATCGTGGTTTCGACATACGGCAGCGTGATCAACGGCAACTGGAAGACCGGAACCGCGTATGACCGCGTCTGGAAGAGCAATGGTTCGTTCTCCATCGCCGAGAAGTCCGCGCAGAGCGTGCCCGAAACGATGCGCGACCTCCTCGAATCCAACGACCGTAAGTCTTGCCTCGCGCAGCCGCGTACAGACATTGAGCCGGGTGCGGCGTTCCGCGTGAACATCCCGGAGCAGCATGCGGCACCGGTCGTGGGTGACACCGTGACGGCAGATGTGACCTTCCGCGTTCCGGTCGACGCCGCTACCAACGCCCTTGACGTGCGCTACCAGTGGTTTGCGGGTGACATGCCGATTGTCGGTCAAAGCGCACCCACACTCGTCGTCACGCCAGACCTGGTTGGCAAGCAGCTCAGCTTCACCGCCTACGAAAACGGTGGAACCCAACGGTACGAAAGCCTGCTCTACTCGTCACAGCAGACGGCGCCGGTCGTCGTCACACCATCGACAGCCCCCACCCACGTGCTCCGCACGTCGGTTCATCTTCCTCTCGCCGAAGGCATTGTCGGTCGCCCCTACGAGCTGGCGATTCGCGACATCGACGGCATTGCCGACGACCTGCACCTGGACGCATCGTCGCTCCCCGCTGGTCTCACGTTCGATACGCACAGTGGAACCATCACGGGTGTTCCGACGCAGGTGGGTGCAACGCTCATCACGCTCCTCGAGGATGACAACCTGCCCATCACGGCCGAGATCGTCATCGACCCAGCGCCCACGGTGTTCCCGATCGAATCCGGCACCGTCGTGCAGGCCGGTGACGCGCTGGTCTGGCCCCTCGTGCTCGAGGCTGCCACCGACGCGACCTACGCCATCGATTTCGTTACCGCAGACGGCCGCGCCACGGCGATTCCGGCGGGACTGAACGTCGTCACGACGGACGCCGGTGTGCCGGTACTGAGCGGAACCCCGACCACCGGTGCCGACATCATCGTGCGTGTCACGGAGCAGAGCCCGCACGCCGCAGGCGACGCGCGCCAGATCGTCAACGACATGCAGCTCATGATTGACGATTCCACCACCCTCGTACACAACGACGGCGACGTCATCGAGCTGCCGCATGGCGAGCACGTCACCGTTCCGCTCGCAGAGATCCTTAACCAGGCAGATGCCGTTGGCGTGCAGGGTGCGCTGCCCGCTGGCCTGGTTTTCGACGCGGAGAGCGGAACCATCGTGGGCACGCCGGAAGCGCCTGGCGCCACCGCGGTTGTCATCACCACCGCGCAGTCAGCACGTTCGGCGACCGTGACGATCGAGGTCTTCGGCGCCCCGCAGATCACCGTCGAACGCATGCCAGACGCGGCGACGTTCGATCCGTCAGACAACGCCGCAGAGTCCACCGACATGGTGTGGCACGCATCCGCCCCAGGTGCTGATGCGATGACTGCCGTGCTGCGCGCAAAGAATGGTTCCGTCATCGACGAATGGATGATCACCACGTCGACGCACGGCGCGGAGCTCGACATTTACCTGGCAGCCCTCCCCGAGCGTGCGGGCGACTACGTGATCGACATCACGGCGACCAACCAGGTCGGTGAAACGCATCACAGCATCGCGGTCACCGTTCAGGGCGCCGATGAGCCGGCCACGCCGACGCCTGAGCCGACGTCTGAGCCGACCCCTGAGCCGACATCCGCATCGGGTGCAGGCGGCGCTCCCAGTGCAGAAACCGGCCTGCCGGTAACCGGAACCTCAGATGCGATGCCCGGGCTGTTGATCGCTGCAGGACTGCTCGCTGTGGGCATGCTTCTCGCCTGGCGTCGGCGCGTACGGGCCTAGCGCTTCCTCCAAAAAACACAAAAGGAGTTGCCCTTAGGTAACGTTTCCACCCGATTCCCGGCCCTCCAGGTTTTGCACAATTCGCCAGGAGTACCGTTAAAGGTTGTAAAACATACGAAACCGAAGGGAATCTCATGAAGCGCCGTGTTTCTGGCATTCTGACCCTCGCCGCCACCGCGGCACTTCTGACCGGTTGCGCGACCACCGCAGCGACCGACGCTCAGGAAACTCCTGCTCCGAAGGAAACGGCTGCGATCGCGGCTTCGTCCTTCGACGCTCCCGTAGCATTCAGCGAATCGTTCGGCACCGCAGACCTGTCTGCACAGGTGTGGTCGGCACTCGTCAACGACGAGACCGTCGCAGGCGCGCTCGGCGCACCTGAGGCTGGCAACGTCTGGGTGAGCGCAACGACCGCTACCAAGGCAGCTGCAACCGACCTCGTCGACACCGACGTTGCTCCGGTGCTGCGTTCCACCTCCGACGAGACGGCTTCGTACATTGCCGTTTCGCCGCGCGAGACCGAGATTCCGCTCGCGACCGCTGGCCAGTCGTACTCGTTCCAGTGGGCCTTCCAGGTTCCTGAGGACAAGGCACTCGCTGAAGACCTCGTGATCTGCCTCGACGACGCAGAGGGCAACGAACTCGGTTGCTCCGCAATCGTCAAGTAATCACTTCTTGACAGCTGGGGTGGGCGGAGAAATCCGCTCACCCCGCTGCTGTTCTCGGGGTCGGAACCATCACGCACGACCCGCGCGGATGGTTCCGCGAACCGCAAGAGCCGGTTCCGCCGCGCACTCCCATCGTCTATACATCCCCTAACCCGTAACCTGGAACCATGAATAACTCTGAGATGACGCCCGTGCGGCAGGTCCGACCCCGCACCGAGGGATGGTCGCAGAAGAAAGACGCCGAAGGGCGTCCGATGCTCCAGTTCGCGAGCCCCAAGCGCGGCAAACCGCCCGTGCACTGGGCGGATCTCACGCCCGAGGAGCGCGTCGCTCGCGTCAAGGAGCTGGGCATGCCCGGTTTCCGTGCCAAGCAGCTCAACACGCACTACTTCACGCATTACACGTCTGACCCGGCGCACATGACCGACCTTCCGGCCGAAAACCGTGAAGAGCTCGTTGCGGGCCTCATGCCGCCGCTGCTCAGCGAAGTGCGTCGCCTCGAAACCGACAACGGTGACACCATCAAGTTCTTGTGGCGTCTGCACGATGGTGCTCTCGTCGAGTCCGTGCTCATGCGTTACGTCGGCCGCATCACGCTGTGCATTTCGTCGCAGGCTGGGTGTGGCATGAACTGCCCGTTCTGCGCGACCGGTCAGGCAGGCCTCACGCGCAACATGTCGGCAGCCGAGATCATCGACCAGGTTGTGCGCGCGAACCGCGCCATCGCCAATGGCGAGCTCGGCGGCAAGCGCCACGACGACCACTCCGAAGAGCGCGTCTCCAACATCGTTTTCATGGGCATGGGTGAACCCCTCGCCAACTACAACCGCGTCATGCAGGCCGTGCGCACATTCGTTGGCAAGCAGCCCGACGGCCTCGGCATGAGCGCTCGCGGCATCACGGTCTCCACCGTCGGCCTGGTTCCGGCGATCAAGAAGCTCGCAGACGAAGACATCCCCGTCACGTTCGCACTGTCGCTACACGCCCCCGACGACGTCCTCCGAGACGAGCTCATCCCGGTGAACTCGCGCTGGAAGGTCGACGAGGCCCTCGACGCCGCCCGCAACTACTTCGACAAGACCGGCCGCCGCGTCTCGATCGAGTATGCGCTGATCAAAGACATGAACGACCACGCGTGGCGTGCCGACCTGCTCGCGCAGAAGCTCAATGAGCGCGGCCGCGGCTGGGTGCACGTGAACCCGATTCCGCTGAACCCGACGCCGGGCTCGGTCTGGACCTCGAGTGAAAAAGACGTGCAGAACGAGTTCGTTCGCCGCCTGAACGACGCCGGCATCCCGACGACCATCCGCGACACCCGCGGCAAGGAAATCGACGGAGCGTGCGGTCAGCTCGTGGCCACGGAAGAAGACAAGGTCGCAGCCGACGCACTGTAGGTGCGGAGAAGGGGCAGTCATCGACCACGCATAAGTCCGGCTCGGCCTTCGTCCAGGCCGCTCGCACCTGTCGCCCAGGCGAACCTTCGTACGCTGGAGGGATGTCCTATTCCGAACACAGGCCCGGACGATTTGGTTCCCAGGGCCAGATCGAGTTCGACGTGACCAACCCGATCGCGGAAGAGCCCCTCTACATTCAAGACCTTCGCGATGCTGAACGCCGCGAAGACGAAGGGGTCGACACCTACGACGCCGACGGACCAACCGACCCCTTTGGTGGAGCAAGCGCCGCTGAAACGCAGGCTGTCCCCGCCATCGAACCCGACTTCGAACCGCTCGTCGTGCCACGCCGCCCGAGCGCAACGGAACCAGATACAGCGGAACCAGAAGCCGTTACGTCCGCAGAGGCGCGCGCCGCTGAGACGGAGTCATTCTCCCTGTTCGATGCCGAACCTGTGGTTCCAGGCTCCAACGACTCCGCAACGCAACCCGTGGTTCCGGCGCTGACAGAAGAAGCCGAAACGGAACCGGTGGTTCCGACGCGGCGTAGCGAAAAGCCGCGCAAGCAGCGCCGTCCGATGCGGCGCCTTGCGATCCTCGGTGGCGCGGACGGCTACGTGCTCGACCAGGTGCCCACGGAAACCGGCCGCTTCGTGCAGATGTTCTTCGTTATCGCTGGCACCGCGCTCATTTCGGGCATTTCGATGCTGTTCGCGCTGACGACGGGCGTGAAGGCGGTCGTGTGGCTCGCCATTCCACTCGCGATCGTGTGGGCGCTCATCATCTTCAACCTCGACCGGTTCTTAACCTCGACCATGAAGTCGTCGACCAAGATCGGCAAGCTCATTGCGCTTGCGCTCCCGCGTGTCATCATGGCCGCGATTATCGGTGTTGTGGTGGCGGAGCCGCTCGTGCTGCAGATCTTCGCGAACGACATCGAACGCGAAGTCAACGCCACCAATATCGTGCAGGCGCAGAGCGACCAGGAAGCCGTCGCGACCGGCCCCGAAAAGCAGGCGCTCGACGCCGCAACGCAGCGCCTTGCCGACCTGGAGAACCAGGCAGCAACGGGTGTCGTCACCGGAACCACGACAGACTCGGCAACGCTCACCGCCGCCCAGGCAAAGGTCGACGGCATTACAACGCAAATGACGACGCAGCAGGGCGTGATCGATCAGGCCCGCGCGATTTATCAGTGTGAACTCACGGGCGTTGGTGTCGGCGAGGTCGAAGGCTGCACCGGCATTTCCGGCGAGGGTGCCAGCTCTGACGCCGCGAAGTCACAGCTCGACCAGGCGCAGGCAACCTACGACGCGCTGGCAGGAGATCTCCGCGCGGCTAACGAAGAGCTCACCACGGCGCAGGAATCGAGCGCAGGAGCCACGAGCGCCAACGAGGATCGCAACCGGGAAGCCGCAAAGGCTCAGTTACCTGCCGCGCAGACGACCTATGACGCCGCACTTGCCGCCTACAACGAGCGTGCTGACGCTGTAGCGTCAGGCAACGCGGGCGCGAGCGGCCTGTTGAGCCAGATCACGGCACTTAACAGTCTCTCTGCGAAAGAGCCCACGCTCGGGTTCGCGCACTGGATGATCGCCGCGCTGTTCTTCATGATTGAACTGCTGCCCGTGCTCGTCAAGGTGCTTACCAGCCACGGTCAGCCTTCGCTGTACGAGGAGACGCTGGAGGCTCGCCGCCAGGTGGAGTCTGACCGGATGCGGGCGAACGCTTTCCGTGATCGGGCGGACATTGCAATCGGAACCACGGCACCAGTGAGCGCATAGCCCGCAAAATCTGAAACCACCACGAGCTCCTCGGCGCGATAAAGCGTTCGGGGAGCTCGTTTTTTCTGGCGGGGACGCCCGCGCCGGATGCTCTCTTGAGCGAACTCTTTTCGATGTCGGAACCCCGAGGTACATTCCTCGTGGAGGTCAGGATGACCGAAGAAGCCAGCGTCACCGACGACGCCGAAAGTCCCGCACCAGCGGCGCCACTGAGTGCCGCTGCGCATGCGCGCATGCGCAGCTTCTACGCGGTCTTGGTCAATACCGCGCTCGCCAACGTCACGTCGAGCTTTTTGTGGTTCGCGCTCGTGTTCTGGGTCTACCTCGAGACGAAGTCACTGCTCGCCTCCGGTGTGATCGGTGGCGCCTACATGCTGCTCGTTGCGGTGTTCGGCATGGTTTTTGGCGCGATCGTTGATCATCTGCGCAAGAAGACCGCGATGATCGTGTCGAGCCTCACGACTCTGACCACATACGCGATCGCAATGGGAATGTTCGCGCTGTTCTCCGAGGCGACGCTGCTCGATTGGCGCGGGCCCTGGTTTTGGATCTTTGTCACGATCGTGCTGGTGGGCAGCGTCGTCGAAAACATGCGCAATATCGCACTGTCCACCACCGTGACCCTGCTGGTTCCGGCCGACCGTCGTGACAAGGCGAACGGGCTGGTGGGCGCGGTGAGCGGCATCGCCTTTCTCGTGACGAGCGTGTTCTCTGGGCTCTCCGTCGGCCTCCTCGGCATGGGCGCCACCATCATGATCGCGGTCAGTGCGACGGCGGTGGCGCTGGTGCACCTGCTGCTGATTTCGATTCCGGAACCAACAAAGGTGAAAAGTGGCGAGGGGCGGGTGAACTTTCGCGGCGCCATCCCGGTCATCATGGCGGTGCCCGGGCTGCTTGCACTGTTGCTATTCACGACCTTCAACAACCTCGTGGGTGGCGTTTTCATGACGCTGATGGACCCGTACGGACTCACCCTCTTCCCCGTCGAAATCTGGGGCATCGTGTTGGGCGTGACCAGCATCGGATTCATCATTGGCGGTGGGTTGGTCGCAAAATTTGGCTTGGGAAAAAACCCGTTGCGCACGCTCCTGCTGGTCAATGTGGGTGTCGCAATCCTCGGGATGACCTTCACCACGCGCGAGTGGGCCTGGCTATACGTCGTGGGGCTGCTCATCTTCATGACCCTGATGCCAGCAGCAGAAGCCGCGGAGCAGACGATCTTGCAGCGGGTGATTCCGTATGAAAAACAGGGCAGAGTGTTCGGGTTCGCGATGACCGTCGAAGTGTCGGCCGCACCCATTACCGCGTTTCTCATCGGCCCCATTGCCGAGTTCATCATCGTGCCGTACATGAATAGCGATGCCGGGCAAGACACGTGGGGTTGGCTTCTCGGCGAGGGGGAAGCGCGCGGCATCGCTCTGGTCTTCGTGATCGCGAGCTTCATCATGCTGATCGCCGTGCTCCTCGCCTTCCTCTCGAAGCCATACCGAAACCTATCGAAGGCGTACGCCGAGACGCCGCCACCCGACCCAGCGACAGCCGCGCCCGACCCAGCGGCGCCGCCACCAGACCCAGCGACAGCCGCGCCCGACCCAGCGGCAGTCGCGCCCGACGGCGAAACTATGCCGGCACTCGCACAAAGCGATAACGTCAGAAAGTGACCGGCCCCCTCCTCATCCCCTCGCCCACGCCGAAGAAGAACCAAACGCGGCTGGGCCTCGTGTTGGCAATTGCCACAGCGCTGAGCTTCGGAACCTCAGGAGCCCTGGCAAAGGGATTCATCGATTCCGGCTGGACTCCCGGTTCCGTCGTGCTTGCCCGCATCTGGATCGCGGCGATCGCACTCGCCATTCCCACGCTCCTCGCGATGCGCGGCAAATGGGCAGTCATGCGCAAAGCCTGGCCGATCGTGCTGCTCTACGGTGCGCTTGCCGTCGCCGCGACACAGCTGTTCTACTTCCAGGCGGTCGTCACCATCGACGTGGGCATCGCGCTGCTGATTGAGTACACGGCGCCTGTGCTTGTCATTGTGTGGGTCTGGCTTCGCTCGCGGGTGCGTCCGTCGGGTGCCACCTTCATTGGCGCCGCCATCGCCCTCCTCGGCCTGGCTGTCATGCTCGACGTCTTCAGCGGCGTATCCGCAGACCCGGCTGGCGTGCTGTGGGCCTTTGGCGCGATGATTGGCGCCGCCGCCTACTTCATTCTGTCGGCACGACAAGACATCGGTATTCCACCGATCGCGCTCGCCGGCTTCGGGCTTTTCGTGGGAGGCGCGGGACTCGGTATAGCCGGGCTCGTCGGCATCCTGCCGCTGAACGCATCCGCCGACCCCGTCACGTATGTCTTTGGTTCCGTGCCGTTCTGGATTCCGCTGCTGGCGCTCGGTCTCGTCTCTGCGGCCATTGCGTATGTGCTCGGCATCGTGTCGACCCGCATGCTGGGCTCGCGCCTGGCATCTTTTGTCGCGCTCAGCGAGGTCGTTGCGGCGGTGCTTTACGGGTGGCTCCTGGTCGGGCAGGTTCCGGGGTTATTCGAGATCATCGGCGGCGCGCTGATCCTCGTCGGCGTCGTTATCGTCAAGCTCGGTGAAAAAGAGGTCGACGCGCTCGCGTAGTTCGCGAGAATGAGCGTTTTGTATACGCTAACGCCCTGAAATTGCGTCACAGCTTGTGATTGCCGGTTTTTTGTATACACTAGCAATCACAAGGAGGTGCCATGCGGGCGAGTGATCGTGCATATGAAACGCTTCTCGGCGAGATTCAATCCGGCGAGCTGGCACCCGGTGCTGTGCTCGGTGAAGTTGAGCAGGCCGCCCGTCTCGGCGTAAGCCGTACCCCCTTGCGCGAAGCCATCGGCCGCCTGGCCGCTGACGGCCTCGTTGCCCAACAGTCGCCGCGCGTCACCGTCGTCACCGACATTGACGCCGACGATATTCGTGAACTCTTCGAAGTGCGCCGCGCGCTCGAAGAAACCGCGGCACGACTGGCTGCGCACCGTGGCGACCATGAGACGTTCGCCGTGCTGGCTACCGCCTTTGAACACACCCATATTGAGGGTGCTGAAGGGCTCGATGACTACTATGCCGTCATTGCGCGCTTTGACGAGCGGCTCGATGCCGCCGTCAACAACGATTACCTGACCGCGGCACTGCGCATGATCCGCACCCACCTGGTGCGCGTGCGTCGCCTCGCCCGCGACAACCCAGCGCGCCTCGTGCAGTCCATTGCCGAACACCGCCTCATTGCTTCGGCGATCGCCTCAGGCGACGCCGACCTCGCAGCGCACGCCACCCACGTGCACCTGCACAACGCCTTAACGAACATCTTGGCGGCCCTCCCGGAGCCTGCTCCGGTCGGGGCCACCAAATCCCTCCAGAAGTAAAGGAAGAAACATGACTGTTCAGCACCACGTGCGCGTCTACAAGAGCGCAGAAGACCTGCCCCGCGAAGAGCAGCTCGCCTGGAAGATCGCTCAGGTTGCGGTTGACCCGGTCGAGGTCGAAGCCGACGTCATCGACATGATCATCAACCGCGTGATCGACAACGCATCGGTCGCCGCCGCTTCCCTCACGCGTGGCCCGATCGTCTCGGCTCGCTCGCAGGCGCTGGACCACCCGGTCTCGCGCGGTGGCGCGGGCGCCAGCATCTTCGGTCTTGACGAAGAGCGCACCAGCCCCGAGTGGGCAGCATGGGCAAACGGCGTTGCCGTTCGTGAGCTCGACTACCACGACACCTTCCTCGCCGCCGAGTACTCGCACCCCGGCGACAACATCCCGCCGATCCTCGCGGTAGCCCAGCACTGTGGCAAGGACGGCCGCGCGCTCGTTCGCGGTATCGCGACCGGTTACGAGATCCAGATGGACCTCGTGCGTGGCATCAGCCTGCACAAGCACAAGATCGACCACGTCGCGCACATCGGCCCGTCGGCATCGGCCGGTATCGGTACGCTTCTCGGCCTCGACGCCGAGACCATCTACCAGGCTGTCGGCCAGGGTCTGCACACCACCACCGCAACGCGCCAGTCGCGTAAGGGTGAAATCTCGACGTGGAAGGCACACGCCCCCGCATTCGCAGGCAAGATGGCCGTCGAGGCTGTTGACCGCGCGATGCGCGGCCAGACGTCGCCGAGCCCCATCTACGAAGGTGAAGACGGTGTCATCGCGTGGATGCTTGACGGCCCCGACGCTTCCTACACGGTTCCGCTGCCCGCCGCAGGCGAAGCAAAGCGCGCGATTCTTGACTCCTACACCAAGGAGCACTCGGCTGAGTACCAGGCTCAGGCGTGGATCGACCTTGCTCGCAAGCTCGGCAACGAGAACCCGGCGCTGCGCGACCCGGCAAACATCGCCTCGATCGTGCTGCACACCAGCCACCACACGCACTACGTGATCGGCTCGGGCGCAAACGACCCGCAGAAGTACGACCCCACGGCTTCGCGCGAGACGCTTGACCACTCGATCCCGTACATCTTCGCGGTCGCACTGCAGGATGGCACGTGGCACCACGTTGACTCCTACGCACCCGAGCGTGCCGGCCGTGCCGACACGGTTGAGCTGTGGAACAAGATCACGACGGCTGAAGACGCTGAGTGGACGCGCCGCTACCACTCGGAAGACCCCGACGAGAAGGCCTTCGGTGGTCGCGTTGAGATCACGCTGACCGACGGTTCGACCGTTGTCGACGAGATCGCTGTTGCTGACGCTCACCCGCTGGGTGCCCGTCCCTTCGCTCGCGCTGACTACATCCGCAAGTTCCGTATCCTTGCTGAGCCGGTTCTCGAAGCTGCTGAGATCGAGCGTTTCCTCGACCTCGCGCAGCGCCTCCCTGAGCTCACCGCTGACGAGTTGCGCGAGCTCAACATCGTCGCGAAGCCGGGCCTGCTTGACGGCATCGAGTCGCCGCGCGGACTGTTCTAAGCCGAATCGGAGAGAGCATCATGCTGTACTCAGAAATCCCCGCAGCGGAGAAGCGTCGCCTTTTCCGTGAGCGGCTCAACTCCGGCGAGTTGCTGCGCTTCCCCGGCGCATTCAACCCGCTGTCTGCCCGCCTCATCGAGCGCAAGGGCTTCGAGGGCGTCTACATTTCCGGTGCCGTGCTGTCGGCAGACCTCGGTCTTCCCGACATCGGCCTCACTACGCTCACGGAGGTGGCAGGCCGCGGCAAGCAGATCGCTCGTATGACCGACCTGCCCACCATCATCGACGCCGACACCGGCTTCGGTGAGCCGATGAACGTGGCACGCACGATCCAGGAGATGGAAGACGCAGGCCTTTCCGGCATGCACATCGAAGACCAGATCAACCCCAAGCGGTGCGGTCACCTCGATGGCAAGGCTGTTGTCGACGAAAGCACCGCGCTCAAGCGCATCCGTGCCGCTGTTGACGCTCGTCGTGACGAGAACTTCCTCATCATGGCGCGCACCGACATCGCGGCTGTCGAAGGCGTGCAGTCAGCGATCGACCGCGCGAAGGCGCTCGTCGACGCGGGTGCTGACGCGATCTTCCCGGAAGCGATGCACAGCCTCGCAGACTTCGAAGCTGTCGTGAACGCCGTTGATGTTCCGGTTCTCGCGAACATGACGGAGTTTGGCAAGAGCGAACTGTTCTCGTCGCAGCAGCTGGCCGATGTCGGTATTCGTATCGTCATCTGGCCGGTCTCGATGCTTCGTATTTCGATGGGTGCGACCGGTCGTGCCCTCGACGAGCTCAACAACGTTGGTCACCTGACTGGCAAGCTGGGCGAGATGCAGCACCGCGCTGACCTCTACGACCTCATCGACTATGAGGCCTACAACCACTTCGACACCAGCGTCTTCAACTTCCAAGTTGAGCGCTAAGCCAAGAAGGAGTAACTCATGACGGATGTTGACATCAAGAAGGGCCTCGCGGGCGTCGTCGTCGACGTGACGAGCGTCTCGAAGGTGAACCCGGAAACCAACAGCCTGCTGTACCGCGGATACCCGGTGCAGGAGCTGGCCGCAACGCAGCCGTTTGAAGCTGTGGCGCACCTGCTGTGGACCGGCAACCTGCCCACCGACGCGGAGCTTGCTGAGCTGCGCGCAACGGAGCGCAAGTATCGCGCCCTGGCTCCCGAAGTAAAGGCAGCGATCGACATTCTGCCGACGAGCGCACACCCGATGGATGAGGTCCGCACCGCGGTCAGCGTTATCGGTGCGCTCGACGCCACGGGTGACGTGATGGACGCTGCCGGAACCCCGGAGCAGAACCAAGAGCGTTCCATTCGCCTGTGGGCTCAGCTGCCTGCCATCGTGGCATACGGTCAGCGTCGTCGCCGTGGTGAAGAGCTCGTCGCCCCGCGCGATGACCTCGACTACTCGGCAAACTTCCTGTGGATGACGTTCGGCGAAGAGCAGGACGAGGTCGTCGTTGACGCCTTCAACCGCTCGATGACGCTGTACGCAGAGCACTCGTTTAACGCATCGACATTTACGTCGCGCGTTATTGCCTCCACGCTGAGCGACCTGTACTCGGCTGTCACCGGTGCCATCGGTGCGCTCAAGGGCCCGCTGCACGGCGGCGCCAATGAGGCCGTTCTGCACATCTTCAACGACATCGGTTCGGCCGAAAACGTGAAGCCGTGGCTGGATCAGGCTCTCGGCGAGAAGCGCAAGATCATGGGCTTCGGTCACCGCGTCTACAAGCGTGGCGACTCGCGTGTTCCCACGATGAAGGCAGCCCTCGACACCCTCGTGGCGCACTACAACCGCCCCGATGTTGCCGAGCTGTACGACGCCCTCGAGAGCGAGTTCGTTGGCCGCAAGGGCATTTACCCGAACCTCGACTACCCGTCGGGTCCGGCGTACAACCTGATCGGTTTTGACACGCTCACGTTCACGCCGCTGTTCGTGGCCGCTCGCGTCACCGGCTGGACCGCGCACATCATGGAGCAGCTTGCTTCGAACGCGCTGATTCGCCCGCTGTCGGAGTACGTCGGCCCGGACGAGCGTCACATTGACGGCTACGTTGCCACCGAAGCGGAGCTTGCAGCAGCAAACCGCGAGGCAGAAGCCGAGTAAGTAGCGACGATAAAAGTGTTGCCCCCACCGCAATTGGTGGGGGCAACACTTTTTCTTGGTCAGGGCGTCAGCTGTGAACCCGACGGCGGCGCAATGCCACGATGAGCAGGCCGCTAGCGACGAGCACAGACGCGCCGAGCGCGAGCCCGTATGGTGCATCGCTACCCGTATTCGCGAGACCACCGCCTGCGCCAGACGAGGTTCCGGATCCGCTACTTGCTGAGCCCGCGGAACCATCCGCAGCGGAGCCAGCGGAGCCAGCGGAGCCGTCAGCGTCCGCATGAGCGTCGGCATCAGCCTCGCCACCGGAGCCTGAGCTGTCGGTGTCAGCATCCGCCTGACCAGGCTCTTCTGCCAAGACGGCGCGACCGAGCGGTGCCGGGCTGACCACCGGGTGCGCGGCGAAGTACGCCACCGTGATGCCGAGATCTGCCTGGCCGGTGTCGACCCGGTTCGTGCCCTCGGCGAAGGTGAAGAAGTTGTCGCCGCCGTTCGCGAGGAACGAGTTGGCCGCCACCGTGTATGTCATGGCCGGATCAATCGGTGCGCCATTCAGCGTCATCGTGACGATGTGCTCGCCGCGCGGAGCATCCTCAACGTACGTGTAGCTGAAGCCCTCCGAAACTCCCAGGTGCAGCTTCGGGCGAGACGCGCCCTCTGGCTGCCACTGCTCTTCGAGCACGCTCTTGATCTGCGCACCCGTCAACGTGACCGTCGTGATCGTGTTGGCGAACGGCTGCACGTTGGCCACGTCACGGTACGTGACGGAACCATCGGTGCCGTACAGCAGGTCAGCGCGCAGGCCCCCGGGGTTCATGAACGCGATATCTGCCACCGGTGCTGCTGGTGCTTCAGACGCCGCACGTGCTTCCAGTGCTGCTACGGGTGTGGTCGCCCACAGCATGACATCGGCGATCAGGTTGCCCATGGGCGACTCGATGCCGCGGTCAGAGCCGTTGTCGCCGCCGCGCAGAATGTCTGCACTGATGGTTCCGACCGTCACGCCGCCCTTCTCTTGGGCGACCTCGGCTGCCGCAGAAACGATGGCAGCGACGTCCTCATCCGCCGGATAGAGCGCAGTGCCCCCGTCTGCGAGGGGCAGCAACGCGCCGGAAATCGACAAGAGCTCCTTCGAAGCCGAGTCGACGGTCACGGAAATCTGTCCGAGCGTCGTGCCGTACTGGTGTGCCTGAATGACCGGGCGCAGCTGACCTTCCGGGTCTTCGATCTCGCAGGAGTAGGCCTGGTGGGTGTGACCAGAAATGATGGCGTCGATACGGCTCGATGCGCCGTTCACGAGCTCACCGTATGCGGTCGTCGTGTCGGTGAGGTCGGCGCAGCTTTCGGTGGCCTGACCGTTGTGCGTCAGCAACACGATGACGTCGGCCGCATCCGCCGCGGTGAGTTCTTCTGCCACGCGATTCGCGGCCTCCAATTCATCGCCGAACGTGACAGCGGCGATACCCGGGGCCGGAACCATTGCCGGGGTCTCGGTGGTGACGGTTCCGATGAAGGCGATGCGCACGCCGTCCACGGTGGAGATGCTGTATTCGTCGAGCGCGGGCTCACCCGTGGCGCGGTCGTACACGTTTGCCCCGAGCGCGTACTGCGGCCCGCCGAAGCGTGGAACGACGCGATCAATGAGATCGTCCATGCCGAGGTCAAACTCGTGGTTTCCGATGGCGGACGCCACCAGCCCTGAGGCGACAAGTGCATCGATCGTGGGGTTGTCATCGTCGATGAACGACGTGAACGTCGACGCGCCGATGTTGTCACCTGCGGAGACAAACAGGGTGTTCGGGTTCTCAGCGGTCAACGTGGAAATCGCGCCAGCAAGCACGGCGGCGCCGGGCTCACCGCTGCCGAGGTTCGCCTCGATGCGGCCGTGGAAGTCGTTGACGTTCACAATCTGCACCTCGGTGAGGCCATCATCAATCGCAAACAGTGTCGTGGTTCCGCTCACCTCGTTTGCGACTGCAAGCACCGGCTCACCGGTCGGTGATGCGCTCGCCGGGATGAACGTGACGCCCTCAGCGCCGAGGTCGCCTGCGGCAGACAGATCGACCTCAGGGTCAACGGAGAAGTCACGGTTGTTGACGTAGGTGACGAATGCCGCGTCGGCAGGGGAGGTGATGTCGTAGACGATGATGCCGCCCACGCGCTCCAGGCCAACGAAAGCGTACGTGCGGTCACCGACGGTGCCAACAGCGACACTCTCCGGCTCTGGACCCTTGTCATCGCTGCGGCCCTCGAAGTTTGCTTCCGTGTGGTTCGAGTTCACGAAGTCGCCGTTGGCGTCGAACGTGATCTGCTCGAACGCGCTCCCCGAGTCGAACACCAGGGTGCCGTCGGTAGTGAAGATCGAGAACGAGCGGCCACCGAACGCATACAGTTCGTCGTAGCAACCCGCCTCGGCGTTGAAGCCGAGTTCGCGCGTGACGTTCAGGCGGCCAAGCTCGGCGTTGCCTGTCAGCCCATCGAAGTTGGCGCACGCCGGGCCATAACCATCGTCCGCGAGATCCTTCACGCGGGAAGGCTCGGCGTAGTCACCCCATTCGCGCGCGTCACCCTCGTTTGCGGTCACCAGGTAGGTGGTTCCGTTCGCCTGGTAGGACGCAATGCCGTCGGGCATGTACATGCCAAACAGGTTGTCGTACGTGCGCTGCTCAAAACGGCCGTCCTTGTCGGACGGGTCGAGCGCGTTCGCTGGGAGTGAGTGATCCTTGAAGCCGAGGGCCGTGATGTCGGTCACGGTCGCGGTCGCAAGGTCGACGGTGGCCAGGGCGTTGGCCTCCTGGAGCGTCACATACGCCGTTGCGCCGTCGATCGTCACGTATTCCGGCTCGAGGTTGCGGCTCACGGCGAAGTCGGCCTCGGGAGTCGGGCCGAAGACACGCACGTCTGCGGGAAGGGCCGCACCCTCGAAAGCGTGAAAGTCAGCGATGCGCACATCGCTCTGCTGTGCGGCACTCACCGTGGCAGGCAAGCTCACGACAGCGACGGAACCTTCCGGATCTGCCGAGAAATCATCGGCCGGCTCGCCTTCGTTGGCCACCACAGCCGTGGTTCCGTCCGCAGACAGCGCGACCATATCGGGGAGTGCGCCGACCGTGACCGAGCCCAGAATCGTCGGCTCGTCCGCGTTCGCGTCGAAGAACAGGATCGTGCCCTGATCGGTCTTGACCGGCGCTTCGAAAGCGATGACGCCGAGGCCATCTGCGCGGACGGCGATGGAGTTGGCGACGCCCGTGCCTTCCACGGAGTACAGGTGCGTCATCGCGGCCGGGTCGTCGGCATCGAGGACCGAGACGGAACCCGCTTGCGCGTTTACGACGAAGAGGCGGCTGTTGTAGGCGGCAACAATTTCCGCGGCGGATTCGTCAAAGACGCCCGTCTCGAACGTGCCGATCGGTGCGAGGGTGATGCGGGCGTCGGTTGACGTGTGCTCGAGGGGGTCGGCGACGATAGCGGCGGTGGCGGGCAGCGGTGCGGTGAGCACCAGCGTGCACGCCACCGCCGCTACCGCGACGGTTCCCGCAGCACGGCGGAGGGGACGCGAAAGCATGAAGTGTTCCTGATCTGTTGGAGATTCGCGGCATGCCGCAGGGCATGCGCAGGACTCCTCCACCGTTGACGCTGCGGGTGTCGTTCGTGTGAACAGCGCGGAAACGGCGGTGAAAAGTTACGCTCCGTCAGGGATTACGCGGTGGCGGCGCGCATGTGCTCCAGGTCATCGAGGTGGTCGTTGAAGCCGCGCAGGGCAACCGTGGGCACTTCGGTCTGCACGACGGCCTGAAGTTCGCGGATGAGAGCGGCGGAACCATCGGGCAGCGCGATCGATGGCAAGGCACGGCCGATGAGCTGCCCCATGGCCTGACCCTGCGTGTGTGCGAAGGAGGCGAGCTCGCGCGGTGCACGCGCCGCGTAGTCGGCGACCAGCGCGCCCTGTTCGATACCCCAGAACCCGTCGGCCATCGCGCTGAACTCACGGTTCGACAGCGTGCCGCTGGTCAGTCGTGCCCAGGCTTCGGCCTTCGCCTCGGGCGTCGGCAATGCAGCGGTCGAGCGGAGTGCGGCGTGCGCACCCGCCGTCGTACGGTCGCGCTCGGCCTCGACCGCAATCGCCGATCCCTGACCGAGTTCGGCGAGACGGGTGACGTACATCCATCGCACCGCGGGGTCGGTGGCGGCATCGAGGCGCTGCTGCAGTTCGACAGGGTCGCTGGCTGCGTGCGCGAAAATGCGCTCGGCGGCTGCGTGCAAGTGGGTCTTCGGTGAATCCAGTACGAGACGGGAAAGCTCCGCGAGCAGGTCGAGGTGCGCCCCGATCGTGTCGACGCTCGAGTGCGCGGCGGCCATGCGCAGGGCGAGTCCGATGGCGCCCTCAAACACGGTGGCGTCCTCTTCATTCACGAGTTGCGTGCGCGCCAGGGTCATGAGGCTCGTGGTCGTGCGGGTGCCGCGCTGCACACCGGCGACCGCGGTCGCCCACAGCAGGCCACGCGTGAGCGAGCGGTCGATCGAGCTCAGCACGCCGTCGAGTGTCTCCTTCGACGCGGCGTCGAGCTCTAGCGCGGCGTACGTCTCATCGAGCGCGTTCGGCAGAACGGCCAGGCCCGCGAAGTCATCAAGGCGCACCGGCGCGTCAGCCAGATCGACGATCTCTTCGCGCACGACGGAACCATCGGTTCCGTAGCCGACAACGGTGAACCGGTGCGGGCGACTTCCGGTGCGCGTCAGCACCGGAACCTCACCGTCACGGGTCACGGTGATGGTGTCAAAGCCCGTCGTGCGCAGCCAGGCGGCAGCCCACGAACGCACATCGCGGTCGGTCGCCGCGTCGAGGGCGTCGAGGAAGTCTGCGAGCGTCGCGGTGCCAAACGGGTGCGCAGACAGGTGCGCGTTGACGCCGCGAAGGAAGTCATCTTCGCCGAGCCAGGTCACGAGCTGGCGCAGCACCGCGTTGCCCTTGGCATACGTGATCATGTCGAAGTTTGCGAAGGCGGTATCGACGTCGACGAGATTTTCGGCGTCTTCCGCAATCGGGTGTGTGGAGCGGCGCGAGTCGGCCGAGTACGCGCTGAGCTTGCGGCCGAGAGCCGCGGCCGTCCACGTGTCGGTGCCGGTTGCGCGTCCGGAGACTTCGTAGCCCATGTAATCGGCGAACGACTCGTTGAGCCACGTGTCTTCCCACCAGGCCATCGTGACGAGGTCGCCAAACCACATGTGCGCCATTTCGTGCGCGATGACCGAGCTCATGGCGTGACGCTGCATCGCGGTCGGCTCTCCCGGGGTGAGCAACTCATCACGGAAGGCCACGCATCCGGGAAACTCCATTGCTCCCCAGTTCAGGCCAGGCGTGAATACCTGCTGGTAGTCCGCGAACGGGTAGGGCTCATCAAACGTGGAGGTGTAGTGCGCAAACGCGCGGGAGGTCACAAATTTGAGGCTGTCAAACTCGCGATCAAGAGCTTCGGCCTGCGAGGCGCGGGCGTGCCAGCCGAACGGTAGCGTGCCGCTGGGTGCGAGCGCGTACGGTTCATCCCACGTTTTGGAGACAAACGGGCCACCGCAGACGAAGAAAATGTAGGTGGAGAAGCGCGGGGTGGGCTGGAAGAACCAGGTGTCACCCTCGCGGCGATCGAACAGGCCGTTGCCGAGCACCGTCCAATGGCTCGGAGCGGTGACCGACACCGTGAACGACGTCTTGATATCGGGCTGGTCAAAGCAGGGGATGACGCGTTGTGCGATGTCCATCGCAGTGAAGCCGCTGACGTAGCGCTCATTGTCTGCGGGATCGATCACGACCGTCATGCCATCACCGTCGGTGACATACGGCATGCGAGCGCGCACCGTCACGGTGTTGTCAGCAGCCAGCTCACTCAGCGTGATGCGGCGACCGTCATACTGCCACGTGGTTCCGCCCGACGTCTCAACGACGAGATCTGTCGCATCGGTTAGCTCCAGAAAGCTCGAAGCACCCGCAGTCGCGCACGCGAATGTGATCGTTGCGACCAGATCGTACCGATCGGTCGGGGTGAGATCGAGATGAACGACAGTGTCGACATCAGAGATCAGAGCGGAACGGGTACGGGCATCAGCAAGCGTGAGAGACACCCTTCGACCGTACTCCTTCGAGCGGCCGCCGTGCCGAGTGCCGTCAGGATTCGCTCTTGCGCACGCGCCGCACGATGGCGGTGATGATGATGATTCCCACGATGCCGCCGAGAACGCCGTACACGGCTGTGACAGGAACGGGCGGCTCAATCGTGGCAGCGCTTGGCGCGCCCGGGGTTGCGGAACCGGGGGCATCGGATTCGGGATCTGCCGACGGCTGGGGTGAAGCGGACGGGTCTGTCGTCGCGGGAGGGGGCGTGGGTTCTGCCTGCGGCGCGCCCTCACCCGCTGTCACCGTGATGGGGATCACGATCGGGGCGAACTCGTCGGTGCCGATCGTCAGATTGTGGACGCCAAGCGGGAAGTCGGCCGGAACGGTCAGCGCGAATCCGGTGTCTCCATAGCGGTCGGCTGCGGGGATATCCGCGACCACGACAGCGCCGTCACCGAGGTTGGCGGTGATGATGCGACCGGTGCGCAGGTCGGAGACCGTCACCTGGAGCGTTTGCCCTTGCGCGATTTCGCCGGAACCGAAGTACACCTCAGCCCAGTCGTACGTTTCGAAGGGCTTCATGGTTCCTGCGGTGTCGAACTGCGCGGCGGAGATCGGCGCCACGGGTGTCGCGCTCGCGGGGGCCGCGCTACCCGTGAGGGGCCCAAGCGCCAAGACCGCCGTCAACGCAAGAAGTGCTGTAACGGGCAGGCGAGGTGTGGCGAAGCGTGGCATGCGAGCTTTCCGACGGTCGTGGTGTTCGCCGCTGAGCATTCAGCGTCGTGCAACCAGAATGCCAGACCGACCTGAACGAATATGACCAGCAACCATGGGCGCGGCACCCGCCACCAACAGGAGAGCCGCGGCGAAGAGCGCGGGGACGCCGAGCGCCGTGCCTGTTGCGGCCAAGTGCGGCCCCGGTGTTGCCGCGGTGTGCGGGGTTTCGGGCAACGATGACGGTGGGGTGGGCTGATTCGTGACAGTGGGTTCCACCGTCGCGGAAGGCTCGGGAGTGGGGGTGATCGACGGTTGCGGTGTCGATGGCGGAACCACAACGGAGCGCCCGAGATCTGCTGGAAGGACGAGTGTGTGGGCGGCGAAGTAGTCGATGGCAGCCTGCAGATCGAGGATGCCGGTGTCGACGCGGCCTGTCTGGGCGGCAAACGTCGTGAAGTTGTCGCCACCCACAGCCAGGAACGAGTTCGCGGCAACAACGTAGGTTCCTGCCGGGTCGATCGGCACGCCGTCCAGCCACATGTCGACAACGTGCGTGCCCCGCGGCGCATCGACAACGTATGTGTAGCTAAAGCCTGCCGAAGTGCCGAGATAGCGTTTGGAGCGCCCCGTCTCCTCGGGTTGCCACTGCTCTTCCAACACGCTCTTCAGCTCCGCACCGGTGAGCTCCACGGTCATCACGGTATTGCCAAACGGGTGCACGTTCGCAAGATCTTTGAACGTCACCGTGCCGTCGACCCCGTAGCGCAGGTCATCGCGCAGACTTCCGGGTGTCTGGAAAGCGATTTGCGCTGGTTGCCCGGCGAACTGCGGCGCGGAGGTCGCGTACAGAATCATGTCGGCGGCAAGATTGCCGAGAGCAGATTCCACGCCACGATCCGACCCGGCGACCCCACCGCGCGTGATGTCTGCACTGATGGTTCCAATCGGGGCACTGCCCAGCGCATCAGCGCGATCGACGGCGGCATCGACAATCGCTGCGACTGCCGGGTCAGCGGCGAAGCGCGGGCTGCCGTCAACCACGAGCGGAATGACATCACCGGTGGCGTCAACAACCTCGTGCGTGACAGCGTCGACGGTGAACGACACCTGGCCGAGGGTGGTGCCGTACTGGTGTGCCTGAATCACGGGGCGGATGGTGCCGTTTGGCCCCGCGATCTCACACGAGTACGCCTGGTGCGTGTGGCCGGAAATGATCGCATCAACGTGTGCAGAGGCTTCGCGAACCACGTGCGCGTACGCCGATGTTCCGGTTTCGAGGTCGGCGCACCCCGATGAGGACTGGCCGTTGTGGGTGAGGAGGACGATGATGTCGGCGGCGTCGGTGCGATCGATCTCCTCGGCGACGCGATTCACCGCGGTGAGTTCATCGCCAAACGTGAGGGTTTCAACTCCGGTGGGCGGAACCATGGAGGGGGTGTCTGTCGTGACGGTTCCGATGAAGGCGACACGCACGCCATCAACAACCTCGACGCGATATTCGTCGAGCGCGGGCTCGTCGGTAAAGCGGTGATAGACGTTCGCGCCAATCGCAAAATGAGAACCACCGAATCGCGGAACCACACGATCCGTGAGATCCGCAAATCCCTGGTCGAACTCATGGTTTCCTACGGCAGAAAGCTGGAGCCCGGCAGCGGTGAGTGCATCAATTGTCGGAGCGTCACGATCGATGAACGAGGGAAAGGTTGACGCGCCAATGTTGTCTCCAGCGGAAACAAAGAGGGTATTGGGTTGCTCGGCCCGCAGCTGGGTGACGGCTCCGGCGAGAACGGCGGCTCCCGCCTCCCCGCTCGCAAAATTCGGCGCAATGCGGCCGTGGAAGTCGTTGATGCTCAGCACCTGAACCGTCGTGGTTGCGGGCTCAGAACTCGCGTGGGCTTGCGTGGGGGTGAGGGCAACGACGAGCAGGATGGCCGCGGGCACCAGCGTTCGAGCGCGGTGGCGAGACAGGAGCGGGCGCATAGGGAGTCCTCGGGTGGCGGTGCGTCGAACGCAAATGACAGACAGTGTTTAAAACACTACTCCGATTCGAAACGCACGCATGGTGGCCCGAGCCTCATGCCATCGCGGGAGCAATGAGCGGGCAAGGGGGTATTCCTTTTACTAGGACATCCATGTAATCTGAGCACAGTGCCAACGAGGGCACGGACAGGGGTGTCACATTGGTACGTCAAATCCCGCATTTTGTAGGCGGAAAGCGCACTGAAGGCACATCGGGTCGTTTCGCCGATGTCTTCGATCCATCAACAGGTGACGTGCAGGCGCATGTCGCCCTCGCAAGCACCGCTGAGGTTTCCGCCGCCATCGACACGGCACAGCGGGCGCAGGTGGCGTGGGCAGCGACCAACCCGCAGGTGCGTGCTCGCGTCATGATGAAGTTCGTCGAACTCATTGCCCGAGATCGCGACGAACTGGCAAGGCTGCTCTCCAGCGAGCACGGCAAGACGTTTGAAGACGCCAAGGGCGACATTCAGCGCGGCGTCGAGGTGATCGAGTTCTGTATCGGAGCCCCGCACCTGCTGAAGGGTGAGTACACCGTGGGTGCAGGCACAGGCATCGACGTGTATTCGATGCGCCAAGCGCTCGGTGTCGTCGCCGCGATTACCCCCTTCAACTTTCCCGCAATGATTCCGCTGTGGAAGATTGGCCCAGCGCTCGCGTGCGGCAACGCGGTGATTCTCAAGCCGTCGGAGCGCGACCCTTCTGTTCCGATTCGGATTGCGGAGCTCTTTCAAGAAGCGGGTCTTCCTGACGGTGTGCTCAACGTGGTCAATGGCGACAAAGAAGCCGTTGATGCGATCCTGCATGACGAGCGGATCGCCGCGGTGGGCTTTGTCGGCTCGACCCCCATCGCGCAGTACATCTACTCCACAGCGACGGCAAACGGCAAGCGTGCGCAGTGCTTTGGCGGTGCCAAAAACCACATGATTGTGATGCCGGACGCTGACCTCGACCAGGTGGCTGATGCACTCATCGGCGCCGGCTATGGTTCCGCAGGCGAACGCTGCATGGCCATCTCGGTTGCCGTTCCGGTCGGGGAGGAGACGGCGAATGCGCTCTCGTCAAAGCTCGCCGAGCGCGTCGCTCATCTGAAGATCGGCCCGGCGCTCGCGGAAGGCATGGATTACGGCCCGCTCATCACTCGCGATGCGGTCGATCGCGTCAGCGGTTACATCCAAACGGGTATCGACGAGGGTGCCATGCTGCTCGCTGATGGTCGCGGCTATCGCGTCGAGGGTTACGAAAACGGTTTCTACCTCGGACCGACCCTGTTCGACCACGTCACCACCGCGATGACGGTGTACCGCGAAGAAGTATTCGGTCCCGTGCTGATCATCGCCCGCGCCGAGTCGTATGAAGAGGCGCTCGCAATGGCAACCGATCACGAGTACGGCAACGGCGTGGCGATCTTCACGCGGGATGGTGACACCGCGCGTGACTTCACGACGCGCGTGCAGGTCGGCATGGTCGGCGTGAACGTGCCGATTCCGGTGCCGATCGCCTATCACACGTTCGGCGGCTGGAAGAAGAGCGGATTCGGCGACCTCAACCAGCACGGCCCCGATTCCTTCCGCTTCTACACCAAGACCAAGATGATCACGAGTCGTTGGCCGTCGGGCATCAAAGAAGGTGCCAGCTTCGTCATTCCCACCATGAATTGAGACCCCATGAGTATGACCACCACGACCGACGAAGAACTGTCGGCCATTCTGGACGCGGTTCGAGATTTTGCGGCATCGGAGCTGGCCCCGCATGCCGCCGAGTGGGATGAGAACGGAACCTTCCCGCGCGACACGCTGCAACGCGCCGGGGCGCTGGGACTCGGCGGCATTTACGTCGCAGAAGATGTGGGCGGAGCCGCGCTCAGCCGCTCAGATGCGGCCGCGATCTTTGAAGCCCTGGCGTACGCTGATCCGACGGTGACGGCATACATGACCATTCACAACATGGTCGGGTGGATGATCGACACATTCGGCAACGATACGCAGCGCCAGGCCTGGCTTCCAAAGCTCACAGCGATGGACATTTTCGGCGCCTATTGCCTGACCGAGCCTGGTGCTGGTTCGGATGCGGCGGCGATCACGACCTCTGCGATCCGTGCGGGGGATGAGTACGTCATTACCGGTGTGAAGCAGTTCATTTCCGGTGCGGGCGAGGCGGGCGTGTACGTCGTGATGGCGCGCACTGGCGAGCCTGGCGCTCGCGGCATTACGGCTTTCTTGGTTCCGGCTGACTCCGCTGGGCTCTCCTTTGGCATTAATGAAAAGAAGATGGGGTGGAAGGCGCAGCCCACTCGTCAGGTGATTCTCGATGAGGTGCGCGTGCCTGCGGCCAACGTGCTCGGCGACGTGGGCGGCGGATTCAAAATCGCGATGCGTGCCCTCAACGGCGGCCGCATCAATATCGCCGCGTGCTCGCTGGGCGGCGCATCGTGGGCGCTTGATCGGGCAGCGTCGTACGTGAAAGAGCGGTTCACATTCGGTGAGCCGTTGGCGGCCCGTTCGACAGTGCAGTTCACGCTCGCCGACATGGCAACCGAGCTGCGCGCCGCACGCGCGCTGGTGCGTGAGGCGGCGCGCGCAATTGATGATGGTTCCGCCGACGCCGCCATGCTGTGTGCGATGGCGAAGCGATTTGCGACAGACGCTGGGTTTAAGGTCGCGAACGACGCGCTGCAGCTGCACGGTGGCTACGGCTATCTCTCGGAGTATGGCATCGAGAAGGTGGTGCGCGACCTGCGCGTGCACCAAATCTTGGAGGGTACGAACGAGATCATGCGCGTCATCATTGGGCGTGAAGTGCTCGAGGGTAAGCGCTAGAACTTCGTGAGCCGAGCGATGACGCTCGGCCGAACCGATGTGAGGAGATTCGCATGACGAACATTGCATTCTTGGGCCTTGGCCACATGGGGCTCCCTATGGCAATCAACCTGCACAGGGCGGGACACACGATCGCGGGCTTTGACGTGGTTCCGGCCGCGATTGACGCGGCACGGGCCGCGGGCCTCACGATTGCCGATTCGGGTGTTGCCGCTTTGCCTGGAGCAGACGTGGTCATCACGATGTTTCCGAGCGGTAAGCACGTTATTGACGCATATTCCGGGCCGGATGGCCTCTTGGCTAACGCCGCACCCGACACGCTCTTCATCGATTGCTCGACCATTTCGGTTGCTGAGGCGCAAGAGGCGCACAACCTCGCAGCGGCAGCCGGGCATCGCAGCCTCGACGCACCGGTATCTGGTGGCGTCGTCGGAGCCGAGAACGGAACCTTGGCATTCATGATTGGCGGAGCGGACGACGTCGTGGCTTCCGCGCGCGAGTTGTTCGAGATCATGGGAGCACGCGTGGTGCACTGCGGTGGCGCCGGACTCGGCCAAGCCGCGAAGGTGTGTAACAACATGATTCTCGCGATCAGCCAGATCGCGGTGTCGGAGGCTTTTGTGCTGGGCGAGCGCTTGGGTCTTACACACAACGCCCTGTACGACGTTGCCGCCCATGCCTCAGGACAGTGCTGGGCGCTCACGACGAACTGCCCGGTTCCGGGCCCGGTTCCGACCAGCCCGGCAAACCGTGAGTACCAGCCGGGCTTTGCCGGCGCACTCATGGCCAAAGATCTGGGGCTTGCGATCGCGGCCATTGAAGCGACAGGTGTGGACGCCCAATTGGGACGGCACGCGCAACAGATGTACGCGGCGTTTGCCGCAGGAGAGGGCGCACACCAAGACTTCTCTGGCATTATCAACACCATCCGCGCGTCTTCTGGCGCGTGAGTTCTGCGAAGTAATCGTGCGAGGACGCGCGTAAGCGGTGCACGGCGACGTGCGCGACTGAGAGGGCACTATGACCGAGTTTGACACCATCCTCACCGAGACCCGTAGCCGCGTAGGCTGGATCACCCTGAACCGCCCGGAAGCGCTCAACGCGTTGAATGCGCAAACCATGCACGACGTCGTTATCGCCGCCGAGCAGTTCGATGCTGATCCGGAGATCGGCGCGATCGTCATCACCGGTGCCGGTCGCGCTTTTGCCGCTGGCGCTGACATCAAGGAGATGGAAGACCGCTCGGGGCTGGAAATGCGACTGGGCAACTACTTCGCAGGCTGGGGGCGTCTCGTTGCGGTACGCAAGCCCGTTATTGCGGCCGTAAACGGTTTCGCTTTGGGCGGCGGATGCGAATTGGCGATGATGTGCGACATCATTCTGGCGGCAGAAACCGCGAAGTTTGGGCAGCCGGAGATTAACCTCGGTGTGATTCCGGGCATGGGCGGATCCCAGCGTCTCGCCCGTGCGATTGGTGCGTACAAGGCCGCTGAGTTGGTGCTGACCGGGCGCATGATTGATGCAGCCGAGGCTGAGCGTGCCGGGCTTGTGTCGCGCGTGGTTGCCGCCGACGCGTTGTTGGATGAAGCGCAAAAGATGGCCGACGTTATTGCGTCGAAGTCGCTCCCGAGCGTCATCGCCGCGAAAGAACTGATTCGCACCTCTCTCGAGTCGCCCCTCGCGGAGGGCCTACGCCACGAGGCCGCGTTGTTTGCTTCGCTGTTTGACACGCGCGATCAGAAAGAGGGCATGGCCGCGTTCCGCGAAAAGCGTCAGCCGAACTTCGAGAACCGCTAGGTTCACCGTCGCGAACCGGCCGTCGCGCGACGTCGGAGGCGTTACCCGGCGTCGATGAACACGCCGCGCATTTGCCACATGAGTCACAAAGCTCCCGACGTGGCGTGAAGAGTTGGGGCGGGTGCACAGCTCGCCGCCCCGAGCGGAGCGAGGTGTGCTGGCGGAACCGTCAGTCCGGGTCGCGGGTGGCTTCGGGGTCGTTCACGAAATCGCCCGAGCCCTCGCGAAAGCGCGCCACAATCGCGACGAGCGCGGTGGTGTCGGCGTGGTTCATGCCGACCCGCTCGAAAACCTCGGAGTTGAGTGAGACGGTGGCCTCTTCGACCACGGCGCGGCCGACGTCCGTCAGGAGCAACATCGCGGCGCGACCGTCAGCTGGATGTTTGACGCGCTCGATGTAGCCGTCCTTCACCAGGCGATCCACCGTGTTGGTGACGCTCGTGGGGTGCACCTGCAGGCGATCGATGGCGCTCGCGAGGGGCAAGCGCCCTGCGCGAGTAAATGCCAGCATCCGCAACATCTCGTAGCGTGCGAACGTCAATTTGTGAGGTTTCAGCGCCGCATCGACGCTGGCTTGCATCAGTTGCTGGGCGCGCATGACACTCGTGACGGCGGTCATTCCGGCGGCCGCATCATCCCATCCGTGCACGTGCCATTGCCGCCGCGCTTCAGCGATCGGATCAACACGATGTGGGTTCTGCCCTGCCATAGGCCAACGCTACCGGGTCAGATCTGGCTTTCCGCGAATCGAAGGAGCGTGTTAGATTCGACCTAACATTTGCTTGGTTGTGCGCAATGTATACATAAATGTCCACTGGGTGGCCTATTGTTCCGATAGCCCACATCGAATGGCTACATTCAAGAGGCGTCTACTAGACTCGCGACGAACGAGGAGGAGCTATCGATGAAGATCATCGTCCTGGTCAAGGAAGTCCCTGACACCTATGGTGACCGTAAGCTAAATCTACAAACTGGTCTGGCAGACCGCGGTGCAAGCGAGGCGGTGCTCGACGAGATTGGCGAACGCGCCCTTGAGGTCGCTCTCTCCTACGCCGATGCGAACGCAGGCACCGATGTCGTCGTGCTGTCGATGTCGCACGATGGTGCTGCGGCAACGATCCGCAAGGGCCTCGCGATGGGTGCGGCAAGCGCCGTACAGATTGCTGATGAGAAGCTTCTCGGCGCCGACCTGCGTCTGACCGCGCAGGTGCTCGCCGCTGCCATTGAGAAGACCGGCTACGACCTTGTCATCGCCGGAAACACGTCGACTGACGGCTCTGGCGGTATGGTTCCGGCAATGATCGCTGAGATCCTCGGTGTCGTTTCTGCCACCGGCCTCAGCACCGTCTCGATCACGGACACCGGTGTCACCGGTACCCGCCCGATCGACGGCGGCTCGCAGACCGTCTCGGCAGCGCTGCCCGCAGTGATCTCGATCTCCGAGGCACTGCCTGACGCACGCTTCCCGAACTTCAAGGGCATCATGGCGGCGAAGAAGAAGCCGTTTGAGACGCTGTCGCTGGCAGATCTGAACGTCGACGCCGATGACCTTTCGCAGGCACACTCCATCATGCTGACGGTCGCCGAGCGCCCGCCGCGTGAAGCCGGCGTCAAGATTGTGGACGAGGGCGACGCAGGCGAGAAGCTTGCTGAGTTCCTGATCCAGAACCGACTGGTGTGAGGACGAGAGCAATGACGAACTACCCCGCAGACTCGATTCTTGTCGTTCTTGAGACGACGACCGCTGGTTCCCTCACGGGTGCCGCTCCCGGACTCCTGGGTGCCGCAGCAGGCGCCGGAACCCCGGTCGCGCTGATCGTGAACGGAACCGCAGACGCCGCTGCTGAAGCCGCCCGCCTGGGCGCCGCACACGTGCTGGTGACCGAAGGCTCCGACGCGCAGGCTCTCAACGTCGCCGCGGTTGACGCTGTCGCGGCCGCCGCCGACGCCGTTCAGCCCGACGCCGTTCTGCTTTCGCACTCGATCGATGGCCGCGACATCGCCGGACGCTTCGCCGTCCGTGCGAACGCTGCGATCGCCGTTGATGCCGTTGGCGTCTCGCGCGACGCCGAGGGCATCGTTGCCGAGCACTCCGTGTACGGTGGCGCGTTTACCTCCTCCTCGGCTGCCACGTTCGGTCCGCTCGTCGTAACCGTACGTCAGGGTGCGGTTGATGCCCGCGGCGAAGAGAAGCCGCTCGCATCCGAGACGCTCGCCGTTACTGCTTCAGGCAAGCCGGCCGCGACGATCGACTCTGTTGCTGAAGAGGTCGTTGAGTCGTCCCGCCCCGAGCTCCGCGGCGCTGCCAAGGTTGTCTCCGGCGGCCGTGGTCTCGGCTCGCAAGAGAAGTTCGTGCTCGTCGAGCAGCTCGCTGACGCCCTGGGCGCCGCCATCGGTGCGTCGCGCGCCGCTGTCGACGCTGGCTACATTCCGCAGTCGCACCAGGTCGGCCAGACCGGCGTTTCGGTGTCGCCGCAGCTGTACGTTGCCCTCGGTATCTCCGGCGCTATCCAGCACCGTGCAGGTATGCAGACGGCGAAGACGATCGTCGCGATCAACAAGGACGGCGAAGCTCCGATCTTCGACATCGCCGACTTCGGCATCGTCGGTGACCTCTTCACCGTGGTGCCGCAGTTGATCACCGCGCTCGAGGCCCGGAAGAAGTAACTATGGCGACCTATAGCCGTTCGATCAGGCGAGGCTTGCCCCGCGTGGCCGGCGGAGACCCCTGGCCCGCCGGGGGCGACGCTCCCGCTGGTGCCGAGGTTCCGGTTGCCGATAGTGCACCCGCCGCTGCTGAGGCTGCCGCCGTTGCTGAGGCTGCCGCGGTTGCTGAGGCTGTCGCGCCCGTCGTTGCGGTAGCGGAACCAGTGGCTCCGGCCGTGGTGGAGGCTCCTGCCGCCGCTCCTGCCGTTGCTGCGTCGATGGCCGCCGCTGGTGGTGCCGCCCTGCGTCGCGGACTCCCGCGTGTTGCCGGGGGAGGCCCCTGGCCGCCCGCTGGCACCGCCCCTGCTGGTGTTGCTCCGGCCGCGCCTGCCGCTGCGTCTCCTGCCGCTGAGGTTCCCGTCGCTGCTGCTGCTGCCGTCCCGGCCGCTGTTGCTGAGGCCCCTGTCGCCGCTCCCGCCGCTGCCACGCCGGCCGCTGCTCCCGCTGTCGTCCAGGGCGACGCTGTCGCCCTGCGCCGCGGACTGCCCCGTGTTGCCGGTGGCGAAGGCTGGCCGCCAGCCGGCTCGGTCGCACGACCCCTGGTCGCCGCACCCGTTGCCGAAACGCCCGCAGCAGCCGAAACCGAAGCCGCACCCGCAGCAGCCGAAACCGAAGCCGCACCCGCAGCAGCGGAGGTTCCGGCAACCGCCGTTGTCTCTGCGAAGGGTTACGACGTCGCGACGCCGTTGCCGTTCAAGCAGACGGTGTTCCCTGGCAAGTACGCGAACGTTCCCGTTGTTAAGCGTGAGTCCAAGCGCTACGGCAAGTTCACCGCAGCCCAGTGGTTCGGCATTGCCGTTCTCGCCGGCGGCGCCCTGCTGGGAGCGGCCGCGATGGCCGTCATCACGGTGCGCCTGCTGCTCAGCCTGCCGTTCATGCAGGACTTCCTGACGGCGTTCCCCGGTGAGTACGACCTGCCTGCGGGCTCGCAGCCGGGCTTCCCGGTGTGGGCGCAGTGGCAGCACTACTTCAACATGTTCCTGATGCTGCTGATCATCCGCACCGGATGGACGGTGCGCACCGATCGCCGCCCGAGCGCCTTCTGGACGCCGAAGCGGTCGGCCGACGGCAAGGGCAAGATCAGCCTCACGCTTTGGCTGCACCAGTCGCTCGACCTGCTGTGGGTCATCAACGGCATTGTGTTCGTTGTGCTGCTGTTCGTCAGTGGTCACTGGGTGCGCATTGTGCCGACGAGTTGGGAAGTCTTCCCGAACGCGCTGTCGGCGATTCTGCAGTACGTATCGCTGGATTGGCCGACCGAACACGGTTGGGTCAACTACAACAGCATTCAGCAACTGATGTACTTCGTCGTGGTCTTCATCGCAGCCCCTGTTGCGATCATCACGGGTGTGCGCATGAGCAACCTGTGGCCGAAGAACGCCGAGAAGCTGAACAAGCTCTACCCGGTTGAGGTGGCGCGTGCGCTGCACCTGCCGACGATGCTGTTCTTTGTGCTGTTCATCATCGTGCACGTGTTCCTCGTGTTCGCCACGGGAGCATTGCGCAACCTGAACCACATGTTCGGTGGCACCGATGAGGTCAGTTGGACCGGCTTCTGGCTGTTCTTCGCAGGTCTGTGCGTCATGGTGGGCGCGTGGTTCGCTGCCCGCCCGCTCGTGATCGCTCCGATCGCGAAGCTGTTCGGAAAGGTCAGCGCCCGCTAAACGTCTGACTGCGTTGCTCTGAGGCCTGCGTCGAATCCTTCGGCGTAGGCCTCAGCGCTTCCGGTGTGAAACATGTCGCGCTCGGGCGGGCGCACGATCGAGCGCGCGCCGGGAAGGTCAAGCGAACCGACGAGGTCACCGCGCCCGCGCACGATCGCGACCGGTCGGCGTGACGTCTTGCCCTTCACCAGGTCGGTGGCGCTCGCCAGTTCGTCTGCGACACACGGCTGGGTCACCACGAGGGGGCGGCCTTCGGCGTCGACGGAACCACGAAGATCTTCAAAAACGTGCACGCCGGCAGCGCCGATGGCTTGGTCGGTTTGACCTTCGCGCCACGCGCGCCCCATGGTGTCGGTGATGAGCACTCCGACCCGCACGCCGAGGCGCGCGCGCAACGCTGCTGCCAGCTGCCGCGCGGAGGCGTCCGGATCCTCCGGGAGCAGCAGGATGGTTCCGTGCGGCGTATTACTGGCGTCCACTCCCGCGGCCGCGGCAATAATGCCAAGGCGGCTCTGCACGATGCGGGTGGTGTGGCCTGATTCTGACGTGCGGGAAGCGACAACGCGCACGGTCTCGCGGGTGATCGCGTCTTCGCGGTCGTCGGCAAGTAACGAGCGCCCCTCCGCCTTTGACACGATCTTGCTCGTCACGACCACAATGTCGCCATCGAGCAGCGGCGTATCTAACGCGGCAATGACAACATCGGCGAGATCCGCGCCCTGCGTGATCTCGCCGATGTTATCGAGCGCCCAAATCTGGAGCATTAGCGAACCAGACGCACCTCGGTCAGGCTCTCACCCAGGAAGGGCTCGGTGTGCTTGGCGCCATCGGCGGTAAAGCCGTTGCGCTGGTAGAACCGGTGAGCGCGAGGGTTGTCCTCGGCTACCCACAGGTAGAGCGGTTGTCCGTCGGGGACGACCGCATTGAACAGTTGTTGTCCGATTCCCGTGCTGTGGTACTCGTGCAGGAGGTAGATGAAGTACAGCTCACGGTCGCGCGGGGCATCTTCGTCACGCGCGGGCCCTGAGCCGGCAAAACCGACAACTTCTCCATCAACGAGTGCGGCACACTGAATGTACTCGGGGCCCTGAGCGGCCCAAGACGTCCAGAGTTCCGCCAGACGCCGCGGTGAAACCTTCTCCAGCGCGGCGGTACTGATCAGGTGATCGTACGTCTCGTGCCACGTGGTCGCGTGTACACGCCCAATAGCCTCGGCGTCGCTCACACGGACGGGACGAACAACGACATTGGTCTGCAGTTCGGCTTCCATGGCCAGACTCTAAACCGAGCGGTGCCAGAACGTGAAATCGGTGACTGTTCTCACACAGCAATTCGCGTCATCTTGCGCAACCCAGATAGCATCAGCCCTCGTGAACGTGATGTGGCGAACGGTGTTGTTCTTCTTGCTGGCCAGGCGTCGAGTGCGCCGCGAAGGCCTCGTCGAACCGCGCGCCGTAACCAGAATTCGACTCACCACGCTGCCCACCGATATCGACATTCTGCGCCACATGAATAACGGCCGTTACCTGTCGCTGTTTGACCTCGGACGCTGGGATCTGCTCGTGCGCACGGGAATGGCTGACGTGATGAAAAAGCAGAACTGGTATGCCGTGGTTTCAGCCGAAACCGTCACGTTTCGCAAGTCCCTTGAGCTGTGGCAGCGCTTTACGGTGGAGTCGCGTCTGCTCGGCCATGACGACCGCGCGATCTACATGGAACACCGCGCGGTGGTGAAGGGTGAGATCTACGCCTCAGTGATTGTGCGCGCCCGCATGTTGAAGCGGGGCGGCGGAACCGTCCCTCACGATGAACTGTTTGCTGCGGTGGGGAAGCCGGAGATGATTCCGGATATCGCCGATTGGGTACACGAATGGGCGGTGGCATCGGCGTTGCCATCAACCCGTCAACCCGCACCGAGCGAGTGGAACGACTAACGCGAGTTTTCGGCGGATGACGCGGACTGGTCGATCTCGTTCTCGAGATCGTCACGAACCGCGGAAAGCTTGTGCAGCGCCCGGTAGAGGTGGCTTTCCACTGTGCGCACCGAGACGAAGAGCTTTTCGGCAATCTGCTTGTTGCGCATGCCCTGCGCCGCAAGCGTCGTAATCTGGCGTTCGCGCGGCGTGAGTGTCGCTTGCGCGGCCGCCACGTTGCGCATCTCGGATTGCAGGAGGCGTTGCCCTGCCTTGACCTGCTTGGCCCAGGCCGGGTCGTCGGCGGCGATCGCGTAGAGATCACGGTTGGATACCCGCGCGCACTCCCAGGCGTGGTTGGCGATGAAGGCGTGCAGCGCCCGATCAAGCGACGTCGGGTCACGGGCGATCACACCGACGACGTGGTCGCGCACGGCGCCGAGGAGGGAGTTCTTGGGTAGCGTCAGCGCAATGAGCTCAGCGACATCGACTTTCGGCTCGCTCTTGTGGACAGTGAGGTCAAGGTAGGCCTCGCCGATCGTGCGAAACGGTGTGTTTGCTGTCGGGTAGGTGTGCCAGCGGGCGGCCAGGCCGTCAGGGCCTCGATGCGCGAGCGTGCTGAGTAGGCGAGACGAACTCAGCGCATGTTCCATGAAGGTTCCGCTCACCAAATGCATCGGAAGCGGTGCCGGATCCCCGCCGAAACGACTGAGCACCCACGCACTCAGATCTGTGCGGGTGAGGCGAGCAAGAAAACGCATGGTTCCCGCGGTGTTGGCCTCATCGCGCTCGATGGTGAGTCTCGTAATGGCCATCCGAATCAGTGCAGGGTGATCATCGATGAGCGCGGCAGCATGCGTGCGGGCATCAATCACGTTCATGAGCGCGGCGGGTGTCGGAGCGCCAAGCGACGCCAGCGTCAACGAACAGAGCAAGAGCGCGTCATCCAGACTTCGCCTCGCCAGGTTGTAGGTCAGCCCGGGCTCGGATTCAGACAGCGTAATGCTCAGAATGTTCTTCACGAACCGCTCAACGCGCGCACCGTCTGCGGTGAGGCTGGCCGTCGCCCCAAGAATAATCAGAGCGCGCAATCGGGTGGCGTCGTGCGCCCCCTGAGGAAGGAGCACCTCGGTTGCCAGCTCATGGGCAAGGTCGAGATTCTGATCCTGCAGTGCCTGTGCGGCTCGGAACACGGTGCGCAGTGCCGAAAGGATGCCAGCGGTCGCGGCAGAACCAACCGGGGCATCCGTGAGGTCGACCGCCCACCTCGTAGCCTCCGTGTCTCGAGTGAGGGGAAGTGACAAGCACTGCACCCATGGCATCGTTACGTCATACGCTTCCGGGGGAAAAGCGCCGCCGCGAATATCGGAGGACAGCGCCTCCAGATCCTCTTCATTGCCACGGGCAATGCCGCGCAACACGGAGACGTCACCCCAGCCAGGCTGTGTCATCAGCTGACGGGCGGCAAATGCCGCACGATCGGTCGCGCCTGAGCGCCGCAAGAGCCACATCGTGACAAACAGGAGCCGGGAGCGGTTGGTCCATGGCACATCAGCGAACAACGGGGGATGTTCGCGCAGCATTGTCGCCACCAGCAGGATCTCGGCTTCGGTACACGTTGTGCCAAGCGCGAGGGATGACATGACGTCGTCGGCCACCAGCACGGCGGCATCATCGAGGGTCGCTGGCGCCGTGAGACGGAGCGCAAGCACAACGGCCTGGTTGATAACGATGGTGTCATCGACGCGGTCAGCGATCGACGTTTCGGTCAGCAGATCAAGAGCGTGCGGGTCAACAAAGCGACGCAACCGTCGCCGGCTGATACCTGGCAGGCCAGCGACCAGCCGCGCGATCGGCAGGAGCGATGGCGGAATCTCGGTGATGGCCTCGTTGGCCACGATGCGGGTGCGTCGCCCGAACACGGCTACTGACGATTCATCAGATTCGGCATAGTCATGCACCAATGCGCGAAGCAGGGGGGCACTGCCTCCACACACCGAGATCATCCAGTTCACTTCGACGGGAGCGAGCTCGAGAGTGTGTTCTGCCGCGATTTCGGCCACGATCGCTCGTGACTGCTCATCCGTCAACGGGGCAAGCACGACTTCCAGCGCTTGTGCTGCCCGCAACCGATGAGCCAACGTGAGTGCCGTGCCGACCTGATCCGTTGACGGGGCAGCGATGAGCACCGTCACAACGCGGTGCGTGATGAGAGCGGTGCACCACCGCTCGATATCCGGGGTCATCATGGCAAGGTCGATCACGATGACGGAACCGGTGGGCACCGTCGCCGGGACAGGTTCAGAAGCCGCGGTGTCGATGACCGATATTTGTGCGGTGCGAAGCTCGGCGACGATCGTTGCAACAACGGTGCGACGATCAAGCAGAATGTCTCCAGAAACGATGACGTGTCGCCCCGAACGGACCGCCGAGAAGGCGCGTTGGATTGCTGAAGGTTCGTCGTTTGCGACTCCCAATGGAGTCCCAAAGTCATCGCGTAACGTCATGTTTCTTCCAGCCCCCGCAGAGAAGAAGGTCGAACGACGGGTGTCGTCCTGACGTAAGTGTATGCATCGATGACCGGCACTGGCGCTATTTGACCTCATCAGCGCACGCAGGTTGGCGGTTTCGCGGGGTGGTGACGCCGGTGGCGAGATGGGCATCCTAGGCTCGAGCTATGGCGGAAGATGCCTCTACCCACATGACGACAGCCTCACACCGAGCAACGCAGCGTGCAGCCACCTGGATCAACGCGGCGGTGCCAAGTGATGACGACGCGCGTGAGAATCGTTTGCGCGCGTTCCTCACTCAGACCGAGGGCCGTGAGTTCACGTTTGGCGCGGTCGACGCGGTGCTTCGTCCCGACAGTCTCAGTGCTGCTGCAGCGCACTTTCATCGTCTCGCGCCATCGGTGCCAGACGAGGTGCCGTGGCGCTTACGATCGGCAATCCGCGCCACAGGTGCGATGGCTCCCGTGCTCCCTCGCCCCGTGGTTCCGGCCGTCCGCCGGGCCATGTGGTCGCTGATCTCTGACATCACGTGCGATGCGCGACCCAAGAAAGTGACGGCGTCGATTCAGGCGGCGTCAGCCAGAGGAGCGCGCCTCGAACTGGCGGTGCCTGCATCTCGCGCCCGCAGCGATGCCGCCGCCGCCGCATATCGACAGCGCGTCATAGAGTTGATGGCACGCGATGACGTCACCGCCATGACGTACCGCCTCGCACATGCCGCCCACCTGTCTGACCTCTGGGACTTTACTGACGTGGTGGATTCGGCGGTCGCCGCGGTGAACGAACTGTACGTTGCCGCCGCCGAGCACGATACGCGCCTCCTACTCGACGTGCGAGAGCTCCGCGAACTGGATCTCGCCATTGCCGTCTTTACCGAGGTGCTCGAGGGTGCCGGAACCACGCTGCAAGCGGGCATGAGCGTGCCTGCTGCGCTGGCTGATAGCCACGACGCTGTGCAGCAGCTTGCCGCGTGGGCGCGGGAGCGCGCGCACGACGGTGCCGCGCCCATCATGATCCGCCTCACCGATGCCGCAGGCTCAAGCGCGGAGCGCGATGAGAACATTCTCAACGGGTGGCCGCAGCCAGCACTGGCCGGCCGCATGGATATTCTTGCGGCGCAGGTGCGCGAGCTTGACGCCCTCTTTGTCGACGACAATGCTGGCGCTGTCGACGTCAGCATCGCGACGCATGACCCGTTTGTCCTTGCCTATGCGGCCGAGCGGGGCACGCCAGAGCGCGCGGTTGAACTGGTTTTGCAGGCGGGTTTCGCGCCGGAGTGGGAGCGTGTGCTTCGTGACGAAGAGCTCGTCACGGTGGCGACGCTGGCTATTGATCCGCGTGACCTCGATGTTGATGCCGTTGCGGAGCGGCTTGCTGCCGCGGCGACGGTCATCGATGAGCTTGCTCGGATCACGGAAGAGGAGATTGACGCACACGGCGCGGAACTCGTGCGTCGTGCGGAGACAAATCCACCGTTGGCGCGCCGAACGCTTGATCGTTCGGCAGAGCTCGGAGACATTGCCCCTGGCGCCCTGTTGCGCCCGATTGCGACCGATTCTGTCGACCTGACACAGGCCGTGATGGGAATCGCGAGTAGCGCGCAGTCGAGCCAGACCCGTGCCCTCGACACCGCCGTTGATGGGCTGTTCTTCGGTGGTACCCCCTTCATCGAAACCGCCGTCTTTTCGGAGCGGGAGACCGATGAGCTCGCATACGGTGCTGCCGGGTTCCGTAACGCACAGACCACGGATCCGTCGCTCGCTGCTAACAGGGAGTGGGCGCGCGCCACGCAACAGCGTGACGCTATCGCTGACGCCGACGCTGACGCCGACGCTGACTCTGGTTCTTGGCAGAGTGCGGCGGATGCCGTCGTGCACATTCGCCACGGACACGGTGAGTGGGAGGGGCTGGCAGCCGCCGACCGCGCGCTCGTATTGGAGCGCGCCGCGCATCACCTGGAAGCACGTCGTAGCGACCTGATTGTCGCGGCTCGTGTCACCGGCATCGCCTTTTCCGATGCTGACCGCGACGTGACATGTGCCGTTGACTTCGCCCGTTATTACGCCGCGACCGTGCGGGAACTTGATGCGGTATCTGGCGCCATTTTCGTGCCTGCAGGAATCACCGTTGCTGCCGGCGGTGCTGCCGACCTCATTGCCTCAGCGGCGGAGGCAACGCTTGCTGCCCTGGCCGCAGGCGGCGCGGTCATTGTGATGGCGCAACCGCATGAGCGGGGCGTCATCGCGCAGCTTGCAGAGGCGCTGTGGCAGGCGGGCGTGCCGCGCGATGCGTTGTGTGTTGCCGCCGGAACCGCGGAGCAGGCGGCGCAGGACGCGACCATCGACAGCATTGTGATGACGGGTTCGGCCACCGAGGTTCATGCCGTCGCGCTGCAACAACCGCCGTTCGGCGTTAACGCGCGCGTGCTCGGCTGTAACACCATGATCATTGCGCCGTCTGCCGACATTGATGAGGCAGCAGCGGCCCTCGTGAAGAGCGCGTTTTCGCGCGAAGGTGCCGCTTTCGAATCGGTCAATCTCGCGATCTTGGCTGGCGGTATCGCACGCTCGGAGCGGCTCGCATCCGCGCTCGTGGAGCTGACCACATCGTGGGCCCAGCAGGCAGAGCGCGCGGCCGACGCCCGTGTTGATCGTGACGAGAAACGTCACATCGCCCTGGACGAGGCGGCGTTGTGGGCCCTGACCACGCTTGAGCCCGGGCAGCGGTGGCTCGTCGAGCCGCGAGAGCTGGCAGACGGAACCTTTACCCCCGGAATCCGGGTGGGGGTTGAATCCGGATCACGATTCGCGAGTGAGCGGTTTGCGGCACCGGTTCTTGGCATCATGAGCGCGGGCGGTATTGGTGCGGCGACCACCCTGGCCAACTCGCTGTCGACGGGTGCCGTCGCCGCTCTCTTCACGACAGACGCGTCTGATGCCGAGCGATGGCTCCGTCACGCTGAGGCGGGATCGCTCCACATCGGCCGCGCCACGATCGATCCCGTCGTGCAACGTCAGCCGTCGGGCGGCTGGCATGGTGCGGCGGTCGGTCAGGCGGCGAAAGCGGGCGGCCCCAACCGCCTCGCGACTCTCGGTGCCTGGCGTCCCACGGCAGGCCGCGCGGCAAGCGGCACACTGCACCTGCGCGGACTTGATTCTCGGGTCACGATGCTGATCGAAGCGGCGCAGTCCGACCTCGAGTTCGACGACTTTGAGTGGGTTCGTCGCGCCGCGCTCTCGGATGCGCTGGCATGGGATCGCGAGTTCGGGCACATTCGCGACGTGACACGTCTCGGCATTGAACGCAACCTGTTCCGCTATCGTCCCAGCACGATTGCGCTGCGTGCGGGGGCAGGAATTCCGGTACGCGAGGTTTTGCGGCTGGTGATTGCCGCCGTACGCGCACAGGCCGAGTTCACGCTCAGTACCGCGGAAGGGCTGCCGACGGGGCTGCGCCGCGCACTGGGTGAGGCGGGCATGACTCTCTTCGTCGAAACAGACGCCGAGTTCGTGCAGAGATTGCTGGTGAGCGGCGTTGCGCGCGTTCGTCTCATCGGCGCGGATGCCGCAGATACCGCCGCACTCGTGCGCGCCGAATCCGTGGTTCCGGTCGCCATATTCGCGCACCAGGCGACAACCGTTGCCCGCGTTGAATTGCTGGCATATTTGCGTGAGCAAACCGTCAGCATCGGAGGCCGTGTCGTCGCGGCATGCGCAGACATCATCTAGCGATGTAAAAAATTCTTGACACGCGCGCGGCGCAGACGTACCTTTTCCATGTCAAGTTTTCTTTACATGGAGGTGTGCTGTGGGCTACCAAGAACGCAACATCTGGGTGCAGACGATCGTCACGGTCATCGCGCTCGCGGTCTACATCCCGTGGACAATCGCGCAACCGAGTACCGACGGCGGCGAGTGGCTGTGGCGCATGTTGTGGGTCATCGGGGGCGGCGTCGCCCTCAGCGTCACCGGCGGCATCGCGTGGCAAATGGCGGTGGGTATCACTCGCGCTGAATCGACCCCGGACGAGCGGGACATTCGGATTAGCCACGCGTCAGAACGCGTGGGCACGTCCTTTCTGGTGATCGCTGGCCTGGTCGCGATCGTGCTGTGCGCGATGGCGGTCTCACCCTTCTGGATTGCTCACACGATCGCTGCCGGCTTCGCGCTGTCGTCGCTGATCGGCGGGCTCGCGGCGCTTGGCATGTATCACGCCGGGATGCCGAGCTGGGCGGAGATGCGCTGATGGTCAAGCCCACCCAGGTCACGAATAACATCAAGGCTCTTCGTGGAGAGCTCACCCAGGCCGAACTCGCCCGTCAGTTGGGGGTTACGCGGCAAACCATCATCGCGATCGAACAGGGCAAGTATTCGCCCACGCTGGAGCTGGCCTTCCGCCTTGCCCGCGTGCTCGGCGCCCCACTCGACGAGGTGTTTCAATACCCCGAGGAGTAAGACATGCGTGCATGGATTCAAGACACATACGGTGACGCGAGCGTGCTGCGGTTGGCGGAGGTTCCGGAACCAGTAGTGCGCGATGACGAGGTGCTGGTCGCCCCGGTCGCGGTGGGCGTCAACAACGGCGACGCCCGCATCATGCGCGGCGAGCCGCTGCTCGTGCGACTGTTCTTTGGACTGCGTCGCCCCAAACAGCAATCGCGTGGCATCGACATCGCCGGCACGGTTGTCTCCCCGAGCAACGGTTTTTCCAGGGGAGACCGGGTCGTCGGTGAGGGCGCAGGCGGCGGATTCGGTGAGCTCGTCGCCATACCTGCGAACCGGCTGGCCCGTGTGCCTGCTGAGGTTGATCTGATCACCGCAGCGGTGGTTCCGGTCGCCGCAGGTACCGCGTGGGCCGCGCTGGAAGCTGCCGGAATCACGCCGGATACTGAGCATGGACGCCGGGTGCTGGTGCTCGGCGCTTCTGGCGGGGTCGCCAGTTACACGATTGGGCTGGCCCTCGGTCGCGGGGCCATCGTCACCGCTATCTGTCGTCCGTCTGCCGTGGAGACAGTGCGGTCATGGGGTGCACAGGACGTCCGCGCACGCGGCAACAATGACCCGCTCGGCGCCGATGAACGGTGGGACGCCATCATCGACATCGCCGGCGATCGCCGGCTGACGGACCTCCGCACGCGGCTCACGCCTGGCGGACGCGCAGCGCTCGTCACCGGCAACGGGTCACGCCTGCTCGGACCGGTCGGCCGCATCATTCGCAGCCTGTTCGTTTCTCGCAAAGCCGCTCGCCTGGTTCCGGTCTCGCAAAAGGCCAACCGCGATGTGCTTGCAGCGTTGTTGGCGCTTGTGGCGACGGGGGATTTGGTTCCGCGGATCACCAGCATCGTTGACTTTGCTGAGGTGCCCGCGGCGCTCGCGGCGGTTGCTAGCGGTGAGGTGATCGGCAAAAGTGTCGTTCGCGTACGGCCGGATGCTGTGCAAAAAAGTGACAAATAGCCTTCCATAACCGTGCACATTGGTGAAAGAATGAGGCACGGCGTGCTCGGATAGTTGGTGTCTTAACGCCCCGCCGAGCCTCAGGACAGCGTCCGCCACCTTTCGACAAAGGGAGCAGAGCGTCCATGACTACGCGTACCCAGCAGATCCGTCACTACCTGATGTGCAAGCCCAGCCACTTCACGGTGAGCTACACCATCAACCCCTGGATGGAACCGGCAAACCCCACCGATACGGCCAAGGCTGTTGAGCAGTGGCAGAAGCTTTACGACCTGTACCGTGAGCTCGGTCACACGGTTGAGCTCATCGAACCGGGCGCAGACCTGCCAGACATGGTCTACACGGCCAACGGCGGCTTCCTCATCGATGGCACCGCGTACGCGCCGAAGTTCCGCTTCACGGAGCGTTCCGGTGAAGAAGCTTTGTTTACCGAGTGGTTCCGGAACCAGGGGTACCACGTCGTCGTACCGCAAGAGACGAACGAGGGGGAGGGCGACTTCCTGCTCGCCGGCGATGTCATTCTTGCCGGCACCGGGTTCCGCTCTACGGGTGAGAGCCACCGCGAGGTTGCTGAGGTCTTTGCGAAGCCGGTTGTGTCGCTGACCCTCGTTGACCCGCGTTTTTACCACCTCGATACCGCGCTCGCGATTCTCGATCCCGTCGTTGAGCCCGGCGCCGAGGTTGGCGTCGCGTACTTGCCGAGCGCTTTCGACAAGGAGAGCCAAGAGAAGCTTGCCGCGATGTTCCCGAACGCGATCCACGTCTCGGACGAAGACGGTGCGGTATTCGGTTTGAACAGCGCCTCCGACGGCAAAAACGTCATCATTTCGCCGCGCGCTACCGGCTTTAAGAAGCAGCTCGAAGAGCGCGGTTACACCCCCATCCTGATCGACCTGTCCGAGCTTTTGCTCGGCGGCGGCGGCATCAAGTGCTGCACGCTGGAGCTGCGAGGAGCAAACTCATGAGCGACAACATGGTGACGACGACCGACGCCAACCTGGCGCACAACTACCACCCGCTGCCCGTCACGATCGCCTCGGGCGAAGGCTCGTGGGTGACTGACATTGAGGGCAAGCGGTATCTTGACCTGCTGTCGGCCTACTCGGCGCTGAACTTCGGGCACGGTCATCCCGCAATTTTGGAGGCAGCGCACACTCAGCTCGACCGCCTCACGCTCACCAGCCGCGCGTTCAACAATGATGTCCTTGGCCCGTTCGCGACGGCCCTCGCGGCGCTGTGCGGCAAAGACATGGTGTTGCCGATGAACACCGGCGCCGAGGCAGTCGAGAGCGGTATCAAGGTTGCCCGCGCCTGGGGATACCGGGTGAAGGGCGTAGCTGCCGATGCCGCCCAAATCATTGTGGCGAACGGCAACTTCCACGGCCGCACCACCACAATCGTGAGCTTCAGCGATGACGAGTCAGCGCGCGCCGGCTTCGGCCCGTTCACTCCCGGCTTCGTGACGGTGCCGTACGGCGACGCGGCGGCGATTGAGGCCGCCATCACACCGAACACCGTGGCCGTGCTGATCGAGCCGATTCAGGGTGAGGCTGGCGTCATCATTCCGCCCGCCGGATACCTGCAGGCGGTGCGCGATGTGACCGCGAAGAACAACGTGCTGTTCATCGCCGACGAAATCCAGTCAGGTCTGGCGCGCGTCGGAACCACGTTTGCATGCGATCGCGAAAACGTGGTTCCGGATGTCTACCTGTTGGGCAAGGCGCTCGGCGGCGGCGTCATGCCGGTGTCGGCGGTCGTTGCAAACAGCGATATTCTCGGCGTGATTCAGCCGGGCGAACACGGTTCCACGTTTGGTGGAAACCCGCTCGCTGCCGCCGTCGGCCACCGCGTTGTTGACATGCTGGCGACGGGCGAGTTTCAGGAGCGTGCGGCTCAGCTGGGTGCGCATTTGGAGCAGATTCTGCAGCCGCTCATCGGCCACGGCGTCACTGAGGTTCGTATCGCGGGGCTGTGGGCTGGTATCGATATCGATCCGGCGCTCGGAACCGGCCGACAGGTCGCCGAGAAGCTGATGGCTCGCGGTGTGCTGGTGAAAGACACTCACGGGCAGACAATTCGCATGGCACCGCCGATTGTGGTGCGTGCAACCGAGCTGGATTGGGCTGTCGAACAGCTCCGTCTCGTGTTGGCGGTGTAGAAAGAAGACATGACGAATCGCAACGACGCGATCGACACGCTGGCTGTACACGCCGGGCGCGACGATCTGGTAGAACTCGGAATCCACGCTCTCCCGATCGATCTGTCGACGACAAACCCCCTGCCCGATATTGAACGCGGTGGCGACTCCTATGAGTCCATGGCCACCGGTGGTCACCCCGATGCCTCCGGCGGCTTCGTTTATCAGCGACTGTGGAACCCAACGGTTGCCCGGTTTGAGCAGGCGCTGGCGGCGCTTGAGCATGGCGAAGCGGCGGTCGCGTTTGGTTCTGGAATGGCAGCGATGACCGCGGCGATTTTGGCGATGGCCGCGGGTGGCAAGCGCCATGTTGTCGCAGTGCGCCCGCTGTACGGCGGCACCGATCACCTGCTCGGCACGGGGCTCCTCGGCACCGAGGTCACCTACGCAGAGCCCGGTGACGTCGCCGATGCGATGCGGGCAGACACCGGGCTCGTCGTTATTGAGAGCCCCGCCAACCCGACGCTGGAGCTCGTCGACATTCGCGCCGTCGCTGATGCCGCGGGCGATGTGCCGCTGCTCGTCGACAACACGTTTGCGACGCCGGTGCTGCAGAACCCGCTGGATCTCGGTGCGGCGATGAGCCTGCACAGCGCCACGAAGTACATCGGCGGTCACGGCGACGTGATTGGCGGTGTCATCGCATGCTCGGAAGAGATCGCGACCAAGCTGCGTTCCACGCGTGCGATCACGGGCGCGTTGATGCACCCGCTGGGCGCGTACCTGTGCCACCGCGGGCTTCAGACGCTCCCGTTGCGTATTCGTGCGCAACAGCAGGGCGCGATTGAACTTGCCGATTGGCTCGAGACGCAGCCCGCCGTGAAGGCTGTGCACTTCGCCGGTCGGGGTGCTCTCGCAAGCCCACTGGTGGGCACCCAGATGCGCGGCCCCGGAGCCATGATCGCTATCGAGCTGGCGGGTGGATACGCTGCGGCGTCGACGGTGGCGGCGGCAGTGCGGTTGTTTACGCACGCGGTTTCGCTCGGCGGCGTTGACTCATTGATTCAGCATCCCGCGGCACTGACGCACCGTCCGGTTCCACCCGAGGCGCGCCCCGCTGCTGACGTCTTGCGTATTTCGGTGGGGCTGGAGTCGATCGAAGACCTCAAGGCTGACCTGGCGCAGGCGTTCGCCCAGGTGTGATTTAGTCCCCGGCCGGTGTGCCGGGGACTAAACCCGTTTAATCATCTCGAGTTCGAGGCCGCCAGGCTCCAGCGGATATGGCACCCACTGCCCGGTTTCAACGAACCCACGTTTGACGTAGGCGGCGATGGCACGGCGATTGTCTTCGTGCACGCTCAACCGCAGCGTGGTTCCGCGCTCGCGCGCCCAATCTTCGACACGATCGAGCATCGCATCGAAAATGCCGTGGCGCCCGCGCGCTCGCGGCGTGACGTAGACGCTCACGAGCGTCGCGCCGTGGTGGCGGTCGAGGAATCCGCCCAAGGTTCCGATCCACCGTCCGGAACCATCGATAGCGGCCAACCGGAGACTGCCGTCGAGCGCGGGGCGAGCGGCGCGCACTTGCCAGGTGGCGTCCGGTTCGGCGAGTGCTGAGGCGAGGGTTTCGAGATACGCGATCGGGGTGTCGCGCAACATTTCAAGGCGGAGCGCCTTGACCTCGCGCCAGTCGTCTTCGACCACAGTGCGCACCGTGAATTCCATCTGATCAGCGTACGGCGTGTTCGAACTCATGCGTTGTCCGCGCGTCATGAGTTGGAAACGATGCAGGCATTAGGCTCCATTTATGGCAGATCTGTTTGACGGTTATGACGCGGTTACCCCGCGAACCACCGTGGGCGGTGTGCCGGCGTTCGATGAGATGTTTGAGAACGGCGACACGACAAAACCCCGCGCCCCCTATGCCGAATTGCATCGCACGCTTGCGGAGATGACGCAGGATGATTTGCGCGGACGCACCGATGCGCTGGCGAAGTCTTATCTTGCGCAGGGCGTGACGTTTGATTTCGCCGGTGAAGAGCGGCCGTTCCCGATTGACGCGGTGCCACGCATCATTCAGTACGACGAATGGTCGCGCATCGAGCAGGGCATCAAACAGCGTGTAAAGGCCCTCGAAGCATTCTTGGATGACGTCTACGGCCGTCAAAACGCGGTGCGCGATGGCGTGATCCCAGCGCGACTGATCGCATCGAGCCAGTATTTCTATCGCCAGGCCGCGGGTATCCCCACCAGCAACGGCGTGCGCATTCACGTTTCCGGCATCGACCTGATTCGCGACGAGCACGGCGAAATGCGCGTGCTCGAAGACAACGTGCGCGTGCCCAGCGGCGTGAGCTACGTGATTTCTAACCGCCGGGTGATGGCGCAGACGCTGCCCGAGCTCTTCGTTTCGATGCGCATTCGCCCGGTGGGAGATTACCCGCACAAACTCCTCGCGTCGCTCCGCGCGGCAGCACCGCACGGCGTCGACGACCCCAACGTTGTTGTGCTGACTCCCGGCGTGTACAACTCGGCATACTTTGAGCACACCCTGCTGGCCCGACTCATGGGTGTCGAGCTCGTGGAGGGGCGCGACCTGTTCTGCGTCGGCGGCAAGGTCTTCATGCGTACGACGCGCGGACCCCGCCGCGTTGACGTTATTTACCGCCGCGTTGACGATGACTTCCTTGATCCGCTGCAGTTCCGGGCCGATTCGATGCTGGGTTCGCCCGGGATTTTGCTGGCCGCCCGCCTCGGCAACGTCACGATCGCAAACGCGATTGGCAATGGTGTTGCCGACGACAAACTGGTCTACACGTACGTGCCCGACCTCATTCGCTACTACCTCGGCGAAGAGCCCCTCCTCAAGAACGTCGACACGTGGCGACTGGAAGAGCCGAACGCGCTGGAAGAGGTACTCGATCGTCTTGACGAACTCGTCGTGAAGCCCGTCGATGGTTCCGGTGGCAAGGGCCTCGTTGTCGGCCCTGACGCCTCGAAGCAAGAGCTCGACGAACTGCGTCAGCGCCTGATCGCCGATCCGCGCGGCTGGATTGCACAGCCGGTCGTGATGCTGTCGACGATTCCGACGCTCGTCGAAGACGGCGTACGTCCGCGTCACGCTGACCTACGCCCATTCGCCGTCAACGACGGCGAGGACGTGTGGGTTCTGCCCGGTGGACTCACCCGCGTCGCGCTGCCCGAGGGGCGTCTTGTCGTGAACTCGAGTCAGGGCGGTGGATCAAAAGACACCTGGATTACCGGCGGCTCAGCCCCGACCGCCACCGAGTATCACGCCGAGGATTCCATCGCGGCGCTCGTGCAGGATCAGGCGTCGGTGCCGACGTCTGAGGCCGTTATGTATGACGACCAGCAGGAGCCGATGCACTCACCGCAGGATGATGGTTCCGACCGCTCATCACAGGACGAACAACAGCAGCAGATGGGAGCATCATGCTGAGTCGTATTGCCGAGAGCCTGTTTTGGATCGGGCGCTACATCGAGCGTGCAGACGGAACGGCCCGCATTCTGGACGTGCACCTCCAGCTGCTGCTGGAAGACCCCTGGATCGACGAACCGACCGCGTGCCGTTCGTTGCTCGGCGTGATGGGATCGGCGCCATCCGACCCCACGATTGAGGTGACTCGTCGTGATGTGTTGGCGACGCTGGCGATCGACCGCACCGCGCCTTCAAGCATTGCGTTCGCGCTGAACGCTGCGCGCGAAAACGCGCGTAGAGCGCGCGAGATTGTCTCGACTGATCTCTGGGAAATTCTCAACACCACGAACGCGGGGATGCCGAAGCGGTTGTATAACGACCGTGCGCACGACTTCTTTCAGTGGGTGCGTGAGCGGTCGGCGTTGGCTGTCGGAACCGTTGACTCGTCTACGAGTCGAGACGAGGCCTGGCAATTCTTTACGCTGGGTCGCGCGATCGAACGCACAGACATGACGGCACGGTTACTTGCGACGCGGTCACTCACCGAAGAATCTGGGCCGAGTTGGACGACGATTCTGCGCTCATGCGGCGCGTACGAAGCGTATGTGCGCACGTACCGCGGCATGCCATCGAGCCGCAACGCGGCGGAATTCCTGCTGCTGGATCGCCTGTTTCCGCGGTCGATCATTTACTCGATTTCGACGGCAGAGAACTGTATGAGCGAGATTGATCCGGGTCGTGATCGGGTGGGCCACTCAAACAGCGTGCTGCGAGCCCTCGGACGCATGCGCAATGATCTCGAATACAGCCCCATTTCGGAAATCCTCGCCGAACTTCCCGAACACATGGAGCGCGTGCAAGCGGTGACCCGCGAAGCATCGAATGCCATTCGCCAGCGATTCTTCCCCACGCAGGCCGAGCCGAGCTGGATCGGAGAGAACTCATGAAGCGCTTGAGGATCGAACACACCACGGGTTTTCGGTATCCGACCGATGCCACAGCCTCGTATAACGAGGCGCGAATGATGCCGATGACGACCGACTCGCAGTTCGTGCTGACCAGTTCGCTCGATATTCAGCCCAACACATCGGTGAATCAATACGTGGACTACTTCGGCACCAGGGTCGCGTCGTTTGATGTGCTTTCCGGTCACAGCGAACTGAACATCACGGCACGCAGCCTTGTTGAGGTTCGTGAGCGGCCGCTGGAGCACCCCGACCTCACATGGGATGATTTGGCGGCCGATGCTGAGCGGTCGGTCGACACGGTGGAGAAGCTGGTGCAGACGCATCGGACCCAGCCGCACGCGGATGTTCGTGCGTTGGCCCGGTCGATCGCCGACACGCACGACAACCCCTCAGAAGCGGCGCTCGCCATCTGTGTCGCGGTGGGCGACGCTGTGCAATACATGTCGGGTGTCACCGGTGTGCAGACAACGGCGGCTGAGGCGTGGGAAGCCCGCAAGGGCGTGTGCCAAGACATGGCACATATTTCGATCGGAGCGCTGCGTTCGGTGGGGATTCCGGCACGTTACGTTTCGGGTTACTTGCACCCGAAACCCAACGCTGAGGTGGGCGAGCCCGTGAAGGGTGAGTCGCACGCCTGGGTGGAGTGGTACGCCAACGGCTGGCGCGGATTTGACCCCACCAACAACATCGAGATTGGTGACCGCCACGTGTTGGTGGGGCGAGGGCGCGACTACAACGACGTTCCACCGTTGCGTGGCGTATTTGCCGGCCCCGCCACGTCACAGCTGTTCGTAACGGTGACCATCACGCGCGAGGCGTAGGCCGCGCGCAGACCCGCTCGTCCGGGTCGTTGAGCGAGGATGCGCAGCACCCGAGCCGAAGCGGTTAGCCGTTCTTGAGGCGTTGAGCGGCGTTTCGTCTTGCTACACTCACGCAACGATCGAGGTGGGGTGCTCGCTTAACGGCCAGGGATGTCTTTACGGGGGAGGCCGATTGGCGTGGTCGCCGCGACCTCATCGCTGAACTCTGCGGGGGCAACGACCGAAATCGGTCGCGTTTGATCCAGCGTGAGTCGGAAGCGACGCTCTTCATGACGGTGGAGACGCCCAGACACGATTAGCCACGTGAGGCCGATCCCGAATGCCAACAGGCCGGCAGCGGCACCAACGCCCACGGCAACGCGCGGGCCAAACTGGTCTGCAACCCAGCCCACAATCGGCGCACCAATCGGGGTTCCGCCCATGATCACTGCCATGTACAGGGCCAGCACACGCCCGCGAAGGGCCGGGTCGGTCGTGGTCTGCACGTAACCGTTGGCGGTCGTCATGATCGTGACGACACAGAAGCCCACAGCGGTGAGCGAGGCCGCGTAACTCCAGTAGCCAGGCATGAAGGCCGACAGCGTCATCGCGAGGGCGAAGAACCCGGCGCCAATGATGACCACGCGAATACGCGCACGGTCGCGGCGGGCCGCGAGCAGCGCACCAGCCAATGATCCAATCGCGAGAATGGAGCTCAACAAACCGAAGCCGTCCGCACCCCTGCCAAACTCCAGAGCCATGGTTGAGGCGTAGATCGGGAAGTTCATGCCGAAAGCGCCGAGCAGGAACACCATCGAGAAGGTGACGATGAGGTCGCTGCGTTTCGCGACATAGCGGAAGCCATCGGCCAGTCGGCCGCCTCCTGCGTTCTTGGCGCGCGGAATCAACTGGTCCATCCGAATGAGGAACAGCGCGATGATCATGGCGATGAACGTTGCTGCGTTGATCAAGAAGACGAGCCCGTTGCCAACGACCACAACAACGATGCCTGCGGCGGCTGGGCCGAGCATACGTGCGGCGTTGAACGACGCGGCGTTCAACGCGACCGCATTAGACGCGTTTTCACGTGACACAAGGTCGGAGACAAACGCCTGGCGAGCCGGATTGTCAAAGGCAGCCACGGTTCCGGTGACAACGGCGAAGACGTACATCATCGGCAAGGTGGCGACATCAAGGATGAGCAGTACGCCCATCGTCGCCCCCAGGAGTGCAAGCAAAACCTGGGTCGTGATGAGGAGGTTCCGGCGATTAAAGCGGTCGGCAACCCATCCGGTTAACCCGACAAGCAGGAGCGGGGGACCGAACTGGAGGGCCATCGTGATGCCCATCGCGGTGGCGTCATTGTCAGTGAGCTGCGTAAGCACAACCCAGCTGATAGCCGTCGCTTGCATCCACGCGCCGATGTTGGAAACGAGCGCACCGATAAACCAGACGCGGTAATTAAACGATGAGAACGAACGGAACATGACACTCATCGGTCGGCCAACTTTCGCATGATGGGTGCTGCATGCAGGAGAATGTCGCGTTCCTGCTCGGTGAGCTCGCTGAACCCATCGTCCAGCCAAGCGTCACGCTTGCGTACGGTTTCTGTGACGACGGTGCGACCGGCCTGGGTCAACGAGATATTGACCTTGCGGCGGTCGCCGACATCCGCAGTGCGGGTCACAAAACCCAGCTCCTCCAGTCCATTCACCGTGCGAGTCATCGACGGCGCCGAAATGCGGTCGCGGTCGGCGAGCTCGGAGAGCGTGTGGTCGCCATACATGCTCAGCACCGCGAGCACGTTGAACTGTGCGTCGCTCATCGAGTCGATCGCGCGGTGTGCGCGCAGACGTCGGGCGAGGCGGAACGTAGCCATGCGGATGCGGGCAGCTGGCGTCGCGTTCTCAGGAATTGGAGGGGTCGCAGCATTCGTCATCAGGATACTTAGCATAGCTTATTAGTCTTGCTAAGTAAATAGTGCAATGGCGCCCGCCCTGCCAGTTCTTTCGAAATGGCAGTATGTTTGTACGAAGCCGAAGAAAGGGAAGCATGACCGTTTCGTCGAATGCAAGCACGGGGGAGCTTTTTCGACTCGTCCAGGCAGGCCACGCATCGTCGCGTGCTGATTTGGCGCGACTCACCGGCCTGTCCGCGTCGACCGTCACCATGCGTGTCGATGAGCTGATGGCGCACGGTTATGTCGAAGAAGCGGGCATCGGGCCGTCCAAAGGAGGCCGTCGACCGCGCGTCCTTGCGGTTAAGGATACGGACACCGTGGTCGCTGCGGCAGACCTTGGCGAAAATCATGTCGTCGTCGTGCTGATGAATCGACGCGGTGACATCGTTGCCGAGGCAAACCGCTCCCTCAGTCTTCTGGCTGGACCGCGCGCGGTCATTACCGAAACGTGGACCATTGCGCAGGAGCTTGCCGCGGGGATGGAACCATCGGTGCGGATTGAAGGCGTGGCTATGAGCCTGCCTGGCCCCGTCGATTCTCGGGATGGACGCTTGCTCGCTCCCACCCGCATGCCCGGCTGGAACGGTGTTGTCGTTTCGCAACTGCTGAGCGAGGTGTCGGGCGTGCCGACGGTCGTTGAGAACGATGCCAACGCGATGGCTGTTGGTGAGTGCATGGAGCGTGGGCCCGCCGTCAGCGACCTTGTCTTTGTCAAGGCGGGGAGCGGAATCGGTTGCGGCATCGTCGGCAATGGGCATTTGCATCGCGGTTTCCGCGGCGTTGCCGGAGACATTAGCCACGTCGCCATTGCGGGTGCGCCTCCTGTCATCTGCTCGTGCGGCCGTGCTGGCTGCCTTGACGTCGTCGCCTCAGGGACCGCCATCGTCGACGCGCTTCGTGAAAGCGGTGTCGAAGTCGAAACTCTCGACGATGTGCTCGCACTGGCGGATAACGCTCACCCCCGTGCCACCGGTCTGCTTCGCGAAGCCGGACAGCGCGTCGGCGAGGTGCTCGCGACCATCATTAACTTCTTTAACCCCCAGGTGCTCGCCATGGGCGGCAAGCTCGCCACGGCCGAGTCTTTCATTGCAGGCGTTCGGCAGGCGATTTACACGCTGTGTTTACCGATGTCGACAGATCAGCTCGAGATCAGCGTTTCCGCGGCCGGTCCGCTGGCCGGTGCGCGCGGCGTCGGTTGGGCGTTGCTGCGCCGACTCCTGGCGCCCAACCGAATTGATCAGGTCATCCGCGGCGATGCAGTTTCTTCGATTTAAAAGTAAGTCACGATAAAACCTCCACATGTTGGAGTAAGTGGCTTTTGGCGCTTATGCTCGTTCTGTGACGACGACGAAGCCCCGCATCGCGATCGCCGGAATGGCCATCGAATCCTCCACGTTCTCTCCGCACCGCGCTGGTGCTCGTGACTTCCAGCGCTTCGAGGGTGACGAACTCATCGACCGCTACACCTCGCTGCGCGAGGGGTCGGCGCGTGACGCGGCCCACTGGATGCCTGTCTATTACGCTCGCTCAATTCCCGGCGGCGCGGTGCTGCGTGAGGTCTATGACGACATCAAGACGCGCATCCTCGACGGACTGCGCGAGCTCGTCGCTGGCGACGGTATCGATGGTCTGTTCTTCGACATCCACGGCGCCATGAGCGTCGTCGGCCTCGACGACGCAGAGGGTGACCTGATCACCGCCATCCGTGAGGTCATCGGCAACGACGTCGTCGTCTCCGCCTCGATGGACCTGCACGGCAACGTGTCGCGCCCGCTCATCGAGCAGACCGACATCATCACGTGCTACCGCCTCGCACCCCACGAAGACACGTGGGAAACCCGCGACCGCGCCATCAAGAACCTTCTCGACGCTCTCATCAGTGGCGTGGTTCCGCGCCGCGCGTACGTGCCTGTTCCGATTCTGCTGCCTGGTGAAAAGACGTCGACTCGCGTCGAGCCGGCCAAGAGCCTGTATGCGCGCATCGACGAGGTAGAGACTCGCGAGGGTATTGTCGACGCTGCGATCTGGATCGGGTACGCGTGGGCTGATGAGCCGCGTTGCCATGGTGTCGTGGTGGTCACCGGAACCGACGATGCTGTCATCGCATCGGCTGCCGAAGAATTGGCGGCTGAGTTCTGGCGCGTGCGCGACGAGTTCGAGTTTGTGGGCCCTCCCGGCACCCTCGACGAAGGTGTTGCCGCGGGGCTGGCATCGCAGACGATCCCGTATTTCATCAGCGACTCTGGGGATAACCCCGGCGCTGGCGGAACGGGCGATGTCACGTGGACCCTCGCGCAGCTGCTCCAGAAGCCGGAGCTCACGTCGCCTGATTCGCCCACCGTTCTCGTCGGTTCGATCTTCGACAAGGGCGCTCTCGACTTCTTGCGTACGCAGGAGATTGGTTCCACTGTGACAGTGGAAGCGGGAGCCCGCGTCGACAGCGGCCCGCACGGCCCCGTCACGATCACCGGTGAGCTCGTCTCGCTGACCGAGGGTGATATCGATGCGGGTGGCGTAGCGGTCATCCGCGTCGGTGGCATCCACGCCATCGTCACGGAGTTCCGTAAGGCCTATCACGCGATCGAAGACTTCACGTCGATCGGGCTTGACCCGATGACTGCCCAGATTGTTGTGACCAAGATTGGCTACCTGGAGCCCACGCTCTACGACGCGCAGCGTGGCTGGACGCTCGCTCTCACGCCAGGTGGCGTCGATCAGGCGCTTGAGCGCCTCGGACACCACCGCATTCAGCGTCCGATGTTCCCCTTCGACACGTTCGAGAACACGCCCGACCTGTCGGCGGAGATCTTCGGTTCGAAGGCCTAAAGCCGCCAGCGGGTTTCCGCTCCCGCGCGCCGCATCCTGGCGGGCGAAAAACGTCGACTGATTCCACACATAAATTAGTCGCCGCGCAACGCCCCTGCAGTGCACCCGCACCTCAGGGGCGTTGTTTTTGGTTCCATTCACCACTTACTTCGAAAATAAAAAAAGTTAGTTACAGAAACGAAACATCAGCGGTCGTTTTGAGTAACTTACTTCGTGCAAACTAAAAAGTGCGTCGAGATTCTTTACTAACCCCTCGATCGCACTGAACAAGGAGGTTTGATGCGCACGGCAGTGATGCGACGTTTCGTCGCTCCCCTGAGCATGATCGCCGCTGCAACTCTGGTTCTCGCTGGATGCACCACGTCTAGCGACAACGCAGGTGGCAACGGTTCAACGACCGAGAAGGACTCGGTTACCTACGCACTTCCCGCCGGTACCGGCCCGAACTGGATCCTTCCGATCTCGAGTCCGGACACGATGGCAACCCACAACGGCGCCATCAAGGCGACGATGTTCCCCCGTCTGTTCTCGTTCAACGGCGCGAGCGGAACCATGGGCTGGGACCAGAAGGCTTCCGCTGCTGAGAGCTACGAGTTCTCCGAAGACAGCCTCTCGCTGACCATCAAGCTCGCTGACCTTACCTGGGCAGACGGCGTACCCGTCACCTCGCGCGACGTTGAGTTCTGGTACAACCTGGTTCGCTTCAACGCTGAGAAGACTGGTGGCTACTCGGAGGGCAACGTCCCCGACAACATCACCGCGTTCGAGACGATCGACGACAAGACGTTCAAGCTGACGTTCGACGCCGTCTACAACCCGGACTTCATGCTGGCCAACCAGCTGTCACTGATCTACCCCATGCCCGCACACGCATGGAACAAGACGAGCGATGACGGCGAGGTCGGCGACTTCGACCGCGAAGAAGCGAGCGCCATCGAGGTGTTCGACTACCTCTTCGCTGAGGCGAAGGACATGAAGACCTACGCGACCAACCCGCTGTGGCAGGTTGTCTCGGGCCCGTACAAGGTCGAGAGCTGGTCGGACTCGGGTCAGGTTGTCCTGACCGCAAACGAGGAGTACACCGGTACCGACGTTCCGTCGATCAAGACGGTCACCTTCGTTCCGTTCACGTCGGCTGACGCCGAGGTCAACGCTGTTCGCTCGGGTGAAGTTGACTACGGTTACGTCACCGCTGCCGACCTCGTCAACGAGGCGCAGTTCACCGACCTCGGCTACCGCGTTGAGCCGTGGGCCGGCTGGTCGATCACGTACATGCCTTACAACTTCGCTAACCCGGAGATGGGCGCCGTTTACAAGCAGCTCTACGTGCGTCAGGCACTGCAGCACGCCGTCGACCAGGAGACGATCTCTGACGTGGTCTGGCACGGCGCTGCAAAGCCCGGTTACGGCCCGATCCCGCAGGAGCCGGACTCGGACTACATCTCGGACACGCAGAAGAACAACCCGTACCCGTTCGACCTCGACACCGCGGCCAAGCTCTTCGCTGACAACGGCTGGACCGCTGGCAAGGATGGCACGCTCGAGTGCACGAACGCTGGCGCCGGCGCTGGCCAGTGTGGCGAGGGAATCGCTGCTGGTCAGAAGATGGAAATCGTCGTCACCACCCAGAACGGCTCGCAGGAGACCGACAACATGATGGCTGAGATTCAGTCGTCGCTCGCCAAGATCGGCGTCAAGATGACGATCGACGCTCGCCCGCTGGACGCCGTTCTCACCGAAGCACAGTCGTGCAAGACCGGTGAAGGTGCTTGCACCTGGGAGCTCACCTTCTTCGGCACCGCTGGTTCCTGGTACTTCCCGGCTTACCCGACGGGTGAGCGCGTCTTTGCTAAGGAAACGAAGTGGAACGCAGGCCAGTACGACAACCCGGCTGCGGAAGAAATCATCAACCAGATGACCGTATCGACCGACACCTCGATCTCGCAGGAGTACTCGAAGCTGCTGGCTGAAGACCTCCCGGTTATGTGGATGCCGAACCCGGTTTACCAGGTTTCGGTTGTCAAGGAAGGCCTCGACATCGTTGCACAGGACCCGGGCGCCGAGTTCTTCCCGCAGCGTTGGTCCTGGACCAAGTAATACCCCGCAAGTAAGGCAGTAAAAGCATGGTTACAGCAGCGCGAAGCGCGGTGAAACAAACCTCGAGTGCAGCCAGGTTCTGGCTGTTCCTCGCACGGCGAGTCCTGCAGGGACTGATCGTCATCCTGATTGTGACGCTCATCGTCTTCGCGTTGCTGCACCTTGCTCTGCCTCAAGGCCCGGCACAGGGTGTTCTGGGTATGGCCGCCTCCCAAGAGCAAATTGACGCGTTCAACAAAGAACACGGCTATGACCTCCCGGTGTGGCAGCAGTACTTCAACTTCCTCGGGCAGCTCGCCGTCGGTGACCTGGGCGATTCATTCAAACTGAATCGCCCGGTCGCCGATGCGATCGAGCAGCGTCTGCCCAAGACGCTGATTCTCGCGCTGATCTCCATGGCTGTCGCACTGGTCATCGCGATCCCCATGGGCATCTACCAGGCAACGCGTCGCGGCAAGGCAGGCGACTACATCCTGACCGCGATTAACTTCCTGATCTACTCGACGCCGTCGTTCTTCCTCGGCCTCGTTCTGGTGATCGTGTTCGCGCAGACCTTCAAGCTGGTTCCGGCTCTCGCCCCGCAGGGTGACACCGTCGCTGACGTCCTCAGCCAGCCGGCCAAGCTCATCCTGCCCGTCGCGACCGCCGCCCTCGGCATTATTGCGACGCTGTCGCGCTACATGCGCTCGTCGACAATCGACAACCTGTCAGAAGACTACGTACGCACCGCGCGGGCCAAGGGAACCCCGATGCCCGTCGTGATTCGCCGTCACGTTGTGCGCAACTCGCTGACGAGCGTCATCGCGATGCTCGGCTACTACCTACCAGTCATGTTCGGCGGCATGATCGTGGTCGAATCGCTCTTCAACTACCCGGGTATGGGGCTGCTGTTCTGGACCAGCGCGCAAAACTCCGACTATCCCGTGCTGATCGGCTGCATCCTTGTGATCGCCATCGCCACCGTTGTCGGATCGCTGCTCGCTGACATCGCACAAGCGCTTCTGAACCCCCGCACGCGAGGAGAACTGGCATGACCTCCACCGCCTCCACCCGCAACGACGTGAAAATCGATAAGTCACAGACGCCGTGGCGTCGCGGAATGCGCCGCTTTGTGCGCAACAAGCTCGCGATGTTCGGCCTCGCCATGATCGTCTTCTTCCTGCTGTTCTGCTTCGTCGGCCCGCTGTTTTGGCAGACCGACCAGGTGCACACCGATCTGAAGAGCGCGATGCTCCCTCCGGGAAGTCCTGGACACCCGCTCGGAACCAACGACCTCGGCTATGACGTGCTTGGCCGTCTCATGCAGGGTGGTCAGATCTCGATTCTGATCGGGCTCGCAGCCGGAGTGCTCGCGACCGGAATTGGAACCTTGTGGGGTGCGATTGCCGGTTACGTCGGCGGAGCGACAGACGCCATCATGATGCGCGTTGTTGACGCTGGTATCGCGATTCCCGCCACGTTCCTGCTGCTGATTCTCTCCACGATCCTGCAGCCCTCCGTCGGCCTCATGATTCTCGTGATCGGTCTGGTGTCGTGGCTGGTTCCGGCTCGTCTCGTGCGCGCAGAATCGATCTCGCTGAAGTCCCGTGAATACGTGATGGCGATTCGGGCCATGGGCGGCACCCACTCGCGTGCCGTCATCAAGCACATCGTCCCGAACACCGTCGGCACGATCGTCGTGAACGCGACCTTCCAGGTTGCTGACGCGATCCTCCTCGTCGCGTACGTCTCGTTCCTGGGTATGGGCCTCCAGGCTCCGGCCACCGACTGGGGCGCGATGCTCACGGGCGGCATGACCTACACGTACTCGGGTGCCTGGTGGCTGATCTTCCCCGCCGGTATCTGCATCGTCCTCACCGTGGTCGCGTTCAACGCGATCGGTGACGGCCTGCGCGACTTCTTCGATGTGAAGGGACTCTAACGGTGACTTCTGAAACCACCCAGCCCTTGCTGAGCCTGCGCAACCTTGCGGTGACATTCGCTACCGAACAGGGCCCCGTCGAAGCGGTCAAGGGCATTGATCTCGACATCAACCCTGGCGAAGTTGTCGCCGTCGTTGGTGAGTCGGGTTCTGGCAAGTCGGTCACGGCCATGGCGATTTTGTCGCTGTTGCCGTCGACGGCCACCCGCACGGGCGAAATCATCATGAACGGCCGTGACCTCACGACGCTCACCGAAAAAGAGCTCAACGGTGTGCGCGGGCAGGAAATCTCGATGGTGTTCCAGGAGCCGATGACGGCCCTGAACCCCACGATGCGCATCGGCGATCAGATTGCTGAGGCGCTGCTCAACCACCGCAAGATCAGCAAGAAGGACGCGGCGGCGAAGGCTGTCGAGATGCTCGCACGTGTCGGCATTCCCGACCCCGAGCGCCGCGCGCAGGGCTTCCCGCATGAACTTTCCGGCGGCCAGCGTCAGCGCGTTGTGATCGCCATTGCGTTGGCAAACGAGCCGAGCCTCATCATCGCCGACGAGCCCACGACGGCACTCGACGTCACGGTGCAGGCCGAAATTCTTGACCTGATCCGTACGCTTGCCGACGAGAGCGGCACCGCCTTCATGCTCGTCACCCACAACATGGGTGTGGTCGCCGATATCGCTGACCGCGTCGCCGTGATGTTCCGTGGCGACATGGTCGAGGTCGGAACCACGACCCAGGTGCTGAAGACACCGGAAGACGAGTACACAAAGAAGCTGCTGAGTGCGGTGCCGCGTCTGCCGGAAGGCCCCGGCCTCGGAATGACGCCGCCGCCGGCCAGCGACATCGCGGTGATGGAACTCATTGACGCGAGCGTCATCTATCGCAAGGGCGGCAACTCCTTCGCCGCTCTCGACAACGTGTCGGTGCAGATTGCCCCGGGCGAGATCCTCGGCCTTGTCGGCGAATCAGGGTCAGGAAAGTCGACCCTTGGTCGCTCGGCCCTCGGCCTCACGCCGCTGTCGAGCGGAACCATGCGCCTCTTTGGTGAGACGGTCGGCAAGGGCGGTTTGCGTGGCCGTGCCGAACGTCGCATGCGCGGCCGCATTGGCACGATCTTCCAAGACCCGGGCTCGAGCCTTGACCCGCGCACGACGGTGGGCGAAGCGATTGCCGAACCGCTGATCATTCACCGGGCTGACCGCCCGATGAGCGCGAAGGATCGCGCGGCCCGGGTGCGCGACCTGCTTGAAGCGGTGGAGCTGCCCGCGTCGTACGCACACCGCTTCCCGCACGAGCTTTCCGGTGGTCAGCGTCAGCGCATCGGTCTGGCCCGCGCCATCGCGCTGGAGCCGGAGCTGATCGTCGCCGACGAGCCGACCTCAGCACTCGATGTATCGGTGCAGGCTGCCGTGCTTGACGTGCTGAAGACGCTGCAGGAGAAGATGAACTTCGCGTGCCTGTTCATCAGCCACGACCTCGCCGTTGTGCACGAAATTTCGCACCGCGTTGCCGTCATGTTCGCCGGCGAGATCGTCGAAATCGGCACGACTGATGACGTGCTTCTAAACCCGCAGCACCCGTACTCGAAGAAGCTCCTCAGCTCGGTTCCGGTTCCGGATCCCGCGGTTCAGCAGGCTCGTCGCCTGGAGCGACTGACTCGGAGTGTGGCGTGAGACTGCAGACGGAGCTTATTGCTACCGATGCCGATGCTGTTCGTGTTGCGATCAGCATTGGCGCGCGTCGCGTCGAGCTGTGCTCGGCGCTGGCGCTGGGCGGGCTGACAGCATCGGCCGGAACCATTGCTGACGTCGTCGAGACGGCAGCAGGCGCGGTTGAAGTGCATGCGCTGATTCGTTCGCGTGCGGGTGGATTCCACTACGACGCTGACGAGATTCGCGTCATGACACGCGATATTGAGCTCGCGGTTGCCGCAGGCGTTGACGGCGTCGTCGTTGGTGCTCTCGGCGAAGACGGACTCTTTGATGAGCGGGCGATGCGCGAATTCGTGGCTGCTGCCGGTGGCGCCTCCGTCGCCGCGCACCGGGCGATCGACGTCGCGAGTGACCGCACCACGGCGCTGGAGCAACTCATTGATCTCGGTGTCGTGCGCGTGCTGACCTCGGGCGGTGCCCCGACGGCGCTTGCCGGTGCTGCCGGGCTCCGTGACATGGTGGCGCACGCTGCCGGTCGCATCGACATCATGGCGGGCAGCGGCATTTCCTCTGCCACCGTCGCTGAGGTCATGGCCACGGGCGTGCAGGCTGTGCACTTTTCGGCCAAGCGGCTCGTACCCGACGTGACCGGCATCAGCATGGGCGCGGCGAGTAGCGAAGGCCTGGGCCCGTTCGAAAAGGTTGACGCCGACGAAGCGCGACGCATCGCCACCATTGTGGCCGGTGATCACTAGTGACGACGCGTTACCTGCTCGGGCTGGATGTTGGCGGCTCGAGCATCAAATACCAGTTGGCGATGATCACGGACGATGACCGTCCCGTCGTTGTCAAACAAGACACGTTAGCGACGCCAGCAAGCGATCCGGTTGCTGCCTTCGCCGATATCGCGCGCGACATCGCGGGCGACGACCTCGCTGGTGTCGTCATCGCCATCCCTGGGCTCGTTGACAGCGATACCGGAACCGTGCTGCGGTCGGTCAACCTGCCGCACCTGGACGGCGTGCACCTTGGCGCGCGCCTCGGCGACATTCTCGAGGTTCCGGTCGACATCGTGAACGACGGTCGCGCCGCCGCTATCGCCGAAGCCCGCTGGGGTGCAGGTGACGGCCACAGTGACGTTTTCACCCTCGCGCTCGGCACCGGCATCGCGGGCTGTCACGTTGTGAACGGTTCCGTCGCAGCAGGCGCGCACGGCATTGCTGGCGAGCTGGGACACATCGTGGTCGAACCCGACGGCGAGCTGTGTGCCTGTGGACAACGGGGCTGCCTGGAAACCGTGATCGGGGCACCCGCGCTGCGTCGCGGGTGGCACGCGGCTGGGGGCGAGGGGTCGCCCCGCGACCTGCTCATCGCATACGAGAATGGCGATGCACGCGCACTGCCGATCGTTGACCGCGCTGGCCGTTCGTTGGGCGACGCACTCCTCACGCTGCTCGCGCTTGTCGACCCGGGTTGTGTCGTTATCGGTGGTGGCCTCGCGAGTGCCCCGCACCGCCTCGTGCAGTTGGCGGTCGCTCACGTTGACAAGAAGAAGACGTTCCACACCGTGCCGCCCATCGTCGCCGCTGAACTCGGCCGCTGGGCCGGCGCCGTCGGTTGCGTCGGCATTGCCGTTGACCGCATGGCTCGCACCGTCACCGCGTAGCCGTTCTGCACGAGCAGATGTCCCTTCGGGCTGAAAAGCACGGCGTTTCGCGGCGTTCTTGCCTTTCGATCGTGCACAACAGGAAGTCAGAGCGTTGCCGCCGGTCCGTGACCAATGCGAGTACGCCCCCTAGACTCGCGTGCATGGCTGAATTCATTGACGCACATGGCATCGCAATCGTTTATGACGTTCATCCTGCCAAAGGGGTCGCGCGCGGGGTCGTGCAACTCGCCCACGGGCTGGGTGAGCACGCCGGCCGCTATGGGGCATTGATCAGCGCGCTGACAGCTGCCGGATACACCGTGTACGCCGATGACCATCGCGGTCACGGACGCACCGGCATGAAGCAGCACAACGGCAATGTTGACAAGCTCGGCACGCTGGGCCCCGGGGGACTGCGGGCCACGCAGGCGGCGGTGTGGCAGTTTACGCAGCTGATTAAGGCGGAGAATCCTGGACTCCCCCTGATCCTGATCGGGCACTCGTGGGGTTCGTTCCTCTCGCAGTGGCTCCTCAATCACCATGCCGACGCTTTCGACGCCGTCGTGCTTTCTGGTTCCGCTCGCCTCTCGCCGACGACGCTCAGTCCACTCCCGCTGAACCGCGCATTTGATGGGCCCACCGCTACGGGCCTTGAGTGGCTGTCGACTGACCCAGAGATTTGGGCAGAGTTTCGCGCCGACCCGCTTACCACGGAGAAGCCGTTGCTGAAGCTTTTCGGTCTGGCCGATGCCATGCGCCTGTATGAGCTGCCAGCGAAGCACCTGCCTCGCGACGTTCCTGTGCTGCTGATGGTGGGTTCCAACGACCCGGTGGGTGGCCCCGTCAGCGTTCACAAGCTTGCGAAGGCGTACCGCGAGCGCTCCGGCCTCACCGACGTCACGACGCTGGTGTATCCCGATGACCGCCACGAAATCTTCAACGAAAAAGACCAGGAGCGCGTGCGTGCCGACCTGCTGGCTTGGCTGGATAGGCACATTCAGCCGGCGGGGTGAACCACGGCGCTAGGCTGGGTTTATGCACGGAGAATATAAAGTTCCAGGCGGAAAACTCGTCGTTGTTGACTTCGATGTGATCGATGGCGTCATCACCAACTTTCACCTTGCCGGTGACTTTTTTCTCGAGCCCGACTCCGCGCTGCTCGACATTAACGCCGCCGTAAACGGGCTCGATGAGAAGACGGATGCTTCCGGCATTGCCGCCACGGTGCGCGCAGCGCTCCCCGAGGGCGCTCAGCTGTTGGGATTCACGCCAGAGGCGGTCGGAACCGCGGTGCGGCGTGCGCTGGTTACGGCACCCGGGTGGAAGGACTACAGCTGGGAGATCGTGCACGACGAGGCCGTTTCGCCGCGCATGAACCTGGCCCTCGATGAGGTTCTCACCGGTCGTGTCGGAGATGGCCGACGCCAGCCCACCCTGCGCATTTGGGAGTGGAACGAATCAGCCGTCGTGATCGGCTCGTTCCAGTCGCTTCGCAATGAGGTCGATGCTGAAGGGGCAGCGCGCCACGGGTTTGACGTCGTCCGCCGTATTTCGGGCGGTGGCGCGATGATGATGGGTGCAGGCCAGATCATCACATACTCGCTGTATGTGCCTGCCGAGCTGGTGTCGGGTATGACCTTTGCCGACTCCTACGCGTTCCTTGATGACTGGGTGCTGCAAGGTCTGCGCGCGCTCGGCATCGATGCGACGTACCAGCCGCTCAACGACATCGCCAGCTCGAAGGGCAAGATCGGCGGCGCTGCGCAGAAACGCCTCGCCAACGGTGGCGTGTTGCACCATGCCACGCTGAGCTACGACATGGATGGTCAGATGATGACCGAGGTACTCCGTATCGGCCGCGAAAAGCTGTCAGATAAGGGAACCACGTCAGCGGCAAAGCGCGTCGACCCGCTTCGCTCGCAGACCGGGATGAGCCGTGACGACATCATTACCGCGTTGATTTCGACGTTCCAGTCACTCACCGGTGCGACGATCGGCCAGATCAGCGCAGACGAGTACGCCGACGCTGAGGCTCTCGTCGAGTCAAAGTTCTCCACCGAGGCCTGGCTCAAGCGCGTTCCGTAACAGGCGCTCCGTCCGTCTCGCTTCGCTCGCGGGTCGAGACGAAACGCTCAATGAGTGAACGTGACGGGGCTACGCGCCGTTGAGGGCGGCGGCGACAACCGCGCGGGCTTGCTCCTGTACTTCGGCGAGGTGTGCCGGGCCGCGAAGCGACTCAGCGTACAGCTTGTAAACGTCTTCCGTGCCCGATGGGCGTGCGGCAAACCATGCGTTCGCGGTCTGTACCTTGAGCCCACCAATAGCGGCACTGTTGCCTGGTGCGTGCGACAGTTTCGCGGTGATGGGCTCGCCGGCAAGCTCGACAGCTGACACGGCGTCGGGGGACAGCTGTCCGAGCACCTTCTTCTGCGCAGGCGTGGCTGCCGCATCGACGCGCTGGTACGCACTCGCACCGAAGCGATCCTCCAGCTCGGCATACAGCTGCGACGGCGTCTTTTCCGTCACCGCGATGATCTCGGCGGCGAGCAGACACAGCAAAATGCCGTCTTTATCGGTCGTCCAGACAGAACCATCGGCGCGCAAGAACGACGCACCGGCAGATTCTTCACCGCCGAAGGCAACGGAACCATCAAGCAGTCCAGGAACGAACCACTTGAATCCGACCGGCACCTCCCACAGGCGTCGCCCCAGTGATTCTGCCACCTTGTCAATGATCATGCTTGACACCAGGGTCTTACCGATCGCCGCATCATGACGCCAGTTCGGGCGGTGCGTATAGAGGTATTGAATTGCGACGGCGAGGTAGTGGTTCGGGTTCATCAGGCCCGCGTCCGGCGTGACAATGCCGTGGCGATCAGCATCGGCGTCGTTGCCGGTTAGTACGTCAAACTCGTCGCGGCGGGCGACGAGGGCTGCCATCGCAGAAGGCGAAGACGGATCCATGCGGATCTTCTCGTCCCAGTCGAGGGTCATGAATGCCCACGTCGGGTCCACATCCGGGTTAACGACCGTGATATCGATGTTGTGCACCTCGGCGATGTACGACCAGTAGTCGACGCTCGCGCCGCCCAGCGGGTCAGCGCCAACGCGCACGCCAGCGCCGCGGATCGCGTCGACGTCGATGATCGTCCCGAGGTCACGCACGTACGCATCGCGGAAGTCGTAGGAACCGGTGGCCCCCGTGGCAAAATCGGCGGTGCGCACGCGCTTCACATCGGCAAGACCCGCTTCGATGAGCGCGTTCGCACGGTCAGCGATCCAGCCGGTGGCGTCGGTGTCAGCGGGGCCACCATGCGGCGGGTTGTACTTGAAACCGCCGTCAGCAGGCGGGTTGTGCGAGGGGGTCACCACGATGCCATCGGCGCGGGTGGGATCATCGGCTGCCTTGCCCGCATTGTGGGTGAGGATCGCATGGCTAAGCGCTGGTGTCGGAACATAGGACTCGCGAGAATCCTGCAACACGGCGATTCCGTTGCCCACCAGTACCTCAACGGCGGTGCGCTCGGCTGGCAAGCTCAGCGCGTGCGTGTCGCGGCCGATGAACAGCGGGCCGGTGATGCCCTGCGACGCCCGGTAATCGACGATCGCCTGCGTCGTCGCCAGGATGTGCACCTCGTTGAAGGAGCCGTTAAATGCGGAACCACGGTGACCGCTGGTTCCGAATGACACGCGTTGCGAAGCAACAGTGGGGTCGGGAGCGATGTCGTAGTAGGCCGCAATTAAGGCGTCTACGTCAATGAGATCGGAAGATTGTGCCGGCTGTCCTGCGCGCGTCATGATGCCAGTCTGCCTGTCCTTCGCCTTGGGCGCATCTTCAATGACGCGGATCGTAGGAATGCACCGGGAATTCTCACTAGGCTGAACCCATGTCTGCTGAGTTTGAGCCCGGTCGTCGCACGTACAGCTACCTGGGCCCCGCCGGAACCTTTACCGAGGCGGCACTGCAGCAGGTTCCGGAGGCAAAAGGACAAAATTGGCGCCCCGTTCACAACGCGGGTGAAGCCTTCGCCGACGTGATTGAGGGGCGTAGCGACGCCGCGATGATCGCGATTGAGAACTCGATCGAGGGTGGCGTCTCCACGACGCAAGATGCCCTCGCCACACTGCCGAACCTCCGCATCATTGGCGAGTACCTGGTTCCGGTCAACTTTGTTCTGGTCGCCGCCCCCGGCACCAAGCTGGAAGACGTCACCACAATCGCGGCGCACCCGGTGGCATACGCACAGTGCCACCGTTGGCTTGGCGAGCACCTGCCACAGCACCAACACGTGCCCGCCGCAAGCAATGTGGCCGGTCCGATTGGTGTTCTTGATGGCAGCCTGCCGGCACAAGCGGCAATTGCCCCTCCCGGAATCACCGAACACTATGACCTTGAGGTGCTCGCCACCGACATTGGCGACAACACGAATGCGGTCACCCGCTTCGTGCTCGTGACGCGAACCACAACGCCCGCATCGCCGACCGGCGCTGACAAGACCTCGATCATTGCGGAGCTTCCTGACGACCGCCCTGGCGCCCTGCTTGCGCTGCTCGAACAGTTCTCGGCACGCGGAATCAACCTCAGCCTGATCGAATCGCGCCCGGTGGGCGACGCACTTGGCCGCTACCGATTTGTCATCGACGCTGACGGTCACATTAATGACGCGCGCATGGCTGAAGCGCTGATGGGTCTTCGTCGTTTCAGCCCCCGGGTGGTCTTCCTTGGCTCCTATCCGCGCGCTGACCGCGTCATCGTCCAGCACGAAGACGAGTTCTCCGACGACGTCTTCATCGAGGCGCGGGAGTGGTTGGACGCCCTTATGCGCGGTAAGCCGGTCGAGTAGGCGAAACCGGAGCACGTGTGGAACAACCTGATGAGGCCGTCCGCGATGACGCGATGAAGCCCCTCTCCGTTACGCAGCAGGAGAATGAACGCGACGTTCATGCCAGGCGGTACATCGCCACGATCATTGGTTTTCTCGACGCCGGTGACGTCGCTGGTGCTGAGCACGCGCTGCGCACCATCGCCTTTTCTGAGCTCCTCACCAACGCAAACGAACTTCACGCCGCGTTTCGGCAATTGTCGCTCGCGGTGCCCATCGGCACCCTCGCAACGCCAGAACGTCCAGCGCTCCTGTTAGCGATTGCCTTTGCGCGTCGTGAGGCCACCGGCCATCTGGACGCCCTGGTTCCGCTTCTCGTGGCAGCAGCCGCTGGGCTCCGCAAGCAGAGCGCGATCGCCCCGGAGGAGCGCGCCCGTGACCTTTCGCTCGCGGCGCTTTGCCTCCACCTCGCCCAGCAGACGCGCGAATGTATCGAGGTCACACGCCGCGCGGCCGACCTGGTGCGCGGGTTTACCTTCACACAGGATGACGGCGCGGCTGCCGTTGTCGGCGTTGCCGCAACTGACCTCGCGATTTCGTTCTTCCTCAACGACCGCGTCGCTGAGGCCGCATCGATGTGGCAGTGGGTGCGCGAGCACACGGTTGACCCCCGCGTGCCGAGGCTCATGCAAGCCGACTGGGGCACCTCCGTCGTGGGCGTGCTCATCGGCGACCGGTCGCTGGTATCGCCGCTGGCCGCGTCCACACTGGAGATGCCGCTCACGCCTGAGGAGGTCGTTGCTACTCCTCGCGATCCGTGGTGGCTCATGGTGGCAACGGCACGCGCCTGGACCGCCATTGATCGTGGTGACATCGCCGTGGCGCTCACGCTCACGCAACGCATGGTGTCGGCGTCTCCCACCCCGATGATCCCTGGCCCCCTCGGCCTCGTGCACTGCGCGGCCCTCATCTTCAACGACCGTGCGAGCAGTGCGTTGGTGTTCGTCGATGAACAGCTGACACTCCTTTCCGCACACGGCGCTGCGAACACCGCGCCACGGCTTGCCGCGATCGGAATCGTGGCCGCATCAATCGCCGGCGACCGCGCGTTGCAGACGCGGTTTGCCGACATGATTTCGGAGTACCCGGGCCCGCGGAACCTCGCGCTCGCGATGGCGGCGATGGTCACAAGTGACGAACGTGCCACGGTGAGCGAACCCTCGCAGTACTCCGAAGACGTGTTTGGCCCGCGCTGGCGCGCGCTGTACTGGACGATTTTCGCAGCCATCCACGCGCATCACGGCAACCGCGCCATGGCGATGGAGGGGCTCCGGAACCTGCTGCCGCTGATCGAGAGACATCACCTCGGTGCGTGGTTGCGCCTCATTCCGCAGCCGGCACTCGACACGTTGCACGTCACGGTCGCTGCCAGCGACCTTTCGTTCATCGCTGACCTGCTCCCTGCGCGCGCCACCATCACCGTGGTTCCGTATATCGAATTCACCGCGCGCGAAGAAGAAATCCTGCGCTATATCGGCCAGGGATTCACCAACGCCCAAATTGCCGCCGAGCTCTATATCTCGCCAAACACGGTGAAGTTCCACGTCGCGAAACTGTTGAAGCGCCTCGGCGTCTCTTCTCGAGACGAGGCGGCGACACTCGGCGCTGCGCTGTTGCGGCGACGTGTCGGGCGCATCGGGAAATCCGGCTTCACCACGCCGAAATACTGAAGCGGGTAGTCGGGGCGGGTAGTTTCTAAACGTCCGTGCCGACCGGTGAAATCACCGTGGTGTGATTGACTCACAAACGCGCGGAGAGCATTCCCGAAAGCTCCCGCGCATGCCGGTTCTGTCCCTGGGCTGGCCGGACTTAACAAGTCCAAACCCGATGCCTTCCCCCGCGCATCGGGCTGATCGACCCGCATCAACTCCCCCCTATTTGATGCGGGTCGATCCTCTTCTTCTCGGCGGTCAAACCCGAAGGGCCGACGCGCCGGCGATGAGGCGGAGCGTTTGTTCGCGGCCGAACGATGCCGCCCGGTCTTCTGCGCCGTAAGCGCCGGCAACCGGAACCACCATCACTTCGTCGACGCCGTGTTGCGTGGCAAATTTCGTAAGTTCCGCACGCACCGTCTCTCCGGTTCCGATCATCCAACGGCTTCGCACCAGAGCCATGGCCTCACGCTCGCGGTCGGTCACTGTCTCCAGCGCAGCCGTGGCGGCTTCGACAGTCTCTAGCGCGGTCAATGGCTGGTTCAGACGCAGTTTCGCAAACATGCGCATTTGCGGCAAGGCTCGTTGCTCGGCTTCATCCAGAGTCGGTGCGGCAACAACGTTTGTGGTGAGGAAGGTGCGCGGAGCGTCGAGCACGGCCGACGGCTGGAATTGGGAACGGTACAGCTCGAGCGCACGCTCGAGACCCTGCCCAGAGAAGTGGTTAGCGAAGACATAGGGGAGACCGAACTGTGCGGCCAACGTTGCCGAGTAGTCGCTGGAACCCAGAAGCCAGATCTCGGGAGAGCTCGCGGCATTGGGGGTGGCGTGCACGGCGTACTCGCCGCCGCTCGTGAAGCGCATTGTCGCGCCCTCTGGGCTCATGATCGCCGCGATGTCGGCAATGTGCTGGGGGAAGCGGTCAACATCGCTCGTCGCGCCAGACTGGCGAAGCAGATGTGTTACAACCGGGTCACTGCCAGGAGCCCGGCCGATACCCAGGTCGATACGACCGGGTGCCATCGCCTCCAAGGTCGCGAACTGCTCAGCCACGATCAGTGGCGCATGGTTGGGCAGCATGACACCGCCAGAACCCACGCGAATGCGCTGCGTGCGTGAGGCTGCGGCCGCGATCAATACCGCTGGTGATGTTGACGCCACTGCTGGCATGTTGTGGTGCTCAGCGAACCAGTAGCGCTCGTAGCCCAGGTCATCAGCGAGGGCGGCGAGCGCCATCGACGCGGCGACCGCCTGGGCCGATGTTTGGCCGGTGCGGACAGAAACAAGATCGAGAACAGAGAGGGTAACCATCGATCGGTGCAACGTCGCGGGAGAGGGATTGATTCCCGATCCGTTAGCCGACGGCGAACACCGGCTCAGCGGCTCGTCGGAGTGGTTACCCTCGTCATAAGGCGTATTCCGTTAACGCCCCGAGGAGTGAAGATGTTCGAGAGATTCACCGACCGTGCCCGTCGCGTAGTTGTGCTCGCCCAAGAAGAGGCGAAGATGCTGAACCACAACTACATCGGCACCGAACACATCCTGCTCGGCCTGATCCACGAGGGTGAGGGCGTCGCAGCCAAGGCGCTGGAGTCGCTCGGCATCTCGCTTGACGCAGTCCGTGAGCAGGTCCAAGACATTATTGGCCGAGGCCAGCAGCAGCCGACGGGCCACATCCCGTTCACGCCGCGTGCCAAGAAGGTGCTGGAGCTGTCGCTGCGCGAAGCTCTTCAGCTCGGCCACAACTACATTGGCACCGAGCACATCCTGCTCGGTCTCATCCGCGAGGGCGAAGGCGTTGCCGCTCAGGTGCTCGTCAAGCTCGGCGCCGACCTGAACAAGGTGCGCCAGCAGGTCATCCAGTTGCTCAGCGGATACCAGGGCAAGGAGCCCGTTGGTGTTGCCGCAGGCAGCGAGCAGCAGCAGTCGGCGCCCCAGGGTGGTTCCGCTGTTCTTGACCAGTTCGGCCGCAACCTGACGCAGGCCGCTCGCGACAACAAGCTGGACCCGGTGATTGGCCGCGAGAAGGAAATCGAGCGCGTGATGCAGATTCTGTCGCGCCGCTCCAAGAACAACCCGGTGCTGATCGGTGAGCCCGGTGTCGGTAAGACCGCCGTCGTTGAAGGCCTGGCTCAGGCGATCGTTAAGGGCGAGGTTCCTGAGACGCTGAAAGACAAGCAGGTCTACTCGCTTGACCTCGGTTCGCTCATCGCTGGCTCGCGCTACCGCGGTGACTTTGAAGAGCGCCTGAAGAAGGTCACCAAGGAGATCCGCACCCGCGGCGACATCATCGTCTTCATCGACGAGATTCACTCGCTTGTCGGTGCGGGTGCAGCTGAGGGTGCCATCGACGCAGCGTCGATCCTGAAGCCGCTGCTTGCTCGTGGTGAGCTCCAGACGATCGGTGCCACGACGCTTGATGAGTACCGCAAGCACTTCGAGAAGGACGCGGCTCTTGAGCGCCGCTTCCAGCCGATCCAGGTTGCTGAGCCGTCGATCCCGCACGCCATCAACATTTTGAAGGGCCTGCGCGACCGCTACGAGGCCCACCACAAGGTGCAGATTACGGATGGCGCCATCGTCGCAGCCGCAAACCTTGCCGACCGCTACGTGGCCGACCGTTTCCTGCCAGACAAGGCCATCGACCTGATCGACGAGGCTGGCGCACGCCTGCGCCTGTCGATCCTGTCGTCGCCGCCTGAGCTGCGCGAGTTTGACGAGAAGATCGCCAAGGTTCGCGAAGACAAGGAAAAGGCCAGCGAAGAGCAAGACTTCGAAAAGGCGGCCTCCCTGCGTGACGAGGAGAAGAGTCTGCTCGCTGAGCGCCTCCGCCTCGAGAAGCAGTGGCGTTCTGGCGACGTCGCGACGCACGCTGTCGTCGACGAGGGCCTGATCGCCGAGGTGCTCGCACAGGCCACCGGTATTCCGGTGTTCAAGCTCACCGAAGAGGAGTCCTCGCGTCTCGTCTTCATGGAGAAGGCTCTGCACCAGCGTGTCATCGGTCAAGACGAAGCCATTGCTGCGCTGTCGCGCACGATTCGTCGTCAGCGTGCGGGTCTGAAAGACCCGAAGCGCCCCAGCGGTTCGTTTATCTTCGCCGGTCCGACCGGTGTGGGTAAGACGGAGCTTGCCAAGGCTCTCGCGGAGTTCCTGTTTGACGACGAGGGTGCCCTCATTTCGCTCGACATGAGTGAGTTCAGCGAAAAGCACACCGTCTCGCGTCTGTTCGGTGCCCCTCCCGGATTCGTTGGCTTCGAAGAGGGCGGCCAGCTGACCGAAAAGGTTCGCCGCAAGCCGTTCTCCGTCGTGCTTTTCGATGAGATCGAAAAAGCGCACCCCGACATCTTCAACTCGCTTTTGCAGATTCTGGAAGAGGGTCGTCTGACTGACGGTCAGGGCCGCGTCATCGACTTCAAGAACACCGTCATCATCATGACGACCAACCTCGGTTCGCAGGCTATTGCTGGTGCTCCCGTTGGCTTCCAGATTGAGGGCAACTCGCAGACGACGTACGAGCGGATGAAGGGCAAGGTCGATGAAGAGCTCAAGCGCAACTTCAAGCCCGAGTTCTTGAACCGTGTCGACGACGTCATCGTCTTCCCGCAGCTGTCGAAGGAAGAGCTGCGTCAGATTGTTGACCTGTTCACCAAGCGTCTGGCTGAGCGTCTGCTTGACCGCGACATGACGGTGGAGCTGTCGGCTTCGGCGAAGGACCGCCTGATCGAGATTGGTTACGACCCGGCGCTGGGTGCACGTCCGCTCCGACGCGCGATGCAGCGTGAGGTGGAAGACCAGCTGTCTGAGCGCATCCTGCACGGGCAGCTGCACTCGGGCGACCACATCAAGGTCGACTTCGCTGATGGTGCTTTCGCTTTCGAAACCGGACCGCGTGGTGAAAAGGTCGCGCTTGCGGCCAACACGACGCCGGCGATTTCGGCAACGCCTGACATCATCGCTGGCGGTGACGTCGCGTAACGCGAAATTCATAGAACGGGCCCGACAACGTCGGGCCCGTTCTGCGTTTGTGCGGCATCCGCGTTCTAAACTTGAGGTGTGACTGAAATCATCGTCCGGCCCGCGCGCACTGCTGATGTGAAAGGTATTCGCGATCTTCTCGAGCCGATGGTGGAGCAACGCGTTCTGCTTGGCAAGGAGCTTGTCGCCCTGTACGAGTCCGTGCAGGAGTTCGTGATCGCCGAAACGGATGGCCGTCTCATCGGATGCGGCGCCCTTCACGTGATGTGGAAGAGCCTGGGAGAGATCCGCACCCTGATGGTGCATGATGACTGGGCACGCCGCGGCATTGGGGGCCTGCTTGTGGAATCACTCGAACTCAAGGCACGTGACCTGGGGCTGAAGCGCCTCTTCTGCCTCACCTTCGAGGTTCCGTTCTTCACCCGCCACGGATTCGAGCCGATCGGCGAGAAGCAGGTCGTCAGCGACGAGGTTTACGCGCAACTCCTGCGGAGCCCGGACGCCGGTGTCGCTGAGTTCTTGGAGCTCGCGCACGTGAAGCCCAACACGCTGGGCAACACCCGCATGCTCAAGACGCTGTAGGCGTGATGCATGCCGCGCTGGGCAACATGAGAGTCTCTGCGTTATCCGCCGTGCTGAGCCGGATTTCCGCGGGTCAGCGCGTACGATTTTGATGATGTCTACTCCACGTCCACGTCGCCACTCGCCAGCGGTGTATCGCCGTCGGCGCATTGTCGTGTTCGGTGGACTGCTTGTTTTCATTCTCGCCATCGTTCTGCTGATTTGGCAGCCGTGGAGCTCGGCCACCCCGTCGCCTTCACCGACGACAAGCGGATCGCCGTCTGCCACGGCGCCGGCTGACGCCGCAGCCGCCAATGACGGAACCACGGAGGCAAACGGAACCGCGGAGACAAACGGAACAGCGGATGGTGCGCAAAGCGCAGAATCCGGCGGTGAAGGCGAAACAACCCCCGTCGAGGAACTGCCCACTGAGCAACCCGAGGCTGAAATTGTCGCCTGCGGTCCGCAGGATGTCCGCGTAGATGCCTCGACAGACAAGTCTGAATACGGCGCGGATGAACTGCCGCAGCTGACGCTTTCGCTCACGAACCTTACGGCGCGTGACTGCACGATCGATGTCGGCACCGCCGCTCAATCCTTCACGATCACGAGCGGCAATGACGTATGGTGGCGGTCGACGGACTGCCAGGCCAACCCGACGAACCAAATCGTGACGCTGGCTGCGGGGCAGACCGCCGCAAGCCAGGTTCCGCTCGTCTGGGATCGGACACGCTCCTCGGTATCAACGTGCGCCGATGAAACACGCCCGCGTGCGGGCGGTGGCGGAGCGTCGTACCACCTCACGGTGACGATCGCTTCGTTTGAATCGCAGGGCAGCGCCCAGTTCATGCTCTATTGAGACCGACGTCGTTCTACGCCTGTTCGTCGCGCCGGCCGGGGCGGGGTGGTGCATGATCCCGGTGGTGTCGTATGCGAAAGAATTGAAAAACTTCCGCACAGGTATCGTCGTTTTGCCCTATGCATCCCTCGCCGAGGGAGATAGTCTGGGGGCTGGCTCCCGACGTATCGCAGACACGGTGAGCTGCCTCTAGCAGAGTCATCACGAGCGATCCCCCAACTCTCGTGACGATATCCCGGTCTCCGGGTGAGCCATGGCCCCTTCTGAATGTTTATCCCCCGTGAACATTTTGAGGGGGCCTCCCTTTTGCTCGGTACGCTGGAACCATGGCATCGTCGCGTTCCCGTAAGAAAGAGTTCCGCTCTGAGGCCCTCGCACAGGCCCTTGAGAGGAAGGACATGGCGGCCGTCGCGCTCGCACTTCGTAACGGCAATACCGTGCTTCCGCTGATGAAGCCAGCGGCCAAAGACAACCCGCTCGATCGTGGCGATGTATGGACGTATCGCGATGCTGAGGGAAACGTCGCGCTCCTGATTTTCAGCGACGCAAAGAACAAGCCGGCAAACCTGCCACCGGGGGTTGCGCTGTACTCACCCCTCTGGCTGAAAGACTTTCTCACCCGCCACCAGGGTGTGATCACAACGGTGTTTTTTGACATCGCTGGCCCGCACCCGATGCAGGCCGACCCTGCTGACATTCTCGCCGCGCTCGACGTGTAGCCGTCGCGTCGTTTGGCCTGGCTGGGGTCTTAGAACTGCGGTCCTTGCGGTTCTGCCGCGCGGGTGCGCGTGCGGAGATCGGCGAGTGCACCGCGCAGCGTCTTTGAACGGTCATCAATGAGCATGTCGTAGCCGAGGCGCTTTCCTTCCGCGCGGCGCTGTGCCACTTGCGTCACCGGCCGGATTTCGCCTGCGAGGCTCAGCTCACCAATAGCGGCGAGGTCTGACGGAACCGCGGTGTTCAAGACGGAGCCGGCGACGGCGATCGCAATCGCAAGGTCAGCAGCCGGTTCGGTAAAGCGCACGCCGCCGACTGTGGATACGTAGACGTCAAAGCCGGAGGTGCGGATGCCTGCCCGGCGTTCCAACACGGCGAGCACCATCGCGACGCGTGCGGCGTCGACGCCGTGCACGATGCGGCGTGGCGCCGGCCCGGTGGCTGCGACGGTGAGTGCTTGCACCTCGACCGGAAGTGCCCGGCGCCCCTCCAATGCGATGGCGACACAGGTTCCGGGTTCGGGGAGTCCCCGTGACAAGAACAGCGACGATGGGTCGGTCACTTCGATGATGCCTGCGCCGCTCATTTCGAAGCAGCCCACATCGTCGGTCGGGCCGAAGCGGTTTTTCAACGCACGGATGAAGCGCAGCGACGTTTGCCTGTCGCCCTCAAACTGGCACACCACATCAACGAGGTGCTCGAGCAGACGCGGCCCAGCAACCTGACCGTCTTTTGTGACGTGACCGACGATGATGATGGGTAGCCCGCGCTCTTTCGCAACCCGCACGAGGGTGGCTGCGACTTCACGCACCTGGCTGGGGTGGCCGGCTGCCCCCTCGGAGAGAGCGGAGGCGACCGTCTGAATGGAATCGATGATGACCAGCGCGGGCTGTACTTCGTCGATGTGACCGAGGATTGTCGCCAGGTCAGTCTCGCTCGCCAGAAAAAGCTCGTCGTGCAAAGCCCCGGTGCGTTCGGCACGGAGCCGTACCTGTGCGGGTGACTCCTCGCCGCTCGCATACAACACGCGTCGCCCCGCACGCGCCGACTGTGCGGCCACCTCGAGCAGCAGCGTTGACTTGCCCACACCGGGCTCACCCGACAGCAAGATCGCAGCACCGGGAACGATGCCGCCGCCCAGCACGCGGTCAAACTCGCTCACGCCGCTCGTGCGCCGAGGGGACTCCGTTGTATCAATCTGCGTGATGGGCTTTGCAGCCCGCTCAGCCGACGGTGCGAGAGCCGTCACCTTGGGCTTCGCGATGCCCGCCTGCACACCAAACTCAACGACGGTTCCCCACTGCTGGCATTCGCCGCAGCGCCCCGCCCATTTCATGGTGGTCCACCCGCACTCGGTGCATTTGAAGGAGACCTCGGTGGTTCGTCGGCTTGCCATGATTCCAGGCTAGGCGGTGCCTCCGACATTGCGTTGCGGCCAGGCAACGTGTGATGTCGGCGGCATGTAATCGTGTGATGTCGGTGGGATGTAATACGGTCGTGCATACAGGTTCGAGAACGTGCTCAAGGAGGAGTATGACTCTCAGTGAAAGTGCAATGCGCGCAGCGATTCGCACGCTCGGTGCTTTGCCCGAGCCGATACAACGGGTGATCGCGGGCACACCGACGGTCATCGACGGCAATCAGCTCTTTACCGAAGTGCAAATGGCATTGCGGGTGTTGAATGCGCTTCCAGGCAATGCATTCGAAGACTTACCGCTACCAGAAGCACGTGAACAGATTGACGCCGAGGCACGCATCTTTGGCAGCATGATTGACGTCGATACGGTGCGCGACATGGTGGTGCCCACGCGAAGCGGTTCGGTGCCTGTCCGCGTGTACCGACACGGTGAAAACGACGCACTTCTCGGCGCTGTCACTTACTTCCACGGCGGCGGGTGGGTCGTGGGCAGCCTCGACTCCACTGACGCGGTGTGCCGTTTCATCGCGCACCACTTGCGCGTCGTCGTGATCTCGGTTGATTATCGTTTGGCTCCGGAACATCCCTATCCGGCGGCAGTGGAAGATGCGATCGACGCCTACCGCTGGGTGCGAGAGCAACCCGAATGGGGTGACGTCGTCGCTGTCGCTGGTGACAGTGCAGGCGGAAACCTCGCCGCCGTGGTCGCCAACTTGACGCGCGATGACAATCCGCCCGACGCGCAGCTGTTGTTCTTCCCGGTGACCGACCTCTCCACCGAGCACCCCTCCTACGCGAAGTTTGCCGAGGGGTACTTCCTCACTCGCAAACAAATGCACTGGTACCGCGACCACTACGTGCCCAACCCTGATCAACGAACCGACCCCGCGGTCTCCCCGCTCTTCGAAGATCTCGGTGATGGTTCCGGAATTGCTCCAGCGCACGTCGCCGTCGCAGGCTTCGATGTGCTCCGTGATGAGGGCATCGCCTATGCGAAGGCGTTGCAGGCGGCGGGAGTGCCGACGACGCTCCAGGTCGTGCCCGGCCATATTCACGCGTTCACGAACGCGACGGGTGTTGGTAAGACCGGCAAGGCAGCGTTGGGGGAGGCTGTCAAGGGTCTTGGTCATCTTCTGCAACAAGCGCGTCGTAAAAATGGGGAGGCTGAGACAATGAAACCGCTCTGACCCAGCGCGTAGAACATCAGTAGAAAGAGATCGTCATGTCTCAGCCCCAGGGCGCCCTTCTCGTCGGCTCGGTCAACTACCCCGACGCGGAAACCACCTTCCGCACCGCGGCGACCGTGCTCGGCGGTCACCTGAAGCGCATTCCGGATGGTGAGGTGGGCAAGCGGTTCCACTGGATCATGTTCCAGCCTGACGTGCTGGGCCAGGCTGACGGCATCGAACGTATCGGTGACGAGCGCATTCCGATGCCCGCTGGTCTCGACGCGCGACCACTGCGTCTCGCTGAGGGTGTCGATGCCGCATCGATCGAACTGCCCGCACTCGGCTACGCCGACGCGGCGGTCGAGTCATACGCCGAGTTCGTGCGCTTGCGTGCCGAGGGTGTGATCGCTGAGGGCGTGCGTTTCCAGGTGTCGCTGCCGACGCCCCTCGCCGTGATCAGCTCGTTCTTCTTCGGTGATGACCGCGTTGCGATTGACTCGGTCTACACCGCCGCCATCCTGCGCGAGGTCGAGCAGATTGTGGCCGCGATTCCGTCCGATGACCTGGCGATTCAGTGGGATGTGGCCAGCGAGATGGGCATCATCGAGCGCGACGCAGGCTACGGCGCAACGATGGAGGCGTGGTGGCCAGGTGACCCGTTCGACGGCCTCGTTGAGCGCCTCGCCACCCTGATCGACGCGATTCCGGCCGGCGTCGAAGCAGGTCTTCACCTTTGCTATGGCGATGTCGGCGAAACCCACTTCGTTGAGCCGACCGACACCGCAAACCTCGTGCGTTTCGCCAACGCGATCACCGCTGCCGCCCACCGTGAGCTCACCTGGGTGCACCTCCCGGTTCCGATTGAGCGCGACGATGCCGCCTACTTCGCGCCCCTCGCCGACCTTCGTCTGGGGGAGAACACCGAGCTTTACCTCGGTGTCGTGCACCGCCAGGATGGCGTTGCCGGAACCACGCGCCGCATTGACGCTGCGAAGGCTTTTGCGCCGGTCTTCGGCATTGCCACGGAGTGCGGAATCGGCCGTGCACCGGCCGATGAGACCGCGGGCCTGCTCGCAATCCACGCCGATGTGGCCTCCGCGTGGGGCGAATCGGCGTAACATCCTCGGGAAATTTTCCTGACTTCACTGCCCGGGCGCGTCGTGACACGTTTCACGGCGCGTCCGGGCTTTTTCTTTACTGCCGCGGAATGGTTCCGGAACTAAGAAATACTCGGAGCCGTCACAAATCATCTGACGAAGTTTGCAACTCAGGTAAGGCTTACCTATGTTGGAAGGGTGGCACTCGCCGCACACCCCAACTGAATGGAGTTCACTCGTGTCTGCACGCCCTTCGATCCGTCGCACCACCGTGTTCGGCGTCGCTGTCGCATCGCTTGCTCTGCTTGCTGGTTGCGCATCGACCCCGGCCGCTGCACCCGAGAAGACGGAATCGGAAGCGCCCGTCGCAACCGAGGTGACCATCACCGACAACCACGGTGAGATTACGGTTCCGGTGAACCCGAAGACGGTCGTCGCACTCGATAACACCGCCATGCAGACGCTGTCGGACTGGGGCATCACGCTCGCCGCAGCGCCCAAGGGCGTCATGGGCACCGTGTGGCCCGAGTACACCGACGACGAGAACGTGCTCGACATCGGCAACCACCGCGAGCCGAACTTTGAAAACGTCGTCGCTGCCGCGCCCGAGCTGATCATCGGTGGCCACCGCTTCGCGAGCCACTACGACGCGCTGAAGGATCTGGCGCCCACGATCGAGCTGACCCCGCGCGAGGGCGAGGAGCACATCTCCGAGCTCGTTCGTCAGACCGAACTGCTCGGCCAGATCTTCAACCACGAAGACGACGCTGCCGCGCTTGTTGAGGCGCTCGAGACCGCGGTTGCTGACGCAAAGACCAACTATGACGGCACCGCAACGGTTGCTGGACTCATCACGTCTGGCGGCAAGATCAACTACGCCGCTCCCGGCGAGGGTCGCGGCGTCGGCTCGCTGTTCGCAACCCTCGGCCTGGTTCCGGCGATCGACGCAGAAGGCTCGACCGACCACACCGGTGACGAAATCTCGGTGGAAGCGATCGCTGCTGCCAGCCCCGAATGGCTGATCGTTCTTGATCGCGATGGTGCCTTCCAGGAGGACGGCTACATCGCAGCGAAGGAGCTCATCGAGGGCTCGGAGGCGCTGAAGAACGTTCCGGCCGTGCAGAAGGGCCAGATCGTCTACCTCGACGCCAACTTCTACCTCACCGAGGGTATCCAGGCGTACACCGACCTGTACGCCGCGGTTGCGGAGGCTTTCGCTGACGCGAAGTAATTCCACGATGCTGGCCGGGCAGCTCTCTCTGCCCGGCCAGCGTCTCGGTCTGTCATGAGCACAACACGTACCCCCACTCCGACGCGCCTGCGCCTGCCTTCGTGGCTGCCGTTGACGCTCGGAGTTGTTGGCGTTGCGGGCCTCGCGTGGCTTTCGCTGAACATCGGCGCGTATGACCTCGCGCAAGACGAGTTTGGTCAGGAACTGTTCTTCATCACGCGCGTGCCTCGTACGCTCTCGCTGATTCTCGCCGCCTGCGCAATGAGCGTCGCGGGCCTCATGATGCAGTTGCTGACGCAAAACCGGTTTGTCGAGCCGACAACGATCGGAACCACCGAGTGGGCATCGCTCGGACTGCTCATCGTGACGATCATTGCGCCGCAAATCGGGATTCCCGGGCGCATGTTCGTCGCAAGCATCTTCGCCTTTATCGGCACCATGATTTTCCTCGCGGTGCTGCGCCGCATCAGCCTGCGGTCATCGCTCATTGTTCCGCTCGTCGGCATGATGTTGGGCGCCGTGATTTCCGCGCTCACCGCCTACATTGCGGCATCCACCAACCTGCTGCAAATGCTCGGCACGTGGTTTATGGGCTCGTTTAGCGCCGTGGTGCGTGGCCGGTACGAGTCGCTGTGGATCGTCGCGATCGTTGTCGTGATCGTGTGGATCGCCGCCGACCGGTTCACGGTTGCCGGCCTCGGCAAGGACGTCGCAACGTCGGTCGGGCTCTCGTATGAGCGCATCGTTTTCATCGGAACCGCGTTGGTTGCGATCGCGTCGGGCGTCACCACCGTCGTCGTCGGCTTCCTGCCCTTCCTCGGCCTCGTGGTTCCGAATCTCGTGTCGATGGTGCGTGGCGACAACCTGCGCTCCAACATTGCGTGGGTGTGCATCACCGGGTCGGCGCTGATTCTGGTGTGCGACATCATTGGGCGCTTGATTCGTTTTCCGTTCGACATTCCGGTGTCGATGATTTTGGGCATGGTCGGCGCGGTCGCGTTCATCGCCATGCTGTTGAGGATGCGTCGCCGTGGCTGAGGTTCAGGTGGCTGGTCGCGCGCGGCGTGTGATGGATGCCGAAACGCGGCGGTGGGCGAAGCGGATCACCGCGCTCGCCGTGGTTGCCGTCATCACCGTCGTGCTGGTGCTGACATGGAACATCACGGTGGAACCATTCAGCGCGGGCTTCTACAAGATCGTGGAGATGCGTCTGGCGACGGTCGTGACGATCATCCTGGTCGCGTGCTGTCAGGCGGTCGCCGTTGTGCTGTTTCACACCGCAACAGGCAATCGCATTCTCACGCCGTCAATCATGGGTTTTGAGTCGCTTTATGTGGTGATTCAGACGGCGATGGTGTTCTTCTTTGGCGTCGAGACGCTAAATGCCACCGACGGCGTCGGCAAGGTGCTCGTGCAGAGCGCCATCATGGTGGCGTTTGCGACCGTGCTGTACGGCTGGCTTTTTGGCGGCAAGTTCGGCAACCTGCACATCACACTCCTCGTGGGACTCGTGCTCGGAACCGCCTTCGGAACGCTCTCTGCTTTCATGCAGCGCATGCTGGTTCCGGCCGATTTCGACATTCTCTCTGCGCGCCTTTTCGGCAGCATCGCGAACTCTAACCCGGAGTATCTTCCGGTCGGTTTCACGGTGCTCGCAGCCGCGCTGTTTTTCGTGTTTGGCAAGCGGCACCGCCTCGACGTGCTGGCGCTCGGGCGTGAGACGTCGATCAACCTCGGGCTGTCGTACAAGCGCGAGGTGCTCACGACGCTCATTCTGGTGGCGGTACTGATCTCGATTTCGACGTCGCTGGTGGGGCCGATGACGTTCTTCGGATTCATCGTCGCGACGCTGGCGTATCAGCTTGCCGGTTCGCAGCAGCACAGGCACGTGATTCCGTTCGCGATGCTGCTGGGCGTGGTCACGCTGCTCGGGTCGTACTTTGTACTGCACCACATTTTCCGAGCTGCGGGGCTGGTCACGGTCATCATCGAGTTTGTTGGCGGCATCCTGTTCGTCATTCTTCTGTTGCGAAAGGGATCGCTGTGATTCGCTTCACCGACGTCGCCAAGTCGTACGGAGACCAGCAGGTGCTGGGTCCCGTCACGCTCGATATTCCGGCGGGCGGTGTCACCGCACTCGTCGGACCGAATGGAGCAGGCAAGTCCACCCTGCTGACGATCGCTGGCCGCCTCGGCGACGCGAGTCGTGGTTCCGTGACCGTTGGCGGTCTCGATGTGGCGAAGACGCCGAGCAAGAAGCTCGCGACCGTGCTGTCGATTTTGCGGCAGGAGAACCACTTCATCACGCGGCTGACCGTGCGACAGCTGGTCGGGTTTGGGCGGTTTCCGTATTCACAGGGCCGGCTGACGGCGGCCGACAACGTGGCGATCGACCAGGCGCTGTCGTTCTTAAACCTGGAGGATCTGCAGGACAGGTTCGTTGACGAGCTGTCGGGTGGCCAGCGTCAGCGCGCGTACGTCGCGATGGTGCTCGCGCAAGACACCGAGTACGTGTTGCTTGACGAGCCGCTGAACAACCTCGATATGAAGCACGCGGTCGCGATGATGGGGCAGCTGCGTCGCGCCGCCGATGAGCTTGGTAAGACCGTGATCATCGTGCTGCACGACATTAACTTCGCTGCCGCCTACGCCGACCGCATCGTTGCGCTCGCCGGGGGAGAAGTCACGCACGTTGGTACGCCCAATGAGATCATGCGCCCCGAGGTGCTGGAAGAGATCTTCGGAACCCCGATGCAGGTTTTGCGCGACGGCGACTACCCCGTGGCTGTCTACTTCCGGTAGGCGGCGGGTTGAGGCGTTGGGGCGTTGGGGCGTTGGGGCGTTGGGGCGTTGGGGTGTTTCGGGTGTTCGGGTGTCCGGGTGTTCGGGTGTTCGGCGGTTTGTGAGCGGGCGTAGCGCGACGAAACGGCTGTCGCGACGCGCCCGGGGTGCGGCGCGCGGGGGCTCAGTTTTGAGTGAGGGCTTGAGTGTCGTAAGCTAGTGCGCGGTGACGTGTCCGAGCGGCCGAAGGTGCAACACTCGAAATGTTGTGTAGGTTCACCCCTACCGTGGGTTCAAATCCCACCGTCACCGCCACTGAAAACCCCCGGTAAAACGGGGGTTTTCGCTTTTCCTGGGATGCGCGTGGTGCAGATTTGGTGCACATTTCAGCGGTGATCCACCCAAGTAGAGAAGACAAAGTGACTTCCATTGAGATGCGCAGACTTGCGCAGAGCGATCGCCGAGGCTTTATCACGCGTCTCCAGGAGGCGTTCCAGGTAGGCGCGGCAGCCTATGAGCACGGCCAATCTCAATCGTCGATCCGCGGGGAACAGGATGAGCCCGTAATCTCCGAGGGGGAGGTTGCCCAATCGATGGATCACGCCGGCGCCGACGCCTGGGAGGTTCTGGACGGAGGCCGTGTTGTTGGAGGTGCAGTCGTCGTCGTTGACGGCCAAGGTGACCGTGCCTCTCTGGACCTGCTGTTCATCGACGTGGGCGAACATGGGCGCGGCATTGGCGTGAGGGTCTGGAATGCGATCGAGGCCAAATACCCCGACGTTGAGGTATGGAGAACGATGACGCCGTGCGAGGACGTACGGAACATCCACTTTTATGTGAACAAGTGTGGGTTTCGAGTCGTCGAATTCTTCCATCCCGGCCACCCTGACCCGCATCAGCCTTCGGGGCCAGAGGAGGGTGCGATGTGAAGACCATTGTGACCGGTGCCGGCGAGATGTACCTGGCGCGGACAGTGATCCTGAGCGGATGCTCGAGAACGTTGCGTGTGTCCCCGTGAGTCAGGTGCTGGAAGGCACCGAAGCTTGTGCTGAGGTCATCATCCCGGGTTCAGAACTCACCATGTGGAAGACCTCTGAGGTCTCCGCTGAGCCACTTGTAGCGGGCGATCACGTTGACTACACGCTGTGGTTTGAGAACACCAGCGAAGTCGCTGCAACCGTCACCGCCACCGACTTCCTCGGTTACGTTACTGATGACGCAGAGATTATTGAAGCCCCTGCGGCTGGCCTCGGTGACTTGGATGTCACCGTCGACGGTGAATGGATCTCGATCAATGGCGAAGTACCTGCCGGCGAGCTCTACTCGGTCACCTATCGAGTTCAGGTCAAGGCGGCAGTTGACCGCGGCGACGATCTTCTCGTGAATCACCTGATCCCGAGAGACACCGATACACCGCCTGCACCTCCAGCGCCGGGGGACGTGTGTGAAGACGAGGCTCCGTACGTTACCTGTGACCCAGTCACTGAGGTACCTGACGAGCCTGTTGTGCCGAACGAGCCTGTCGTGCCGAACGAGCCGAACGAGTCGAACGAGTCGAAGCTCGCCACCACCGGTAGCGACAGCTCACTTGCTGCGCTGCTGATCGGATCGGTACTCCTCCTCGGTGGAGGCGCGGCCGCACTCGTTGCCACGAACCGCCGAAAGATCAAACAGTAATACAGCGGCTGACCCGGGCGGGTATCCCTCGTCAGTGTCAGTGTTGTAACGCATAACCGAAACTGCTCGCTCGTAGATCACCAATCTGCAAGCGGGCAGTTTCTGCGTATGTAGGGGTGGACATTTTTAATCGCACTGAGTCCAAGGAAGACCCATGCACAGTGATAACCAGAACTATGCACGACTCCTGCTCGAAATAATAGAGAAGACCTTCCCTTAAACGGATAACGCCAGAACCCCCAGGGCCTCATCGGCCTCGGGGGTTTCTGTTTCTTTATGCGTTCCTCAGGATGCTTCGCGGGTGATGATGTCTCCTGGCTCGCAGTCGAGTGCTTCACAGATCGCGTCTAGCGTCGTGAACCGAATGGCTTTGGCGTGATTGTTCTTCAGGAGGGACAGATTCACTGTCGCAACCCCTACTCTTCGAGACAGCTCCACGAGGGTCATCCCCCGCTTTTCTAGCATCTCATCGAGTCGGAGCCGCACCTTCGTTTGCGCAGCCACTACACCACCCCAAATGAATCTTCAGCAATCTTTCCTGTGCCCCTAAGCGACCAGCCAAATATGACGATCGCGACTCCAACCACCACGGGCAAGAAGCTGACTCCTGAAACAAAACCAGGCTCCATCCAAACCCCGTCACTCACGTTGAGCTCTGTTGCCAGGGACTCCGCTGCCGTCGTGGAGAGGCTCTGCGCGATGAACGACCCGACTGCTACAATTCCTCCGACAATGATCACATTGGTCGACAAGGCATTCCAGTGAAGCTTGCCGCCGAAGAGCGCTACCGCGCTCCATGCGACAAGAACCAAAGTGGCAAGGGCCACGATGGCCGCTACGACTGAGGCGAGCGTGAAGTCAGCGACGACGCCAGGGTCAACGTTTGAGGCACCTACTGTGGCAGACCCGTTGACGATGAAGTCGACTCCAGGGTTCCATTCTGCTGTCATCGACTCGAGGTCAGCGTCTTGGAGTGGGATCTCGGCAACGAGAGTCCCTTCCGCGCCGCTGAGCTTAGAGACTGCAGATATCAGCGCCCGCCCGAAGAACCAAATTCCGGATAGAAGCGCGATGACCGCCGCCGAAATTGTTGCGCGACTGCGTTGAACTAAAACTGAACCATTATGTTTATCGTTATGCATATCATTACGTTAATCGTTACGCTGATGGGTTGTCAACCCGGTATTGAAAGTTTCTTGTCTCACCTGTTCTGTCTCAGAAGGGAAGGAGTGAGCCCCCGGCGCCCAGCCAAGTCATTTCGCACGGAGAGTGCGGACGAGGACTTATAAGGGGTAGGGGCGCCGGGGGCTCAGCTTATGTGCTGGGACTTAATGAATGGCTACACTGACGTAGCGTTCACCTCCTCGTTCTCACGGCGACGGCGCTTAGCGGCCGCTACGAGGAACAAACCCAGCAATGTGAGAACGCCAGCCATTCCGGCTACGCCCCAGGCCATCTACCCGTCGGTGGAGAATCAATACGATCCGTCATCACCGCACAGCGAGGACTGGCAAACTCAACGATGTTCACAAATCTCGACAAGGTTGTCGAGGGCAATCGCTTCGTGATTGAGAACATGGGTGAAGCTTTCGTGTACCAGGTCGTCTCAACCGACGTGATCGAACCTCATAACACTGTGGGCCTTCGAGTGACGCCCAGTCATATGGAGCAATGAAGCGTTCTGAGCTCTTCAGCTACTTTGTGGTTCTGTGCTCCGATCCGCCGATTCTTTCTAGAGATCGGTCGGCATTCTCGTCGTCCCATACACCGATTCTGAAGCTCTGGGCCGAGTCATGGTGGCGACGAGAGTGACCCACACAATTGGGAGAAGCGCGAGAGCGAAGAACAGCGGCCCGTAGCCAGCATCAGGCTCGAGCATCCGGGCAATACCGAGAATGCCGAGACCTGCAAGCGGCCCAATGAGTTGCCCAAGCGCTCCGGCGGCGCTGAACGCACCGATGAACCGGCCTGCCCGGCGAAGTGGGGCGGTTTCAAGCGCCATCGACAACAGTGCGGAACTGTTCAGCCCAACCGCGACGCCGCTCAAGATCGCCGCTGACGCAACCAGCGGAAGCGGCTCGCATACGGCGCGCATCACCAGTGATACCGCAAGGAGCGTTCCGCCAATCAGAATGATTCTGCGGCCATTCGCAAGGAGCTGTGGGTGCCTCAGAAGCGTGACGCTCGCAGCGATAAGCCCCACAATGGCAGCGACCAGCACCCACACGCTGGAGCGTACCGGAAATTCGACGTCGGCAGCGACGCGATCGGCGAGGTCGAGCGGATGGTAACTCAGGAACGCGGCCATCACTGTGTGAGCGGCGCATTGAATAGCGAGAAGGGTGACTCCTGAGAGCTGCTTCGTCGGTCGGACATCGCGGTGCAGCTGTTCGGGAGCAGTCATGGCGGGTACGCCCGGCGAGCTGAGCTGGGCGAGTTCTCGTCGTGTCCATATGAGAAAAAACATGGGCACGGCGAGGCTCAATGCAGAGAGACCAAAGGTCGTTTCCCAGATTCGTCCGGGCAATAAGAGCAGCACGATTAACGGAATGAGGATTCCGGCGTATCCTCCGAGCACGGCAACGACTGCTCCTCGGCGCCGGTGCCTGGGAAGAGAGGTCGCGAGGATGACCCGCAGCACCGCCATGGCCCCCGAATATCCGAGCTGGGCCACCCCCCACCCCGCTACGAGAGTGAATCGGCTGTCGCCAATGGACAAAACTGTGAGGCCAACGGTGCCGATGCCGGTTCCCGTGAATACCCACATCCAGCGAGTACGTAGCGTGGAACCGTAAAGATCAGAGAGAGCGCCGAGCCCCAGCGCACCTATGACAGCACAAATCGAACCGATGGTCGCAGTTACGGCGACGATGGCGGCGACGTCAAGACCGGCACCAAGTTCGGTCGCGCGGTGTGCGATCCCAGCAACAGCGGGCGGGGTTAGCGCTGCTAGCAACAGCAGCTTGGCAAGGTTCACGGAAATCGCGTTTCGGCGCGAGTTTTTCTCCAAATTTGACAAGCTTCCCCCAAAGATCCCCTGCTTGGTTCATACCCAACCGCAATAGACTGAGCAGCGCAAAGATGGTTACTACTGCGACTCTTCCCGGACGTCGTCGAGTAATCCTGCTTCGTTTGTTACCCGAATTGCCTCGGCGCGGCTCCGCACACCCAGTTTTTTATAGACCTGTTTCATGTACCCCTTGACTGTGTCAGGACTCAGATACAATGACGCAGCTGCCACCCGAACACTCCCCATTTCGATCACCGCTCGGAGCGATTTGCGTTCGGCTTCAGTCAGCGGCGTTACCTCTCGAGAGCTCCCCTGGGAACTATGAGCGACCGGCAGGTCGGGTACGAACAACGCGAGTTGGCGCGCTGCTTCACGAGAAACCACGCGCATGGGCAATGTGAGGTCATGCTCGTGCATGAGAGACGTTGCGCGTCGAACAGAGTCTGTTGCCGTTCTTATATTCTCTAGTCTTCGAGCGCTCTCTGCCTGTAAAAGTAACAGTTCGGCCCGGTTGCGCGGGTTTCCTGCGAGCGAGGGTAAGCGCGAAAGTTTTGTAGCGAGCCCGAGAGCTACATCATTCTCTCCTCGGCTCAGCGCGATGTACACCGAAATTTCGTCATCATGAGATTTTCGTTGTCTGGGAGGAAGTACCTGGCCGGATTGCCAGAGTAGGCGAGCTCTGAGTGTCCGCAACATTTTTTTAGAGAAAGGCTGTGTTGCGAATCTTCCACGTCGCCGATGGAGCTGTCGATTCAGGTAGTCGAGACCCCCGTCCGGCCCCATTCGTGATTCGGCAACGAGCGTTGCGACATAAGTCATAGACGGCCAATGTTCAATCGTAGGCTCGTGTTCGCTGAGTGACTCCAAATGGGAAAGAGATCGGTCAGGGTCACCCTGCTCGAGTGCACTCAACGCCGCCGCAATGCGGAGTCCTGCACCAATATACGAATCGTGCCATCCAACTGGGACACCGAGGCTGAATCCCATTCCAATAAGCTGTCGGCCTCGTTCCATATTGCCTTGCCAAACACTCGACCAAGCAGCTAATGCCGTGGTGTGAGCGAGGTTCCTCGGGAGCATGTCACTGTCGCGAGCAATGAGCGGTTCGATCAACCGGTCAACATCACTGAAACGACCTGAGTGCAAAAGTGTGATAGCGGTTTGCGTCCAAGCCATTTCAATCGAGGAACTCTGAAATGCCGGATCGTCATGTGGGATCTGATTCAGCACCTCCTGCACTCGTTCGGTCATCTGCACTGCGAGGCTTTCGTTTCCGCTGAGGCGCGATGCGACCATGCGCAGGGTCGCGGCTGCAACCCCCTCAAGACCAGACTCTTCCGATTTCTTCGCAAGTCTTGGGCCGGCGAGGAGTTTGAGCCCAGCAGTCACCTGCCTATATCTGCCTGAAGGAAATGCATACTCGTCAATCAAAGCGAACGCTGCAATCACGGGATAACGCTCCCGGACATCAGTCGGGATGCTGCCCATCCCGACTGATAGCCGTTCCCTGCCGAGTGAAAGGTGCATCGGATTGATGAGGAGATCTGACAGGAGTTCCCATGCTTGTGCGAGGATCGCGGCCTTTCTAGCGAATCGTGGACGTACAGTTTTCAAGGCGGACACTGCACGCATATAAATATCGTTAAGCGAGGCGGCACCAATAATAGTCTCGGCGCGCGATCGAAGCTCCGCTCGGATCAGATCATGGTGTCGATACCATCTCGTGCCGGTGTCATCTACCCAGAACCCGAAGCTATGTTCGAACGCGTTCTTGAGGAGATTGTCGGCTTCTTCGGTCGATAGATCGAGCATCGCTCCCAGAGCTTCAGCGGAAACCTCTTCGAAGATCGCTGAAGCACATAGGGCGACCTGGACGTCAGGCTCGCTTGACTCAAGTAGTTGACTGACAAACTCGCGTATGAATGAACCATGCCTGGCCCCACCCGTATCACTGTGACTCAATGCACTCTCAACGACTAAAGCGTGCGCGGCAAGGGGCCAACCCCGACTGTTTTGGTAAATTGATTGAGCCAAAGAAGCTCGATGCTCAGGATCGAGCTTCGGGAACCGGATGCGTAGCAGTTCGTTAATTTCTTCTGGAGAAAGAATGAGGTCTCGCTCATTGAACTCTCGGACAGAGACCCGCATGTGCGCACTCGTTGACGAAAGATGGGGCAGAGAATGTCGGGTGGTGAGGAGGACTGTCAGTGTTGGCACCAGTGCGACCACATCGAGTAGACGCTTCTCCGTTTTTTCAGTCACAATGTGGTGGGCGTCGTCGATCACTAGGAGTAGCTTGCCGGAGCACTCGGAAAGTGCGGTGGCGATGCTGGCCGTCGAGGCTGTAGAGAGCCCGCCGCGAACAAGGCGTTCAGCCAGTGAGCTCCCAGCTAAAAGCCCTGAGTCAATGAGGTTTTGAAACACTCGCAACCAGAAATGTTGGTCGCTGATGTCATCCGGGTCAAGTCGAACCCATACTGCTACCGCATTCGGAGGTGTCGAAAGGTTGTCGGTAGAACGGGGCGCGGCAAATGCGCGTGCGATCTGCGTAGCAGCGATTGTCTTTCCGGTGCCTCCGCCGCCTCGCAAAATAATGAGAGCGGGGTCGTCATGAAGCGCGCTCTCAACCACTCGCGGACGAGGAAGAGGGGGATGCCGTTGCACTGGAAGAAAAAAACATGAAGTCATCATTGGCAAAATTCATTCTATCCTTGTTTTGGGGGGTCTTTAGGTGATCGGCGTACCTTACGTACATTGATCGCGTAGCCAGAGTCGTGCCTCACATACTTTGATCGCGTGCTCCTACGCTGAACCGGTATGAACAAGGGTGTGGTGTCAATGCCGACACGTATCGAAGTCACCAAGCAGCTCAAACAGGCCTATAAAACGGCGACCCGATCCGAGAAATCGAAGATCTTGGATCAGTTCTGCGCGACCACCGGCCTTTCTCGGGTGTCAGCCAGGCGTTATCTCACCAACCCGCATTTGGGTGTGAAGAATGTCTCTCTCATCGATCGGCGCCGTTATCGCCCGACGACGTACTCTGCAGCATCGAAACGGGTGCTGGTGTGGCTGTGGCGGGTCATGATGTACCGTGCGGGAAATACATGCACGAGATGATCCCCGCGTGGATCCCCCGCCTCGAAGCCCATAAGGGCGTGAGGAACGAAATGGTGACAGGTGTGGTTTAGGCCGCGAGTGTGAGCGGCTCGGCTAGCTTCGCTTCGAACTCGATGGGCGTCAAGCCGCCGATGGTGTCCTGGGCGCGCTGGCGGTGGTACTTCCGCTCGATCCAGACGACGATCGCGAGTCGCAGCTCCTGCCGTGTGTCCCAGCGCTGCTGGTTGAGCACGTTCGTTTGAAGAAGCGACCAGAAGCTCTCCATGGCCGCGTTGTCCCCGGCGGCACCGACTCGGCCCATCGATCCGACCATGTCGTGACGGCGCAGCTCACGGGCCATCGCCCGGCTGCGGAACTGGCTACCCCTATCGGCATGCAGGATGCATCCGGCGACCTCACCGCGGCGCGCGACGGCGTTTCTGACGGCGTCGACGGCGAGCTTCGCGGTCATCCGGTCCGAGATCGAATAGCCGACGATTCGGTTGGAGAACACGTCCTTGATCGCGCAGCAATAGAGCTTGCCCTCGCTCGTCCAATGCTCCGTGATATCCGTGAGCCAGAGCCGGTTCGGCGCGTCAGCGCGGAACACCCGCTGGACGTGGTCGTCGAACACGGGCGGGCCGGCCTTCTTGCCCTTCCCGCGCCGTCGGCGCTGCGCGGACGAGAGGATCCCGGCCTGCGAGCACAGCTTCCACGCCGTCCGCCTGCTCATCCGCCACCCCGCCCGGCGGGCTTCGTCGGCGAGGTATCGGTACCCGAACGTCGGGTCCTCGTGGTGCGCGTCGTGGAGCGCGTTGATCCGATACGCGCGGAGCACGTCCGCGTCCCGGACGGGGTCGTTGCGCCACCGGTAGTAGGGCTGGCGGGCGAGCTTGAGGACCCGGCACGACACCGTCACGGGAATCCCCGCGCCGGCGAGCTCAGATACGAGCGGGTACGTCATTTTGGGGAGCCGCCGAGGCGCAGGTTCGCCTGCGACAGATATGCCGCCGCACGGCGGAGAACCTCGTTCTCCTGCTCCAGCAACCGGATCCGCTTCTTCAACTCCCGAGCCTCGGCCGCGTCCGCCGCGGTCTGACCGGGACGGTTCCCGTCTTCGACATCGGCCTGGCGGAGCCAGTTCTGCAGGGTCGCTTCGCTGATACCGAAGTCGGTGGCGATCTGTTTGATGGTGACGCCGCTCTCGCGGCGACGAGCGACCGCGACGACGTCCTCGCGGAACTCTCTGGGATAGGGACCGGGCATGATGACATCCTCCCCGTCAGCGCCTCCCGGCACTAACGATCAGTTGTCACCGATCCGTTCCTCACGCCCGATGCGCTCACGGCTGCGTGGCGTGCGCGTGGCGGTTATCTTCAAGAGGCTGTGTTTCACAGCGACCACGGCTCGGTCTACACCTCGAAAGCGTATGGGCAGCTGTGTAAACAGTACGGGGTGCGCCAGTCGATGGGGCAGGTAGGTTCGTCTGCCGATAACGCGCTTGCGGAATCGTTCAACGCGGCACTTAAGCGTGAGCTCCTTGAGGGGCGGGCCGCGTTTGCTGATCAGGCGAGTGCGTATCGGGCGGTGTTCAGATGGGCGAACCGGTACAACACCAGGCGGAGGCATTCAGCGATCGGGAATATTGCACCAAACGAGTACGAGCGGCGTGAAGCGGATATGCTTCGGAGCGCGGCATAACTATGTGAACAAGATGTCCAAGATCAAGGGTCAAGGCCCACTCCATGAAACCCAGGGCACATCACCAGTCCGCTGCTCGTTTCATGTGTGCCGCGCTCATCCCGCGGATACCTGTGCCTCCGTCACACACCACCACTGTTGGGGTTGGAATCCGTGATAAGCGCCGCCTATGCGGCACTGGATTCTCTTGCAGACCACTGCCAAGCAAGAACCTGGGCATCAGCTTCAGGAATATCCAAACTGTTGGGCAAGTCGCCGGTCCAATCAATCCCTCAGCCGGCCCGGTCCTTTTCTCTGGGGGGGGGGGAATTGGGGGGGTGTTTGGGTTTTTGCCACGGTTTCATGTCACCGTAAATATCAACGACTGCGAGAACCGTGTGCATCGTTTTCGATGTGCGTTGGCGATTAGCGGTTTTGGGTAAGGGGGAATGATGCCAATACTGAGGGCAAAATTTACAACAACAGGAAGATGTCGACCATCTGCCAGGGGACCCTATCTGCAATCAATACTCGTAGGGCTCGGCTGCACGCTCGCCCACGGGGAGGAGAAACGGTGAAGTTTAAACGGAAGCTTGCATCGAGCAGGTCTCGATCGAGAGCTATGGCTCTCCTGGCGACTGTCATCGCCGTCGCGTTTATTGGTGGAGGGCTTGTTGCAGCTCCCGCAGCAATGGCTGCACCAGGCGACGGCACGATGACGGTAGCACTGACACCCGTCGCCCCAAACGGTGACGCCATCACCACTACGGCGCATGGCCAGAACAACAACCAGGTGTCGTTCCGCGTGAACTACACCTGCTCGGTCGCCGACTGTGAAGACGTGCGTGTAGCATTCAGCCCGACCCAGCTGGACCCGTACGGGTTTGGGAAGTCGCTGCTGGCCTACAACTCGTGGACGCGCCCCGATACCTCCCCGACGACGAACAATACGTTCGGTGATGACGAGACTGGCCGCACCTTCCTGCTTGGCAATTTGCCCGCGGGTACCTCTGGTTCATTCATGGTGACGTACGATATCTCGCCCCGGTTGACAGCTGCCCCCAACATGAACCCAGTGAACGCTCAATACTTCCCGAGCGGTTTCGGTATCGAGATGTCTGCGGCGATGAGCGGTGAGAACACCGTGGGCACCGCGGCAGCTACGTCGTCACCCTTGACCTGGACCAGCGTGGTCCCAGAGCCGGCCATCCAGGTGAACGCGCCGGCAAACGGTGCGAAGCCTGATGAGTCGACGCCGTTCACAGTGGGGATGGGTTCAGGCTCATTCGACAGGATCGACGCCACTCGCGTCGGCGGCAGCTCACAGTACGTTGGAGCGGGTAACCACACGACCGTGCTGCAGCTTCCTGCTGAGGCTGTCCCCACGCTACCTATCGCAGACGGTGGCATCTACGACTCCGCGACACATACGATCACCTGGACTACTGGCAGCGAGGCTGCTCCTGTCGACAACGCGACCGGTGGGTGGGGTAGCGCGGACACCTCCGGCTGGGCGAACCGTGGCGTATACCACCCGCGGAACCTGGCACTGACCTTCCCTGCAGCGAACTTCCCCGAGTCGGATGTCAACGGCTGTAACTTCACCAAGGTGTTACAGATGACCGCTGAGACCTCGGTGACCTACCTCGATGCAGATCGCACGACGAAGACTGCAACGAACACCGCTGACGTGGTGGTGTCCTGTTACGAACCCTACATCGGCTCAGATTTCACCAAGGACACCAACACAGGTCTCCTCACCGGCGCGATCCGTAACCTCCCGATCCCGGTCGAGGGTAGCTCAGACTTCTGGTGGGTAACCTCGACCAACAACCGAGGGAATATTCCGATGACCTCGGTCGTCTCGGACACGTTCAACCACGGAGAACTGAAGGTTACTCGTGCGATTTCGACGTACCGTGCAACGTTTGACTACACGCTGGATAACGGTGCTACCGGATCCGCCACGGGAACCGCATTTGATGCACCCGCTGGGCGCCACATCACCTCTATCGTGGTGACGACCCCCGATATTCCAGCTACACGTATCGCACCGGGTGATACTGGCTCGACGTTCAACCGGGTGAACTTCCGATTCTCGGTGGACTCCGCGATGATCCCGGGAACGATGTACACGAACACCGCGACAACGACGGTGTCGTGGCCTGGCCATCCAGACTTTGGCACGCAGGACCGTATGGCGAATCGCCAGATTCGACTCGTCGACGCCGCTCCTACGATTGATGCGACCATCAACCATGCGGTCGAGGGTGGTGGCCAAGCAGTACCCGGCCGCAACGTGACCTTCAACATCGGCGGCAGCGTGACGAACTCGCCCGTGGGTTTCGAACCTGAGTACGTGTTCATTGCACCGGCTGGCTGGAACATCACTGATGGATCAGCAGCGTTCGACGAAACTGCCCCGGCTGGTGCAGAGTTCGAATACCGCACCGCCACGATCAGTGGCACTGAGCGACAGGTCGTAGTTGCGACCTGGCCTACTGGGACTGGGTTCAGCCCGGTTGAGCCGCTTCCGGTGATGAGCGTCGTTGCACAGCCGACATACGCCAACGCCGCGGGTTCAACCTCGGTCGCAAACGGTTGGATGGGTGACGCAAGCCGCACCTGGGTCGCAGGTAACAGCACGTACCGTGTACCGGTGACGAACACCAACAATGTCGACGGCTCGGGCGACACGACCGCGGTGTTTGCTTCGGCAAACACCGGTGTTCCGATCTCGGCGGCTGACAGTCTCTCCGTTGTTAAGGAGATCTGCCAGCCTGACGAAGACGACAACTGTGTCTGGACGAGTGATTCGAGCGAGCCTGTGCAGGTTCCCACCTCGAGTGGTTCCATCGGATACCGCATCACGATCCAGAACACCGGCAACACGGCGCTGACAGACGTGGTCGCCTACGATGCGCTACCGCATATTGGCGACACTGGTCTGATCGATGCCACCAGCTCGGTACAGCGCGGGTCAACGTTCGAACAGCATCTGGATACGGTCTCGAATGTGTCGAGCAACCTCGCTATGACGTACTCGGATTCCACCAACCCGGCACGCCCTGAGGTGAACTCGACGGCAACTGGAACGACGAACGATTGGGCTGCAGGCGCCCCGACCGGAAAGGTCGCGATCCGCGCGGCCGTCACGGGTAACCTCGCACCCGGCGCTACCGCGTCGTTCCAGTATCAGGCGGCTGTAGTTGCTGGCTCGGCGTCTGACGCTATTGCCTGTAACTCAGTGGCAATCTCTTCGAACCGCACTTCGCCTTCTGAGCCGCGCGCGGTGTGCGCGTCGACGGCTGAGGCTGACCTCGAGGCGAGCTCGGTCGCACAACAGAACGTGCAGCTGGATCGTCCAGCTAAGGTTCCGTTTACCTTCGAGAACCTGGGTGGCTCGGCTGTGACACCGGCTACAGTGTCGTTCGATATTCCTGCTGGTGTGACCGTGCGCGAGATCAACTTCCCAGGCTTTGACTGTGACGTGACAAGCGTTTCCGGTCCTGCGACGATCGAGTGCATAAGCGCGACTGATCTGGCACTCGATGTCTCGGTGACGGCTGAGCTTGAGGTTATTCCGACCGCGACTGGCACGTCGATCACGGCGAGTATCAGTGGCCCCCTCAGTGACCCGAATCTCGCAAACAACGAGACGGTCACTGAACTGGTGGCGGCAAACGCTGCGAGCACGATTTGGATCGCCAAGACGGATAACCTCACGGGTGCAATTACTGGGCAGGAGATCACCTATGTTGTGACGGTGAACAATCCGCTCGAGTACGAAGAACTCGTCGATGTTTCGGTCACCGACACACTGCCTGCGAGCCTCACGTTTGTCGAGGCATCTCACGGCGGCACGTTGACGGACGGCACGGTGAACTGGAACCTCGCGTCCATTGCGGCTGGTAGCCAGGCGTCCGTGACAGTGAAAGCTGTTGTGAACACGGGGGCCGTTGGCTCGTTCGTGAATTCCGCATCGGTGACGGCTCAGGATCCTGGCTTCCCCGCCGAGACCCTGACGAGTACCGCGACCGACACCACGGGTATTGACTCGATCACCCTGATGAAGTCTGCTTCTGTCGCGACCACGGGGGACCCCAAGGCTGGCGACATTGTCACGTTTACACTCACTGCAACGAACACCGGCGTGAATGCGCTCTCGTCCGTCACGCTGGTCGACACGCTGCAAGGACTCTCCACGCTTGCGCCGATCTGGCCTGCATTCACGATTCCAGGCGTGCTCGGTGCGAACCAGCAGGTCACCGCGACTGCAACGTACGCGCTGAAGCAGGCCGACGTTGACGCAGGGTTCATCGCGAACACGGCAATAGTGTCGGGTGCATCACCCGGTGGGGCCCTGGCGATAGCGGAAGCAAGCACCAACACCTCGCTGACGCACAGTGCCGCGATCACACTCACCAAGACGGCCCCCGCTGTGGGGCCGGCTGTGGGAGAATCCATCACTTACGGCTTCAGTGTCGTGAACTCGGGTAACGTCACCCTCACGGGGGTAGCCCTCACGGACGAGATGGCAGACCTGTCGCCGCTGACGCTCGAGTGGCCTGGCGATGCGGGCACACTTGCGCCGGGCGAGACGCTCACGGGCACAGCGACCTACACGGTCACCCTGAGCGACGTGAATCGCGGAAGCGTGATAAACGATGCCAGTGTTGAGGCACTCGGTGCTGACGGAACAAGGGTGGAAGACACCAATACGGTGATTACTTCGTTCACACAGAACCCTGTGCTCTCGCTCGAGAAGACTGGTTCACTCGCTGACCCGGAGAACGTTGCCGAAGGCGATCTGGTCACCTTTCAGTTCACTGCAACGAACGATGGGAACGTCACGATCACCGATGTCGCGTTGAGCGACACGATGGAGGGTCTCTCTGCCATCGGTGGTTACACGTGGCCAAGCACACCGGGCACTCTTGAGCCCGGTCAGAGCGTCACCGCTCAGGCAACGTACGCAGTAACCGCTGCTGATTTGGATGCCGGCTTCGTTGAGAATGCCGCGTCAGTGGGTGGCTCCGCACCGGGCGGAACTCCTAGCGGCAGCGACACTGTAACGGTGCCGTTGGCTGCAGATCCGCAGCTGACCTTGGAGAAGAGCCACTTGCTCAGCATGGAGGGTGACAACCCTGTTGCGGGTGACACGATCACCTACGATTTCACAATTGCGAACGATGGCAATGTCACCGTGACCGGGATCGAGCTGATTGACGAGATGGCTGGTCTGTCTGACATTGAGTTCGGCACCTGGCCTGGCACTGCAGGGCGCCTGGCTGCTGGACAGGATGTCACCGCAACGGCGACCTACACGGTCACTCAGGCGGATGTCGACCGTGGTTCAGTGGTCAACACCGCCAACGTGACCGGCACCGGTCCAGGCGACAGCCCCGCTGCTGCTTCGGACACAGTGACCGCGAACTTTCCTGCCGCACCTGCTGTCTCGTTGACAAAGTCGAGTGACTTTGACGAAGACCGTCCGGTTGAAGGCGACACTGTCACCTTCGAGTTCACTGTCCGCAACGAGGGTAACGTGACACTCACTGGTGTGAGCATCACGGACCATCTCGAGGGTTTGAGCGCTGTGACCTACGGCACGTGGCCGACGGCTACCGAGGGTGCGCTTGCACCGGGTGAAATCGTCACCGCAACTGCAACACTGGCACTGACGCAAGCAATGGTCGATGCCGGTGAAGTGGAAAACACCGCAACGGTAAACGCGACTGGTGTTCGAGGTGGCGCAGCCACTGACGATGCTGACGAGACGGTGCTACTTCCTGCAGTGACCTCGGCGGAGTTCACCAAGACTGCCGTTTTTGAGGGTAACCCCGCGAAGCCGGTGGCTGGCGACACAGTGATCTATACGCTCGATGTGAAGAACACGAGCAACGTCACGATGAACCGGGCCGTCTTCGCTGATTCGATGCCTGGGCTCGTCGTGGGCGAGACTCGCTACGAGAGCACTGACGGGATCGCTCTGCCGGGTGAACACATCATTCAGATGATGAGTTACACCCTCACGCAGGCCGACATCGACAGCTTCGACCAGCTGCACAACGAGGCAACGGTCAACGTTGGTTGGGTAAGCGGCGACAGCGACAATCTCTCTGCTGAGAACGATCTCTCGGTGGCTGCTGCTCCTGCAGTTGAGTTCACGAAGACCACTTCGGTCGACGAGAGCACGCTCGAGGTAGGCTCCACGATCACCTACGACTTCAGTGTGGTGAACACGGGTAACGTGACGCTCCACAACGTCGACGTAGTCGATCAGCTCGATGGAGTCTCTGATGTGACGATCACCACCTGGCCCGGCACGGCAGGCGTACTTGCTCCGGATGCCAGCGTTACCGGAACCGCCACTTACACGGTCTCCCAGGCCGACGTAGACGCGGGTATCATCGTCAACACCGCTACGGTCACGACGGATCCTGCGCGCGGTGACGATCCCGAGGCAACTGACAGCGTCACCGTCACCGTCCCAGGTGAAGCAGCGCTGGCGCTCGTGAAGACCGGCGAACTGCCACTCGGCGATGACAGTCGCGTCGGTGACATCGTAACGTTCACCTTCTTGGTCGAGAACACCGGCGACTTAACAGTGAACAACATCGCTATCGAGGATCATCTCGCTGGTGTCAGTGCGGCACAATTCACCGCGTGGCCGAACCCGGCAGCAGCGGGTTCCCTCGCACCCAGCCAGACCGTAACCGCAACAGCCGAGTACGAGCTCACGCAGGCTGACGTTGATGCAGGAGTCGTACAAAACGCTGCGACTGTGGCCGGCGTTTCGGCTCGTGGCGACAATGTCTCTGCTGATGCAGAAACTGATGTCAGCGTTCCCGGCGAAGGCCGCCTCCTCTTCGAGAAGGCTGGCGCTTACATGGGTGCTGGTCCGGCAACAGAGGGTGACCTTGTGGAGTTTTCCTTCATTGTTCGTAACACCGGCGAACTTACGCTCACTGACGTGGCGATCGAAGACAGCCTGACCGGGCTGGACGAGATCCAGTACCAGTGGCCTAATGCTGCCGGTGTGCTCGCTCCGGGCGCCGTGGCAACTGCAACGGCGGATTATGAGCTCACGCAGGCTGATGTTGATGCAGGGGAGGTTGTTAACGCCGCTCGGGCGTCCGCGACACCGTCACGCGGCGACCTGGTCAGTGGCCTCGCGGAGACCACTGTGAGCATTGAAGGCGCCAATGGTCTCGCACTCGTGAAGCGTGCGGTCATCGACGGTGGCAACTCCGACGGTATCGCTCGCCCTGGCGACACGATCACGTTCTCGTTCGAGGTGACCAACACGGGCACCAAGACCGCGAATGACGTCGTGATCAGCGACCCGATGGTCACGATGACTGAGCCGATCAAAACCCTGAAACCGGGTGAGACGGCGACGGTATACGCAGTGCCGTACACCGTGACTGAACAGGATGCTCAGGCCGGCGTGGTCGTCAATACCGCGATTGCCGAGGCCGTGGATATGCAAGGCGACGATCTTTCGTCGCCGAGCAGCACGGTCGAGGTTACCGCCGAAGAGCATCCTATTCCGCAGGCGCCAGAGACTCGGAAGAAGGGTCTCGCGCTCACCGGTGGCCAGATAGCCTGGAGTGTAGTCGGACTGGCTTGTGGGCTCACATTGCTGGGTCTGTTCCTCGTGACGACTACTAAACGTCGTCGTGAAGATGAGGAAGTGGATGCTACGTTCGTGTAGCTATTCGCTGAGTCCCAGCTCATAAACTGAGCCCCTGGTGCCCACACTCCCATAAGCCTAAGTCTGCATCCCCCAATGCGAAATGACTCGGCCGGGCGCCAGGGGCTCGCCCCTTCCCCTTTTGTGCCAGATGAGGTGAGACAAGAAACCTTCAATACCGGGTTGATAACCCATCTGCATAGCGATTAAAACAATGCTACGCGTAACGACAAACATTGATTTGGCCTGGGTTTAGTTCGGACCGGTTTGTCCGTTATGTTATGTCGCAAGACATCGGTGACAGTTCTGCCTCAACACTGAATCGGCCTGGGTTTCGTTCCGTTCTTCAAGCAAGGATGGAAGACGATGAACAGGAAGTACTCGCCGGAGATGCGTGAGCGGGCGCTGCGGATGCTCGCGGAGACGCGGCCGTCGCACCCGACGATGATGAGCGCAGTCCGCCATGTTGCCGGGCTGCTGGGGATGAGCCCCGAGACGCTGCGGCTGTGGCAGCGCCGGGCCGAGGTCGACGCGGGCGTGAACCCCGGGCTGACAACCGATGCGGCGGCGGAGATCAAGCGGCTGCAGAAGGAGGTCTCGGAGTTGCGGAAAGCGAACGAGATTCTCAAGGCTGCGAGCGTGTTTTTCGCGAAGGAGCTCGACCGCCCCTGACCGAGATGATCCGGTTCATCAATGAGTACCGGGATCGTTTCGGGGTCGAGCTCATCTGCCGGGTCCTCCGACCGGCAGTGCAGGGCTTCCTCACCTCCCGCGGATACCGCTCCGCCGTCGGCCGCGCCGCCATCGTTGCCGTGGCCACCGTCGCCGCGAGCGTCGGCGCAACCACCGCAACTGCCGTGTTCCCCAGTTATGCATGAGCCTTCTCAGTTCTGCATGAGTGAAGTGCCGTCTGGGCCTCGACACACCGCGTTTTCGCGCTGGTTGAGCGTTTGGCTCATGCATAACTGGACTGACTCATGCATAACTGAGTCAACTCATGCAGGGCGGCGTCGGGGGAGTTGTTGGCGTCGACGGCTCTCAACAACGAAATGCACCTTGCGGTGGTGCCGATCATTCTCGGTCGCGGTGAGCGGCTGTGGGACGGACTTGAAGGCTTCGAGGAGCGCTTCAACGTCGAATCGATTGCCTCGCCGAGCGGCGTCGTGCACATGAAATTCTGGCGGTGCACAGCGAAAGGGTGACGGTCGCAGGCGGTCTGGTGCGACCCGACGGTGTCGACAGCGTCAGTCCTGGGCTCGCGCCGCGGTGGCTCGGCGGCCGGCGACCAACCAAGCGACGGGACCCACGACCGGCAGAAAAATCGCGAGCAACACCCACACCAATCGTTGCCCCGCGGTGAGTGACGAGTCGCGGCCGATCGAGACCAGTGCGATGACAAGCAGAACGACACCGACGAGCGCAGCGACCGACCAGGCGATGTCGTATCCCGCGGGAATCAGGGGATTAATCGTTTCTGTCATATATCGCTCCGCTCAAGGTGAACCCGGGGGGCGGCTAGTATTTCACAGCGCCGCGTCAATGTCGGTGGCCCGGCCTATGGTGGCGAATGTGAGTGCAGAACAGCGCCCCGATCTCGCGGCGATCATGGGCGGGGCGGAGCTTCGTCGCTGGTATTGGCTGAAAGAGGAGTTGCAGGGCTTCGCCCGGAACCTCGGGGTCAGTGCCGCGGGCGGCAAAGAAACGCTCACCGCGCGGCTCGTCGCGCACCTCGATGGTGAGCAGTTCACCGAGCCCGCGCCATCCCGCACAGGTAAAACGGCCCAGCTCACTGGCACGCTCACAGCCGACAGCGTGATTCCGCAGGGCCAACGCTGTAGCCAGGTCGTGCGCGCGTGGTTCGTCGAGCAGGTCGGGCCATCATTCGGCTTTGACGCTGCGATGCGAGAGTTTTTCGCGCACACCGACGGCACCCAAACGATGCATGACGCACTCGAGCACTATCGAGCAACGCGGGATCAGACGAACAAGCCGATCGACGCTCAGTTTGAGTACAACCGCTTCACCCGCAACTGGCATGAGGCTCACCCCGCTGGCACCCGTAACGAGTTGCTCACCGCGTGGCGTGAGTACCGCGCGCAACCGATTGACCAGCGCGGCCGGATCTGACCCGCCGCGTTGGCCGGCCAGCCAGCCTCTCATAACAGGCGCGGCAGGGGTCATCACAGCCCAGCCCGAAGGTTAAAGGCAGTGGAACGTCGGTAGTGCCGGAGGAGTGGACGAAATCGTTGCTCGCCGGCGGGCAACGGGATCGGCGTTGAGATCGTGGGACGCGATCAGCTTTTGCTGAAGCCCACCCAACAAGAGTGCGCGGCATCGAGGGATGGGAATACCGTCTCGGCGGGAGCGGGCTGATTCAACCAGAGGACATCAATCTCGCCCGTCGTCATCTCTTCGGCGTAGGCGATGAGACGCGACGCATCAGTAGCGTCGAGGCGCGCGTCACATATGCGCCAACTCCTTTCGTCAAGCTGCAGAACTTCCCAACGGTCCCAGGCAGACTCCGTCGGGTTAATCGCCAAGAGTGTCATGATGTGTCCCCAAGGGTGAATACGTGGGCTGAGGTGTGCGAACACCCCAGCCCACGAGGGTTATGCGGAGATCGATTGCTGGGAGGGGGCAGCGTTAACCGCGATCTTTCGCGGCTTGGCTTTCTCACTCACCGGAATGTGCACGGAAAGAACTCCTGCTTCGTACGATGCGCTGATGTTCTCGACGTCGATTCCGTCGCCCAGAGTGAACTGTCGGAGGTACGAACCTTCCCCCCGTTCACGTGCAAGCCAGCGAACACCATCGCGCGAGTCTGCCGTGCGCTGGGCCCGGATTGACAGCTGTGATCCGTCGACGTCGACGTCGATTGAACCCGGGTCGACGCCGGGGAGATCCGCATTAAGCACATAGTGGTCGCCTTCTCGGAAGAGGTCGACGGGCATGTGCCTCGGCGAGCGAACTGCATCGATCACCGACGCCGTCAGCCGGTCTAGTTGGGAGAAGGGGTCAAATGTCATTGCCACAGTCGTATCCTTTCTCGAAACGGATTATCAATCACCAGCTACAGAAGATCTGCATGTTCTGGTATAGGTTTTATAAACCAAGTCGATTCAGAATGCAACCCGCTTGAAAGTGACATGATGCAGCGCTCTAACGTTCCTCTGTATGGCATCGCGGTCGCCGCCACGCTCGCCGAGTTGCCGATCGCGACTCTGCGTCTTTACGAAGCAAAAGGAGTGCTTCGGCCATCTCGTAGCGGAGGGGGGACCCGAAGGTACAGTGACGAAGACCTCGCTCGGCTGGCGCGGGCCAGCGCGCTGCGCGATCGCGGTGTGAACATGGCTGGCATCAAAATCATCCTCGAACTCGAAGATGAGATTGCGCGGCTGAAAGCGCGGTAGTGCGACTACCGCGGCCGTGGAGCGAGTGTCTTGCGCATGAATATCTGCGCGGTTCCGTCGTCCTGTTCGATCCGTTCGCTCTCGCGATACCCGAGCGATGTGTATAGCTCAAGGTTCGATTTGCTTAAGCTCCCGGTGAAGAGTTCGGCGCGGGCGCATGAAGTACTTTCTTCCAAGGTAGCGAGCAGTCGCGGGCCGATCCCACGGCCCTGCTGGTCTGGCGCGACAGCGATGCGACCGACCAGTAGTACATCGTCGAGCTCGCGTGCCCGGATTGCGCCCACGATGCGGTTATCGATGACCGCGACGAAACCGAGAGTATCGCGCAACTCGGCCTTGAGCTGGTCGAGCGTCTGGGTGAGAGGGGGCGTGTTTGGGTCGCGATAAATTTGCGCCTCAGAGACGAACGACGCGCGCTGGAGGGTGAGTACCTCACCGGCGTCAGCAGGCGAGATAGGTCGAATGACGACGCGTTCCTCATCGAGCACCATGGTGACGACAGTCTAAACGGGTCTTGCTGGTTCCACTCGCTAGATTGAGAGCGCGCCCAAAACCCGCACCAGTCCGCACTGGCCAGACGGCCCATCTCGATGGCGCCATCGATCGGCTTTGACACCGCGCGCGGCATGATCTCCCTGGCTTTGGGCATGGCGATCTCGTTGATCGGTATCGATTTTCAGAGCGGCCAGCCGCGCCTGACGTTCGGGCTTCTGCCCCTGTTCGATGGCATCGACGTCGTTGTGCTGATCGTGGCCCTGTTTGCAATTGGTGAGCTCTACTATGTTGTCGCGCACCAGAGCACGACAGTTTTCAAGGTGCTCCCCTTCTCCGGCAAGTGGATGTCTAAGGATGACTTCCGACGTTCTTGGAAGCCCTGGCTGCGCAGAACCGCGATTGGATTCCCGTTTGGCGTGATTCCCGCTGGTGGGTCTGAGATTCCGACCTTCTTGTCGTACTCGGCAGAGAAGCGACTGTCGAAGAACCCGGAAGAGTTCGGTCACGGTGCCATCGAGGGCGTCGCCGGGCCGGAGGCTGCGAACAACGCGAATGCAGCCGGCTCTCTGGTTCCGCTTTTGACGCTCGGTATTCCAACGTCAGCAACGGCGGCCGTTCTGCTCGTCGCTTTCCAACAGTACGGAATTCAGACCGGACCGCAACTGTTGAGCACCCAGGCGAACCTGGTGTGGACGCTGATTGCCAGCCTCGTCGTTGCGAACCTCCTTCTGTTGCTGCTCAACCTGCCGCTCGTGGGCCTCTGGGTAAAGCTGCTGAAGATTCCGAAGCCGTACCTGTTCGCGGGCATCGCCACGTTCGCCGTTCTTGGTGCTTACGCGTCAAGCGGATCCACGTTCGATGTGATCCTGCTCGCCATCCTCGGCGGGGTTGGCTACCTCATGCGTCGTTTTGGTTATCCGGTATCGCCCATGATCGTCGGCGCGATTCTTGGACCGATGGCGGAAATTCAGTTCCGTCGAACGCTGGACATTTCAGCCGGCGACCCGGTCGCGTTGATCTCGACGCCGTTTACCTGGGTGGTCTACGGAGCGCTTGCTATCGCGCTCACGCTTGGCGTGCTGCTACGCAAGCGTCCGACGAAGCAAGAGGTGCTGGAGGACATTGCAGCACTGCCGACTTCGACAGTGCGTACCGTCACGGCAAGCACGCGCGCTCGCGCGGAAGCGGGAGCCTCGGAGCAGTCTAAAGATCGGGAGTAGCTTCGACGCATCAGCGTCGGAATGATCCGCAAAAATGGCGGCCTGGTACCAATGGTGCCAGGCCGCCATTCTGCGTCTCGGACGGTGACCAGCGCACGTATTGCGGTTGCATGATTTGACCGGCAACGGGCGCATCCTCGATACCCGGCACCGCCTCGGGTATGGTCACAGGCATGGCGAATGCAAAGATGCAATCAACTCAGCAGCCGACCAACCGTCGCGAAGCCTTCGGGTCACGCAACGTGTTCATTCTGGCCGCAATCGGCTCTGCCGTCGGACTCGGAAATATCTGGCGATTCCCTTACGTCGCCTATGAGGGCGGCGGTGGCGCGTTCCTCATTCCGTACCTGTGCGCACTACTCACCGCAGGCATTCCGCTCCTCTTCCTGGACTATGCGATCGGCCACCGCTTCCGCGGATCAGCGCCGCTCGCGTTCCGGCGTATGCACCGAGCAGCGGAACCATTGGGCTGGTGGCAGGTGCTGATTTGTGTCGTGATTGCCGTCTACTACGCCGTCATTGTGGCGTGGGCGGCGATGTACACCTGGTTCTCCGCACAGCTCACGTGGGGTGCCGGTAATGAGAACGACTTCTTCTTCACCGAATTCCTCACGATGAGTAGTCCAGACGACGGGCTGTCCACGACGTTCGTGCCGCAGGTCGGGGTTCCGCTCGCCGTCGTGTGGGTGGTGGTCATCGTGATCATGGCGCTCGGCGTCAAGCGCGGAATCGGCACCGCCAACATGATTCTCATGCCACTTCTCACCGTGATGTTTGTGATTCTTGTGGTGCAGTCGCTCTTTCTGCCGGGTGCGCTCGACGGCCTGACCGCCTTCTTTGAACCCAATTGGGACGCGCTCGCTAACACGGCTGTCTGGGCCAGCGCCTACGGTCACATCTTCTTCTCGCTGTCCGTGGCCTTCGGAATCATGGTCACCTACGCGTCGTACCTGAAGCGCAAAACTGACCTCACTGGTTCCGGTCTCGTTGTTGCCTTCGCCAACTCGTCGTTTGAGATCCTCGCAGGCATCGGCGTCTTCGCGGCACTGGGGTTCATGGCGCAGGCGGCGCAGACCGATGTCTCCGGCGTCGCGACGAGCGGCATCGGCCTCGCCTTCGTTGCCTTCCCGACGATCGTCTCGCAAGCAACCGGTGGTTCCATCATCGGCGTGCTGTTCTTCGGAGCCCTCGTCTTCGCAGGCATCACGTCGATGATCTCGATTCTCGAAGTCATCGTTTCGGCGCTGCAAGACAAGCTCGGCTGGACGCGCCTCAGCACGACGCTTGTCGTGTCGATTCCGCTTGCGGTCATCTCGATGGCGCTGTTCTCGACAACGAGTGCGCTCGTCGTGCTCGATACGACGGACGCATTCGTGAACTCGTTCGGCATCATGGCCGTCGCGTTCGTGACAGTGGTCGTGGTGTCGTGGGTGCTGTTCAAACTGCCGACGCTGCAGGAACACCTCAACCGCCGCTCGAGCTTCCGCATCGGCATGATCTGGCGCCTGTTGGTGTCTGTGCTCGCGCCGCTGATTCTCGGCTACCTGCTGTTCAGCGAGTTCCAGACGAAGCTGGCGGAACCATATGGCGGCTACCCGGGATGGCTGATCGGAACATTCGGATGGGGCATGGTCGTCCTGCTCATTGTCGGTGGCGTGTTGCTGTCGCTCGTGCCGTGGAGCGAGAAATCGCACGCGAAGGATGACCCGGGCTACGACGAGTTCTTGACCGTTGAAGCGTACGAACCCGACCCGGAAACCGGGGCGGTACGCGTGCAGAAGGGAGCGCAGCGATGAGCAGCGAAGCAATCATCATGATGGTGGTCGCGATGGTCACGGTCTGGGGCGGACTCGTCGCCGGCATCGTCAACCTCGCCCGCCACCCCGAGGTCGAAGACACGGAACCACTGCCGCCGGTTGAGCTCTAGTCCTCTGTTCGGGCGCCGGGTGAGCCCGCTGCCCGGTCGTTGAACGAGCGAAGCGAGACGAAACGTGTGCCGTTTCGTCTCGCTCGCTGCGCGCGCTCAGCGCCCTGCAGGTTACGGACTAGCCGAAGCGAATGTCCTCGGTGGACATGAGGGGATAGTGCGCGGGGTAGGGGCGCTGAGCAACTCCGCATTCCACGGCGGCGCGGGCCACAGCGGCAGACACGGTGCCGAGCAGGCGCGGGTCGACGGGCTTGGGCAGAATGTACTCCGGACCAAACTCGAAGTGTTCGCCCTCATACGCCGCTTCCACCTCAGCGGGCACGGGCTGACGGGCGAGGTCACGCAAGGCAAGCACGGCTGCGACCTTCATCTCCTCCGTGATGGCCGATGCACGCACGTCGAGTGCGCCACGGAAGATAAACGGAAAGCCAAGCACGTTGTTGACCTGATTCGGAAAGTCGCTGCGTCCCGTCGCGACAATCACGTCGCTCCGCACCGCCTTCGCGACATGCGGCAAGATCTCCGGGTCGGGGTTGGCCATTGCGAAAACAATGGGGCGTTCGGCCATTGAACGGAGCATGTCTTCGCTGAGTACACCGGGCCCGGACACGCCGAGGAATACATCGGCACCCGCGATCGCATCACTCAGCGTGCGGTGGTCGGTGGTGCGGGCGAATTCGCGCTTGAACTCGTTGAGATCAGTGCGGCCGGCGTGCACGACCCCTTGACTGTCGATGAGTGTCAGGTGCTCGGCCGGGAAGCCGACCGACCGCAGCAGCCGGAAAGTCGCGATACCGGCGGCACCGGCGCCCGCGCACACAATGCGCACGTCGGCCATGTCCTTGCCCTGAATATCGATCGCGTTCAGCAGACCGGCAACAGCGATCACCGCGGTGCCGTGCTGGTCATCGTGAAACACCGGAATGTTGCACCGCTCGATGAGGCGCCGCTCAATCTCGAAGCAGTCAGGGGCGGCGATGTCCTCCAGGTTGATGCCGCCGAACGTCGGTGAGATGGCGGCCATCGCGTCAACAAACTTGTCGATGTCACGCTCCTCGGTCTCAATGTCGATCGCGTCGACGCCCGCAAAGTGACGAAACAGGAGTGCTTTGCCCTCCATGACCGGCTTGCTCGCGAGACCGCCGAGCGCACCAAGCCCGAGGATCGCTGTGCCGTTGCTGATCACGGCGACGAGGTTGCCCTTGTTCGTGTAGCGGTAGGCGTCGTCGAGGTCGGCGGCGATCGCGCGCACCGGAGCTGCGACGCCCGGGCTGTACGCGAGCGTCAGATCACGCGCGTTCTCGGCGGGCTTGGTGAGCGTCACCGCCAACTTTCCGGGGCGTGGGTGCTCGTGGTATTCGAGCGCGTCGATCGTGAGTTGCTCTGCGGGTGTCGTGGTGCGGGTGGGGTCAATGATCGTCATGTCGGAGTCCTTGCGGGCGGGGCGAGATCGCCAAGAATGCCGCAGCGCGGCAGTGAAGGATTTGAACCTGACGGCAGATATCGCGTCAGGTTCACCGACGAGAAGAGTGAGCCCCATCGGCGGGTGAGCGGTCAGATCGACCGGGCACCGAGCCAGCGCTGTTGAGCGCGTGAGAATCACCCTAGGGGGAAATCAGGCAAGAGTGTGGCCCTTTTGTTCGGCAAGTGCGAAGAAGATCACCCCCGAGATCACAGAATAGAAAAAACCAGGGTTCTTGCGCGGGGTGCGCGATGAACGCAGATGACAGTGGCCGCGACACCCGGGTGCTCAGCCACCGGGACGAGGCACGCGCGCACAGACATCGCCGGGTAGCGTGTGGGCATGACGCTTGTGGAGATTCCCGCCTCAGATCGCACCGACATTGCCGCCCTTGTCAACGCGTACGCGTACGCCGTTGACGCTCGCGAAGCTGCCACCGTTTCGACGCTCTTCACCAATGATGGCGTTCTCATGGTTCCGTCGGCTCCTGAACGGCTCACCCCGACGCGTGAACTTGTGGGGCGAGCCGAAATTGAAGCAGAACTCGCCCAGCTCGACGCGTTTGTCGTCACGAGCCACGCGATCACCGGCCACCACCTCAGCGCATATGACGGCGACACTGCGCGCGGCGTCACGCGGTGTGAGGCGCATCACATTTCACGGTCACGCCGCGACGACAGCCTGCGCGATTTGGTGTGGATTCTGCGGTACGCCGATGACTACCGTCGCACCGCGGCAGGCTGGCTTTTTGAACGGCGCGAAATCACCATTGACGTCGTCGACCGACGCACGATTCACGATGCCACTCCGCGTAAGGCGGCGCGCTCGCGCGACACCGAACGCTAGCGGGTCGCCACCACCCGGTCGTTCAAAATACGCATCAGCGGCAGACACGCGATCGCAACCACTGCCGGGAGCAGAAACGCCAAGCTGAGCGCGGCAACTTCGGCGACGATTCCGGGAATCACCGCTCCGACGAGCGCGGCAGCGTAGTTAAACAGGTTGACCCGTGCGATAACCTCATCGCTGCGCTCAGGCAGAATTTCTCCGGCGTGCCCGAACGCGATGGGTGTGAGCGCGCCCGACGCGACTCCCGTCAGTGCAATACCGACAAGCGCAAGCGTGACGGGTTGTGAAAGCACCATGAGCGCGCACCCGATTGCGCCGATCGTCGCGGGCGCAACAGCGATCCGACGGCGACCGAAGCGGCGCAGCAGCGGGTCAAGCACGAGGCGCGTCACGAACACAGCGCCGAGGTAGAGCCCGAGGCAGAGCGGGGCGAGGTGAGCCGCGACCTGCAGGTCGTCTTCGGCATACACCGTCGCCCACGTGGCAAGCGAGGCGTCAATCACGAACGATGCAAACACGATCATGCCGACAGCAATAATCGCGCCCCGCGGCAACGGCGAGCGCTTCCGCGACGAGTCGTTGATCACCCGCGCCGCGCGTTCCGGATCAAACCAGCGCACCGCGATCAGACCGGCGGCGAGATAGATGGCGGCGGCCACGACCAGCGGAACCTGCCCCATCAGTCCGGCGGTCAGTGCGGCCGACGTCACGACGGTGGCAATAATGCCACCCATCGTTGATGACGCGAAGAATCGCCCGAAGAGCGGAGTGCCATGGGCGCGCTCGGCGAGTGAGCCCTGCATATTGCACGCCGCGTCGACGAGACCTAGCCCCACACCGTGCAGAATCAGGATGGGGATGATGATGGCGGGCCCCGCTCCCACGGCAACGCCGGTCAGCGTGCACGCCTCGGCGATGAGCCCCACACGCAACGCCAACCTACTCCCGCCGCGCACCGCCAACACATCCGCAAGCATCGACCCAACCGCGGCGCTCACGACGATGCACAGCAACACGATCGACAGCCCGACATCGTCGAGTCCGGTGCGTGCGCGAAGCGAGGGCAGTGCGGTCACCAGGGCGGCATAGCCAAAGCCCTGGGCGGCGAACGCTGCGCCGACCGCGAGCGGAGTTCGGGTCATGGATCGTAGTTTGCCGCTCCACCACATGCGCGGCAAGATGAAAACCCAAACCTGACCGAAGCTTTACCCAGCAGGCACGTGCTCACGGGCGACGGTCTCCAGCGTTGCCCGCAGTGCCGCAATCGCCGGACGGCCGGCGCTCGATTCGCGCGCCGACGTAAAAATGGTGCGTCGCGGCTCGGTCGGTAGGTCAATAAGCGCGCACGTCGGGCTCTCGCCCGCCCACTGCAGATCCGGGATGAACGCGACCGCGTTGCCCGACCGAATCAGCCGAATCTGCGCCTGCAGGTCGGCGGTTTGGTACCGCACGTCGGGCTCAAACCCCGCGCTCCGGCAGGCTTGCTCGGCAAAGTGTCTGGACGCTGCTCCCCGAGGTTCCATGACCCACGGAACCTCGGCAGCGTCGCCGAGGTTCCGGAGCGGCCCGAAGGCGCTTGCGCCTGGCGGTACAGCGAGACGAATCGCGTCACGCAGAAGTTCGCGGCGGTCAAGACCGGGATGCCACGCTGCCGCATGCACCGGATACTGCTCGGCAACGACGAGGTCGAAGTCGCGAGCCCACGTGTCGGCGAGCGCCGTCTCGGGCTCATGCTGGGTCATTTCAACGCGCACGTCTGGGTGCGCTTCGCGCATCCGCGTGAGAGTGGCGGGCAACAGCGCCAGCATGGCGGACTGGAACACCGCCATGCGCACCGTTCCCGAGGTGGTGGTCAGCGAAGACGAGAGATCGGCCTCGGCCCGCTCCAACGTGTCGAGCAGCTCCTCCGTGTGCCGCGCCAGAATTTCTGCCTGCGGTGTCAGTTGCACTCGCCGTCCGACGCGGCGCAATAGCTCGACACCCGTCTCTTGCTCCAGCAGGCTGAGCTGTTGCGAAACCGCAGATGGCGTGAAGTTGAGCGCCTCGGCAGCCGCAGCGATGGTTCCGCGCACCTGCACTTCGCGAAGCAATCGCAATCGACGTACATCCAGCACGGTGGCCTCCTCATTGATGGTTAATCAAGGCTAACTATTAATGATTAGTTTTCGTCGCTTTTGCTTATGCGTCGGGGTGCTCATACTCAGAAACACGTACCCAATGCCACTTCTGAGGAATGACATGACTGCCGTTGCTAACCCGAGGCACTCCGGAGCCGCCGGACTCACCACCGACGAACGAAACGCGCTCGCTGACGATGCCATCGCGCTTGTTCAGCGCTGGCTACAGACGGCGGCGTCGATCCCGCCTGACGTTTCAGGTCAGCGTCTTGCCGGTGTGCTGAAAGACCCGCATGGGCTCGACTTCACCGTCGGTTTCGTTGATGGCGTTGTGCGTCCAGAAGATCTGCACGTTGCCGCCCGCAACCTCCGTCGGCTCGCACCCCAGGTTCCGTCGTTCCTGCCATGGCCGTTGCGTGCCGCTGTCCGTCTCGGCGGCGTGACGGCACCTATTCTCCCCAGCGTCGTGGTTCCGATCGCCCGCACGGTGCTGCGAAAAATGGTTGGCCACCTCATCGTGGACGCGACCGACGCCAAGCTTGGTGCCGCGATCGCGCACATCAAGAAGCCAGGCATCCGTCTCAACATGAACCTCCTCGGCGAGGCTGTGCTCGGGAGCAAGGAGGCAGGACGCCGACTGGCCGGAACCATCGCGCTTGTCGAGCGCGCCGACGTCGACTACGTGTCGATCAAGGTGTCATCTACCGTGAGCCCGCACTCCCCGTGGGCATTTGACGAAGACGTGGAACACGTCGTGCAAAGCCTGACGCCGCTGTTTCAGCGTGCGGCAGCGGCGACGCCAGCGAAGTTCATCAACCTCGACATGGAGGAATACAAAGACCTCGACCTCACGATCGCGGTCTTCACGAAGCTGCTTGATAAGCCCGAGTTCACCAATCTGGAGGCAGGCATCGTGCTGCAGGCCTACCTGCCAGATGCACTGTCGGCGATGATTCGCCTGCAGGAGTGGGCTGCCGTGCGCCGCGCCAACGGCGGCGCGGGCATCAAGGTGCGCGTCGTGAAGGGCGCGAACCTCCCGATGGAACACGTTGATGCCTCCCTCCACGGGTGGCCAGTCGCGACCTGGCACACGAAGCAAGACTCTGACACGAACTACAAGCGGGTACTCGAGTACGCGCTCGACGCGGAACGAATTCGTAATATCAAGATCGGTGTCGCCGGTCACAACCTGTTCGACATCGCGTTTGCCTGGTTGCTCGCCAAGCAGCGCGGCGTCAGCAACGGCATCGACATCGAGATGCTTCTCGGCATGGCGCAGAGCCAAGCGGAGGCGGTCAAACGCGACGTCGGCGAGCTCCTCCTGTACACCCCGGTCGTACACCCGCAGGAGTTCGATGTCGCCATCGCCTACCTGATTCGCCGCCTCGAAGAAGGAGCTAGCAGCGACAATTTCATGTCAGCCGTGTTCGAGCTGAGTGAGAGCGCCGACCTCTTTGAACGCGAGAAGAACCGCTTCCTCGCCTCGCTCGCCGCCCTCGATACCGCGGTTCCCGCACCGCACCGCGTACAAGACCGCACGCAGCAGGCAGCAGCGGCACCAACCGACCACTTCGAAAACACCCCGGACACCGACCCTGCCGTTGACGCCAACCGCGGCTGGGGTCGCGCGATCCTCAGCAACGTTTCCACCAGCACGCTCGGCACCGCAACGGTCGACGCGTCGATCATCTCAACCGAGGATGAGCTTGACGCCGTCATTGACCGCACCACGGCTGCCGGAACCGCGTGGGGCGCGATGAGCGGAGCCGAACGCGCCGCGATTCTGCACCGCGCAGGCGACGCACTTCAGGCACGGCGTGCGGAACTCATGGAGATCTCTGCCGCCGAGGCAGGCAAGACACTTGACCAGTCAGACCCCGAAGTCTCCGAAGCGATCGACTTCGCGCACTACTACGCCGAACTCGCAAAAGAACTCGACGACGTCGACGGCGCCGTGTTTACTCCCGCGAAACTAACCGTCGTGGTTCCGCCGTGGAACTTTCCCATCGCCATCCCCGCAGGTTCTACCCTCGCCGCGCTCGCGGCAGGCTCCCCCGTCATCATTAAGCCGTCGCGGCAGGCCCGCCGCTCCGGCGCCGTCATGGTTGAAGCGCTATGGGAAGCGGGTGTGCCGCGCGACGTGCTGTCGTTCGTGCAACTGGCAGATAACGCGCTGGGCGAGCGCTTGATGTCCCACCCGGCGGTGGAGCGTGTCATTCTGACCGGCGGCTACGAGACGGCGGAACTGTTCCGCTCGTTCCGTAAGGACCTCCCGCTGCTTGCCGAGACGAGCGGTAAGAACGCCATGATCGTCACTCCGAGCGCCGACCTTGACCTCGCGGTGAAGGATGTCGTGTACTCCGCCTTCGGTCACGCCGGCCAAAAGTGCTCGGCGGCCTCTCTCGTCGTGCTCGTTGGTTCCGTTGCCACCTCAAAACGGTTCCGGAACCAGTTGCTTGACGCCGTCAGTTCTCTCGTCGTCGGTTATCCGGACGATGCGACGGCACAAATGGGGCCGATCATTGAGCCCGCGCGCGGCAAGCTCAAGACCGCACTGACCACGATCGAACCCGGACAGCAGTGGCTGATCGAACCGCGTCAGCTCGATGACAGCGGCAAACTCTGGAGCCCGGGCGTACGCGAAGGCGTACAGCGCGGCAGCGAATATCACCGTGTCGAGTATTTTGGGCCGATTCTTGGCATCATGACAGCCAAGACGCTCGACGAGGCCATCGCGATCGTCAATGACATTGACTATGGCCTCACTTCGGGCCTGCATTCGCTCGACACGACCGAAATCAACCAGTGGCTTACCCACATCGAGGCGGGCAACCTGTACGTCAACCGCGGCACAACCGGTGCGATTGTGCAGCGCCAGCCGTTCGGCGGATGGAAGAAGTCGGCCGTCGGTGCCGGAACCAAAGCGGGCGGCCCGAACTACCTGATCGGCCTCGGGCACTGGACTCCGGCCGAAGCACGCATTGCTCCTGCCGAGCCGATCACCCCGCTTCAAGACGCGTTTAGCGGCACACCTGCCGAGCACGCGATGCTCGCCCGGGCCTGTGCAAGCGACGCTCACGCGTGGCAACACGAGTTTGGGGTGGCCCGTGACCGCTCCGGTCTTACCGCCGAGCGCAACGTGTTCCGCTACCGTCCACGTCTCGTGCACGTGCGCTTAAGCGAGGGCGAGCCGCTCGTCTCGCTTGTGCGCGTGCTCAGCGCCGCGAAGCGCGTGGGTGCCACCGTGACCGTCTCGAGTGCCATTGCTGTGCCGCGTCACATTGCCCAGGCCGCCGGACACATCCTCGGTGAGGCCACCGTTGAAGACGATGTCACCTTTGCCACCCGCATGGGAGCGGCGGCACCCGACCACATGGGCACGCGCATTCGATTGATCGGAGGAACCACGCGGCTGGTGGCTGAGGCGACCAACGGTTCTCCCGATGTCGCCATCTACGCGGGCGCGGTCACCGAGTCCGGACGAATCGAAATGCTGCCATTTGTGCAGGAGCAGGCGGTATCTGTGACGGCCCACCGGTTCGGCACGGCCAATCACCTCACCGACACCATCCTGTAGCGCGCAATCCCATCTGTCAGGGCGTAAGCAGAGAACCGGCCTCACGCGTACGTGGGGCCGGTTCTCGTTTCGAGCGCTCGGGTCAGGGCATCGCGCGAGCGCGACGCTTGGCGATGAGCATCACGATCAGGCGCCAGCCCAAAAGGAAAAGTGCCAGTGTGATGGTCGCGACAATGATGAACGGCACCGCGGCGGTGTCGCCACTGAGCACACGAATGCCGAGGCCGCCAGCCGCGGTGACCAGCCAAATGATGAGGCCGGTGGGGGCCAGGGCGGTGGGCTTCTGAAACACGAACGACGCTGCCCACGCAATGACAAGCGCGGTGACGAAGGGCCACGCCGTCATGACCAGGCCAGGGCCGAACGCCTCGGTCTCGTGCGATGCTCGTCCCAAAGCCGCGAATGCGATCACTAAGACCAGGTCGGCGATAAACGAGAGAACGATCGTGCGAGCGGCGGGGCGAGAAGATGTGGTCACCTCTCCATTGTCTCAAGTGCAGCACTATCGCGGCGCGAATAAAGGTTCCCGTCCACGTGAATGCACAACAGGCTCCATTCACGGAAAAATCCAAAATTCCCCGACGAAATCGCGACGCTGTTCGGTTTCTCTACAAAACGATGCTCTGACGTCGGTGCCTGCCTGTAGGCTCGGTCTTGATTGAACCTTGGGGGGTTCAACGACACACATCGTGCAGTCCCGAAGCTGCGTGGTATCGCTGTTTCGTTACCCTCGGGCGACGTCGACGGCGTCGTCACAGCACCAATGGGAGAGGTGTGCATGAGTATGGGGGACCTTCGTACCGAAGGGCGCTCGGCATTCGATGATCTGTATGCCATGGCAGAGGTCATGTTGTGGGGTGGTAACGCCGCTGGGGGTAGCGACGATATTCAGATCTGGCGCGGTCGTCGCATGACGCTATACCGCTACAGCGGTGGCGGATTCAGTTTTCGCCGTGAGAACGATCACCTATCGGATGAGTTCGCAACGAACCTATCCTTCGGCTTTCTGCATCGAGGCGAACTGACCGCCACATCTGATGGGCAGACACTCGTTCATCGCCCGGGACAAGTGGCGACGTTTCGGATGGATCGGCCGATCGATTCGCGCACTCAGCCGGGAACAGTGCTCACGGTGGCGCATCTGCCATTCCGCTTCCTGGAGTCGCGCGGCGTGGATACCCGCCAGCTCAACGGGCAGGGATGGGAAGCAGGTGTTCTTTGCGACACCGCGATGAGCATGGCTGACAGGATCTTCAATGTTGCCACTGACGACGAAGCATTCGTGCTGGAAGCCGGCATCGTTGAACTCGTCGTCGGAATTTTGGCGGCTCACGATTCCGATCTGCTCGTTGATGACGTCACCGAAAAGACCCGCGCACGGGCCATGCAACTCATCGACGAAAACTACACAGACGTCGAGCTTGACGCTGATCGCATCGCGGCCGCGCTCGGTGCCTCTCGCCGTTATCTGTACGGGCTGTTTGAAGGGCGAGGGCCCTCGATCGCCACGCTTATTCGCGACCGTCGCGCGGCGCACGCTGAGCAGTTGCTGATTAACGAGCCGACGTTTTCGATTCGCCGGATCGCGCACCTTTCCGGCTTCGGTAGCGAGGACCGCCTCCTGCGGACGTTCAAACAGCTGACAGGCGAATCGCCCTCCGCCTACCGTCGCCGCATCGCCACCGGGGGGCGTGTTCCGGTTTCGTCATAAAAGCGTGATCGCTGACTCTCAATGTGGCACAACGAGAGTCGGGAGGTATGCTCAGAGAACTGCGGCTTCACCGGCGATGCCTTGGCATGACGCGTTTCGCGCCTTTCGACCCCGGGCGGCGTGCGCGCAGAAGCCGTTTGCGAGTGAGCGATCCTCTGCTTGCATTGAGGCCGCGGGCCGCTCCGGAACTCCTGGAGCCCCTCCCCAAAATACGCAAGCACGCAAGTGATTGCACAGAGTTGGATTGCAGTTTCTATGACGCCTGTACACGATCGCATTGTCTCGATCTACGACGAAGTCGTGGCGCGAAACCCCGGCGAAGCAGAGTTTCACCAAGCCGTCCGCGAAGTCTTCGAAAGCCTCGCTCCTGTTATTCAGAAGCGCCCGGAGTACACCGAAGCCGCAATTTTGCAGCGGGTGTGCGAACCGGAACGTCAAATCATTTTCCGTGTGCCGTGGACGGACGACAATAACCGCGTTCAGTTGAACCGCGGTTTCCGCGTTGAGTTCAACTCCGCCCTCGGCCCGTACAAGGGCGGACTGCGATTCCACCCCTCGGTGTACCTCGGCATCATTAAATTCCTCGGCTTCGAGCAGATCTTTAAGAACGCACTCACCGGCATGCCCATCGGCGGCGGCAAGGGTGGTTCCGACTTCGACCCGAAGGGCCGTAGCGACCACGAGATTATGCGTTTCTGCCAGTCGTTCATGACGGAGCTGTACCGCCACATCGGCGAGTACACCGATGTTCCTGCAGGTGACATCGGTGTGGGTGGCCGCGAAATTGGCTACATGTTTGGCCAGTACAAGCGCATTACCAACCGCTACGAATCGGGCGTGCTGACCGGCAAGGGCATCGGCTGGGGCGGATCGCTCGTGCGCACCGAGGCGACCGGCTACGGAGCCGTCTACTTTGTTCGCGAAATGCTGAAGGCCTCGAACGACTCCTTCGAAGGCAAGCGCGTCGTCATCTCTGGATCCGGAAACGTCGCGATCTACGCGGTGGAGAAGGTGCACCAGCTGGGCGGCAAGGTTGTCGCAATGAGCGACTCGTCTGGCTATATCGTCGACGAGAACGGCATCGACGTTGCTCTCGTGAAGGAGATCAAGGAGGTGCGTCGCGGACGCATCTCCGAATACGTCGCTGAACGCGAAGCAACGTTCGTCGAAAAGGGTTCGATCTGGGATGTCGCGTGCGACATCGCGTTGCCGTGTGCAACCCAAAATGAGCTTGACGAGAAGGCCGCCATCACGCTCGTGAAGAACGGCTGCATCATCGTCGCCGAGGGCGCCAACATGCCGTGCACCCCGGAAGCCACGCGCGTTTTTGTTGAAGACCCGAACCTGCGTTTTGCGCCAGGCAAGGCCGTCAACGCGGGTGGCGTTGCGACCAGCGCGCTGGAAATGCAGCAAAACGCTTCGCGTGACTCGTGGAGCTTCGAATACACCGACCAGCGTCTTGCCGCCATCATGGAAGACATTCACGACAGCTGCCTGGAGACCGCCGACGAGTACGGCGCACCCGGGAGCTACACCACTGGCGCGAACATTGCCGGCTTCCTTCGGGTCGCCGATGCGATGACCGCGATGGGTGTCGTCTAAGACACAGGCGAATGCGGCACGAGAGGCACACTCTCGTGCCGCATTACTGTTTCCACTTACTTTTCGTACCGCTGCCTATAGCGGCTAAAAAGGGCCCGGGTGTGTGCCGGAACTTCTGGTTCCGACTCTGAACTGCGCGACAGAATCATCCGGTTCCGTCACCCGGCCTGGCCTACAGGATGACGGTGGAGCGGCCGTGCACGATGACGCGGTCTTCTGCGTGCCAGCGCACGGCGCGCGCGAGAACGAGTCGCTCAACGTCTTGACCGCGGCGCTGCAGCTCGACGGCCGATTCTGCGTGCGTGACGCGGGTGACGTCTTGCTCGATGATGGGTCCCTCATCAAGGTCGGCGGTCGCGTAGTGCGCGGTGGCACCAATCAGCTTCACGCCGCGTTCCTTCGCGCGCGCGTACGGGTTGGCGCCGATGAACGCAGGCAGGAACGAGTGGTGAATGTTGATGACGGGGGCGCCGATTTTCGTGATGAAGTCGTCCGTCAGAATCTGCATGTAGCGCGCGAGCACGACGAGGTCGACCTTGCCGACGAGAAGCTCGAGCTGCTTGGCCTCCATCGCGGCCTTGTCGCTGGAGGGGATGTGTACGAACGGCACACCGAAGTTGGCCACCGACTGCTCAAGGGCGGTGTGGTTGGACACGACGCAGGTGATGTCGATGTCGAGATCACCACGCTGCGTACGCCACAGCAGGTCAAGCAGGCAGTGGTCGTACTGGGAGACGAAGATCGCGACCCGTTTGCGTTGGGTCGCGTCGTGCAGCGACCACTCCATGCCGAAATCGGCCGCGAGCTTGGCGATCAGCGCTTCGATTTCTGCGCGACGGGCTGCGAAACCGTCAATGTGGAATACCGTCCGCTGGAAGAACTTGCCACCCTCTGCGTCGGTGGAGTGCTGGTCGAGAGAGATGATATTCGCCCCCACCCGCGCCATCAGCCCCGCAACGGCGGCGACGATCCCTGGCTGGTCGTCACAAGTGATCAGCAGGCGGGCGGTATCGGTCAAGTCAGTCATCGTGCTCCATTCTCCGCTCAATTCTTCCCTCTCTCACCCTCTTCCGACGAATCCGTGCCCGGTGTGTGACCGCGTAGCCTGGAGTGGTGACTGCAGCTCTTGGTTCCGTCGACCCCGTTTCGTTCTTCGCTGAGGTCCGCTCACAGTTGCACGATCTTCCGACCGAGCTGCTCGGTGAGTATCGGGCAGCGAAACGCATGCTCGGAATTCCGCGTGCCGCGCGCATTGTGGCGGTCGGCGAAGCGTGGCACCTCGGCGCTCTGCTTGTGACGGCCGACGCTGTCCTGGCGACGGGCGATGTGGCGCGGTCGTCGGAACCATCGCGCAAGGGATACACCGCGCTGTCGGCGCGTGAGCGGGATGAGTTGCGCTTCGCGGCCTACCGCGGCGGCGTGCCGGAGGGGCGTGCCGTGCACTACAACTGGACGCCGATTGACTTCTCGGCGCTGGCAGGTGGCGGAACCTCGGGACCGTTGGCCGTGCAGGATGGAAAGTTGATGATTCGTTGGTCAGCGGCGGGTGGGTATGCGCCGCTGGACGGTTATGTTCGCGAACGGATCGAGCTCGCGCGCGGGATTGTGTAATGTCCCACGACTGACGGTGTGCGGCGTGCGGTGTTAGGCGTGCGGTGTGCGTAACGCGTTGTGGAGTGCTGCGGCTAGTCGCGCGATGACTGTGCGGTGCGGCCGCGCACAATTCCGACAAAGTTCTGCACATCGTCCGAGTCGTTTGCACGATCCCACGCCAGCCCCACCGTGGTGGGTTTTGCCCCCGTGATGGGCCGGAAGGTGACGTCTTTACGGCGGTGTGCGCGTGCGATGGACATCGGAACAATCACAATGCCGACTCCGGTCGCCACCGTTGCGATGGCGTCTTCGGTTGTCGCTGGCGCGTCAAAACGCGGCTCGATCGTGCCGGCGATGGGTCCCAAATGCACCGCGTCGTCGAGCGGAACAATGATGACTTCACCGGCGAGATCGTCGACGGTGATTTCGGGTACGGACTCGAGCGCGCTGTCAATGCTGACCACAGCGCCGACAACCTCTTCGTACAGGGTGATCACGTGGAGGTCGTCATGGGAGAAGGGCTCGCGCGCGATCGCCATGTCAATGTCGCCCGCAAGCAACGCTGCGCGCGGGTCGGTGGCGTCGATGTCGACGAGCTCGAGGTCAATCTCGGGGTAGCGGTCACGCCAGATGGAGATCCATTTTCCCGGGGTTGCGCCGGCAACCACGCCGAGGCGGAACGGCTCCGTGCGGGGAGCAGGTGGGGCCACATCAAACACGATCGGCGAATTGCGGGCGTTCTTACCCGCACCGCTCTTGCCCGCGCCGTTCTTGGTTCCGCCGCTCTTGGTTCCGCTCTTCGCGGCGTTCTTTCCGGCGTTGCCCTTCGGTGCGGATCCCTTCGACGCGCGGCCCTTGCCTGACGCCCCTCTCGGGTGCGACGATGGCCGCTTTCCGGACTTTCCCGCCGGCCCACGTCGCGCAGAACTCATTCCCCCAGCGTATCCCGCCCAGGTTTCATCGCGCGACGGCGACCTTACACATACCCGCGCCCGCGACGCATTCCCGGCCCGCACGAATAGCGTTCCCGCACGAGCAAATTCTCTGTTCTGCACGATCAAACAGCCTCCCGCGCGAGCATTTTCTCTGTTCTGCACGATCGAGCGGTTCGCAACGGCGCGAACGGCGGCGTGTCGTCGTGGTTGGTCAATTTGGTCGTGCACAACAGGAAAGATGCGTGCGCAACCGGAAGGGTTAGGGAACAACAGAAAGGCTCGGGAACAACGGAAAGGTTCGGGAACAACAGGGAGGGTGCGTGCAGAACGGTGTCGTGGGAGGGCCGTCGCGTTCTATTGAGCCGCGCGCGTTGCGCCGTGCGCTGCGCGCCGAGGGGGCGGAACCATGCCTTGAGACATAAAACCCCGAGCACCTCGCGGGGTGCTCGGGGTTGAGTATGTGGTGGTTTAGGCGGCGAGCCAGAGGCCCTTGCGGTCGGTGGCGATACGCATGCCGGGGTGGACTATTTCGTCGTCACCGATGCGGGCTCCACGAGCAATGCTCGCGCCCTCACCGACCGTCGTGCGAACGCCGATGCGAGCACCCTGCCCGATGACGGCGCCGTGTCCGATATGCGCGTGCGCATCAATGACGGCGCCGGGGCCGACCTGTGCGTCTCGTTCAATCCAGGCTCCGCGTGCGATGTGCGCACCGGCGGCGACGTGTGCGTGCGGCTCGATATAAGCGCCCGCCTCAACGATGGCGTCGGCGTCTACCTTCGCGCCGTGCGCGATGAGTCCGCGTCCGTTGGCGTGCTTGCGGTATCGAAGGGTCTGACCCTTGTCATCCTCGATATCGATGTAGTTTTTTCCCACGTTTTCCTCCAAGAGAAGGGTTCACGAGATGTAACCCGCATGCGGGTGAATTCATTCCGTCTTCAGCAACCTTTCAGGCTGCTGTGGCGAGCGATGATTGCCGCTCGTCACAAAGGGCTGATCGGCCTCAGGATTCGATGTTGCGAATCAGAATGCGCCAGCGTTCCGGACCCTCATTGAGGTACGTGGCGTTGAATTTGTCGGCGTGACGCTCTTTCAATTGGGTGAGCAGCGGAACCGGGTCGTGCGTCGCCGAAATCACCATGGCGAACCCGGGCCGCAGCGATTCCAGTGCACCGAAAATCGCGGCGTGCCGAATGGCATGCGGGATCGTCTGCACATCAAGCTCGGGCAGTTCTTCGTCGTGACCGCCGCACGCGCACCCACCGCTTGGCGCGGTTCCGAGTGCCGCCTCGCGACTGCCGTGGATCTCAATATTCGCCATCGTGATTCCTCCCGCTGTTGTTGGCGTCTCTGATCGGTAGCGTCACCGACTAGAGAGACGCGCACCTATTTTAGTACAATAAGTACCGTGAATAATATGGTGGGTGACTCATCCCCTTCGTTTTCGCAGGATTCTCGGCTCCGCCAGTCGCGCGAGCGCGTGCTGCGCGCGATTGAGGCGCACGGGCCCATCTCGATTCGTGACCTTGCCGCCGCGACCGCGCTGCATGAAAACACCGTGCGCGGCCACCTGGAACGCCTGCACGTTGAGGGGCTCATCCGCCGCTCAACCAAGCCCGTGACCGGCCGGGGGCGCCCCGCGATCGAATGGTCTGCGGTGCGCGTGGAAGACCGCGAGCCGTATGCGGGTCTCGCCGTGATGCTGGCCGATGCGCTGGCTCGGGCGATGACAGCACCGGGCGGAACCTCGCAGCACGTGCGCCAAATAACGCACGACGCGGGGGTGGCCTGGGGTGAGCGGCTCGCCGCCGATGCCGAGGCGATCGCTGCCGGAGCCACGGCGGAGGGCGATGATGACGCCGCCGCTCGTCGTGTTGTGCGCCACGTCATGCAAGCACAGGGATTCGCACCAACCGAGCCGCTCGACACGGAACCGCCCGCCACGCGCGATGCCCTGATTGAGCTCCACGCGTGTCCGCTGCTGGCTGCAGCCGAAGGACACAACCGCGTCGTCTGCGACGCCCACGCCGCGATGGTCGAAGGAATCGTGCGTTCACGGGGTGCTCGCCTCGACGTTGAGCTCCTCCCGTTCACCGCGCCGGGCACGTGCTCGCTGCTGTTGCGGACATCGGCATGAAAGCACGGCCGTGGCGCCTGGCCTGGATGGTGCCTGCAGCCTTCGCCCTCATCGTGGGTCTGAACGCTGGCATCCTGCTGCTTGGTCTTCCCGCGCCGCTGACCATGGCCCGGCTCGCCGACGTGCACGGCATGTTGCTCGCGATCGGCTTCGTGGCCACCCTCGTTTCCCTTGAGCGGGCCACGGCGCTCGGCCGCTGGTACGGTTTCATCGCGCCCGGCCTGCTCGGCCTCGGCGGCGTTCTCCTGCTCGTCGATGCCCTGCCGATCACGGTAGGCAAAGCCGTTATGGTCGCGGGACTGGCCGCGTTCACGCTGGTCTATGTGCCGCTGTGGCGTCGTCAATACGATGCGGCCCTGCTCACCCAATTGCTCGCCGCTGGGCTTGCCACGGCTGGCGCCATTCTGTGGCTTGGGGATGCCTCGATGCCGCAGGTGATCGGATGGCTTATTGCGTTTTTGGTGCTGACGATCGCCGCCGAGCGGGTGGAACTTGCGCGCATCACGATGGGCGCGGGGGCCGGAACCAGGCTGATGATTCACGCATGGGCGGTGACGGCGGCGCTTGTGATTGGGGTCGCGCTGCCCCAGGCTGGTGCCATCGCGCTGGGTGCGGTGCTGGTGTCGTTGACCTGGTGGCTTCTTCAGCACGATGTCGCCAGGCACACCATTAAGGCCACGGGCGTCACCCGGTACATGGCCGCCTGCATTTTGGCGGGTTATGTGTGGCTGGCCGTTGCCGGCGTCACCCTACTGATCACGGGAGACCCGGCCCGCAGCACCGAGACATATGACGCCGTCGTGCACGCCGTGCTGGTGGGATACACATTCTCGATGATCATGGCGCACGCGACGACGATTCTGCCTGCCGTGCTCTCCATTCGCCTTCCCTACCGGGCGGCTTTTTGGGTTCCGGTCGCTCTACTGCACCTCTCCCTGATCGTGCGCATTTGGGGCGGCGATGCGATGGGCTGGCCGGTGGCAAGACAGTGGGGTGGCGTGCTCGGCGCGATCGCGCTGCTACTGTTTTTCGCAACGGCGATCACGAGCGCGATCCTGGCGCGCGCGACTGATCGGAGCGCATCGTGAGTCTGCTCACAACGCGTGGCCCCGGCCCCGGCGACGCACCGGGGCGCGGCTTTCGTGTCATGCGTGACATTCCCACCGTGGTGTGGATCGTGCTGGCGATTGTGGCCGCACTGACACACCGATACATCCCGATGCCGCGGTGGCTCCTGATCCACCTGTTTTTGCTGGGGGCCGCCACCCACGCGATCTTGGTGTGGAGCCAGTACTTCTCGTACGCGCTTCTGCGCACCCGAGCGACCGTGCTCGAGCGTCGCCGGGAAGACATTCGCCTCATACTCGCCAATGGCGGCGCCGCCCTCGTGCTTTTCGGGGTGCCGCTCCAGCTCACCCCCGTGGTTATCGTCGGTGCACTCGCCCTCATCGGCGCGGTGGCGTGGCATGCGGGCATCCTCGTGCGGCGCGTGCGCGCGAGCCTGCCCGGACGATTCGGCGGCACCGTTCGCTATTACATTTTCGGTGCAGCACTGCTCGCGCTCGGCGCCACGGTGGGCGTGCTTGTCGTGCTCGGCGTCGGCGGGGGAGACCCCGGCATCGGCCTCGCGCACGCGATCATCAACGTGTTGGGTTGGGTCGGCTTCGCCGTCGCTGGCACCGTCGTGACGCTGTGGCCGACGGTGCTGCGCACGAAGGCAGCCGAGGGTGCGGCCCGGGGTGCGACGCGGGCACTTCCCCTTCTCCTGATCGGCGTTGTCGTCGCCGCTATCGGCGCGAGTCTCACTTCGGTGACGGTGGCCGGAACCATCATGCTGGCGGCGGGTGGCGCCAGCTACCTGGCAGGGATCATCGTGATCGCCGTGTCCCTCGTTTGGGCCGCCCGTCAAGCGCCACCCACGAGTTTTGCCGCGATGTCGATGGGGGCCGCAATCGTGTGGTGGGCCGGCGCGCTCGCGGCCGTCATCATCGGCATGATCGTCGCGCTGGCTCACGGCGACGTCACCACCGCCGCCCACCGGGTGGTGCACGGTGCGGTGCCGTATTTGGCGGCAGGCTTTGTCGTGCAAGTGTTGCTCGGCGCGTTGAGCTATTTGATTCCGGTGGTGCTCGGTGGTGGACCACGGGCGGTCAAGGCAGGCAACGAACAGTTTGACCGGTACGCAGCCGCCCGCGTTGCGATCGTGAACGCATCGCTTCTTGTTTACGTGTTGCCGGTGTCGAGCCTCACGCTCGTCGTCGTATCGATTCTCTATCTCGTCGCGGCCGCCGCTTTCGTGCCGATCATGTTCGCCGCAATGCGGGCGCAGCGGCGGGCGAAAGCGGAACCAGGAACTGCGCCGCGCGCTCCCCGTGCGGAACCTGATGACTCGGCCACCGCCCGCATTGAGTCAGGCAAGCGCGCGGGGCAGGGGGTCGCGGGGCTCCTCGCGGTCGTGCTTGCCGTCGCGGTCTGCGCCGCGATCTCGCCTGTTCCCATCGCGTCACCGCCCAGTGGTGCGGCGGCGAACGCCCAACCCGATGCCCCGGTGCAGACGGTTCAGGTCTCAGCAGCTGACATGCGATTCAGTCCGGCCAGTGTTGAAGTGCCGGTGGGTACGCGGCTTATCGTCGAACTTACGAACACCGACGACGTGCAGGTTCATGACCTCGTCTTTGCTAATGGCGTCACCAGTTCACGTCTCGCTCCCGGCGAGTCAAAGACCATTGATGTCGGCATCATCACCGCTGACGTTGACGGCTGGTGCTCGATCGTCGGGCACCGCCAAATGGGCATGACCTTCACCGTGATTGCCACCGGCGCTCCCGCTGCTGACGACGCGCCCGCACCTCACCACCCGGCCGATGGTTCCGCCACGCCCACGGTCGATCTGATGCAACCGTTCAGCGACGAATTCACGCCCTACCCCGCCGCGCTGTCACCGTTGCCGCAGGCAGCAGGGCCGGTGACGCACCAGCAGACGCTCGTGGTGCGCGATACCGAGGTTGAGGTGGCGCCGGGTGTGACGCAGACACTGTGGACATTCGCCGATACCGCGCCTGGGCCGACGCTGCACGGCCGGGTGGGTGACACGTTCGAGATCACGCTGAAAAACGATGCGTCACTTGGTCACTCGATTGATTTTCATGCCGGGGCGCTCGCGCCCAACGAGCCCATGCGCACGATCGCGCCTGGTGAAGAGCTCACCTACACGTTTACGGCGACGAAAGCCGGAATCTGGATGTACCACTGCTCCACGATGCCGATGACCGCACATCTGGCCAACGGCATGTATGGCGCGGTCGTCATCGAGCCTGACGACCTGCCCGCTGTGGATCGCAGTTATGTGCTCGTGCAGTCCGAGTACTACCTGGGTATTGGGGAGGCCGGAACCTTCACTGGCGGTTCGGTCGACGTTGACAAGATTGCAGCGGGTACGCCCGACATCGTCACGTTTAACGGGGCTGCGGCACAGTACGACGCCTACCCGTTGCCCGCCCGCGTTGGTGAACGGGTGCGGGTATGGGTGCTGGATGCCGGCATTGAACGCGCGACAAGTTTTCACGTCATCGGCGGGCAGTTCGACTCGGTGTGGTTTGAGGGTGCCTACTTGCTGAACCAGTCGGCGTCGACCGGATCGCAAGCACTCGCGCTCGCCCCGGCGCAGGGCGGGTTTGTCGAGCTGGAGTTTAGCGAGGCGGGCAGCTATCCGTTTGTGTCGCACTACATGGTTGATGCGGAACGCGGCGCCCACGGGCTGTTCGAGGTGACCGACTAGCCGCCTGGTTCCGACCTCGCCCTTTTTTGGGCCGCTATTGCTGGCACCGCGGACACCAGAACACGTTGCGCAGCTTGGTGGGGTCGGCACCGAGCTGGTCGGCGCGTAGCGGCGTGGAACAGCGGCGACAGCGCTCGCGCTCGCGGCCGAAGACCCAGGTGGCGCGGCCGGGGCGGGCGTCTCCCGTGAAGACGCGGCCGCGTCGGGTGAGGTTCGCGCGTATCATCCGCTCGCCTATTGTCATCAGACGAAACGCTTCGTCCATGGTGACGGCGCGGTGTGGGTCGATGCCCGCGACAAACAGCATCTCATTCACATATTCGTTGCCGAAGCCGGCGACGTTGCGCTGGTCTAAAAGCGCGACGTGCGCGGGGCGTTCATCGGCGGCAACGGCGGCTGCGGCTGCAGCGGCGTCCCAATCTGTGGCGAGCGGGTCAGAGCCCAGGTGCCCGACGAGTTCGTGCTCGCGCTCGCGGGGCACGACGGTGACGCCAGACAGGTCGAAGCCAACCGTTTGCACGGCGTCGGAACCCACCACAGCCCGCACCTGAAAAGCGGGCCGACGCCAGGTGGTTCCGCGTTTATAGATGTGCCATGACCCCTCCATGCGCAAGTGACTGTGCAGGGTGTAGTCGCCGATGTGGTGCAGGATGTGCTTGCCGCGCGGAACCACGTCGGTGACGGTGAGGCCGGTGAGATCTACGGTGGCGGAGCCGGGAACGCGCAGGTCGAACTCGGTAATCGTCGCGCCCATCAGCACTTGCGCGAGGTGGTTCGCGGTGCGGTAGACGGTGTCGCCCTCAGGCACCGGGGCCCACCTTGCGGAACGTGAGGCCCTTTGTCGACTCGACAAAGCCGGCGTCGCGCAGGGCGCGGCCGATGGGCGAGGTGTAGACAAACTCGCCGTTGACCTGCTCGATCGTCAGCGTCTCGAGCTTTCGGGCTCGCGACGTTTGGGCGAGGTTTGCGGTGGCGGCGCGGAGCACGTCCTCATCCGTTGTGAACGCGAGGGCTGTGCGGCCGCCGCGTTCCAGATACAGGACGAGCTCGCCGTCGACGAGTGTGACGAGGCCGCCCGCTTTACGCCCGGGACGGTGCTTAACGCCGTCGAGGGCAGGCCAGCTGAGTGCCGCGCCGTACGCGTTGGCCGGGTCGGTTGCGGCCAGGGTGATCGCGGTCAGCGGTGGCGGATCGTTGAGCTGCGAAAACTGGCGTAGGCGATCAATGGTCGTGCTGGTTGCGAACTGGGCGGCACCCAGCTTCTCGATGAAATAACCGCGTCGGCAGTGACCGGCCGTTTCAAACGTGGCGAGGGTGCGGTACACCTGCGCGAAGCCGCCAGGAATCTGCTCGCTCTGCACCGGGCCACGCGTGACAACACCGTAGCGATCCAGCAGCAGAGAGGCGGTCGCGGCCACTCGCTGCGCATTCTCCTCACTCGCCTCCGGCAGCAGCGACCAGCGGCCGCCGAGGGCCGGCGGTCGGGGCGGCGTTGGCAGGCTGGTGCGGGTGGCGGAACCACGGTACAAGCGGGCGCGCGGGGTTTTGCGGGTGACGCGGTGCGCTTGTTTGCCCCCGCCCGTCAGGGTGCGAAGCGGCGCGAACGTGTCGTTCGTGATGCGGCCCGCCCACACCAGCTCCCACAGCGCATCGATCACGGACTGCTCGTTCTCGGCGTCAGAGAGTTGTCGTAGCTGTGCGGCAAAGTAGGCGCCGCCCGCACTCAAAATGTTGATGAGACGTTGACCGAGACTGCCCTCGGCGACCTCACCCAGGGGTGGCGTCAACGTCAACGGCGCGGAATCAGCAAGATGCAGGCTGACCCAGCCATCGCGGCCCGGAAGGGCGCCAACCCCCGCCCACAGCACTTCGCCTGTCGCAGTCAGTTCGTCAAGCATGGCAGGTGTGTAGTCGTGCACGCGTGACGGCAGAATCAGCGACTCCCATGCGCTTGCCGGAATCGGCACACCAGCGAGCTGGTCGATCGCGGCGACGACACCGTCGATGCCTTCCAGGGGCCGTGTGAGGTGCTGCCAATCAGGCAAGAACCGTGCGTACGCCTCGGGGGCGACCGGTTCTACGGCGCCACGGAGGGCGGCGAGGGACCGCAAACGCAGTCGACGAAGCACCTCGGTGTCGCACCACTCGGCTTCGTCGCCGCGGCCCTCGGGGAGAAAGAATCCGCTCTGCATACGCCCGGCCGATTCCAGTCGTTGCAGGGTGTGCCGCACGATGGCGACACCGAGCCCCAGCCAGGTGCCGATGCGCTCGACGGCAAACGGACCGTGCGTGCGTGCGAAGCGGGTGACCAGATCGCCGAGTGGGTCGGCGAGGGGCTCCAAGAAGGCGACGGGAACGCCGACGGGCAGTGCAACGCCCAGAGCATCACGCAGGCGGCCGGCATCTTCAATCGCGGCGAAACGCTGCTCGCCAGCAATTGTCACGACGATCGCCCGGCGGGCATCGACCAGGGCGTTCGCGAGCGCGGCTGCTTCAGCGTCGGTTGCATGCCCGGGGTCGTGCGGGGGTGCGCTGGCGTCGTCGCTGTCGGGGGTCTGCGGGGGAGCGGTGGTGTCTTCGGGCACCTGGGAACCCTGCAGTCGTAATGCGAGTTCCGGAGCGGTCATCGGCCCGAGAACGCGCAGCAAGTCGGCGACACCTTCGATGCCGCGGGCACGGCGGTCGGGGGTAAGACGCTGTTGCTCGGCCTCGAACTGGGTAATGACGTCGGGGTCGAGCAGCTGGCGCATTTCGACTTTGCCGAGCAACTCACCGAGCAACGTGGGGTCAACGCTGAGTGCGGCGGCACGGCGCTCGGCGAGGGGGGAATCGCCCTCATACATGAACTCGCCGACGTAACCGAACAACAGGTCTTTCGCGTATGGCGACGCCTGCGCGGGCTCAACCTCAATCAGACGAATCTGTCGTTCGGCAATCTGACGCGTGATTCGCAGCAGCGCAGGCAGATCGTAAACGTCTTGGAGAACTTCGCGAAGCGTCTCCAAAATGATGGGGAATGTCGGGTGATTGCGCGCCACCTCAAGTAACTGCGCCGACCGCTGCCGCTGTTGCCACAGTGGTGTGCGCTTGTGCGGATTGACGCGCGGCATGAGCAGAGCCCGCGCCGCACACTCACGGAACCGAGACGCAAAAAGTGCCGATCCGCCAACCTCTTCTGTTACGAGCTGCTCCAGCTCGTCGGCGTCAAACACGAACAGGTCGGCGCCAGGCGGCTCACTCACCGCATCGGGAACGCGCACGATAATGCCGTCGTCACCGGCTACGGCGGCGCCGTCGACGCCCAAGCGTTCGCGTATGCGGGATCCGATGGCGAGCGCCCACGGCGCGTGCACGGAACGGCCATAGGGTGAGTGCAAAATGAGGCGCCAGTCGCCGACATCATCTTTGCCGCGCTCAACGGTGAGGGTCTTGTCGGTGGGCAGAGTGCCGGTGGCTTCGCGCTGTTCGGTGAGGTGCGCAAGCAGATTGTCGCGGGCTTTCTCGTCGAGGCCCGCCTCCGCGAGTCGTGCCTCCGCCTTTTCACGCGGCGCCGCGATCAGCGCGCGACTCATGGCGCCGAGCGCTTCGCCGAGTTCGGCTGGTCGGCCAAGGCCATCACCGTGCCAGAACGGCAGGCGGCCCGGCTGGCCGAAGGCGGGCACAACGTTGACACGGTCGTGCGTGATCTCCACGATGCGCCATGAGGTTGTGCCGAGCGTAAACACGTCATTGACGCGTGATTCGTAAACCATCTCCTCATCGAGCTCGCCCACGCGGGCGCCGCGCGATTCGCCCGCCACAAAGACACCGAACAGGCCGCGGTCAGGAATCGTGCCGCCGCTTGTCACCGCGAGCCGTTGCGCTCCCGGGCGCCCGGTGATGGTTCCGAGGTCGCGATCCCACACCACGCGTGGCCGGAGCTCGGCAAACTCTTCGCTCGGATACTTGCCCGCGAGGAGGTCGAGCGTCGCCTCAAACGCGGAGCGTGGCAGGTTGCGAAACGGTGCCGATCGCTTGACCGTGTCGAACCAATCCTCGACGTGGAGCGACTCGAGTGCGGAGGCGGCGACCGTCTGCTGAGCGAGAATATCGAGCGGGTTCTGCGGAATCGCGATCGCCTCGATTTGGCCGTTCAGCATGCGCTCGGTGACGATCGCGGTGTGCAAAACATCGGCGCGATGCTTGGGAAAGAGTGCGGCGCGACTGATCTCACCCACCTGGTGGCCGGCGCGGCCCACACGCTGCAAACCGCTCGCGGCCGAGGGTGGTGCCTCAACCTGAATCACCAAATCGACGGCGCCCATGTCGATGCCGAGCTCGAGGCTTGACGTCGCGACCACGCAGCGCAGCAGGCCGCTCTTTAGTTCTTCTTCGACGAGCGAACGCTGTTCTTTGGAGACGGAACCATGGTGCGCCTTGGCGAGCACGGGTGCGACACCCGCGCTGAGGCCGGATTGCGCAATCATGTCGGGCATTTTCGGCTTCGTCGCCGACGAAGCCGCACGCCCGGCACTCTTGGTTCCGGTGTCTGCCGCGGGCTCTCCGAGATCGAGCGGTTGCCCGTCGATGCCGAGGCCCAAGCGCTCGGCGTAAATCTCATTGAGCCGGCCCGTGAGTCTTTCGGCCAGGCGGCGCGAGTTGGCAAACACGATCGTTGAGGTGTTTGCCACGATGCGGTCAACGATCGCCTCTTCGACATGCGGCCAGACCGACCCGGTGACTTCGGTGAGTACCGGGCCATCCGCGTCAAACCAATCGGCGCCGTCCGTCTCGGGAACGGGCGGATTCGTCATGTCATCGATCGGCACCACGACGCTGAGGTCGAAGGTTTTTGACGCCTTCGGAGCCACAATTTCGACAGGCGCCGACCCGCCGAGAAAGCGCGCGACCTCATCGATGGGGCGGACGGTGGCGGAAAGCCCGATGCGTTGCGCGGGTTTCTCCAAGAGGTTGTCAAGACGCTCGAGGCTCACGGCGAGGTGCGCGCCACGCTTGGTCGCGGCGACCGCGTGCACCTCATCGATGATGACGGTGTGCACGCCCTTGAGCGTGTCAGCGGCCCGGCTCGTGAGCATCAAGTACAGCGACTCGGGCGTCGTGATGAGAATGTCTGGTGGGTTGCGCACCATCTTGGTGCGCTCGTTGGAGGGGGTGTCGCCGGAACGCACGCCAACAGTGACGGCTGGCGGCTCGGTTCCGAGTCTCCGCGCCGCGTGCGAAATACCGATCAGCGGCGAGCGGAGGTTGCGCTCGACGTCAACGCCGAGTGCCTTGAGGGGCGAGATATAGAGCACGCTCGTGCGCTGTGGGCCCGGCGGGCGCGGCTCATGAAACACCCGGTCGATTGACCAGAGAAACGCCGACAGCGTCTTGCCGGAACCGGTGGGGGCCACCACGAGGGCGTTTTTGCCGCGTGAAATTGCCTCCCACGCGCCGGTCTGCGCCGTCGTGGGCTTCGTGAAGGCGCCCTGAAACCACTCGCGCGTCGCCGCACCGAATCGATTCAGAACATCACTCACCCCACCATTCTTATCCCTGCCTCCGACATTCGGGCCCGCTGGGTGGTTCCGGGAGCGAATTGGAACCACCCAGGCTGGTTGTAGCGGTCACGTTACCGAGGTGAGCGTGTCGGAGAGCTCGAGGGTAAGAGTGATTCCGAGGCGATCGAGGAACGCCTGATCATGGCTGACCACGAGGATCGCGCCGCGGTAGGCAGACAGGGCGCCGACGAGCTGGTCGACGGTGTCAATGTCGAGGTTGTTCGTCGGTTCGTCCAGAATCAGCAGTTGCGGTGCGGGCTCGGCGAGCAGGAGCGCGGCGAGCGCGACCCGAAAACGTTCCCCGCCGGAGAGCGTTGCCACCGGCCTGATCATCGCGTCGCCGCGAATGAGGAACCGCGCCAGGCGATTGCGAAGTTCGCGATCCGCGAGGTGGGGCGCGGCGGCGCGCACATTCTCCTCAGCCGAGCGTTCGTCGTCGAGACCATCATCGCTCTGCCTTAAGAAGCGCACCCTGTCAGTGTGGAGCTCTCCCGTGATGGCGGCGGTGAGCCCTTCCGCAGCCAACGCAGCTGATGGTTCCGACTGTTCTGGCTCGATGAGGCGATGCAGCAGCGTGGACTTTCCGGCGCCATTTCGTCCGGTGAGGGCGACGCGTTCCGGCCCGCGGATGATCCATTCCCGCTCCGCATCCCGAAGCGTTGCGATGCGACGGGCGGCCGAGACATCCGGATCTGGCAGGTCGATGCGGATCGAATCGTCATCGCGCAGACGACGCTCCGCGGTGTCGTGGGCGGCGCGTGCGGTGTTCTCCTTTTCGTGGGCATCGACGCGTAGTTTTCCTGCCGACACTTGCGCTTGCATGCGGCGGTTGTGGGCCACGATTGGCGGGAGGCGCTTGTTTCGCTCGGCTTTCGCGGCGGTGCGCTCGCGGCCGGCGAGCTTCGTTTCTGCCTCAATCCGCACGCGCTTTTCACGCTTCACGACGGCTTTCGCGGCGCGTTCCGCCGCCTGCGCTGCGTCCTGCTCCTGATCGAGCCACGCACGAAACGCGGAGTACGGCCCGCCGAAAACGGTGAGCTCGTTGTTGTACAGCTCCGCCGTTTCATCCATGAGTTCGAGCAGCGCGATGTCGTGACTGGTCACAATGAGGGTGCCGGGCCACGCCGAAATGAGCCGGTACAGCCGTTCGCGGGCGTGGTGGTCGAGGTTATTGGTGGGCTCATCGAGGAGCACGATATCGGCGCCAGCGAGCCGCAACCCGGAGATCGCCGCGAGCATGGTCTCGCCACCGGAGAGCGTGCCCACCGTGCGCTCCAACGCTTCCGGCGGCAGACCGATGTCAGCGAGCGCAGCGTGCGCGCGAGACTCGACGTCCCAATCATCACCGACGGTGTCGAAGTGCGCGGGATCAACGTCGCCGGCTTCGATCGCACGCACCGCGCGCAGTGCGCCGCCGATGCCGAGCAGTTCAGCGACCGGAAGATCAGCCGCGGCGGTAATCCGTTGCGGCAGCATCGCAATCGAGCCGTTAGCGCGTACGTGCCCGGTCGTTGGCGTGAGTTCTCCGGCCATCAGACGTAGCAACGTTGACTTGCCCGAACCATTACGCCCGACCAATCCGGTGCGGGCAGCGCTGAAGCTGCCGGAAACCGACGAGAGCGCAACCTGGCCGTCCGGCCAGGCAAAAGAGAGGTTGTCAATGACGACAGCGGGATTAAACATGGGGGCCTCCGTTTCAGCGGCGTGGCAACGACGCCGCGATTTCTGATGCGCAGGCACACCAAGCGCAAAGGCTGGCGACCGGCGCGGAATACGCTGCGCCGTCGCCAAGAGGCTCACCCAATCGGGGAGGCCAGTGTGACTCAGCTGCGGGGCGTGCGATGCACGCCGTCAAGCAGTGATGCCACAGAAGTGGTCGACGAATCAGCGCTTATGCGCGGGCGTCGATTCCAGTCACTTCATTCCAATGTTCTGCGAACAGGGCGGAGTTATCGTAACGCGCGACACGCCCGAAAAGCGAATTCCGGGCGTGTCGACGCTCGCGCGTTTGGTGGCTTCGCGCGACGACCGTAGCCGGATCGCAGGTTGAGTCCGCGGAGAGCGGCCGAGGAGTCCGCGGAGCGAGACCAAACGGGGGTCGGGCTAGCGCGACTCGTCGCGCAACGTCCCGAATCGCGGACGCTTCGGGCGGCACCGGAAGCTCGGCTGCATGACCCCGTTTTTCCAGTTATGCATGACCGGTTTCAGTTATGCATGAGTGGAACGCGTTCCAGGCCGGAAAACAGGTCGTTTCGCGGTGTTTCCGGGCGTTCGCTCATGCGTAACTGGCAAGGCTCATGCATAACTGGATTGCGGGCGCGAAACGGGGTGCCGAGATACCGGAGTTTCGCGTTTTGGCGCGACGGCCGTAACACGACCGCAGGTTGAGGCCGCGGAGAGATGCCAAGGAGTAACCGGACCGCAGGTTGAGCCTGCGGAGCGAGACCAAACGAGGGTCGGCCAAGGGCGGGAGCGGGACTCGGCCAAGGGCGGGAGCGGAGGGTCCGCTAATGGTGGGAGCGGGACGCTGCCGATGGCAATACGCCGTTATCAGTTAAGCGCCGCTGAGAACGGGCGAGGATTAGCGCGAGTCGTCTTGGGGTTGAGGGGACGACGAGCGCGCTGCCGAGTCAGCCGCTGGTCCCGGAACCTCGGTGGCGGGGTCAGCAAGATCGTCGAGGCGCTTGCGGAGAAAGACCGCGATGTCGAGCAATTCTTCCTGGGAGACGGCGTGGCCGAGCCCCGTGTAGACGCGGCCCGAGAGCTCAACAAGGGTGGGCAACGACGCGGTGGTGTGCTCGATGAGGTGCGGTGGAATGACCTGATCGTGGGTGCCGCGACCCCAGAAAACGGGCGGGCGGAGCACCGCGAGCTCGGCATCGGTGGGAAGTTCGCCCGCCGCTAGATATCCTGAAAGATTGATGGCGAAGTCGATGGACTGCGGGCGAAGCCGCAATGTGTGGAGCGCGATGGCGCCGCCCTGGGAGAAACCGAGGACGCCAACGTTGGCGAAGTTCTGGGTATCGAGCCAGGTCAGGAGCGCCTCAGCACCCGATGTGACGTGCTCGCCTGAACGGCCATCGAGCCCCTCGATTGGGTACCACGAGTATCCCGGTGCCGGCCAGGGCGGGGTGAGAGGAGCGCGCACAGCAACGTAGACGAACTCGTCGGGAAGGTGCGGAACCAGTCCGAATAGGTCACGCTCATCAGACCCGTAGCCGTGCAACAGCAGCACGACGGGGCGGCCGGCACGGGCAGACTCCGGGGCCGAGAACAGCACAGAATCGGGGTCGATAGCGGGAATATTCGACATGGCCACCATCCTGCCATGCCCCTCCGACACCGCCACAGTCGGGACTTCTCCCGGCCCACACGCCGCCCGACCCACCCGCCCGGGCCATTCATCGGTCGCACGGTAGCCGGTGAGCGCGCGGCATGACAGGCTGAGCGCATGAAGATTCTGGTTCTGGGCGGCACCGGTTGGGTGAGCTCGCACGTGGCGCGTATCGCACTCGAGACCGGGCACGCGGTGACGTGCCTCACCCGGTCGGGCGGTGTTCCGAACGGTGCCCGATCGGTGCGCGCCGATCGCGACACCGAGAACGCCTACGACGCCGTCGCCGGCGAACAGTGGGATGCCGTCATCGACGTCGCCGGCGAGCCCGGCCACGTGCGGCGCGCAACGGCGGCGCTGAAAGAGAGCGCGAAGCGGTACATTTTCGTATCGACGATCAGCGTGTACGCGAGCCATGCCAAGGCTGGCCTCGACGAAACGGCCGAGCGACTGCCCGCGCTGGAAGCCGACACCATGCAATCGATGGCCGAGTACGGCGAGGCCAAAGTTGCCGCAGAAGACGCCGTGCTCGCCGCGTTCGGTGCCGATCGCTCGGTCATCGCGCGCCCCGGTCTCATCGGTGGCCCGGGCGATGCGACCGGCCGCACGACCTACTGGCCCTGGCGGTTCGCGCACCCCGTCGATCGCACGCACATCGTGGTTCCGGATGCCCTCGACCTCACCTGCGCGGTCATCGATGCGCGCGATCTCGCTGCCTGGCTCGTGCATTGCGCAAGCGCGGAAGTGAGCGGAACCTTCAACCTGCTGGGTGAGCAACTCACGTTTGGTGAGCACCTCGCCGTGGCCCGCGAGGTCGCTGTTGCTGAAGGTGGTGCGGGCGTTGATGAGCCGCGCATCCTGCCCATGCCAGCGGAGTTTCTGCAAGAGCAGGGGGTGAATCCGTGGGCGGGGGAGAAGTCGCTGCCGTTGTGGATTCCGGGCTCGGAGAATGTGGCGATGAGCGCACGCAGTGTTGCGGCCGCGCGTGCTGCCGGGCTGAAACTGCGCCCGCTCGCCGACACGCTCCGCGACGGCATGTGGTGGCGTGGCAACAACGGCGGCGATGCGGGGCTTGCCGCTGCGGACGAGCGCGAGATCATTGCGGCCTGGCGCGCGCGAGCTGGCAACTGACGTCGCAAAACGACGACGTCGCAAAACGACGGTCGTGCGACCCGACGGGTGCAGCCGACCGCTGATCTGTTCGTTCGCCGTTGGCCGAAACCCTCCGCAATATCCGATGCGTCGGGTATACAAGAACCATGGCAGTGCGCACTCCGGATCCGGATCCCAACGAGTCGAACGACGAGACTCCGCGCGACCCGCTTGCAGGGTTCGGGCTGGGAAATGAGTTCCACGCGCCCGGAGCAAACCCCGGTTGGCTCAGCGAAGTCGAACTCGCCGAAGCGCGCAGGCACCTGCCGATTCTCTACGTTGAAGCCATTCCGGTTCGTCAAGACGGCACCGGAGCGGTGACCGAGGTTGGCATCCTGCTGCGGGCAACGCCGATGGGAGAGATGACGCGCACAATCGTGTCTGGCCGCGTGCGCTTCGGAGAGACCGTGCGCGACGCGCTGTTTCGCCATGTAGAGAATGATCTGGGGCCGATGGCCTTCCCGCTGCTGCCGCCGCAGCCGGCACCGTTCACGGTCGCCGAATACTTCCCCATTCCTGGCGTCAGCGCGTACCACGACGACCGGCAGCACGCTGTTTCTCTCGCCTTCGTGGTTCCGGTCACCGGAACCTGCGAGCCGCGACAAGATGCGCTGGAAGTGACGTGGATGACTCCGGAAGAAGCATCCTCCGAGTCGCTGAGCGCCGAAATGGAGGGCGGTCGCGGCACACTCGTGCGCCTCGCCCTCGCCAGCGTCGGCGCCCTCCGCTAACGCCCTCCGCTAAAAGCTACGCCTCGCGCACCCAGTGGCCGGGGGTGACCTCGACGAGCTGAGCGTCGGCAGGAATGTCGAGCGGCGACCGTACCGACGCACCAAAGTGCGCCAGTCTCTCCCGCGCAACGGCAGGTTCCGGAACCAAAACGGCGTCTAAAAGACGCTGCGTGTATGCGTGCTTCGGTTCGGCAAAAAGCGCCGCGGTCGGGCCCACTTCAACGAGCTGACCGCGATACATCACGGCGGTGCGGGTTGCGATTTCGCGCACAACGGAGAGGTCGTGCGAAATGAAGAGGTACGTGAGGCCGAGGTCGCGCTGCAACTCCTGCAACAGTTCGGTCACTTGCGCCTGGATGGACATGTCCAGCGCCGATACCGGCTCATCACACACGATGAAGCGGGGGCGCACGACGATCGCGCGGGCGATCGCGATGCGCTGGCGCTGACCGCCGGAGAACGAACGCGGCAGGCGCTCCGCCTGCGCAGCCGAAATGCCGACGCGGTCCAACGCTGCCAGCGCACGTGCCCGCATATCGGCCCGGTCGGTGAGAACTTCGAGTGGTTCCATCACCTGCTGCAGGGCCGTGCGTCGCGGGTTCAATGACGAGTACGGATCCTGAAAAATGATCTGCATGTCACGCTGATGCCCCTGCAACTCCCGCGCACCGAGGCCGGTCAACGTGGTTCCGTCAAACGTCACGGTGCCGCTTGTCGGAGTCTCCAAGCCCAGAATGCATCGACCGAGCGTGGACTTTCCGCTGCCAGACTCACCGACGACGCCGAGGGTCTCGCCAGTAGCGATCTCCAGCGACACATCACGCACGGCCGAGACGACTGACTTGCGTCCGCGCTGGCGCACGACAAAATCCTTCGACAGCGATGCCGTGGAAATCAGCGGGTTAGACATCACGCGCCTCCGTTTCAGCGGCGTCGGTACTGTCAGCCAGATCGAGCGCGGCGACATGCGGAATCGCCGCCAGCAACGTCTTGGTGTAGTCGTTCTCCGGGTTCGCGAAGACCTGCTCAACGTGGCCTGTCTCGACGACCCGACCATCCTTCATCACGACGACGCGATCGCACAGCGCCGCCACGACACCCAGATCGTGCGTCACGATTACAATCGTCAGATCGCGAGAGGCGCGCAACGACGACAGCAGCGACAGAATCTGCGCTTGAATCGTGGCATCCAGTGCGGTCGTCGGCTCATCAGCGACCAGCACCTCTGGTTCCGACAGCAGCGCCATCGCAATCATGACACGCTGACGCATGCCGCCAGATAGTTCGTGTGGGTACTGGTTCAGCACGCGCTTCGGGTGCGGAATACCCACCTGATCGAGGGCGGCTGCGGCACGCGTGCGGGCGGCGGAACCAGAAACCTTCTGAAAACGCTTCACGACTTCGGTGAGGTGCCCACCGATCTTGCGCAGCGGGTTGAAAGACGTCAGCGGATCTTGAAAGACCATCGACAGCGGCAGCCGCTCACGCGCAAACGTCGGCAGTACATCGCGCCCGTCAAACTCCAGCGCGTCCATGGTGGCGACTCCGCGCGGCGGCAAGATTTTCATCAGCGCGCGCAGCAGCATGGTCTTGCCTGACCCGGATTCACCGACGATGCCGAGCACTTCGCCACGGTCAACGGCGAGGGAAACATCGTGCAGAATGTGCGCGACGGAACCATCGGGCTGACCGATAGAGACGTTCAGGTGTGAGATGGAAAGCAGGCTCATCGCGATTCCTCCCGCATGATCGCGGACCGCAGACCGTTACCGATGACGTTGATGCAGAACACGGTGATGGCGATCATCAAACCGGGAACAATCGCCAGGTGCGGTGCCGTGGCGAGCTGCCCCTTCGACGTCGACAGCAGCGAGCCCCACGAGGCGAGCGGTGCTGGAACACCCAGGCCCAGGAAACCGAGGGCTGATTCCGTCATGATCGCACCCGAGACCGTCGCCGTCGAGACGACAATGATGGTTCCGATCGCCCCGGGCAGAATGTGACGGAAGATCACCAGAGCGGGTTTTTGGCCAATGTATTTGGCGTAGCCGACGAAGGTGCGCTCCTTGATCGAGAGCGCTTCGGCGCGCACGAGGCGGGCCGTTGACATCCAGCTCAGGGCGCCGATGATGAGAATGATCGTCCAGAGTCCTGGCGGGAAGAAGGCGCGGGCGACGATGACCAGGACCATCCACGGCACGGCCGTCATCAAATCGACGAAGCGCATGAGGGTTTCATCGACGAAGCGGCCGAAGTACGCCGCGCACACGCCCACCAGTACGCCGACCGTCATCGACACCAGGGTTGCGACAAAACCGACGAACAGGGTGATGCGGCCGCCATCGAGCACGCGGGTGAAGTAGTCTTTGCCCTGCTCGTCGGTGCCGAGCCAGTGCTCACCGCTTGGCGGGAGCCAGCGGGCGTCGAGGTTGGATTTCTCGCCGTAGTGCGGCAAGAGGGGCGCGGCAAAGCATGCGATCGTCACGAGGACGAGCACGATGAGCGCCGTCATCGCCGCCGGGTTGTGCGTAAACCGGCGCAGTGCGGTGTCTTTCACGGTGGTCTGAGACATCATGCCGCCTTCTTTGCTAGACGGATACGCGGGTCGGCCGCGACGTAGAGCAGGTCGGCGAGGAGGTTTCCGAGCATGACCAGCACGGCGGAGAGCAGGAGCACGGCGAGAATCACCGGGTAGTCAAGGGCCGCCGTCGCATTCAAAATGTAGAGGCCGACGCCTGGCCACGCGAAGATGCTTTCGGTGACAATCGCGCCGGTGACGAGCAGCGGCAGCGCGAGACCGAGTTGCGTGATGATCGGCAACAGAATGTTGCGGCTCACGTGACGGCGCAGGATGAAGCCATTCGAGGCGCCGTATGCCTTCTGTACCTGCACGTAGTCTTCGTCGAGCTGCGTGATAGTCGATGAGCGCACATAGCGCGTGAGGTCGGGGAAAAACGCGACGACGAGCACGAAGTACGGCATCGCGAGGTGCAGGAGCAGGTCGCCGACATCGCCCTCCTTGCCGATCGAGTGCATGCCAAACACGGGGAACAACCGGAACACGTATCCGAACACAAACATCACGAGCAGGGCGAACCAGAACGACGGTGTTGCGATACCGATGGAGGAAATGCTGTCGATGATGCGGTCAAGCAGGCTGCCCTTGCGGCTACCAGCGGCGAGCCCCAGCACAATCGCGAGCACGAGAGCGGTGAGATAGGCGGGAGCGACCAAAATGATGGTGTTCGGAATACGGCGAGCCAATTCATCGCCGATCGGCAAGCCGGTGGCGAGGGAGTTGCCGAAGTTGCCCTGCAAAACGTTGCCGAGCCAGGCGCCGTATTGCACCCACACAGGTTCGTTCAGGCCCAGCCGTTCACGAATGGCGGCGACGGTCTCCTCCGACATCGCGGGTGTCGTGTATGAATCAACGACGTCATACGGTGCCAAGTGGATCAGCAAGAACACCACCATGCTGAGAACGAGTAGCAGCGGAATAACCTGCGCTAATCGTCGGGCAATGAAACCGAGCACTCTTCCTCCTCTGCTCACCCTAAAACACAAAGACGGGGGCCGGCGCATGCCGACCCCCGCATGTTCGCGTTACTTAACGGCGAGCTTGCCGAAGTTCTCCAGCGAGTAAATCGGCACGAGGCGTGCCTCTTCGATACCCGTGAAGGAATTGCTCATCGCAATAATCTTCTTGTTGTCAGCGATCGGGAAGAAGACCGCGTCGTCTTGGATCTTCGCCTGAATCTGGTCGTAGATGTCGCCACGCTTGGCTTCATCAAGCTCGGCGACGCCTGCGGTGAACAGGGCGTCAACCTCGGGGTTCGAGTATCCGAAGTAGTTCGCCGATGCGCCCGTGCGGAACAGCGCCGAGTAAGCGTCTGGCTCAAGACCCATGATGTAGCCACCGAGGAAGAGATCGAACTTGTTGTCTGCCCCCTTCTCCAGCTCGGCGTACAGGGCCGATGCGTCAACACCGGAGAGCGTGACGGTGACGCCAACCTCAGCAAGCTGCTCCTGAATCTGGGTCGCCTCAGCCACCTGCGCCGGGTCGGTACCGATGTAGCCAAGCGTCAGCTTCAGATCGCTCGCGTTTGCTTCAGCCAGCAGCTGCTTCGACTTCTCGACGTCTTGGTTGTACTTCTCAACATCTTCCGTTGCCCACGGGTTGCTCGGCGGCAGAATCGTGTAGGCGAGCTCGTAGTACTCGTCGCTCAAGAACGCCGCATCTGACAGCGCGGCGCGGTCCAGCGCGAAGAACAGTGCCTGACGAACCTTGGCGTCGGCCAGGGCTGGCTTCTCTGCCTCGACGCCGAGATACGCGACGCGACCCTCGGAGTATGGGTAGGTGCTGACGTTCGTTCCGTCGAACTCCGCGACCTGCGCGGACGTCACGAACGATGCCGATACCTGGTCGGTCTGCAACGCGGTCTTGACCGTGTCAGCATCCGTCAGAATCTGCAGAATCAGGTTCGAAATGTGCGGGGCGTCGCCGTAGTAGTTCTCGTTGGCAGAGAACTTCAGGTATTCGCCCGGCTTGTACTCGTCGAGCTTGTAGGGGCCGGAACCAATGGCTGCGGGATCGAGTTGGGTCACCGAGAAGTCGGTCACGTCACCGTAGATGTGCTTCGGGATGATGTACGTCTCGGTTGCAATGTTGCTGATTGCCGCCGCGCTGATCGAGGGCAGCGTGAAGACCACCGTCTTGTCATCTGTGGCAGACGCGGTGATCGGCTGGTCGCCCACGTACAGCAGGTCGGCGTTGCCGTTATCGCGAACAGCCTTGTTCGTGTAGGTGAACACGACGTCTTCAGCTGTGATGGGCTCACCGTCAGACCACTTCAGGTCGTCTTTCAGCGTGACCGTTACCGAGAGGCCATCGTCGGCCGGCTCAATGGTGTCGGCCAGTTCGTTGACAACGGTACCGTCAGCCTCGACGCGGGCAAGGGGGGAGTACACAATGTTTGCGAACGTCAGCCCCCAGCGGTCGTTGAGGTTGATGGGGTTCATCGACATCGGGTCGCCGCCGATGGCGTACGTGAAGGTGGCGTTGCTCGATGCGGATCCGCCGTCCGACGTGCCAGGCGTTTCGGGGGACGCAGCGGTGCAACCCGAGAGGAGAAGACCGGCGGCGGCAACAGCCGCGAGGGACGTGACAATTTTGCGAGGCATATGCGCTCCTAAAAATTGGGTAGGGAAACCCAAGCTGTGTGGGGTGATCTCACGATACGTGTGCTTTCGGATGTATCGAGACTTTCGATGACGGTTCGTGACACACGTGGTCACTGAAACTCCTCCGCACGCCGATCTATTCCGAATCGCTCAACGAAAGTGGGCCGGGAGGAAACATTCCCTCCCGGCCCACGCTGATGGTTCCGTCAGCGACTAGTCGGTGCCGCGGATTCCAGCGGTCGACGCAATGACGTCGGCCATCTTCTTGTCGAGGGCCTCGAAGAACATCGACAGCGGAAATTCGTCGTCAAGCACGGCGTCAGTGAAGCCCTTCGGGGGCCCTGCGAGAATCTCCTCGCTCAGCCCACGGTTCCACTTCGATGCCGGGTGCGGCGTGACGGTCTTGCTCACCAGCTCGTATGCTGCCAACCAGTGCACCGTCTTCGGGCGGTCGATCGAGCGCCAGTACAGGTCGTCAATCGCATCGCCCAGTTCAACGACGGCATCAGGCAGGCGGTCCCACTCGATCGCGAGCGACACGTCGGTCCAGTGCAAGACCCCGCGCTGGTGCAGCCACGCGAACAACAGCTGACCGCCGAGGCCGTCGTAGTTGCGCACGCGGGAACCGGTCAGTGCGAAGCGGAAGACGCGGTCAAACAGCACCGCGTACTGCACGAGCTTCGCCTTCTCGAGCATTTCGGTTTCGGTTGCCGACAGCTCATCGCCCGCGTCGACACGTGCCGCAAGGCGACGCTCGATCGCGACCGACTCGCGGAACGCCGTGAGGTCACAGCGCATCTCTTCCAGCGAGTACAGGAAGAACGGCATGCGCTGTTTGATCATGAACGGGTCAAACGGCAAGTCGCCGCGCATGTGCGTGCGGTCGTGGATGATGTCCCACATGACGAACGTCTTTTCGGCGAGCTCCTGGTCTTCCAGCATGCGGGCCGCGTCTTCCGGCAGCTCGAGCTTCGTGATCTCGGCCGCTTCGCGCACGACTCGGCGGTAGCGGGCCGCCTCACGGTCTTGGAAGATCGCACCCCACGTGAACGTGGGAATCTCCCGCATCGCGACGGTCTCCGGAAACAGTACGGCCGAGTTCGTGTCGTAACCCGACGTGAAGTCGATCAGACGCAGCGAAACGAACAGCTTGTTGCCGTAGTCGCCCGCCTCCAGCTCGGCGATGAATTCCGGCCAAATGACCTCAACGATGAGCGCCTCAACGTGGCGGTCAGGTGAGCCATTCTGCGTGTACATCGGAAACACCACAAGGTGGCGCAAGCCATCAACGCGGTGCTCTTGCGGCTGGAAGGCGACGAGCGAGTCGAGGAAATCGGGAACGACGAAACCTTCAGACACCCAGCGGTCAAAGTCAACGACGAGCGCCGACAAGTACTCAGCGTCATGCGGAAACAGCGGAGCAAGCGCCGTCACCGATGCGGTGATGGTCGCGACGTGCTCGCGTGCGGCTTCGTGATTCGCCGCGTCAGGGACGGAACCATCCTTCACCTGCAGAGACTGCAGTGCCGTGGCTGCGGCCTTCAACGCCAACCACTCAGGCGACGTCTCCACACCGGCTGCGCGGCCATCCTCGACAACCTCGGGCTCACCGATGATGGCCTTGGGTGCAACCTCGTTGCGTGTCTGGCTAATGGACATGGGAACCTCCGATCTCGAGGCTCAGGCCGCCGCGTCATTGCGGAGCACCACGCTTTCGCACTTCTGGTGCTCAGGCGCAGCGGCAGGGTGAATGGTTATCGTCACCAGTCTAGGGGCGAATGCTGTGCTCTGACCGGGCAGATACATCTCCAGGCTGATGTGCCTGACCGCGTGAGCGCGTAGCGTTGGGAGCGATGTTGAGAACTCTGACCCGCAAGCAACTCATCTTCGATGTTGTTGCCGCTCTCGTCGTGTGGCTGATCTTCTCGCCCGTGTCGCTCTACCCGCTGGTGTGGGAAGCAGGAAGCGGGGCGACGGAGATTGACTGGTCTGCCGTCACCGTCAGCATTCTGATGGCCGCGGCACTAGGCCTACGCCGGCTCTCGCCCGCGCTCGCTCTCACGATCGCGTGGGTGGGAGCGATCGTGCAAATGCTGTTTGGCCTGCCGCCGATGGCGATCAACTTCGCCATTTTCGGGGTGCTGTACGCCACAGCGGCATATGGGTCACCCCGCGTGCGCCGGCTGGGGCTGGTCTCGGTTTTTGTCGGTGCCACCACCATCGCCGGTTACCTCGTCGTCGGCGCCTATGTGTACGGCCTTGAGGGCTCGCAAACCCTGAACGACGTGCTCGCGCCCCTCACGCTCATGGTGGCGCTGACGTGGGCAGCTTCGGCTTTCGGACTCGGCCTCAGCTACACGCTCGGTGTGCTGAAACGCACGCGTTTAGCCGCGATCGAAACGGAACGGCAGGCGAGCGTTGCCGAGGCGCTCGCGGCATCAGAGCAGCAGCGCACCCGCATCGCCCGCGATATGCATGATGTCGTGGCGCACTCGCTCGCCGTTGTTATCGCTCAGGCTGACGGCGCACGCTATGCGGCCGCGGCCCACCCCGAGGTTGCCGCGGAAGCGTTAGCCACGATCGGCCAGACCGCGCGCTCTGCGCTCGCCGACGTTCGCCTGCTGCTGACTCAGTTGCGCCACTCGCAAGCCGAAGGGCCACAGCCGACCCTCGCCGACCTGGAAGAACTGTACGCGCAGGTGCGCGGCGCCGGGGTTGAGCTGCGAATCAACGTTGACCCCACGCCGCGAGTTGAACCGCCCGCGTCGGTACAGCTCGCGATCTACCGCATCATGCAGGAGGCGCTCACCAACGCACTCCGCCACGGCGATGGTTCCGTTGTCGACGTCTCGCTCGCCTTCGATCCGCGCGAGATCACCCTGCGTGTGCGCAACGCGGCGGCAACAGATGACGCCACGAATCCGGGCGGCCATGGGCTCATCGGCATGCGCGAACGTGCCGCACTCGTCGGCGGAACCTTCGAAGCTGAGCACCGTGGTTCCGACTTCTCCGTGACCGTGACGATTCCGGTGACCGAGGTAGTGTCGGTGACGGAACCATCGACGCAGGAGAGTGTGTGAGCGACAGTATTCGGGTGGTGCTGGTTGATGACCAGGCGCTCTTTCGCGCGGGCATTCGCATGCTGATTCAGTCGCAGCCCGACCTCGAAGTTGTGGGCGAGGCCGGCGACGGTGATGAGGCGCTCGCGGTGGTCGCGGAGACGGCACCCGACGTTGTGCTGATGGACATTCGCATGCCGGTGAAAGACGGTCTCGCGGCCACCGCCGAAATTCTCGCGAAGCCCAACCCGCCGCGCATCGTGATGCTGACCACGTTTGACCTCGATGAGGCGGCCGCGCGAGCGATTCGGCAGGGAGCCAGCGGGTTCTTGCTGAAAGACGCCGACCCGGAGTTTCTGTTGGCGGCTATTCGCACCGTGCATTCGGGTTCGAGCGTGATTGCTGCCGCTGCGACACGAGAGCTGTTTGCCCAGTTTTCGGCTCCGGCTCCGCGGGCGCTGCCTGCCGACTACGAAACACTCACCGATCGCGAGCGCGACATCTTCGCGCTGGCCGCACGCGGGCTGTCGAACGCGGAAATCGCGGCACGCGAATACCTTTCCGAAGCCACAGTGAAGACGCACATCTCCCGCATTCTCAGCAAGCTTCAGCTTCGCGACCGCGTGCAGCTTGTGGTTTTCGCCTTCGAGCACGGCCTCGCCTAGGGTTCCCGGCCCGCGGTTCCGCCCCCGCCCGGTGAGTGAGCGTAGCGAGACGAAGCGCGCCCGCCGTGCGGACCTCCCGACTCACCAAATGTCGAACAGGTTGCTGTAACACGCCGAATGGCACCGCTCTCACGCCCGTTCCACCCCACCGAGTTCGACATTTCGTCACTAAAGCGCACGCGCCTCAGACGGTCAGTACGCACCCCACATCATCCCTGGGTTGCACGTGAAACATCATCCTTGCGATGTATGCGGATGAGCCCTGAGGCCGACGCGGAGACCGCCAGGTTATTTCTACCGTTGAGGTATGGAAATTACTTCGAGCGATCTGGGCCTTGCCGCCCGCGTACAACACCTCACCAAGACCTACGGATCGGGCGAGGGCGAAGTGCGCGCCCTCGATAACGTGAGCGTCGGCGTGCGCCGCGGCCAATTCACCGCGATCATGGGGCCGTCGGGGTCGGGCAAGTCGACGCTCATGCACATCATGGCCGGCCTTGACGCCCCAACATCGGGTGCGGTCTTTATTGGTGACACCGACATCACCCAGATGACCGACCGCGACCTGACCATCTTGCGTCGTCGCCGCATCGGATTCATTTTTCAGTCTTTTAACCTGGTTCCGACGCTCGACGTTAAGGCCAACATTCTGTTGCCTTTTGACCTCGATGGGCGCAAGCCCTCGGCGCTGGAACGCGCCCGCATCGATGGCCTGGTCGAATCCCTCGGTCTTGGCAACCGTCTGACGCACCGCCCGCACCAGCTCTCCGGCGGGCAGCAGCAGCGCGTTGCAATTGCGCGCGCACTGGCCACGGCACCCGACCTGGTGTTCGCCGATGAGCCGACCGGCAACCTCGACTCCCGCACCGGCCGCGAAGTGCTTTCTCTGCTCGCTGCCGCGAGCGCTGAGCACGGCCAGTCCATCGCGATGGTGACGCACGACCCGGTGGCAGCGTCGCACGCCGACCGTGTGCTGTTTCTCGGTGATGGGCGCCTCGTCGCCGACAAGCCGCGTCAGACGCCGGAAGAAATCTCGGCCTACATGCTTTCAGTCGAGGTGTCGGCATGACCGCGCTCGCAACGGCTCCCGTCGAGGCAGAAGAAAAGGCCGACCGGACGCCGCCCCTCGCGTGGCTCGCTGACCGCGGCATGGGGGCGTCAATTCTGATCGCCGGTCTCTCCAGCGCGTTCGGTGTCGCGTTGCTCACCGTCACGAACTATCTCAGCGCCGTGGTGGGTGCCTCCATCGTTGGCGAGTTCGACAGCGTGCAGACGACGCTGTCAATTCTGAGCTGGCTGTTCATCGGCATCGCGATGTATGTGACGGCCATTGTGACCGCGAACACGTTCTCGACGATCATCGCCGGCCGCACCCGTCAAATCGCCCTCATGCGCTTGATTGGGGCCTCTGCACAGTCGGAACGCGCGCAAATCGCACGCCAGGGCCTCGTCATCGGGGCGATCGGTGCGGTGATCGGTTGGCTCCTCGTGATGGGCGCCGCCGTTATCGCGCTGCCCTACGCGAACGACGCGATCGATGCGCCGCCCACGCTGGAGTTCACCCCGATGAGCCTCGCGACGGTACTGCCGCCGCTGGTGGTCATCGTCACCACGGTGCTGGCGGCGTGGGTGGGCTCGCGACGCGTGCTCGAAGTGACGCCATTGCAGGCACTCGGCGGATCGGTCGACCGGACGCCAGACGATATTCGCACCGTTCCGAAAAAGCGGGGTGCCATTGCGCTTCTCCTGATCGGGGCGGCCCTGCTGGGCATCGGTGTTGTGGTGGGACTGGTGTCGCCGTTCGGCGTCATCATCGCCTTCTTCGGCGGACTCTTGTCGTTCACCGGGCTCGCGGTCGGCGCCGTTGTGATCATGCCTCCGGTGTTGCGTATGGTGGGGCGGCTTTTCGGCCGCTCAACGCCCGCACACCTCGCGGCGGAAAACGCGATGCGCTACCCGGAACGCTCGAGCCGCATGGCGATTGGCGTGGTCATGGGCGTGACCCTCGTTGTCATGTTCTCCGTCGCCGCAGCCTCCGTGAAAACCGTGCTCTTCGGCGTCGGAGACAACGAGATTCAAGACGTCGCCGAGATTTCCGCCGTGCTCGATAACATCGCCACCGTCATGATGATTCTTGTCGGAGTCTCCGCCGTGATCGCCGCCGTCGGTCTGGTCAATCTGCTGACCATCAGCATCGTGCAGCGCACACGGGAGCTTGGCCTCTTGCGGGCGCTCGGCCTCACCAAGACGCAGATTCGCGCGATGGTGATGTTGGAGGCCGCGCACATCGCGATCGCGTCGCTCGCCACCGGACTCGCGCTCGGCACCATCTACGGGTGGGCGGCCGCCCAGTCGACACTGGGATCAGAACGCTTCGACGGTGCCGCGATCGTCTGGCCCACCGTCCCCTGGCCGCTCATGGTCGGCGTCATCGCCGCAACCGTGTTGCTCACGCTCATCGCCTCCGTGGTTCCGACGCGCCTCGCAACGCGGGTCGCTCCGGTGCAGGCCCTCGCGGTGGATTAAGCATCGACAAAATCTCGACAGTTCACCCCGCGTGAAACCCCTAAAGGGTTAGACGCGGGGTGAACTGCCTGACATCGCTGTTAGACGCCTCTGCGTTTCGACTCTCTCTCATTTGGGACAGCTTGCTGCCCGCTCCGCGAACCCGCGGGAGCGATCTAAGAGGAGAAACGTTATGACGTCACAACGAATAGAACGAACACGCCACCGAATACTTGTGTGGTTGGCTTCTGCATTGGCTGCGCTGCTGGCGGTTGCTGGTGTGGCCATGCCTGCCCACGCATCCACCGGCACCATCATGATCTACCCGGGCGCATCGGCGCCGACGTACGGCGACGTGCCGATCTTTGCCGGCGAAGGCACGTACTCGCTCGGCGTCGGATACGGTCGCATGGCAGACGGCCAGGTTGTCACGATCACCGTTCCTGACGGCATCACGATTCCTGACGACGCCCTTGTGGTTCCGCCAGGAAACGAAGCCGTGGAGTCATTGACGAAGGACGTCGATGGCAACCTCGTCATAACCTTCATCGATCCTTTCCCCGCCAATGTGCATCAGGGCGTGCTTGATCTGACATTCGTGGTCGACGACGTTGTCGAGTCTTCCGTGGTCGAGCTCGTGTGGGGAATCGACGGCGAAGACTACCGACAGAAGGTCTACATCGTTGAGCCTGGCGATGACCCCGCCGCAGTGCAGGACGGGTTCGACAAGCGGGTTGACACCGAAAGTCTGCCTTTCAAGGTCGTTGATGGCCGGATTGTCATCGCCGATGAGGTTTTGACGAAGGAGCTCACCTATACGGTCACCGTCACGAGCGCTTCGGCGCGCACTGTCGTGCTGAACGATGTGCTCGACGCTGAACTGGCATACGTGGAGAATTCCCTGAGCGGAACCAAGCTGGTACGAGACGCTGATGGCTTGGTTGTTGAGACTGGTGACGTCACCGACCTCCCGGCAATCTCTGGCACCACGTTCACTCACACGTTCAACGCCGAAGCGAACTCAAAGTATGACTTCACGTATCGTGCCCGCATCGCTAACGCGGATGCGCTTGACGCTATTCGCGAGCGGCTACAGCAGGAGTATGACCGTGTTTTCGCTAACCCCGACGGTGGCTCCTACGCCGTCGCATTGGGCAACAACGCTGCGATTGGTGAAGAAACGCGCCGTGCGGTGACGGCGTTCGTTGGTCACGCCAAGGGCGATGAACGCCCCGAAATCGGATCTGCGTTCGGCAAGTCGGTAGACGTCACGCACGTCGAAGACCCGTCGGTTGCTGACAAAAACACGGCACAGACCGGCGAACTGCTGGCGCCCATCGCAGTTACCTACACGCTCAGCGCAGACCTCACTCAGTGGCGCGACTTCACCGAGACTCGACATGCGCTGACGCGCAACGTCGTCATCCGCGATGAACTTCCGTCGTACTCGCGCTGGCTCGACACTGATGCCGACTTTGTTACCGTCACCGATGTCGACGGCAACAAGCTTCCGTTCGAACGCGTCGAGGGCGTGACCGGTGACGTCGAGGCCGAAATGATGGCTGACGCCTACGTTGGTACGTACTTTGTCGACGGTCAGAATCTGTATCTCAACATTGGTCGTGACGTCGAACAAACGTATAAGGTCGCTGCCAAGGCCCACATCGTTGACCTGGTGGGTGCGCAATCGGGTGACACCCCGCTCACGCAAAAGTTCACGGCCAAGAACTACGCGTACTTCGTTTTCAACGACGCCAACGGCAAAGCCTGGACACGTCGCGATGCGCAAACAACTGTCGTTGCACCGAAGGACACCTCCGGTGGCATCGTTGACGCAGATACGTTCGTCAAGCGCGGGCCATCTCAGGAACTGGTTGCCGATGTCGGCACGTCCCTCATGGTTCCGTACACATTTACCATCGCCGCGGGCACAGGAGATGTGACTAACTCGGTGATCACCGACTACATTAACCACGACGTGTTTGACATCACCGAAGAAAACCTCGCCGCCATCGCGGCATCGCTCGTCGTGCGATACGACTGGTTTGAGCCGAACACGCTGGGGTCGTGGCCGGTCACCGCACTCGACCCGAGCCACTGGGCGCTCACCTTGAATGCCGAGGGAAACCTCGAGATTCGCCTGACCGATGCCTTCGCTAACGCGTTGACTGACCTTGAGCTTGCCAACGACTTGCGTCTCGAAGTGACGCTCACGCTTCCGACCCTTCCCTTCTCGCAGAAGGGCACTGTCGACCTCGTGAACGAAGCATCGCTCGAGGGAGCGTCGTCAGACATCATCTACCACTCTTCGACCGAGACGTCGCTGACGTCATACGGCAATGAGATGGAGGTGACAAAGCAGGTTTATGACGCGAAGAATGACCGGTTCACCGATAACCTGCGCGCCACGATCGGTGAAAACGGCGACATCGAAACCGACACCTTTGTCTACCGTGTCGACCTCATTCCGCACGGGTCGTTCTCGCGCATGGTCTTGGACGTTGTTGACGCTCTTCCTGCGGGCGTGGAATTCAGCGGTTGGGTTGACCCTGCAGATCTGAACGCCGTCGACACCAGTGACGAGTACACGTTGACCGGTGCAGACCTCACGGCACGCTATGACGATGCGACCGGAACTGTGACCGTGCAGCAGGGCCGCCTCGAGGTGGGGCAAACGGCATCGCTGTATTTCGCTGTTCAGCTGGTGGAGCCGGAGTTGAATGTTCCGATCGTCAACACGATCGGTGGCACGTCCGCTGTCATCACACCGACCGACGGCTACCCGTTGAGCATCATGAAGAAGGACTCAACAGACCCGCTCGCCGTGCTGAACTCAGAGGCGGCACGTTTTGATGTGCTCGCTGCAGACCAGAGCACCGTTGTTGCGACTGATCTCCGGGTGCGTGACGGACAGCTCGTCACCGCTGATGGCAAGACGGCCGTGGTACGTGAACACGGAACCTACTGGGTGCGTGAGCAGATTGCTCCCGAAGGGTACGTGCTGAGCGAGGAGCTCACCCGTGTCGTTGTCGACGAGAACGTCGGCGCACCCATCGTTGTGGTGCTGAACGACCCGGAGGTGCCGGAGGTGCCGGAGGTGCCTGAGGTTCCTGAGGTTCCTGAGGTTCCTGAGGTTCCGGAAGTGCCGGAGGTTCCTGAGGTTCCTGAGGTTCCCGAGGTGCCTGAGGTTCCCGAGGTGCCTGAGGTTCCCGAGGTGCCTGAGGTGCCTGAGGTTCCCGAGGTTCCGGAGGCTCCGGAAGTGCCTGAGGTTCCCGAGGTTCCGGAAGTCCCTGAGGTGCCGGAAGTGCCCGAGGTGCCGGAAGTCCCTGAGGTTCCCGAGGTTCCCGGAACTCCGGAGAAGGCCGCGCCCGAGCTGCCGATAACCGGATCAGCCGCTCCGGTTGCCCTGGTTGCTGGTGGTCTCGCGCTGCTGCTTGCTGGCGGAGCGTTCGCCGTGTTGAGGCGTCGACCGGAGGGTACTGCTGACTGACCTCCGGTAGCGAAATGCTGCGGATCCTTACTCGTTAGGGGGAGGATCGAAAGCCCATGATGGCGCCAGTTGCGTGATGCGCAACTGGCGCCATTGCCATACTGCCCACAGTGCCGGCCAGAGCAATGGTGCAGTGGCACCGCCAATGGTGAGCCGATCACGCCACAGCGTGCGATCGGGATGGCACGGAACTGCAGAAACAGCCATCTGGTGATCCCAGACATCGAGCGACGAGAGCATGCCGGTGAGGGGAATTCCGCTGTCTCTCATGATGCGCACGCGGCGACCCGCGTGGGTCTGTTCACGATCGCTGATCGAGATGAACTGTTTACCCAGCGGGAGCCCTGCAACCGAGAGCGCCACTGCCGCATTGTCTCCGTGTTCCCATGCTGGCGGCACCGAACTCCACGGTGTCATCGCAAGGATGGGGCCGTACAGTTCGCTGGCGACCTGAGGCGAGTGGATGGCACGCCACGCGGCGTCGACATCGCAGTGGATCTCAAATTTCAGCATCACACGCATGGCTCCATCATGATCCGGAACCACGAACGGGTCTAGTGCTCACTTTCGTTATGCGGTGTTCGCCTAGTGACGCTTGGCGATCATGCTGTGCTTACGGCGTCGGGTGCCGATGAGCACAAGGGCAAGGCCCAGACCTGCCACGACCAATCCGGTCGTTAGCGTCCAGCCGGCGACGGACGCTCCCGTAGCTGGCAGCTCGTCATCCGAGTCCGCCGACGGGCTGACCTGCGGCGTAGAACCCGGGTCTGTAGGCTCCGGTGCCGTTGTCGGCTCGGGATCGGTCGTCGGCGTCGGCTTGGGATCGGTTGTCGGTACCGGCGTCGGCTCGGGATCGGTTGTTGGTTCCGGGTCCGGCGTCGGAGTGGGTTCCGGGTCCGGCGTCGGTGTGGGCTCCGGGTGAGGCCCTGCGGGTGTCGACACGGAAGACGGTTCCGAGATCACGGTCTCCCCGGAGGGGTCGTAGCAGTGACAGTTGCCGTATTCTCGACAGCTCCCTGTGCCGCTTCTTCGGCAGTGACGGTGTAATCGTCAGCGGAAACGTCGATCGACTCACCGGGCGCTAGCGTCGCTACCGAAGACAGCCCCGACACCTTGGCATCTGCAACGTCACATTGGTCAGTGTGACGTTGCCGACGTTGGTGAGGGTGAACGTGTAGCGAATGCGTTCGTCGGTGTTGGCAAGTCCGTCACCAGAATCGTCATACAGCACCGCCGACTTTACGAGCGTCAGTGCAGCGCCGCTCGCGAGCGACAAGCTGTGCTGGGCCTCGATATCGTCGAGCGTTCCTCGCGTCGGAACCGCAGACAGTGTCGAGACGTTGACGACCTCACCAGCATCGACATCTGCTTGCGTCAGAACGTACTCGGCCGATGCGGTTGTGCTCTTGCCGGGAGCGAGCTCGCCCTCAGCGCCGGGCCACTCGGCGAAGAGCACCGAGCCCACGCCGACGAGGTGCTCGGCAATCGCGATGCCGGTGAGGGTGACGTTGCCCGTGTTCTCGATCGTGAAGGAGTAGGTCACGATGTCGCCAGCCTCGGGATCGCCCGAGCCCGCTACCGAACCCTCCTTCTTGAACGTCGCGTCAGGTGACGCGACGAGGGTAATCTCCGCCGAGTCAGATGCGCTCAGCTCGGCGTCGTTGACGTCGATAGCGCTCGCTGTTGCCGTGTTGCCGTGTTGCTCACGAGACCGCGATCGAGGTCAGCCTGCGTCAGAACGTAGGTTGCGACCGCCGTCACGCTTTCGCCAGCCGCGAGTACGCCGACGCCGCGAGGCCAGTCGTAGTCGATCGTGCTGAGACCCGCAAGGTCATCGTCGATCGACACCGCGTGTACCGTCACGTTGCTGTCGCTACTGATCTCAAATGTGTACGTGATGGTGTCACCCGCGCGCACGTCGTCGGTCGTATCAAGCGATGCCGACTTCGTGAAGCTCAGCGCCGATACGGCAGGTAGCGGCATCGTGGCCGTCGCGCTTGCTGCGACCTGTTCACCACCACCCGACTGCACGACCACGTTCGCCGCGTTGGCCACCGAGCCAGTATCGATGTCCTCCTCGGTCAGAACGTAGGTTGCCATCGTCGTGACGCTCTCGCCAGCCGCGAGCGTGCCCTCTACCGTCGGCCAACCAGCCGGGAAGTCGAGTGCCGACAACCCTGCCATCGCATCCGTGATGTCAACGCCCGTGATGGTTCCGCCGCCGACGTTGGAAGCCACAATTGTGTACTCCACGACATCGCCAGCGCGCGGGTCTTGGGCAGAAGCGGGGGCCTGCAGCGACGCCGTTTTCGTGAGCGCGATGCGGTCGATGTGGTTTGTGTCTGTTGCTTGTCCGCTCAGCGTCACCCCGGTGAACGCCGGGTCAGAAGCCGAAGCGACAACAGAGTTCTGCAGGCTCGTGGCACCAGCGGCGTCAAGGACGCGCACGGTTACCGAAACCTGGGCAGATGCAGCGGCCGCAAGTTCAGCGACATTCCACGTGACTTCCGTACCGTCGAACGATCCGCCGTCGGAGGCCGACACGAACTCCATGTTTGCCGGGAGCGCGTCAACGATCGATACATCGGCGAGCGGTTCGGCAATGAGCTGGTTGCTGGCGTTGATCGTGTAGGTCAACAGCTGTCCGGGGGCGGCCGCAGGCACGGCATCGTCCTTAACAACCGTGAGGCCGCTCAGCGGGGCGGCCGCAGCGTTCACGACCGTTGCTTCATTGTTTGTGTTGTCATCATCGTGCAACGGTGAAGACACGGTTCCCGAAACGGTTACGGGCGATGCCGTGACAACGATCGGAAGGTTCAGCGCAACGCTGTCGGATGCTGCGAGGGCTTCACCGTACGTGCACTCGAGGGACGCAGGACCATCGATCGGTGCCGTGTCATTCGCCGAACAAACCCAGTTGTCGAACTCGAGCGACGTTACCTGCATGTTGGCAGGAACATCGATCGAGACGACCGGTACCGCGGTATTTCCGCTGACGTTAGTGACGGTGAACGGCACGGTCGACGGACGATCAAGCTGGAGGTTGTCAGGTGCTTCCACCGTGACAGCCAGATCAGCCGCTTCGACGATTGCGCACACCGGGCTCGGCTCACTCACGGGCACACCCGTGGCAGCCGTTGCGATCGAGTTGCACGCACGTTCTCCCGCTACCGCGGCGCCCAAGACATTGGCCGTATAGGTAAACGTCGCCTCCGCACCCGGCGCCAGCAACCGCAGCCCGCACCGAAACCGCACCAGCAGGTTCCGTCGACCAGTTCGCAGCACAATCTGCGGGGCCGCCCGGATACACCTCACTGCGGCAGGGGTTCGTCGACTCGGAGTAGGTCAGCGTCAGGTTAGAAGAAACATGGGGAACCGTCTGAACGGTCTCTGCGAACTGCGAACCGCGCGGTGTTGCAGCGCTACCACTGCTGATTCCGGTGTCACCAACGTGCGGCAGCACGTCGTATGCCACGACGTTCGACAGCGACGTGGTTCCGTTGTTGCGGAGCGTGACGCGATACTTCACATCGGTCGCCACCGGAGAAATCGGCACGGCCTGCGACGAGTCGGAAAGCCAATCGCAACCATCCGCGGCGTCAGCGTTCACCCGGCAGATTTCCTTCACGGAGCTGAGTGCAGCGGCCGCACCGACCGTAATGGGCTTGGTCGTCGTCACAGCAAAGTACTCAGTCGTGACGGAGTCACCGTCGAGATCAGCAACGTCGGTGTACCGCTGGCCGTTGCTTGCTCCACCCCAGGTCGATGTGTAGCCGGGGAACGAGTGTGACGCGTCGCCGATAGCGCCGGACGCAATAGCCTGCGAACCGGGGGTGGCGGCAGCGGTCGGCATCGCCTGGAGACGAAGCGCCGGCCACGTTGCGTTGTCACCCCACGTGGTGCCAGCCGGCCACGTCACGGCAAGCGCTTCGCGCGCTTCGCCATCAATCGTGACGGTCTTCTTCTCAAACAGTGCACCACTCGGCGCGCCAGTGGCTAGCGACCATGAGTTGTTCACCAGCGCCCAGTTTGCCGGCGCGATGAAAATGTACTGGGGCTCAGGGGCCGCGCCGTCCTTCATCGCCGAGGTCACACCATGGAGGGTGAAGTTCACAGGCACGCCCGGAACAGGGCTGCCGGGTGTCGTGAGCGACGTTGACATCACGCTGGTGAAGTTGGCGGGGCGCGGCGTGATGACAAGATCCACGGCGTTGCTACCCGAGTTAAAGTCCGGCAGGTTGTTGCCCGGGTAGGTCATGATGGCAGAAGCTGTGTTAGTGAGAGGCCAACCGGTGTCGGGTGCGATACCAACCGTCGTGTACTTCACCCGCACGTTGTACTCGTTCACGAGCGGTGTTGACGACTGTTCTTTGTTGGGGCCCGCGATTTCGGGTGAGGTCACCGTGATCGCCGTGATCCGACGGCCGGCGGGCGCGGTGTACGTGCCTACTGCGGTTCCGGTCGTGTTGTCGTCGAGCGTGTACGCGATCTTCCCGCCGCCGTCAGCAACGACCTCGTGCGCGCGAATGTGGTCGGCACCGAGGCCGTTGTCGGTGATGACGGCAACACCAGGCACGTTCGCCTTGTTGCCAACACGAATCGTGAATGTGTTGCTAAATCCGTTGTCCCAAATGATGTTGGGAGAAACCTGCGTGGTCGAGGATTTCCCTACTTTCGTCGCGAGAGCGAACGGTTCACAGGATGTGATGTCGTGCGTGGTGGTCGCGGAGTCCGACTTGACCTGACCGTCCAAATACGTGACGGACGTATCGAACGACGCTGTTGCGGTTGCGCTACAGGAGTCAGTGAACATTGCCTTCGGGAACTGCACCGTGACGTTGCGAGCGGCGCCGAAGCCGTTTACCGATCCCCAACCCGTGGCTGCGCTCACGCCGGTGTCGCGCCAGGTGACTGTGCCGGTTCCGGAATCAAATACACCGCCATGAGAGGCGCTGACAAATGTCGCGCCCGTCGGCATGTGGAAGACATTGGTGTACGACTCTGCGCACAACTTTGACGGTTCTGCGTGGTTCGCCGTGCTGCGGTACCACATGCAATCCGACGCCATGCGAAGTGTATATGAGTAGTCAGTGTCAGCACGCGCGAGACCTTGCGAGGCAAATGCTACGAGCGGTGCCTTCGTGTCGATCCGCCACGTCAGGACGTCGGAGGCCGAGTGCGAGGCGCCTGCGTTGGCGGCATCTGCGGTTACGGTCGTGGTGATTTCTTCACCGTCGAGGAAGAACGACTGTGCCGCGGGCGCGTTGGCCCCGCGTTCTTGCCAGTTGTATAGCACCGTAAACGTTCCCGATGCTCCCGCAGGCAACGTGCCCAGGTGCACGACGTCGCCAGAAATCTCGTTGGGTTTCTTTATGCACGAATCTGGAAATCGCGCAGAGATTGAACTTAGACAACCGCAAATATTCTAAAGTAACTCATAAATGTTCGATGTTTCACCCACTGTTTCACCCTGTCGATCACCCCGCTTCGCGTCGTGCAGAGAGGCCTGGCGGATAGGCTAAGTCGCCGCGTGAATACAACGATCGACGTAAGGAGACCGCAACGTGTCGGTGCCGGAAGACAGTGGCTCGGGTGGACTCCGATCAACGTTGCCGACGGCGCGACGGGGCGTTCCCGTTAGCGGATCAGTGATCGATCGTGACGATTTCTCTCGCTGGATGCATCGCCACGAACACGTGCCGGTTCGGGTGGTGAGTGGCGTATTCGGAGCGGGCAAGACGTCTGCGCTTATCTCGTGGGCTCAGAACCGCGATGATGCTGCCGGGTACCTGGTGTGGGTCGCGTTGGACACAGATGTTCGGGCGCGAGACTCGTTTTGGCTTCTGTTCTTGCATCATCTTGAAGCCCTGAGCGTGCCCGTCGATGCTGACCTGACAATTGCTCTCCTCGATCAGGAAACTCACGGCCCGCGGTTGCCCGCGCTTCTCGCTCGACAGCTTGAGCGCAGCGGTGTGCTCACTCTTGTTGTTGATGCCGGAGCGGAGTACATCGATGATGGTGTCGCGCGAGATATCGTGCGACTGGTCGACCTGTGTCCAGAGCTTCGAGTCGTGATCGCAACCCGTCAGGGCGCTACTGATCGAGAATCTGTCGCTCGGCTGGGCGACAGATTGGCCCTTGTCGACCCCGTGCTGTTGGCATTTTCTCCCGCCGAGGCGCGCCAGCTTGCGGGGGCAGAGGGCATCACTTTGGATGCTCAACGCGCAAAGCAAATCATTGACGCCACCGGCGGGTGGGCGGCAGCGGTGCACGCCGCAATTCGTTCGGCCTCACGTGACGACGACTGGGTTGCTGGTCTTGCCGAGCGCCTGTTGGACGAAGTTCGAACGCACCCCGGTTACGGGGCCCTGCGCGTTCTTGGGCTCGCCGACTCGATCGCACCGCATGACGTCATGGAGCTGGGGCTCGGTGACGTGGCGGACGACATCGTGAATGAGCTGGTCTTGCGTGGAGTCGCGACTCGCGATGAGCGGAAAGTGGCCTTGCAGCCGATCATTCGGTTCGCATTGCAGACCGAGTTTGAAGCTCAAGCACCGCAAGAGTTCAAAGAGGCGCACCGCCAATGGGCTCGCCACCGGCTTCGTCACGATGTAGCGCGAGCGGCATACGCGCATGCCGTCGCTTCGGAAGATTGGCCGCTCGCTGCCCGAGCGTACCGCCGCTATCTCCTCGCGATCACGGAGAGGGAACGCCGGCCGGCTACACGACCGATTCCTTCCGCGGCTCTGCGAGCACAACCGATTCTGCGTTTCGCGGTTGCCCTCGACGATCTATCAAACGGGCGTCGTGCTCGAGCGTTGCAAGGATTTGCCGCAATGCTTGCTGTCGCGCAGGGGCGCCAGCTCGCGCACCGTACCGCGACGATTGATGACATCTGGATCCGTACGCTCGTCATGGTCAGCTTGCGACTTCTCGGGCAGCACGAAATGGCTCGTTCTGCGTTGCGCGGGTTGACCCGTATGGCGCACAGCATCGATGACCGCGATGAAGAAATTGTCGAGGGCCGCTCGAAGCTTCTCACGCAGGGTGCCACGACGCTCATCCTGTCCGGGCACCTGACGGAGGCCTCCGATCACCTAGAAGAAGCGGGACTCACTCCGCTTATCGGACGGCCGCCGCTGGAACGCGCCCGCGTTCTGAGCATGATCGCGATGGTGGATGCGCTTCGGGGAGACATCAGGACGGCCTCTGCCGCACTGGCCGAATGTGATGCGCTCAGCCTGCCCACGGGCCTCGGCGACTCATATACCGGGCTCCCGGCGATGGTCGCGGGCGCTCTGGTGGCTTTGGAACGCGGCGATTGGGCAACGGCAGACGCGTTTTTGCGCAGGACCGACACGCACGCCCCGACAACAGAGTTCTGGGCTGTTCTCCTGCAAGCCGGAACCATGCTGGAGTGGCACCGCCAGGGCGCCCCGGCAGCCCTCGGCTATTTGGAACAAGGCATGGAACAGCATGTGCACCGAGGCACACAAAGCCCGTTCGCCACGCACACGCTGCACGTCTTACGAATTACTCTGCTCATCGCTGTCGGGCGATTCGTCGAGGCGAAGGAGGCTCTCGCCGGCGTGCCGCAACGGCGTTCGCGTCGCTGGACGCTGATGAAGGCCTACAGTGAGTTGTTTTCCGGTGACCCGAATCGTGCGAACGCGCTCGCCGTCAGCAGTCTCCGTCAGGCGGACACCCCTCGCGAGCGAATCGCGCTCCTTGTGATTGCAGCCGCAGCGTCGCACCGCGTTGGTGACACGACGATGAGTGCGCGCTATGCGGCCTCAGCGAGCGCGGAGGCTCGAAAGTTCCAACTGTGGCAGGTGCTGACGCTTATCCCGAAGCCGGAAGCGGCGATCCTCTTTGCGGGGGAGAGCGATGTGCTCGATGCCATTCGACACTCTCGCACCTTTCCGCTCGCAGCGGCGTCTTTGGGGGTGTTGTCGGCGCGCGAGCTTGTGGTTCTCCGCCAGCTCATTGACGACGCGACGATTGAACAGATCGCGAAGGATCTGTCCGTCTCGAGAAACACGGTGAAGAGCCAGCTGCGTGCGGTTTATCGCAAACTGGGCGTCAACAATCGAGCAGAGGCAGTCAGTGAGGCGCGCCGTCTCCACCTGCTGTAGGCCACAACGATCGTCTCCTGGGTGGACGACAGGGTGAATATCCCAACACCTACACACGGCCCGTTGCAGAGTCGGTAGAAATGACGTGGCGGCACATGTTGCGCCTGACCCCGATCTCCAACGGGCTGGCGCGTATCGGAGCGTTGTGCTTGATCCCACCCGGCTGCGCCTGTGACCCGTGTTCTCCGCTGCACACACGGGCGCAGCCACTCAGCCCCTGGTTCCGCTTCAACCACCGTTCTGCACGTTGAGGTGTGACTGGTGTGACTGGTGTGACTGGTGTGACTGGAGTTGCTGGAGTTGCTGATGGGGCACTTTTTGCGTGCGTACCGATGTGAGTCGTGCATAACGGTCGTTGTTGGGAGCGGAACCAGGGGTGTGGGAAGGGCGGATGGCCGTTACGTCGGATTTGGCGGCCGAAAGGGTCGAAATGGGCCGAGTAAATCCTGCAGATGGGTTTTGTTCCTGCATAACGGTTATCGAGTGGGCGGAGCCACGCTACGACGCGAGAGGGTGCGGAACCACGGCGTGAGTGGGGCGGTGCGGAACCAGGGGTGCGGGCCAGGGACGGGCGGAACCACGCGGAGCGTTCCGGATCGGCACATCGCTACGCTGGATTCATGTCATTCGACGATCAGAGCACGTACCAGGTTCGGGCCGAGTGGGGTGTTGCGGGGCTTCGCCGCCTCGCTCCCGCCGACATCGTGATCGTCGTTGACGCCCTCCGCTTCACGACCACGGTGACCGATCGTGTCGCCGCTGGTGACGTGGTTCCGCTCGACGACGACGCCTTCGCGGTGTCGATCAACGGCGCGGTCGTCGCGGCGGCGGCAGCTGACACCGGAGCGATCGTGCTCGCCGGCTCACTTCGCAACGCCAAGGCCGTTGCCGATGCGGTGCTCGCGATTCAACACGAGCGCGCTGCGCGCACGTCGATCGCCGTAATCGCGTGTGGTGAGCGGGTTTCGCGCGACAGCGCTGAGGTGCGGTTTGCCGTCGAAGACCAGCTCGCCGCCGGTGCCATCATCTCGGCCTTGAGCGACCTTGGCATCGACCACACGTCACCCGACGCCGCCGTCATGGGTGAGGGGGCGCGTGCCCTCAGCAGGGCCTGCGTTCACCTGTTCTTGGCGAGCGCCTCGGGCCGCGAACTCGTCGAGATGGGCCGCCGCGATGAGGTGGTCAGCGCGGCTACACGCGATGCGATCGACGCCGTCGCTATCTTGCGCGACGGCGTTTTCGAAGCCCTCGTCACCAACTAGCCGGTGCTTCGCCGCGGACTCAGCCCCGTGGCGCCGCGACACCGAGGCTAGAACAGGGATTCGCCGTGGTACGTGGGTTGCACGTCGCGCGTGGGCGCCGGGGGAGTCGTCTCACGAGGCTTCATCGCTTCGGCGCGCATTTCGTTGGTGACTTCGCGGCGCATCCACCCGATGCGGAAGGCCTCGTTGTAGACGGGGGAGCACTTCAAGCACGACGTTGCGCGTGACGGCTTGCGGTGGCGGTAAACGGTGTGACCCGAGGGGCACATGCCTACCCAGGCAGCGAGTTCGCGCGCCGTCTCACCGGTGTGGCGAACGCCGCCGACGTAGCCCAGCTCGCGGGCGATGCTGAGCCAGCGGCGGTTGTGGCCCTCGCGGGGCCCGGCCAACGCATGCGCAACCTCGTGCAAGAGCGTTTGGTAATTTTCTTCGTCATCAAAGCGTGCGGCAAGGTAACGCGACACGGTTATGCGCTTGCGGGTGAAATCGCACAACCCAGCGCGCACCTTCGCGTGATCAAACGCAAACGTCCACGATGAATCTAGATGTTGGGTAATGAGGGCCTCGGCCCATACCCTCACGCGATCGAGATCTGACACACTTTGAGCCTACGCCGGACTTCAGACACGGGCCCGGTGGGCTGTGGAAACTGAGATCGTGTAGTGCGGCTGTTGCTCGTTTTGGTCGCCGAAATCCAACGTGTCTTCGCCGAAATCCAGCGTGTCCGGGTCATTGCGCAGCGTCGCCTCGGCCTCCGCGCTCGCCTGCTCAGCGGCGATGGAAACCGAAACTTCGTCGGCGTGCGCCGTCGACTCCCGTGCCAGTCGACGCTCAACGGCATCGATCGCCAAGAACGTCGTTTCCAGCTCGGCGTCGTTTGCGCCAGACTGCTGGCGGAAGAAAAGTGAACGCTTGAATGCGGCACGGGCGTCGTCGAGCGCGCCCGCATCGAAGTGAACCTTGCCAAGGTGCTGCATGGCAAACGCGGCAATGTGCGGCCATCCCTGACCCTCAGCCTCGTTCGCACATGTCGTCAGTTCGGCGACGGCCGCAGGAAATCCGCCTCGCCAGTGCACAACCGATGCGTGCAAAACGCGAGCGCGCAACAGGTCCTTGCGTGTGCCTGCCATGCGCGCCAACCGCACCGATTGTTCCGACACCTTCAGGGCATCGTCGAGCTCGTTCAACATCTTCAGCAGAAATACCCGTTCCAGCAGGGCAGCCAGCGAACGCTGATCAGCAATCTGCTCCAGGCGGTCACGGCACTCGCTCAGGTCGACGCGCTCGCGAAGGGTGTCTCGGTCATACCCAAGAATGAGGCTCATGAAATCTCCCTGCGACGGCGATGCTTCCAGTGTGCCCCGGGAAATCAGCAGGATCGGCCGGGCACGCCGCCCGTGCGAGGATCCATTGGTTAACGCTCGAAGAGCGATTTCGACGGTGCAGGAGATGCGACGGCATCGGCGTCAGTGACGATAGCGGAACCACGGCAGAAGCCGCGCGCATCGGCTCCCGCAAGAAGCTGGGCGGGGTGAGGGCCGGCGGCCAAGAGTCGCGGCAACCACTCGGTCGGCAGTTCACTCGCCGATGCCGCCATCACCAGGTTGCCGAAACGGCGACCCTTGAGAACTTGCGCTTCGGCGAGCACAGCCACATGCGGCAGCACCGACTGAATTGTCGCGAGCTGCCCGCGCGCGAACGCGAGCCCAGGCGCATCGGCGACGTTTACCAGCAGTACCCCGTCGGCGCGCAGAAGTCCCGCCGCCGCGCGATAGAACTCGACAGACGTGAGGTGCGCAGGCGTGCGCGCTCCCGAATAGACGTCGCTGACGAGCAGATCGACATCTCCGGTCATGGAAGCGGGCAATCGCCTGAGGCCCGCACGGGCATCACCAATGCGCACACGAATCTGCGCGTCACGATTCAGCGGAAGATTTTCACGCACCAAGTCCCACAGGGGCTGCTCAAGCTCAATAACCTGCTGACGCGAACCCGGCCGCGTCGCCGCCACATACCGCGGAATGGTGAGTGCGCCGCCGCCGAGGTGCACGGCCGTGATCGGAGCCCCCTTGTCGCGGAACACATCGATCACCGCACCCATGCGCGCAACGTATTCAAAGTGAAGGTGGGTGGGATCGGCCAGGTCGACGTGCGACTGCGGCGTTTCGCCAACCATCAGCTCGAACCCCGAGACGTATGGTGACACGATGACCTGCGCCGTGGTTCCGTCGCTCAAGGCGGCAGACGGAACCGTGGCCTCCTGACGCTGACGGCCCACTATGCGCTCGCTTGCGGGGCGGAGACGCCGCGACGCACCGTGATGGTGAGGCCGCGGCGAGAGAGAGCGGCGGCCGTTACGCCATTGCCATCGATGAGCGCGCCGCTGAATGACCCGTCGTAGATCCGGCCGCAACCGCATGAGGGGCTGCGGTCCTGCAAAATCGCGTGCGTTGCGCCAAGCGCAACAGCCGCATCCGCGACGCGTTCGGCGCCGGCAACGAACTCCGCGGTAACGTCGCCGCCGGTGTTTGTCACGACACGCGCTGTGCCATCGAGCACAGCGGAACCATCACCGCCGACGATTTCTGCGGCAGGTCGAGGGGTGGGTAACTCGCCAAGCACTTCGGCGCACAGCGGGATCATCTCGCCACGCTGAACCGCGGCGACAATCTCCGCATCCGGTTTCGCGCGCCCGTCATAACGGCACGCGGCACCCGCCAAACAGGCCGACACAATCGTGCGGGTTGATTCAGTCATCGCTTTGCCTCCACGATCCAGCCTACGCCGGGGCAGAATAGCCTCATGACGCGTGAACTCGAGGCTGGATCGGTCGTACTCCTTACTGGTGCTGGGATGGGCATGGGGGAGCTCTACGCGCACCGTGCTGCCCAAACGGGAGCGGCAGGCATCGCGTTGTGGGACATCAACCGTGAGCAGGTCGAACGTGTTGCCGCTGATCTCACGAAGCGCGGCGTGACGGCGCGGGCATACGTCGTCAACATCGCCGACCGGGAGGCCGTGGCGCAGGTTGCCGAGCAGACCCTCGCTGACTTTGGGCACGTTGATGTGCTGATCAATAACGCGGGAGTTGTGCGCGGTAAGCGGTTCTGGGAGCACGACAGTGAACGTGACATTGAGTTCACGATGCAGGTCAATGCCCTCGCCCCGATGTGGATTACCCGGGCTTTTCTGCCCAGCATGATGACGCGTGGCCACCGTGCGCGGATCCTCAACATTGCGTCAGCTGCGGGCACCCTCGCGAACCCAGGCATGAGCGTCTACGCCTCCAGTAAATGGTCCATGATCGGTTGGAGTGAATCGCTGCGCCTCGAACTGGAAGCCGATGACCACCCGCAGATTACGGTGACCACGTTTTGCCCGAGCTACATCTCGACTGGCATGTTCGCCGGTGCGCGCGGCCCGCTCCTGACGCCCATCATGACGCCGGAAAAGGCAGTCACCGCCGCATGGAACGGCATGATGGCAGGCACCCCCATGGTCACTCGACCGTGGACAGTCAAGCTTGCCATGGCGCTTCGTGGTGTGCTCCCGACGCGCGCATGGGATGTGATCGCCAGGCGCGTGTTTCATGTCTACTCGTCAATGGACAAGTTCACCGGACGCCCGGGTAGCGCCAGCTAAATCTTCTGGTTCTGCTTCGGGATCCACACCTGCTGGATCACGATCAGAATGGCGGCCGCGATCGGGATGGCAATGAACGCGCCGAGAAGGCCAAGCAGCGAGCCGCCAGCGACAGCGCCGATCACGACGAGGGGCGCCGGCACGGCCACGGCCTTGTTCATTACGCGCGGAGTCAGCACGTATGCCTCGATCTGCATATAGACGAAATAGACGAGCGCAAAGATGAGTGCGGCCATTGGATTCGCGAGCAACGCAATGACGCTCGCGATACCCCAAAACAGCACGGTTCCGATCATCGGGATGATGGTGATGCAGAACGCAATGACGCCCATGAGTACTGCGAACGGTAGCTGAAGAATGAGAAAGAGCACGGCTGTGAAGGCCGCATTCATGGCGGCCAGAATGACCATGCCACCCACATAAGATCCGGTGGAACTCATCACTTGCTCGGCCAGGTCGTTGACCCGCTCACGCGAGCGCGCCGCCACGAGCTGCACCATCGAGTTCTTCATTTGTGGCAGGGTCGCGACGAAGTAAATCGACAGGACAAGAACGATGATGAGGCCGGACGTCAGGTTGATCAGCGAAGCGCCCGTCTGTAACGCGCCACCGCCAATGGCCGCGATGTTTGCGGGATCGGTGATGAAAGCCTGAATCTGCGCCACGAAGGTGCCAAGCCCATCGTCAAAGAATTCGTTAAGCGTCGCGTAGAGATCGCTTGCCCGAAAGTCTTTAATCATCGTCGGGATGTAGCCGATGAACACCATGAGCTGGGTAGCGAAGGTGGGGATGACAACGCCGAGCACACCGGCACCGACCGCAAGGAGGCCGACCATGGTGGCCACGACGCTCCAGGTGCGCGACCAACCGAGCTTTTGCAGGCGTCGCACGATGGGTTGGAGCCCGAGAGCGATAAAGATCGCGAAGACGATGTAGATGATGACGCTGGTCAGATCGCGAATGGCGAAGCCGAGCACCAGCGCGCCGAGGGCACCGAGGGTCAGCAGAAAGCCGGTACGAAACGGGTTCGACAGACCCCACTGGCGGCTCTGCCCGGCGGGCAGTGCATCGGACAGTGCGACCTCTTCTGTCTGCTGCTTCGTCAACGCTGGTTGCGTGAGGGTCGTTGCCGCTGGTTCCGGCACAGCCGGTTCTGGCGCCTTCGAATCTGACATGAGGAGCCTTTCGCAGTGGTGGCCGATAGTGATGAAACTACCGGCCACGCATAAGACGGGGGAAACGTTAGACCGAGGAGAGAGCGTTCTTTTTCAGTGCGGCGTACTCCTCAGCCGTGATGTCACCGGCCTCCAACAGGGCTTTCGCGCGCGCAATCTGGTCGACGGGAGCGTTGCCAGCGACCTCGCGAATGTATGAGTCTGCGGCGTTCTGCGCAGCCTTTTGTTGCTCTTGTGAACGCTTCGCCATACCGGGGCCGCGCGCGATCAGGTAGACGAGGGTGGAGAGGAACGGCACGAAGACAAGAAAGACGAACCAGATCGCCTTCTGCCAGCCCTTGATCGTGTGATCGCGGAAGAGATCCACGATCACCGAAATCACGGCCATGAGAGCCGTGATGAAGACGAAAGCCGTGAGGCAAATCAGTACAAGATTCCAGAACCAAGACCAGATGTCGCCGAGCATGGGGATCCTCCAAATTGAGATGGTGTGACGCGGGTTTTGTTCTCAAGGTATGACAAGCACGCCCCCCACGCATAGACTCAACCCAAATCGTGACTCGGTCGCGCACGCTGCAAGGAGTGAAATGTCGAACTCTGTGCCCACGGTCGAAAGGTCGCCAGCGCAGCGCCCCGCGAGGACAAGCCGCGTGCGGACAGTATTTTCGGCCGTCTGCCTCACGCTCGCGGTACTCATCGCACCGGTGATTGTGACATCGACGGCTGCCGGTATCGCCCTCACTAATACCGACCGATTTGTCGACACTTTTGCGCCAGTGGCCACCGACCCGGAGTTGCAGGCCGTCGTGTCGCAAACGCTCGGCGACGCCGCCGTTGAAGCGGTCGCGCAACATGATCCGGCAGGCGCGCTCGAGCGCTATTTGAAAGATTCGGGGGCATCCCAAGCCGTACAGTTGAGCGCTCGCCTGCTCGGCGCCTACGCAGTTCAGGGGCTGGAGACCGCGGCCCGCGAAAACATTGACACGTTCGTCTCCTCAGAAAACTTCGCCACGCTGTGGGCTGCATCGCTCAGTACCGTGCATCGAACGCTGGTCGGTGCGGTTGCCGACGAGGCCGATGATGCCCTGTTGCGGTTGGATGCTGACGGAACCATGTGGCTGAACTCGACGGTGGTTGCGCAGGCGGCTGTCGACTTTGTGGAGCCCCGATCGTCAACGATCGCCGGCTTTATCCCCACCGAGAACATTGCCGACGTCAAGCTCGCCCAGGATCCAGCGTTCGCGCAGGTGCGCACGATCGCACGATCCGTGCCGTTGCTCATTACGGTTCCGCTGGCCGTTGGCGTCATTCTCCTTGCGGCTGGTGTCGTACTCGCGCAGCGCAGATGGCGTGCGCTGGCGTGGACGGCCGGTGCCGCGAGCCTGGTGATCGCGCTCTTTGGGGTGGTGGTTGGCAGCATCAGCATGGCCGCCGATACGCCGCAGCGAGCGGTGATCGGCGCCTTTGTCGTGCAGGTGCAGGAGCTTATCTCGGGGCCAGCCATCGTTGTCGCGCTGATCCTCGCCGTGGCGACCCTGGCCGGAAGCGCTGGCGCCCTGATTGTGCGCAAAGCGACGCCGAGGGACGCCGCGCCTGTCGAGATCTGAGAGAGTCCCCGAACCCACCCTCGCTACTCACTCGGCGCCCGGTAATGCGGGGTGCGAATTACGCGGTGACATGTCTCGGTGCTGGGCGTACCCGGTACAGAGGGTAGGAGTGCCCGTTCTCCGTTGACAGTGGCCGATGTGCCCGTCGGCCGCGGGTTGGCGCCCGCCGCGAGTAGCTACCTGCTGTCTCAGCTATCGACGAGCTCGCTCGTCCAGTTCGCCTCCTGAATCACGGTGTCGAGTTCGCGCAATTGCTGTGCGACATCATCAATTTCGCGGCGCAGCGCAGGCACGTCGATCGCAATGACCTGGCGCAGTTCAGACCGCATCTGCCTGTGATAGTCAGCTCCGGTGATCGCGGATTGTGCGGCACCACTCAACACGCTGTGGCGAAGCTTGAGCATGTCGCGCGCCGCCAGCGCCGACGTCATCGAGCGGCCGTCCTTGAGCGTGAGTGAGGCATTCGTGAGGTTGATCGCGGCAATCAACGACTGCAAGCGATCGATGGTTTCGCCCGCTTCAGTGAGGAGGGCGGTGGCGTCTTCAGAGGGTTCTTCGCCCTCTTGGAAACGCACGTTTGCATGAATTCTTTCGCGCAATTGTGCAACGCGCTTTTGCAGATCTCCGCGGAGGGAAAGTGCTTCGGCTAACCGCATGTCATTCCTTTCGATGCCGCTGTCTGCATAGTGAAACACGGAACCTGTTGTGAGGGAAGTTCGGGTGCGGCGGTTGGGCAGGCGTCGTGCCGTTCTGCTCATATGAGCGGTGTAACCGGTCTTGCTGTGCACGCAAGCGCGAGGACTCAGTTTGACATTGGGCGACCAATATCGTCATAATCTGCACATGACTAACAACGCATTTCCTGTGTCCGCCGTGGAGGCGAACGGGACGACTGGCATGATGATGGCCGGTCGCGTTGCTACGTATTGCCGAATGTGTCGCTAAACCAGTAGCCCTTCGCTTGGTTCATCCTCCGCTATTCGCCTGAGTTGCATGAACCCCCGCGCTCGCTCGCTACCCCTCACCTGGGATTCGTCTGAGTTGACCGCGTACACCGGCCCGTTGGCCACTCGCAAAAAACATCATCTGAGATCGACGTTCTCGTCGTCGACTCCACCCCTCAAGGATTTTCCTCATGTCGAACGCAACCCTTCTCGCTCCCGTTCAGACCGCACGCTCAGCTCACACGATTGCCCGCCCGGTTAGCCCGGCCGCCCGTGTAGCGGCACCCGCTCAGCCCGCACAGCCTCCCGTCGCCGCACGCCCCGAGCCCGCCGTGCCCGCTGGTTCCGAAGCCCGCGGCTTCGCCCTGTACGTCGGTATCGACGAGCAGAAGGCAGCCCAGGCCGGTGTCTCACTCGGCATTCTCGTCGACGCGTTGCGCCGCACGCTTGCTGACCTGGCTCCCGCCGCACAGACGTACGCGACGGTTGCCCTCGCGCCGGTTGCCGCAGGTGGCCGTGACGTCGACGTTGTTCGCCTCGCTCTGCACGAGCCGAGCGCTGTTGCCCGCACCCGTCCCGAGCCGGTTGACGAGGACCTCGCAAGCCGTGTGATCGTCGATATCTCACGTAAGCGTGTCTTGATCGACGGTGAGTCGGCGAATTTCACCTACAAAGAGTTCGAACTGCTGCAGTACCTGGTGCTCCGCGAGGGGCGCACGATCGACCGCGCTGAGCTTGTCTCGTCGCTGTGGTCGGCTGGCTCAGAAGATGAGGCTCCTGGCGAGCGCACGATCGACGTGCACGTTCGCCGCTTGCGCGCCAAGCTCGGGCGCTACGAAGACATCGTGCGCACGGTTCGTGGCATCGGATACCGCTTCGACCGCCACGCTGACGTCGTCATCCGCTACGGCACCGGAACACCATCGCCTGACCGCTTCTAAGCGTCGCGTGTGCATTCGCTTCGTCGCGTCGCGTTTGCATCGCGTTTAGACGTCGCCTCGACAGTGCTTTGAGCCGTCGCGTCGACCTCGCTTCGATATGTCGCGTTGACAGCGACCGAGGCGGCCAATGTCAGCAGCCAGGGTTAATGTTGCCGCATGACCAGTTCGTCGTCGATGATGCGTGCGCGTCCCGAGCGACGACATCGACGACCCGCCCCACTGGTTCCGCTACCGACCGCACCGCGCATCGATAGCGTCTATTGTCCACCGTTTCCGCTCGACTTTCGCCCCGTTGTGGGTATTCACCGTCGCGGATTCACCGATCCGACGATGCGGTGGGAGCACGATGTGTTGTGGCGTGCCGTGCGAACACCGGACGGCATCGGAACCATTGCCATGCGGCAAGAACATGGCACGATTCGGGCATCAGCCTGGGGGTCAGGTGCCACCTGGCTGATCGACCAACTCCCGGCGCTGTGCGGCGCGGATGATGACGACGCCGGATTCGATGCGTCACGTCACCCCCTCATTGCCGACGCCGCCCGCCGCAACCCCGGCCTCCGCCTGGGGCGCTCAGACGTGCTGACCGACGTACTGATCAGCGCAATCTTGGAGCAGAAGGTGACCGCGCTACAGGCATTTCATGCGTGGCGCGATCTGATTTATTGGCACGGCGAGCGTGCCCCGGGGCCACGCCGGCTGTGGGTCGCACCCGCCCTCGACACGTGGCGCACGATCCCCTCGTGGGATTGGCATCGAGCCGGTGTTGAACCGCCGCAATCCCGCGCAGCGGTGACGGCCGCTGCGAGCGGCATCGCCGATCGTCTGCATGCCGCAGTGGATGGGCAGGAGCGTGAACGACTCCTGACGAGCGTGCGCGGCATCGGGGTATGGACGGCCGCCGAGGTGCGCATCCGTACATTCGGAGATGCCGATGCCGTGAGCTTCGGCGACTTCCATCTTGCCCACGAAGTGGGGTACGCCCTGACAGGGCAGCGCGTCGATGACGACGGTATGCGCGAACTCCTCGAACCGTGGGCAGGTCATCGGCAGCGCGTGATTCGGCTGATCTTCGCCAGCGGCGTCGTTGAGCCGCGTCGAGCACCACGGCTTCACCCAGAAGACCATCGCGAAAGATAGCGCTGCGGGCGCCGTGACCTCCTCCCGGCGGCGTACGCTGATGCCATGTCTGCACGTACGGTCAGTGTCCTCATCTTCGTTGCCGTCGTGTGCGGCGGCATCCTGTTTGGCGCCATTCTGCAAAACATCCTCCTCGGCCTTGTGCTTGGGCTCCTGCTAGCGACGGGCTACGCGCTGGCTCGCGCATCGTGGAAGCGCCGTGACACCGGCATTTACGACGAAGAAGATAACGGCGCCGAAATCTAGCCGCCGAGACCATTGCGCCGACGGCGCACAAGGCGCACACTGTGAACGCTTCATTTTCTGTCGATGTGGAGGCGCTCATGCCGAGTTTGAACCCGTATTTGTCGTTCCGCGACAACACCCGCGAGGCGATGGAGTTCTACCAGTCTGTGTTGGGTGGTGAGCTCGATGTGATGACGTTTGAAAACTTCGAGATGCCGCACGATCCGGCCGAAAATAACCTCATCATGCACGCGCAATTGACGACCCCAGACGGATTCGTGCTGATGGCTTCTGACACACCCTCCACGATGGAGTATGTGGCACCAGCGGGCTTCTCCGTGTCACTCGGTGGTGAAGACGAGGCGAAGTTCCGGGGGTTCTGGGAAGGTCTGGCAGACGGCGGAACCATCACCATGCCGCTATCCGCACCCGAATGGGGCGGATTATTCGGCATGCTTGTTGACCGTTTCGGCGTGCCCTGGATGATGTCGATTTCGCCAAGCGAGTAGTCCCCGCGTCAATCACGACGACGGATCCCGCTGCCCTCAGCGCAACAACGCGAGAGCCGCGGGAATCCGGGGTTTTCCTGGTTTCCGGCGCGCTCGAACACCAATGTCGGTGGCCACTCATAGCGTGGGGGTATGCGAATCCTGCACACCTCCGACTGGCACATCGGGCGCTCCTTCCACGGACACTCGACGCTGAGCGCGCTCGCCGAGGTGCTGCAGGCGATGATTCTGCAGGTCCGCGAGCACGCGGTCGACGTGGTGCTGGTGTCAGGAGACGTTTTCGATTCCGCCACACCCTCGGCTGATTCCTACACCCTGCTGACCGACACCCTGGCCGAGCTGGCTGACACCGGCACGCAGGTCATTGTGACCAGCGGCAACCATGACTCGGCGGCGCGTCTCGGCTTCCAATCGGGGCTGCTGCGCCCGGGCATCTACGTACGAACCGATCCGCTTCAGCTCGACCAGCCGATTACGCTCACCGACGAGTTCGGAGAGGTCGATGTGTACCCGATTCCGTACCTCGAACCCGCGATGGTTCGCCACCTGTGGGAGGGCGTCGAGCTGCGCAAACAGGTCGACACGCTGACCCACGCAATGAACCTCGTGCGTCGCCGCCGTGAAGAGCGTGCGACGAGCGGAACCTCGGTGCGTTCTGTCGTGATGGCGCACTGTTTTGCCGCGGGTGTCGAAGCGACGCCTGGGGTAGAACGCGAGGTCCGCCAGGGCGGCGTAGACATGGTTCCGGTATCCGTCTTTGACGGGGTCGACTATACGGCGCTCGGGCACATTCACGGCCGCCAGACACTGCGTGACAACGTGCGGTACGCCGGCGCGCCGTTGCACTACAGCTTTGGTGAACAGCACAAGCCGCGCGGCTCGTGGCTCGTCACCCTTGACGCGGATGGTTTCGCCGATGCCGAATGGCTCGAGGCCCCGGTACCGCGTCGCCTCGTCACCCTTCGTGGCACGCTCGACGAGCTGCTGACCGACGACCGCTTCGACGGCGACGAGACCGCATGGGTGTGTGCCGAGTACACCGACACCACCCCGCAACGCGACCCGATGCGTCGGCTCCGTGAGCGATTCGAGCACTGTGCGCTCGTGCTGCACAAGCCGGAGGGTGTGGTTGCGGGTGCGAAGAAAACGTATGGCGAGCGACTGCAACGCGCCGTGACCGATATTGAGCGCATTGAGGTGTTCCTCGCCGACGTCCGCAACGGCGAAGGAGCCAGCCCCGCCGAACAAGAGATTTTGCAGGCGGTCATTGACGAGCGGGTTCTCGCCGAGGCGCGCGCGTGAAGCTCCATCGTCTCGAGATCGAGGGTTTCGGGCCGTTCCTTCGTCGTCAGGTCATCGACTTCGATGAGTATGACGCTGACGGGTTGTTTCTGATCTCTGGCAAGACGGGTGCAGGCAAGTCGAGTCTGCTCGACGCCGTGTGCTTCGCCCTCTATGCGACCGTGCCCCGCTACAGCAGTGCGGGCGGCAAGCGGGTGCGTAGTGATCACGCGTTACCCGACGACGTATCTGAAGTGTCCCTGACCTTCTCAACCGGTGACGAAACCTACCGAGTGACCCGCTCACCCGAGTATGAACGACCCAAGCAACGCGGCGGCGGCATGACGACGCAGGCAGCCACCGTGCAACTTGATCGCCGTGACGGGGAGCAGTGGATCGGCATTGCGTCTCGAGCTGTCGACGCAGGTAACCAGCTCGCGGAGATTCTGCAGCTCAACAAGGATCAGTTTCTGCAGGTCATCCTGCTGGCGCAGAACCGCTTCGCGAAATTCCTGCTCGCCGACAGTAAAGAACGACAGACGCTCCTGCGTACCCTGTTTGGCACCAGGCGGTTTGAGGATTACCAGAAGCAACTCATCGAGCGGCGCAAACTGAGCGAACAGACGATGGTTGCTGCCCGGGCTCGGCTGCTCGATCGGCTGTGTGACGCCGAGAAGCTCGTTGATGCGCACGGCTGGGGCGAAACGCACGAAGACCTGATCGGCACCGTGCCAGGCGACGACGCCGCACCGCTGGCCGCCGATGACGCCCACGGTGCTGGGGCTGGTCTTGGTGGTGAGACGGGTGCTGCTGCTGGCACGGCTGTTGGTGCTGGTGGCACGGCTGCTGGTGCTGGTACGGAGCCCAGCGCCGACGAAGCAGACACAGACACGCCGCTCGACGCCACGCTGTTGCCAGTCGCTGACCGCCTCGAACGCTTGCACGTTGCTCGCGATCGCGGCGCGTATCGAGTCGAAGCCACGACGAACGCGCTTGCGCATGCCGATGCAAACCGTGTCGCGAGCGCGGCCGCGGCCGCGAATGCGAGGGCGCAACGAGATCATCAAAATCGCCGTGACCTCACCCGCGCCCAGCTCGCACGGTTGGAAGAGCGCGCACCGGAGATTCTGCAGGATCGTGCCGAGCTTGCCGCTGCACGCGAAGCGCAGACCGTGGCCAGTGCGATCGCGGCTCATGACCGTGACATCGCGGCAGCTGCACAGGCCACCGCCGACCAGGCGGGGGCGAAGGCGCGATGGACGACCTACGCCACTGATCCCGCGACAGCACCAACGGCCGCATATCTGCGAGAGCGTGCCGACGAGTGCACCGCGGCGCAGGGGGCACTGGCGGCAGCTGCTGCCGCCGAAGCCGACCTTACACAGCACGAAGACGCGGAAATCGCGACCCGTGCGGCACGGGTCGAAGCCGAGACCGCAGTGGCCACGCTCCGTGATGAGGCGCAGCGGATCCCGGCAGAGCTTGCCGTGTGCGAACGCGCACTCATGGCGCTGCAGGCCCGAGCCGACCGCATCGAAGAACTCACCAGCCGCCGCAGCACACTCGATATTCAACTCGGTGCCGCGCAGCAGCTGGAGGGTCACGAGCGCGATCGCGACCGCGCAATTGAAGCGGCGTACCAGGCGAATGCTGCTGCTCGCGCCGGCGTCGACAAGCTCGATGCGCTCTACAAGCGCAAACTTGCCGGGTCGGCGTCTGAACTTGCCGCGACCCTCACTGACGGCGTTGCCTGCCCGGTCTGTGGTTCCGATGACCACCCGCACCCCGCGCCCGTGCTTGTTGACCCGGTGACAGACACCGAACTTGCCGCGGTGGCGGCAGAGCGCGACGCCCTCCAACGAGCAGCGACGGCAGCGTCTGAGGCAGAACAAGCCGCGGCAACGGCACTCTCCCACGTGATCGCTGCAGCTGGCGGACAAAGCCTTGAGCAGCTCACCGCAGCGCAGCAGAAACTCGCGGCCGAAATTGCTGACGCCGAATCGGCGCAGGCGGAGCACGCCACGACCCAGCGCACCCGTGACGAGCTGCTGGCGCGGGAGAAGTCGATGTCGGCCGCGATCGACGAGGCGATGAAAGCATCGGCTGAAGCGGTCGCCGCGCAGGCCGCTGCGCAAGAGCAGGCACGAGCTGCGCGCGAAAGCGTGGCCGCGGCTCGCGGCGAATATGCGACAGTGGCCGACCGTATTTCCGCGATCGCAGCCGAACGCGACGCTGCTCAGGCCTATGCCGCTGCGCTTGAGAACATGGCTGTGGCGGAGGCGGCCGTCCGCACGTCGCGCGCGGCTGTCGAGCGGGCTCTTGCGACGACAACATTTGCGACCGCAGTGCAGGCGCAGGACGCGGCCCGCTCTCCAGAAGAGATGGCTGCGTTGGATGCGCGCATCGCGGAGCACGACTCCGCACTGCGCGCCGCGAAAGCGACCCTCATGGAGCTGGAACTCGAAGTTCTCCCTGACGACGCCATTGATGTCGACGCCGCCGAAGCGGCCGCCGAGGCTGCGCAACAGGAGTGGGCGCGTATCGGCAGTGAACTCACCGCGCTGCAGAGCGCGGTCGCGGCTCTCGCGGAGCGCACAACCGCAGCAGAAGACGAACAACAGCGTCAAGCAACAGCGCTCACCGCGCACGAGACCATCGAGCGATTGGCCGATACCGTCAGCGGCCATGAGCCCAACACCAAGCGCATGTCGCTGGAAACATTTATCCTCGCCGCCGAACTGGAGGAGATCGTCGCGGCAGCCAATGTGCGCTTGGGGGATATGTCGAGTGGAAGATACCGTCTGCAGCACAGCGACGAACGCGTCGGCAACGCGGCAGCGGGGCTCGGTATCGACATTTTTGACTCTTTCACGTCCAAAGCACGGCCCGCTCACTCCCTCTCAGGCGGTGAGACCTTCCTCGCGTCGCTCTCCCTCGCCTTGGGGCTCGCCGAGGTGGTCACGAACCGTGCAGGCGGGGTGCGTCTTGACACCCTGTTCATCGACGAAGGCTTCGGATCCCTCGACCCAGACACGCTGGCCATCGCAATGCAGACGCTCGATGAACTGCGCTCAGGCGGGCGCACCGTCGGCATCATTAGCCACGTTGAGGCAATGAAAGAACAGATCCCCGCGCAGCTACGCGTTCGCGTCGCGTCAGACGGGTCAAGTGACATCATCACGCGATAGGCGAACATCCGGCCGCCAACCAGATAAGCGCCCTACGCTGGCACTATGAAGAGCACCGCCGGAACCATCATTGCCGTCGTCGTGGCGGTCATCGTTGCGGCCATCATCGTCAACGTGATCTTTAGTGTGATGTGGTTTGTCGCGAAGATTGTCGTCATCGCGATCGTTGCGCTCATCGTGTACGGCGTCATGCGTTCCGTGTTTGGCAAAAGCGAAGGTTAGCCCACGCCCGCCCGCGTCAGCTGGCGATGTCTGATGCCCCGGGTAACGTGAGGGGCAGGAGGCAAAATGCGAATCAGCGACGGCCGGGTTATCTGGAGTGCGACCGATCTCAAGAAGGCAGCCGAGTGCGAGTTCGCATGGGCTCGCGGCATTGATGCCAAGCTCGGGCGCATTGCAGCCGTCGTCGAGCCCGAAGACGAGATGATGCAGCGAGCGATTACGCTCGGTCTCTCCCACGAGCGCGCCGTGCTTGAGCGTTACCGCAGTCAGTACGGTAACGGTGTCGTTGAGCTCGCCACGGTCGGGCCGACCGACCCCGACGCTCTGGCTGCGGCCCTCGACGAAACGGTAACGGCCCTGCACTCCGATGCGCGAGTTCTCTATCAGGGGGCGTTTGCTCACGACGATTTCATTGGGTTCGCCGACTTTATGGTGCAAACGCCTGATGGCTGGCTGGTGCAAGATACGAAGCTGGCACGCACCGCTCGTGTCACCGCCCTCATGCAGCTTGCCGCCTACGTCGACCAACTGCACCGCCTCGGGGTGCCGACCGATCCGACCGTTCAGCTCATCCTCGGCGACGGCGAAATCAGCACCCATAACATCGACGATCTGATGCCGGTTTTCGAGCTTCGTCGGGACCGCATCCGACAGCTCATCGCCGACCGCGCCGTTACTGAAACGCAGGCACCTCTCGCGTGGAACGACGAGCGCGGAGACCTCGGTGTCGTCGCGTGCGGTCGCTGTGCCACGTGTGAATCCGAAGTGGTGGCACACCGCGACCTGCTTCTTGTCGCTGGAATGCGCCCCGTGCACCGCCGTCTCCTGCGCAACGCCGGGGTCGACACGATCGACGCCCTTGCTGCGGCAACCAGCGCACCCGAGGGCATGAACCCTGACGTTTTCGCTTCGCTGCGCCTACAAGCCGATCTGCAACTGCGAAGCCCGGCAGGCGTCCCGTCGCTCGAATCCTCTGCCGACCCGCACGCGGTTCCGGAGTACGAAGTCGTGATGGCACCCGCCCTCAGCAGCCTGCCGCGGCCCAACGCTGGCGACATCTTTTTCGACTTCGAGGGTGACCCGTTGCACACCGAGGGCGACGGAACCATGTGGGGTATCGACTACCTGTTTGGTTGGGTAGACACCAGCGAAGCATACTCCGCACTGTGGGCGCACTCGTTCGAAGACGAGAAGCGTGCGCTGCTCACCTTCCTTGAGGCGGTGGCGGCCATGCGACACGCCAACCCTGGCATGCACATTTACCACTACGCACCGTATGAGACGAGCCATCTCACCGCCATGGCTGCCCGCTACGGTGTGGGGGAAGCGGCCGTCGACACGCTCCTGCGAGACGGCGTGTTCGTCGATCTCTACCCGATCGTGAAGCGGGCGGTGCGTGTCGGCTCACGCTCCTACTCCATCAAGAAGCTGGAACCGCTCTACATGGGCGACCAGGTGCGCACCGAAGATGTGCAGAACGGTGGCGACTCCATTGGTCGTTACGTGACGGCGCGCACGCTTGCCGCAGACGGCCACCGAGCCGAATCCGATGCCATCCTGCAAGACCTGGCGGACTACAACAAATACGACTGCGTCTCCACGCGCCGCCTGCGCGACTGGCTCATTCAGCGCGCAATTGAGGCGGGCCGTGCGCCTGCCCCAGAAGAAGAACCGGAGGAGCGGCCGTACGAAGCCTCACCGCTGGCGACCACCCTGCAGGCGATCGCCGTCGATTATTCGGCACCCGAGCAGGCCATCAGGGCGCAGTCGCTCCGGCTTGCTGCCGCCGCGATCGACTACTACCCGCGGGAGAGTAAAACGTTCTGGGCCGAGCACTTTTTGCGGCTCCGTGAGGTTTTGAGTGTGTGGGAGAGTCAGCGCAACGTTGTCGCGGTCGACCCACACGCCTCAGTTGTGCTCGACGACTGGTCAATCCCCGACGGCAAGTATTCGATGCGCCGTGTTTTGCACATTCGCGGAGCAGTTGCGCCTGGCAGCACGATCAAGGTGGGTTCCGAGCCTCACCTCATCTACGAGCGGCCAAGTCCGTTTGCACCGAAGCGGATGTCACAGCGGTGGCTCAACGTCGCGCACACAGCGCGGGTCATTGACGAGGTGTCTGACGGGTTCATCCTCGAAGAGATGGCGCTTGACGGGCAAACCTGGGACGCGCTGCCGATCGCGTTGACCGAACCGACACCGCCCCACGCTGGAGCGCAACAGGGCGCGATTGACGAGTGGGCTCAGAAACTCATTTCGCATGAGGCGACAGGCGTTGACTTCCGCGACCCGGCGTGGGACCTCCTGATGCGTCGCGCCCCGCGCACCGTGGGCGTCGCCGTGGACGGCAATACCATCCACACAACCGACAAGGTCGACGCCATCGTGTCTGCCGTCTCCGCGCTCGATCACAGCTATCTTGCGGTGCAAGGCCCTCCAGGAACAGGCAAAACCTACGTCGCATCGCACGTCATCGCAAAGCTCGTTCGCGAGAAGAACTACCGCATCGGCGTGGTGGCGCAATCGCACGCCGTCGTCGACAACGTGCTTGACCGTGTTGTTGAGGCGGGCGTCCCGAAAGAACTTGTCGGCAAGTCCTCCGCAAAAGCCATCGACGATGCGGCATTCACCCGCGTCGTGAAACGCAAAATGGGCGACTTCGTCGAAAAGAACAGTGCGCGCGGGTTTGTCGTCGGCGGAACCGCGTGGGATTTCGCGAATGCATCGCGTCTCGCGCGCGGATCACTCGACCTGCTCGTGATCGACGAAGCCGGGCAGTTCTCACTCGCCTCCACGATTGCCTGCTCGGTGGTGGCGAACCGCCTGTTGCTCCTCGGCGACCCGCAACAGCTGCCGCAGGTGAGTCAGGGTACCCACCCGGAGCCGGTTGACACCTCGGCACTTGGCTGGCTGATGGATGACACCGACGTGCTCTCGCCCGAGTATGGCTTCTTCCTGGAACGCACGTGGCGCATGCACCCCGAGGTTGCGGCTGCCGTCTCACAGCTCAGCTACGACGGAAGGCTCCAGGCGCACGATTCTGCGAGCCTGCGCAGCATTGATGGTATTGCGCCCGGCATCCATCCTGTTCCGCTGCCGCACCGCGGCAATACGTCCCATTCACCTGAGGAAGCGCAGGAGGTCTGCCGCATCGTGGAGGATCTCCTCGGCCGAACCTGGCATCCAGGCGATGGTGAGCCTCCGCGACCACTCACGCCCGCTGACATCATTGTTGTCACGCCGTACAACGCGCAACAGCAGACGGTCAGTGAGGTGCTCGCAGAATACCCTGACATCCGGGTCGGAACCGTCGACAAGTTCCAGGGGCAAGAAGCGGCAGTGTCGATCACGTCGCTAGCCGCCTCGACGGCGCGCGAAGCGCCGCGCGGACTCGAGTTCTTGCTCCTGGAAAACCGCATCAACGTTGCGGTCTCACGTGCGCAGTGTGCAGCCTATGTGGTGTACTCGCCGTGGCTACTCGACGATCTGCCCTACACCCCAGCCGGGGTGCGCCGGCTCTCGGCATTCGCGCGGCTTATGGGAGTGGGCGTCTCAGCAACCGGACACCGTGCGGCCCGGCATGAGGCGTCGCTCGTAGACTAACCAGGGTGCCTTCGCCGAGAAGCACGCGGAGAAGGGACAACATGTCGCTGGAGACCCACAAGTGGCGCGCCTACTGGGTAGGTGTCTCGATCGCCGCCGTCACGATTCTCGACATGACCAAGGTCAACACGGCGCTGCCCGCCCTGGAGACGGCGCTGGGCGCATCGTCCACCGAACTACAGATCATCGTGGCTGGCTACGTTCTCACGTTCGGTCTTGCTCTCGTTCCCGCCGGACGTATCGGCGACCAGCGCTCCCGTAAGACGCTGTTTCTCGTTGGCCTCATCGTCTATACCGGCATGAGTATGGTCGCCGGTTTTGCCGGGGACCCCACCACCCTCCTGATCGCGCGACTATTGCAGGGCGTCGGCGCAGGCATCCAAATGCCGCAGGTGCTCGGCACCGTGCAGGAGCTTTTCCAAGGCAAGGAGCGCGGCAAGGCGTTCGGTCTTTTTGGCGCGACCGTGGGCCTCGCGACCGCGTTTGGTCCGGGCCTCGGTGGCCTCGCCATCGAGTTGGGTGGGCCGGTCGACGGGTGGCGGTGGATCTTCTGGATGAACCTGCCGCTGGGGCTGCTGCTGATCCTCGGCGTGATCCTGTTCATTCCGGCCGCCCCGAAGAAACAACGCGAGACGCTCAGCTTGGATCCGATCGGAGTCCTGCTGTTCGCGGTCACCGTTATTGCGCTGATGTGGCCGTTCCTGTTCACCACAGGATCGGCAGAGGATGATCCGACGCGATGGTGGCTGCTTGTCGTGTTCGCCGTCGCTCTTGCCGCATTCATCTGGTGGGAGAGCCGCTACGCGCGCCGCGGACGTGCACCGCTGGTTCCGCTCGCCCTCTTCCGCAAGCGTTCGTTCCGCAACGGCCTCATGGTGGGCACCCTGTACTTCGCCGGGCTTCCCCCGATGTTCCTGCTCATCACGATTTTCATGCAGCAGGGCCTCGGACTCAGCGCGCTCATTGCCGGGCTGATCACCACCGGCTTTGCGCTCTCCAGCGCCTACGCAAGCTGGTGGGCGGGCGCGCGGATCAACGCCATGGGGGCGAAGCTCATCGTCGTCGGCATGATCATCGTGCTCAGCATCATGGTCTCGATGGCGGCTGCCGCATCGTTCCTGCCACACGCATGGATTCCGTGGATCGTGGCAGGGCTACTCTTCGTCGGCGGTATCGGCGGTGGTCTCGTCGTGTCACCAAACCAGACCCTGCTGCTGGAAGATGTCGCGGTACGTGAGGGCGGTCTCGCCGGATCCGTCGCGCAGCTTGGCCAACGCATCGGTAACGCGATCGGCACGGCCGTCGCCCTGTCGATCTACTACGCCACCCTGTCCCGCGAAGCCGGCGCTGTTCCTGCCGACCAGGTTCCGTTCGACGCGTTGCGCCTCGGACTCGTCGCCGTTGCCCTCCTCATCGCTCTCGCTCTCATCGTGGCAGTGGTCGATCTGCGCGGCCGCGGCGATGCCCATGACCTGATCGCCCGCGCGTCGGAGTAGCCTCAGCACCGTTTAGGCTGTGCGTATGGGGACGGGCAGGAGCTGGCTTCACGCTGTGGTGCGTGACAGCGAAGGCAAGCGTCGTCGCTGGGCGGCACCGATTCCCTGGTTCGCGGGCATCACCGGCGTCGCTGCCCTCGGTATCGGCGGGCTCCTCGGCGGTTTGGCGCCGGTCGATGACGTGCTCGTCATCGGTGATGAAACGACCGTGGTCGATGCCGGTGTTGTGACGATCGGCGTCGAGAAGGCGCTGATTGTAGATGACGCGGAAGAGCTCAGCATCGACCTGGACCGCGACGAAGATCTGCTCCTGATGCGCGTGGTCGTCACGAACACGTTCAACGAGCCGATCCACGGCACCCGAATTTTTGCGCAGACCTTCGAAGCTGACCCGCTCAGTATCGTTGACGAAGGGGGAGCCAGCAGCATCCAGGTGCTTCGCATCCCCGATATCGCCACCCAGCCCAGCCTCCTGATGCGCCTCGACACGTCTGAAATGCCTGCGATCGTGTTGCAACCAGGGGTACCGACGAAGCTCGCGATCGGGTTTGTTATTCCCGCAGACACCGACGTCAGCGAGCTCGGCATCCGGGTCGACAAGATCACCACCTTCCAGTTCACTTTTCTCGGCGATGGCGAAGATCACGGCTTCAATTCAGAAGGACACTTCGCCACCCTCACTGTGCCCGTCACACGCGAGGTGATTCCGTGAACCGTCTCGCATCATGGGGTCTCGGCGCCGCATTCATTGCCGCAGCGTGGGGCACGACGCTCCTCGCGCCAGCACCGACAGAATGGCGCACCCCCTATGTCACCGATATCGAGGTGGGTGAGGTGCAGACGTCAGGAAATCTCACCGTCGAAGTGCACGACGTGTATTTCGCCGATGAGCTGGTCGATTCTCAGCCCTCAGGGGTGTGGACCGGAGCCGGCAACTTTCTGGTCCTCGATCTGTCAGCGCAGGTTTACCAAGACGAGTCGATGAATCGCATCGTGACCCGCACCGCAATTCTGGGAGACGACGAGTACTGGCCGACCGAGCGCGTCTACACGCAGATTGGGTCGGCGACGCTGTCTGCCGCTATCGCGTCGCGCGGAACCATGGTGTTTGAACTGCCTCCCGAGGTGCGAAGCGGAACCATCATCGTGCAACTGGGAAGCGGCGATGCGAAGCAAGCGGGTCAAATCACTCAGCTCGAGATTAGCCTCGAGGAGCTCACCGTTCATGACAGCATGCGGCTGGAAAAAGTGCGGTGGGAGCCGTCGCTATGAGCCGGTTTCGGTCGCATCTACCCGCACTCGCCGTCGCCGCCGGTGCCGCGGTCGCGCTCGCTGGTTCCGTGGCTTTCTTCGACGTCATTCCGCGCATGCCCCCCACCTTCGACACCCGCATCGTGGCTGCGGATGAGCCGATTCAGGTCGACGGATTGCAGCTGACATCGATTGACATGACGGAGCGCGACAGCGAAGGACGCCTCCCAGACGGAGCGGTGCTGTACGTCTTTGAGGTGGACTTCGTGCCGTCTGAAACGGATAACGAGCCAACATGCATCGCGGTACGGCTCATTGAGACCCAGGGCTCTCAGCGTACGTTTGAGCCCTTCGAGGACTGGGATATCGCCCGTGCGCGTGGCGACTATCCGGCGTCCTGTATTGCGTCCTACGAGGGTGCACCAGGAACGGTCATGATTCAGTTCGTGGTTCCCGATGACCACAGCGACCTCGCCCTCATCTTGGGGGGTCCCTACGAAGATCGGGTTCAGGTTTCCGTCGCTGAATGATGCGTCGCGGCTGGCTCCGTCTCCGGGGTGTGCCCGGTTTCGGCTGTCGCCGTGGTTTCGGCCGATTGTGCAACTTCGGTGGTATCGGTATCGGTATCGGTATCGGTGTCGGTGTCGGTTTCGGCCTCAGCGGCCGATTGCTCAGCCGCGGCGGTGTGCGCATCCTCGGCGCGGGCGACGTTCTTGTCGACGGTGACGTTCAGCGCTGTGTCGTACGCGGCCGAAACGAGGGCGGAACGTAGCGGCTCTGAGATCGCGAGCGCGAGCGCGCCCACGATGGGCGTCACCCACCACAGGGTCTCGGGACTGAGCGGACCCAATACTCGGAGGAGCCCGACGTCGAGCCATCCTGCGCCCAAATTCCACAGCTGGTAGAGCAACACGTAGCCGCCGAGAAAAATCGGTCCAGCGCGGAGCGCCATGGCGAGCGCCTTGCCAATGGTGGCCAATCGCCCCTTGGTATCGCCTGCGACCTGGTCAACCGCGAACGTCACGCCTTCACGCACGGTCTGATTGACCCGCCCGTAGGTGCTCTTGACGCGCGTGAGTGCGGAGACCTGCTCGGCGAGCGGGCGTGCCGAGATCGCCTGCCCGTAGACGACACCGGCAACCATCAGCCATGCCAGGGGAGCGGCAATGAGCCCGGCAGCAGCACCGAGACCGGCCGTGATGGCTTCCCACACAGCAGCAACCGGCGGCATTGTTGCCGCAATCCAGTCGCCAATGCCGAATATCCAGGCGAACCCGACGCGGCTCTCCAACCACTCGCCTGCACCCCCAAGGAGTTCCTTGATGACGCGAACGGAGAGGAACACCCAGACGACCTCGAGGTAGACGGAGACGAGTCGCGTCCAGGTGGGCAGTCGTTTTTCGAAGCGCTTGACGATCGTACGCAACGCAAAAGCGGCGGCGACGATGAGTAAGACGAGCGCGTTGATGTCGAGTTCGGCTTTTTCAAAGGGGTTCTCGGCACCCTCCAGAAATTCGGCGGTGAGAATCCATTGCCGCTGAATTTCTGCAGACACCTGGATGATCGAACGCATGTCTTCGTTGAAGTAGCCGGTTGCATAATAGAACGCGAAGAACGGCAGGATCGCCATCAGAATCGCGTTGATCAGCGCAGTACGCCGCTCGGCGCGCGTCGCAGCCCGTATCGGTGCCAGCGCCGACAGCGCGGGCAGCGCCTCCCGCACGATCAGGATCATCACGACATAGCTGATCAGACGAGCAAGGATCGGCAGCGGGTGCACGAACATGCCCCAAAACTCGCTGGCCGCCGTCACGAGGCCGGCAAGGCGAATCAGCAAAAAGTGCGCTGTGGCACCAGCCAGATACGCGGCTATGAGTTCAGGCCCACGTTGCCGCAGCACCGCCCCCATGATGCGAATCACCGACAACATGTCTCAACGGTAATACCTGATGCCGATGCGCCGTACCGAAAACGACGAAACCGGAACCATCTGCGCGTCGCGCGTGATGGTTCCGGTTTCGAGAAAGAGATTTAGACGGTGCCGTACAGGCGGTCTCCGGCGTCGCCGAGACCCGGAACGATGTAGCTCTTCTCGTTGAGACGCTCATCGAGCGCACCAAGCACGAGCGTGACATCGCGGTCGCCGACCTGCTTTTCAATGGCGGCAACACCCTCGGGTGCACCGAGAATGCAGACCGCGGTGACGTCTTGAGCGCCGCGATCGAAGAGGAATTCAATGGCCGCACCCAGCGAGCCGCCGGTGGCGAGCATCGGGTCGAGCACGAAGCACTGGCGGTCGCTGAGGTCTTCTGGCAGACGCTCTGCGTAGGTGGTCGGCTCGAGGGTTTCTTCATCGCGCGCCATGCCGAGGAAGCCCACTTCGGCGGTGGGGATGAGCTTAACCATGCCGTCGAGCATGCCGAGGCCAGCACGCAGAATCGGAACCACGAGGGGTCGCGGTTCGGAGATGCGCACGCCGGTGGTCTTTGTCACCGGCGTCTCAATCTCGTACGGCTCAACGCGCACATTACGCGTTGCCTCATACGCCAGCAGCGTCATGAGTTCTTCCGTCAACTGACGAAAGACGGGCGATGGTGTCCGCTTGTCGCGAAGTACCGTGAGCTTGTGGGTGATCAGAGGATGATCGGCGACGTGAACACGCATAGATTCAGAATAACGTTTCTGGCCGCCCACCGTGGCGTCCATGCGCGTCCTGCGTTACCTGGATAGGTAGGGTTCACATATGAGCACGACGGATGAGGCGATGACGACGGCGCTTGCGTTGGCGCGTGAAGCCGCAGACGTGGGGGAGATTCCCGTGGGTGCTGTGGTGCTCTCCGCAGACGGACAGCGGCTCGGCGCTGGCCGCAATCGGCGCGAAGAAACGACGGATCCGACCGCGCATGCTGAGGTGGTGGCGCTGCGCGAAGCGGCGCTCGCGACCGGATCATGGAACCTCAGCGGAACCACGTTGGTGGTCACGATGGAGCCGTGCGTCATGTGCGCGGGTGCGATTTTGCAATCACGAGTGTCTCGCGTCGTGTTCGGTGCGTGGGATGACAAGGCGGGTGCCGCTGGCTCCCTCTACGACGTATTACGCGACCGCCGCTTGCCCTATCGTGCGGAAGTGGTTGGTGGCGTGCGTGAAGACGAAGCCGTCTCGCTCCTGAAAGAATTCTTCGCGGAGCGTCGCTAGGTTCCGCTGGTCGCGCGTTCCGCGCGCTCAGTGCGACCCACGCACTCAGTGCGCGACGGTTGCCGGGCTCTCGCCACCCTCGTTGAACGACGGTTTCTTGCCGAAAATCTTGGCGACCAGCAGCACGAGCGCGACAACGGTCAGACCGATGATGAGGCCAGCGATGGCCGATACGAGGGTGTCACCGAACCACACCACGACAGCGCCAAGCGGTGCCAAGAATCCTTCGACGGCGTGCAGCATATCGACGGGGACGTGCCAGCCAACCTCCCCCAGGTTTGCCAGCACGAGGTGGCCGCCGACCCAGAGCATGGCAATGGTTCCGATGATGGAGATCGTGCGGAACACGGCGGGCATGGAGCGCACGATGCGGGTGCCGGTGTGGCGGACGCGCTTTTCTTTGTTCTTCGCCATCTTCAACCCGATGTCATCGAGTTTGACGAGCAGCGCGACGGCACCGTAGACGACACCGGTCATCAGCAGGGCGATGACGCACAGCACGGCGAGGGTCATGCCCATGCCCATGTTGGTGTCGAGGCTTGCCAGTGAGATCAGCATGATTTCGGTGGAGAGAATCAGGTCAGTGCGCACCGCACCGAGCACGAGCTTCTTTTCGTCGCGCGCCTCGGCTTCTTCGTGCCCATGGCCAAAACCGAACCATTCCAGAACCTTCTCCGCGCCTTCGAAGCACAGGTAGGTTCCGCCGACGATCAGCAGGAAAGGCAACACCTGGGGCGCCCACGCCGTCAGCATGAGTGCGATCGGGATGATGATCACAAACTTGTTGACGATCGACCCCAGAGCGATCTTGGCGACCACGGGAAGCTCGCGAGCGGGCGTGAGCCCGTGAACGTACTGGGGCGTCACAGCGGCATCGTCAATGACAACGCCAGCAGTTTTCGCCGAAGCCTTCATCGCTGCGCTCAAGATGTCATCGACAACAGCGAGCAAACCGACCGACATGGGTCCCCCTTTAAGTTTTAGCGGGTTCAGCCTAGTGGTCGTTGTTTGTGAGTTTTCTTAGTCGGCGGACTTCAACACGATCGACTCGGTCGGCGGGCCGCCAACCGGAACGTAGTCGATGCGGTGCAGGAGAGCGGCACGGAAATCTTCCGGCTCCTCCAGGTGCGGCGCGTGGCCGACGCCGTCGAAGACGAGCTCGGTGACGTGACCGCCTGCGGCAACATACGCATCGAGCACATCGCGGGTCTGGCTCACCATTTCCTGCGCGGGGGCGACGTCGTCACCTGGCCAGTCAGGGATGACCCCGAGCTTGCCCAGGTTGTTGATGTCGAAGAGCGAGTTGTCGCTGACGATGATGTCGGCATCGCCGCGAACCCACAGAATGCCGGGCTTCTTCTCCAGCTCGACGATCGAGGCGACGTTGAAGTACTGGGGTGCCATGGCGTTGAGCACGCCGATCTCGCCGGGAGCAAAACCTGGCCAGTTGTCCGAAGCCTTGGCGTCGCCTGGGTAGTTGCCCTCGGCGGTCGACGTGGTCAGCATCGACTCGACCCAGTGATCTTCGTTCACGCTGTGGAAGTCGGTCGCGATGTAGGAGGCGCGGAAGACGCTGCGCGGTGAGGTGGGCGCCTCATCCGTCGTGTCGTTGGCGGCAAGGCGAGCGACGAAGTCGGGGTTTGCACCGCCAGCACCGGTTCCGGCATCGTCGTCGGTCAGACGGGAACCATCACGGCGCGTGCCGCCGAATCCGTAGGGGGACACGGGCGATTCGAGGGTGAGCGAAAGCGTGGGGTAGTCCAGGGCGTACTGCATGATGACGCCGCCACCCATTGACCAGCCCACGAGGTGAGCGGTTTCGAGGCCGAGAGTCTCCAGCACCGAGTGCAGATCATCGGAGAAATCGCGTAGTCCACGCGTGGCATCAACGGGGAGCGAGTCGGAATTGCCGAACCCCCGGAGATCAACAGCGATGACGCGAAGGTCGCGCGGCAGGGCGAGCATGGCGACCTGCCAGAATGCGGCAGACGATACGTTGCCGTGAACGAAAACGATCGTCCGGTCGGCCGATGTGTTGGCATCGTCGGCCGTGCGCTCGAGAATTCCAGCGTTTAGGCGCGGGGTTTCGACGATGCGTGCAGTGATTCCGTCAAAGAGTGTCATTTTCCCTCATTGTCGCCGTCGTTCGAGAAGCGCCGCTTTGCGCTTCTTAAACCCATCGTAACGACCTTCTGAGAAGGTGCGATGCCGTCGGCGCGGAAAGCCCGCGAGTTGAGTGCACGGGTGCATTCGTGCCGCACGTGGTTCCGGAATAAAAACCTATGATGAAGGCATGACTGCTCCTGCGATTGCGATTCTTGGTGCCGGTTCGATGGGAGGCGCGATTGCGCGCGGCGTGGTTGCCAGTGGGGTGCCAACCCGCTCGCTGACGGTGACGAACCGCACCTCTGCGAAGGCTGCCGAACTCGCTGCGCTTGACGGTGTGACCTCTATCGCGCTGGCAGACAATCCGCGCGGAAACCACGATGCCGTGGCAGACGCTGACATCGTGCTGGTCGGCGTCAAGCCCGTCATGGTTGCCGATCTGCTGCGTGAGATTGCACCGTCACTGAAGCCGGGAGCGATTGTGGTCAGCATGGCGGCCGGAACCACGCTGGCGGCGATGGCGTCGGCGGCAGGTGCGAGCACGAAGATTATGCGCGTGATGCCGAATACGCCGGCAATTGTGCGTAAGGCAGTGACAGGTTTGGCATCGAACGAGAACTGCACGACGGAAGACATTGCCACGGTGCGCGCCGTGTTTGAGGCGGTCGGAACCGTCATCCTCACGGACGAAGACGGCATCGATCGGCTCTCCACTATTTCGGGTTCCGGTCCGGCCTACGTGTTTTTCTTGATCGAGCAGCTGACCCAGGCGGCGTTGCACCAGGGGTTCACGCTCGCCGATGCGCGCGCGATGGCTGAGCAGACCTTTATCGGTGCGGCCGCGCTGCTGGATGCGACAGGGGAAGACCCCGCCGAGCTGCGCCGTCGGGTAACGAGCCCGAAGGGCACGACGGAGCAGGCGATTTTCGTGATCCAAGATGCTGGCCTCGACACGATGTTCATCTCCGCCACGAACGCCGCCCTCGCCCGCGCCAAAGAACTCGCCGGCGCCTAATCTCGTGCGTCGGGGTGCTGTGTTTGCGGCCCCCAGCCTCTGGTTCCGCGGGGTGCTGTGTTTACGGCACCCAGCCTCGCGCGCCGGGGTACTGTGTTTGCTGCCGCCAGCTTCTGGTTCCGCGGGTCCATGGCTCGTTGACCCGTGCGAGGTTTGTCCCGCGTCGGAGACGTCGCGCCCTGTTACGCAACACGCCGGACAATCGTCACTCCAGTCACACAACTCCCGACGTAAGACAACAGGCTGCCCGTTTGTCGGGCGCTCGCTCTGCGGGTGAGTACTCCCGTCCGGCAGCCTCGGCTGCTTACCCTGCGCACGATTCCCCCGCGGGTTGATGCGCGCATCGCCGGGTGTTGTCGCGCGTCGGAAGCTGTGTGACTGGTGAGGCAAAGTCGCGGCGTGTCGCGTTTTAACCGACAACATCTCCGACGCGAGACAACGTGCGAACGAGGGATGGCAAGTTAGCCGGCGAGTGGAGCCAGCTGAGCTGGATGCCTGGTTGGCCTGACGTTGAGGGGCGTCGTCCCGCGGAACCACGGACTACGGAACCAGGGGGCTACGGAACCACGTGGGCTGGGGGTTCATGGGCTGAGGAACCATGGGCTACGGAACCATGGGCTGAGGCGCGGGCGATAGAACCATGGCTGAGGAATCATGAGCTGAGAATCAGGAATCATGGGCCAAAGAACCAGGGGCTGAGGTGCGGGCGAGATTGATCTGACAGTTGTGGATAAAGTGCGCGGTGGGGGCGGAATTCCAGTACTTTCGCTCCATGCGAATTTCTCGGATGGTTGCGGTAGGCGGCATCGCGTCCATGCTCGCGCTCGCGGGATGCACAAGCACACCCGACGAGCCGCTGCCGGTACCGACGTCCGCGCCGAGCACGACACCGCCCGAGTACACGCCCGGCCTTGACGCCGAAGCCGACGTCGAAGCCGCGATCAAGACCTACGAGGCCTACGTCGAAGCCAGCAACAACCTCGTCATCGCAGACAGGGAAACCTGGGACCCGGTCCTCGAGCTTCTCCTCGAGGATTACAAAGCCTCATCGATCACGACATATGAAGGCATGGCGGAACGAGGTGAGGTACTTGAGGGCGAGGCAACGATCGTGTCAGCGGAACTTGATGAGGCTCTCGGTACGGTACTTCGCATTCACGTATGCACCGACTTCTCTGAAGCCTTGATACGGAATGCGGACGGCACACTCATCGGCTCAGTCGAGGACTATGGAGTGCAGTCAATGAACGTCGTACTGCAAGCAGATGGAACGGCACAATATTCCTGGCGGATTGGCTTCTTCGGAGAGTCTGATCGGCCATGTTCTTAGTACTTGTAGGGTTGGCGCTATTCACGCCCGCACTTGCAGCCCCCACGCCGCAAGATTGTGCCCCGGGCGATTTCTGGTGCGCTGTGGAGGAAAGCGGTACAGCGCTTGACGTAGGACGGATTAAACCAGGCGACCCCGGATACGGTCTGGACCCCGTTCTCGGGGATGACGGCGCACCCATCGGCGTTGGCAACCCGGGAGCGCCGGTGAATCCACCTGTCACGCTCTGCAATACCGAAGACGACACCTTTCCGATCGATGATCCGTTGCAGGGCGGATGCGAGTCGGACGACACCGTCACCATCCCGTACCCGACGCTCTCTGACCTGGCCCGCTTCATGCCCGAGCCACCGACGTTGAGTGGAGAGCCGCTCAACGCTGGCGTGCTCGGCAAGCCCACGAACTTCCTCAGCACGGCGAACGAACACACGCTCGACGGTGAGCTCTTCGGCTACCCCGTGAGCGTACGTTTCACGCCTGTTGAATACACTTTTGACTACGGTGACGGAACCACGGCGACCGTCACGGACGCCTACGATTCGTGGGCGGAAATGGGGCTGGCACAGTTCACGCCCACCGCCGCGTCACACACCTATTCGGCCAAGGGGGAGCACGACGTGAACGTCACGGTGTCGTACTCGGCCGCGGTGAACTTTTGGGGTTCCGATGCCTGGCTGCCCGTCGAGGGGTACGTCCGTGCCTCGGCATCCGGATACGGCGTCACCATCTACGAGGTCGTGACAGCGCTCGTTGATAAAGACTGCACGGAAGACCCCGCAGGTATCGGCTGTCCCTAGCCTGCTTCGACGACCCGCAGCGTGGTTCCGCCCAGTGGTTCCGCCCCGCAGGGCGCCGGAACTGGGGTGCCGTCCAGCGGTCCCCCCGCACACGTGCACAGCAGACGCCGGAACCGCGGTACAGCAGACCCCGGAACCCCGGAACCGGAGGTCCGTCGCGGCAAAGCGTCGGCTAGCGGTCGAGGGCGGCGAAGCGTTCGATGTCGGAGTTGGTGCCAGAGACGATGATGAGGTCGTGGTTGGTGACGACGGTGTCGGCCTCGGCATAGCGGAACGGCTTACCAGGACTCTTCACACCGACGACGGTGACTTTGTATTTCGAACGCACACCCGATTCGTTCAGGCCAACGCCGCGGATGAAGCGCGGCGGGTACATTTTGGCGAGCACGAAGTCGTCGTCGAAGCGGATGAAGTCGAGCATGCGACCTGACACCAGGTGGGCGACGCGCTCACCCGCTTCGCGCTCGGGGTAGATGACGTGGTTGGCGCCAACACGAGCGAGAATCTTGCCGTGTGATTGTGACACAGCCTTCGCCCAAATCTGCGGAATCTTGAGGTCAACGAGGTTCGCGGTGATCAGCACCGACGCCTCGATTGACGAGCCGACGGCCACCACAGCGACCTGAAAGTCTTGGGCGCCGACCTGGCGAAGCGACTCCAGGTTTTTGGCGTCGGTCTGCACGGTGTGGGTGACGCGCTCTGACCACTTCTGCACGAGCTCGAGGTTCTCGTCGATCGCCAAGACCTCGCGGTCCAGTCGGTCTAGCTCGCCCGCACACGCGGCGCCGAAACGCCCCAGTCCGATGACGAGCACGGGGGCATCGCTGCGGATCTTCTCAACCAACGATCGGCCTTTCAACGGGCAGCGAATAGAGCTGCGAACGGGCGGTTGCGGCCACGGCTGCGGCGAGTGTCACTGTACCAACGCGGCCCATAAACATGGTGATCGCCAGCACGTAGACGCCGGAGTCTGGCAAGTCTTGCGTGAGTCCTGTTGACAGGCCAACCGTGGCGAAGCCGGAGATCACGTCAAACAGCACGTGCTCGAGCGGGGCTTTTGTAATCTGCAAAAGGATGATGGTCGACAGCGCCACAATCGTCGCTCCCCACGCCACCACCGAGATGGCGACGCGTTGCACGTCAGATGGGATGCGGCGGCCAAACGCCTCAACGGTCTGGCGCCCGCGCGCTTCCGACCACACGGCCAGCGCCAGCACCGCAAGGGTGGTCACCTTGATACCGCCGGCGGTCGACGCGGAACCACCACCCACGAACATGAGCATGGAACCAACAACCATGCTGGAGCCGTTGAGCTCGGCAATATCGATCACGGCGAATCCGCCTGAGCGCGTCATTGCCGACAGGAAGAACGCTTGGAAGGTGGTGTCCCACGCATCCATCGATCCAAACGTCTTCGGGTTGTTGTACTCCAGCACGAGGAAAGCCGCGGCTCCCGCGAGGAACAGAATCACCGTCGTGATGACGGTTAGCTTTGCGTGGAGCGACCAGCGGCGCACATGCCACACGTGCTTCGCCAGAGCGAAGATCACGGGGAAGCCGATGGAACCGAGAAAGACGCCGACCATCAAAACGCTGAGGAAGAGGTAGTCGTCAGCGAACGGGGTGAGGCCGCCGGCGTTCGGCGTGAACCCGGTGTTCGTGAACGACATCGCCGCGTAATACGGCGCTTCCCATAGCGCGGTCAGCGGGTCGACCCCGGCGATGACCATCAGTGGGTACAGCAGAACCGCGAGCGTCGCTTCAATGATGAGGGTGGACAGCGCGACTGTGACGAGTAGTTGACCGACCTCGCCGAGGCGAACCGTCTGGCCCTCGTTGACGGGGCCACCGTGCACGCGCAACGGGTTGGAATCACCGGCTGCGAGCAGTTTTGCGCGAAGGCCGAGACGCTTCGAGATGACCAGACCGAGGATCGATGCCAGGGTCAACACGCCCAACGCGCCGATCTGTACGCCCAAAAACACCAGGGTGTGTCCGAGTGGAGTCCACTGAGTGTCCATGTTGACTGTCGTCAGCCCCGTCACGCAGATCGTCGACGTCGCGGTGAAGAAGGCGTCGGCGAGCGAAAGGGACTGGCCATTGGCAGACGCAGCCGGGAGCGAAAACAGCCCGGTGAACAGCAGAATCAACGAGCTGAAGATGATGACGGCAAAGCGAGCAGGCGACTTTGTCGTCTGCTCGCGGAGGTCGTGGAACCAGGTGTGAAAGCGTTCGCTAAAGGGACGCTGGGTGGATGGTCGCGTAGGTCGAGCCATGACCGCAGCCTCCCCTCAAATCGTGAATTCCGGTCGCCCGTCATGGTACTCCCCGCGCGCACTGACTAACCTAAACACATGGCTGACATCTTCGACGTGATCGCCGACGGTACCAGGCGAGAAATCTTGCGTCTGCTTCTGGACCGGTCCGACACGCCCTCCTACGACGGCACGAGTGTGTCTCACATCGTCGCCGAGCTCGGCGTCAGCCAGCCGACCGTGTCCAAGCACCTCAAGGTTTTGCGCGAAGCCGGACTCGTCGTTGTCCGTGAAGAAGGACAACACCGCTACTACAGCCTCGACCCCACGCCGCTCGGCGATATCGATGACTGGATTCTGCCCTTCCTTGACGCCGAGGCTCCGGAACTCGCGTCCGCTCTTCCGGAGCCCGCCGCGAACGCCGCTGAGTTCGTCGGTCGTGCGGCAGCGTCTGCCAAGCACGCCGTCGAAAGCGTGTGGCGTCGATTCCCCGGCGTGAACTGAGAGAAGCGAGATTCCCCGGCGTGAACTGAGAGAAGCGAGCGGGAAGGGTGCTCCAGATCTGCACCCCACCCACTCGCGCAAGGGAACCATTAGGGGGACTGGTTCCGCATCTTCGGGAATCTCAGACCGAAGTGCTTGCACAATATTTGAACGCACCACCCTGGAACGCGGATGGGTGCACCTTATGGGGTTTCTGAGAACGTGTTGGTGACTCATTCCCTGGACCCTGCAGGCTCGCTGTTTCGTTAGTCACAGAAACCACAGGTGTTTACACACGCCACATGAGTCCCATAGAGTGACAGAAACAGGGGGAGCCGGAAATGGCGGAAATTCCAGACGTGACCTTTCTCACGGTCGCCGAAGTAGCAAAGCTAATGCGCGTTTCGAATATGACGGTGTACCGCATGGTACATTCGGGCGAATTGCCCGCCGTCCGCTTCGGGCGTTCCTACCGTGTTCCCGAATCTGACGTGGTTGCTGCGATGAATCGACCGATCGCAAATGCTGGCTGATTACGACACCCTCTGACAGCGTGTAAACTGTCGGAGGCATTAATTTGCCCGTTCCCGGACGCCCGGGTCACGTCCCGTCCGTCCAGCCCCGATCTAGTGAGGTTTCCGTGGGTTCAGTCATTAAGAAGCGCCGCAAGCGTATGGCGAAGAAGAAGCACCGCAAGTTGCTTCGTAAGACGCGTCACCAGCGTCGCAACAAGAAGTAAGCGGCTGGTCTTCCAGACCGTAGACACTCAGCGCCTGTCATCTCGACGGGCGCTTTGTGTTTTCTCGGAGCGGAACCATTAGGTCGTTTTCTCAGGTTCCGGATACCCCCGGGGGTATATAGTGGGGGCATGGTTGAAGAGAAGCGCGACGAGTTGCACGTCGATATGGACCACGCAATGCCGCGCCTGAAGCGGGCGTACGGGCAATTGGCAGGGATCATGAACATGATCGAATCTGACCGGGAATGCTCCGATGTGCTGACGCAGCTGGCTGCCGTGTCTAAGGCCATCGACCGCGCCGCCTTCTCCATCATTTCCTCCGGTCTTGAGCAGTGTTTTGCCAGCCCGGAATCGACCGAACAAGACCGTGCCCGATTGGAGAAGCTGTTCCATGCCTTCGCGTAAACGCATCCTCGTCGTCGGTGGCGTCGCAGGAGGCATGAGCTTCGCTGCGCGCGCCCGCCGCCTCGACAACAACGCCGAGATCATCGTGTTCGAAAAGAGCGACTACGTCTCTTACGCGAACTGTGGCCTGCCCTATTTTGTGTCAGGTGAGATTGAGAACCAGTCTGCGCTTCTCGTGCAGACGCCCGCGTCTCTCAAAGCGGCGCTCGACCTCGATGTGCGCACCGGCCACTTTGTCAGCGGCATCGACACCGACCGCCGTGTCATCCGCGTGTTCGAGAACCCGGATGCCGCCGAACCCACCGAGTTTGCCTATGACGAGCTCGTGCTCTCGCCCGGCATGTTCTCGGGAATTGCAGACTACCCGGGCGTTGTCGAGGTTGGTTCGCGTCTGACGACCCTGCGCACTGTTCCGGACGCCGTTGCGCTCGAAGCGATTGCATCAAGCGGAACCTCGGCCGTTGTTCTCGGCGGCGGTTACATTGGCGTCGAAGCAGCAGAAGCGCTGCGCTCGCGTGGCCTCGAAGTACACATTGTGCAGCGCTCGACTCACGTGTTGTCACACCTGGAGACCGAGCTCGCGTCGTACATCACTGCCGAGCTGGAGCAGCACGGCATCATTGTGCACGCGAACACAGAGCCGATCGCCTTCGCGGAGCGCGACGGCAAACTTGTCGTGTCGCTGAGCGATGACACCGAGATCGTCACCGACCACGCCGTGATTGCGATGGGCGGCGTACCCGCCACCCAGATCGTGCCTGACTCGATCCCGAAGACCGACGGCGGACTGATCATCGTCGACGAAAACGGTCGCACGTCGGCTGCGAACGTGTGGGCAGTCGGCGACGCCGTCACGCACGCCGACCCGATCACCGGCGCACTGCGTTCCGTTGCTCTGGCAGGCCCCGCGAACCGCGATGGTCGCTACATCGCTGATGCCATGCTGTCGACGTCATTCCGCCCGCGCCCCGCGGCGCTCGGCACCTCGATTGTGCGCGTGTTTGGTCTTGCTGCTGGCGCTACCGGAGCGAACTCGCGCGAGCTCACCGCGGCCGGTGTCGCTTTCGAGACTCTGCACCTGCACGCCAATTCGCACGCCGGCTACTTCCCTGGTTCCGAAGCCATCCACCTCGTGGCGTACTTCGCGACCGAGGGGGAGGAGAAGGGCCGCATTTACGGTGCGCAGGCGGTTGGCCGTGACGGCATTGACAAGCGCATCGACGTTATCGCCACCGCGATCCGCGCTGGCATGACGATTGACCAACTCGCTGACCTTGACCTGTCGTACGCGCCGCCGTTTGGCAGTGCGAAGGACGCCGTGCAGATGGTGGGCTTTGTCGCGCAGAACGTGCTCGACGGAACCACGACGCTGTGGCAAGCGCGTGACCTGAAGCAGGTGATGGCTGACAGCCTTATCCTCGATGTTCGCCGCGCCGATGAGTTCGCCACCGGGCACCTGCCCGGTGCGCTCAACGTGCCGCACACCGAACTGCGCGAGCGTCTCGATGAGGTCATCGCGGCAGCCGACGGCCGGCCGGTGCGCGCGCACTGCGCCGCCGGCATTCGTTCGTACCTCGCCCACCGCATCCTGGTTGCGGCTGGGCTCGATTCTGCAACACTTTCAGGAGGGATGCAGACCCTCATCGCCTACCACGGGAAGGACATCCTGACTCATGAAGACAATTGACGTATCGGAGCTTGAAGGCCGCGGCCTGCCGCTTGTCGACGTTCGCGAGGTTGACGAATACGCCGCCGGCCACGTGCCTGGTGCCATCAACATTCCGATGTCACAGATCACCGAGCGCCTGGGCGAACTGCCCGAGGGTGCCTTCGACGTGATCTGCCAGTCGGGTGGCCGCTCGGCTCGCGTGAGCGAGTACCTCGAGGCTCAGGGTCACGATGTCACCAACATTGACGGTGGCACTGGCGGCTGGATCGCCCTCGGCAAGCCCGTCGAATAACCCCCCTGGGATCGTTCCGCCTCGGACGCTTCGCGCGCTCGCGGCGTATCGCCGGATTGCTTCCGGTCGCTCCGCGAGCGAAGCGAGAAGAACCGCCCAACAAATACCCCGACACGTACCGCACGTGTCGGGGTATTTCGCGTCGGCGAGCCCGTATGCCGTGGCGGGCATAGGATTGATGTGTGACCACTCTCACGCTGATTGGCAAAGACGGCTGCCACCTGTGTGACGTTGCCGAGGGCATCGTCGAGCAGGTCATAGCCGAGCTTCCGGATGCGGTGGCTGATGGCATCGAGATCGAGTCTGCCTCGATCCTCGAAGACAAGGCCCTGTACGACCAATGGTGGGAGAAGATCCCTGTGGTGCTGATCGATGGCGAACTACACGCCTACTGGCGAGTCGCCGCTGACCGTCTGCACGACGCCCTGATCACCGCGAGCAAGGGGAGTGAGCGATGACCATTCGCCATGTTGTCACCTGGCGCTTGGCCGCCGCTGACGAGGCCGACCGCGCAGCGCATGCAGATGAAATCGTGCGCCGTCTGACGAACCTTGTTGGCGTGGTTCCGTCGATCCTGTCGCTGACCGCCGGAGCCGAGTCGCTCTACGTCGGAACCAACTGGGACGTCGTGCTGATCGCTGACTTTGCTGACCAGGAAGGGCTCGAGGCCTACCAGGTGCATCCGGCCCACAAGGAGGCAGGAGCCTTCATTCGCAGCGTGGTCGCTGACCGGGTCGCTGTCGATTTTCACGTCGACTGACGAGAATTGACCTTGTCAATCTGACGCACGACACGCGATATTTGATCTTGCCTAGTGTTGTATCACCGGTAATTATTTCCTGATCAGCAGGAAATTTTCTAATCATCCGATGTGTTGACACGGTGCATAGGCCCGTAGGTAGTATCCCCACAAGTGCGCGCGGCTTCGGCCTGTACTCCAGATGTGCTTCGCGTGCATGATGCGCTCTCTGCGCGCACGAATCTCGAAGAATCATGGGGAGAACATGAAGGTATCGAAACGCGAACGGACGCGTCCGCTCGCTTCTCGCCTCTCGCGGATTGCCGCGCTGAGCGTCCTGATTATCTCTGCGCCATTTGTGGCGCAGAGCGCATGGGCAGCCACGATGACGGCAACCGGCCCGCTTACTGAAATCGAAACAACGCCAGACCTCAACTGTCGCGTCGAGCACATTTCCGACAGCGCCAGTGAGTTCTATGGCAGAACAGCGTGCGCGACATTGGTCACGATGGATGGGGTGCTCTACGGCCCCGCGCAAGTTCCCGCAGGTAGCGAGGTTCAAGACGTCGCGTGGGCACCGGTGTCGCAGGACTCGGGTGGTGGTGGAACCGTTGCTGACCCGTACTGGATTAACACGGTCGTGAGTGGCGGTTCGCTGACGGTGACGCAGCGAGACACCTACGTCAACGGTGAAAACTTCTACCGCACGTCAATTTCTGTGACGTCGACGGAGCCTGGCGACATCATCATCTATCACGGCGGCGACTGCTATTTGCAGAACAGCGATAACGGCTTCAGCGAGCAAGACCCCGTAACGGGAGCCACAACGTGTCGCGCCGTGAATGAGGCGGGCGATGCTCCCGGTGAGCGCATCGAGCAGTACGTGCCGTTGACCGGCGGAAACACGTTCATGGTCGGGTACTACGACAGCGTGTGGGCTGCGATTGCCACGATGCTTCCGCTTCCCAACACGGTCTACGAGGGCTTTACTGACAACGGCATGGCTCTCGCGTGGAGCTACACGCTCCCGGCCGGAGGCTCGGCCAGCGTGTCATTGCTGACGAACTTCTCGCCGATCGGCGTGCTGCCGTTGCCGACCACACTCACGCCAGCTGACGCCACGACGCCGGTGACCGATGCCAACACGATCACGGCGACAGTGCAGAACCCGAATGTGATGGACGTCACGCTCTCTGACCTCGTCGTCACCCTTGCGGACGGTCTGACGTACGTGCCTGGCACGACAACGGGAGCGGGCGAGCCGACGGTGTCGGGTCAGACGCTGACATTTGCAGGGCCGATCCCGGTGGCAGCCGGAACCACGGTGCCTGTCACGTTTGATGTCACGAGCGACACTGCTGGCAGCTATGGCATCAGCCTGATGGGTCACGAGACGGGCGGCGCTCCCGTTCTCGAATCGAACACGACCGTGGTCTTCGAAGGTGTGACACCAACGCCGACGCCGACGCCGACTCCTACGCCGACTCCGACGCCGACTCCGGAGCCCACGCCTACGCCAACGCCTGAGCCCACCGTGACGCCGACCCCCACCCCGGAGCCGACTCCGACGCCGACCACGACGACGGCGCCGACCCCGACGCCGTCTCCGACCCAATCGGCCGCGTTGGCGCAGACGGGTGTGGCCGAGTCGACGCCGTACCTGGGCTCCGCGCTGCTGCTCATGGTCGCTGGTGCGGTCCTGGTCATGGGTGCTCGCCGCGGACAGCGTAACGAGGTTTAGCGACAGCTAAAGTCCCAACACAGCAAGAGAGGCGGGATGGTTCCGATCGGAACCACTCCGCCTCTCGCCCGTTACGCGTACCTTTTCGGCGTGGACGACATCCGCTCTCTGCGAGCCGGCCCTGTGCCACGCGAACCGACCGTGTTGTGCACGACGCGAACACTCGTTAGGCGCGAAAACACGGCGTGCCGCGGCCCAGCCGCCATTTGATCGTGCAGAAATGAGAAAACTCATGCACAACTCGGCCGCTCGGTGGCGCGAACGTGCTATCGAGGAAGCTGCGCGGTCACGGCAGCACCGGTCAGCTCAAGCCCCACAACATCGCCGAACTGCGGCTTCACCGCGGCATCGTGTTGCACGGCGATGCGGTGGCCCGAGTCCGTCAGCACGACGGTGCGACGGAAGCTTCCGAGAAACGTGCTCTCCTGCACCGTGCCGCGTGTGACTGCCCCGGCCGGTTCGGCTAGGCGCACGTGCTCAGGACGAAGCGGAACCTCGACATCGCCGGAGAGGGGAGTGGTTAGCGGCAGGGTGGTGCCCCAAATCTCCACAGTGTTGCCGCTCGCGACGCCGGGGACGACCGATGACAGTCCGACAAACGCTGCCACAAAGGGGGAGATGGGTTGTCCGTACAGCTCTTCCGGGGTTCCGATCTGTTCAATGCGCCCGGCGTTCATCACCGCGATGCGGTCAGAAATCGCGAGTGCTTCCTCCTGGTCGTGTGTCACGAACACTGTCGTCATCCCCAGCCGAAGCTGCAGGCGTCGAATCTCGTCACGCAACTGCACTCGCACTTTTGCGTCCAGCGCAGACAACGGCTCATCCAGCAGCAGCACTCGTGGTTCCGTCACCAGCGCGCGCGCCAGCGCCACGCGCTGCTGCTGCCCGCCGGAGAGCTGGTGCGGGTACCGATCGGCAAAGCTCGCCAGGCCCACGAGATCGAGAGCATCATGCGCGCGTTTCGCCGCCGCAGACTTTCCCACTCCGCGCCTACGCAACCCGAACGCCGTGTTTTCCACGACCTTGAGGTGCGGAAACAGCGAGTACGACTGGAAGACCATGCCGATATCGCGTTTGTTGGTTGGCACGCCCGTGACGTCGCGGTCGCCAAGCAATACGCGTCCGCTCGTCGCGGTTTCCAATCCGGAGAGCACACGCAGCGCCGTTGTCTTTCCGCATCCGGAAGGCCCAAGAAGCGATACGAACTCGCCGGGGGCGATGTCGAGATCCAGGTCGTGCAGCACACGGTTGGTGCCGTAATCCTTCGTGATCTGATCGAACTCGACGCGCGTTGATGTGGTCGACGCCGACAGCAACGAGTTTGACGCGGTGGATGGCTGTGCAGACATCAGAGGGCCTTTCCGGTTCGGCGACGGGAGAGGAGGCCGATGGTGAGGAGCAGGAGGAAGCAGAATGCCAGGGCAAGGAGAGTGAAGATCGCGGGTGCGTACGCATCAGATTTCGAGACCACCACGAGAGCCGTCTGGAGCACCTGACGGTTTAGTAGCGACGCAATGGTGAATTCGCCAAGCACGACGGCAACCGAAATGAGCGAGGCAGACAACAAACCTGGCCGCAGGTTTGGTGCGAGCACGCGCCACACTACGGAAGGCCATGACGCCCCGAGCGTGCGCGCCGCTTCAGACAACGTCTTCATGTCGACCGCATCGATCGACGCCTGCAAGGCGCGGAAAGCAAAGGGCAACACGATAATTCCGTAGGCGAATGACAACGTCCACGCACCGGTGCCGAGGGCACGCGCGATCGGCAAATACATCGGGGCAAGGCCCACGACAAGCACGATCGCCGGAATAGAAATGGGCAGCAGCGCGACAAACTCGAAGAACGGCTTCAGCCGAACGAAGCGCAAGTTCACCAGGATCATCGTGGGCGCGACGACCAGCAGCACAATGGCGACGGTGAGCACGGCGAGCAGGAGCGAATTACCGAGCGCTGTCCACAGCGGCTTCATCATTGCGGCGTTCTCGGGTGAGAACACGGCAGCCCAGCGATCCCATGAGAAGGTGCCGGTGCGTGAATCACGCACGGTGTAGACGAAGGTGCTGACCAGCGGAACCAGGAAGAGGGCTCCGACGACGAGGCTGATGATCCACCTGGTTGCGGTGGAAGGCCCGAGCTGAGCTGGTGACGTACTCATCGTTGCCACCTCGCAGCCCGCCGCTGCACGAGCGAGTATGCCGTCATCACGAGCGCGACAATGACAATCATGCCGAGGGCGAGCGCCCCGGCGAGATTCTCACGGCCGAGCAGGGTCTCACTCGTCAACGCCGTACGAATCTGAAGCGTCACGATTTGCGAGCCCTGGCTGATGAGAGCGGCAGCGGTCGCGAATGACGAGAACGCGTTGGCGAAGAGCAACAGGGTGCTCGCCAAGAAGGAGGGCAGCAGCACGGGGATGCCGACCTTTGTCCAGAATGTCAGTCTCGTGCCGCCCAGCGTGAGGTTCGCCTCCGCCCACTGCGGCTTGAGCGCCGCCAGGGCAGGCATGAAGGTAATGATCATGAGCGGAACCTGGAAGTAAAGGTAGGGCAAAATTAGGCCGGGTACTTCATAGAGCCAGAGTCCGCCCTCGTAAATGTCGATGCCCCACACCTCGCGCAGCAACACCGTGACGACACCTTGCGCGCCCATCGTTGCGATAAAAGTGAACGCGAGCGTCACGCCGCCGAACTGCGCGAGAACACCGCTGGCGGCATCCACGAGCGTGCGGACGATGCCGGTATCGCGGAGCCCGAGCAACGCGTAGCAGACGAGCCCGCCAATGAGTGCGCCGCCGATGGCGGTGACAAGGGAGAGCCACACTGAGTTCCAGAATGTGGCCTGCACGACGGGATCAAACAGTGCCGCGAGGTTGTCTGTGGTGAAGGCGCCATCATCGGTAAACAGTGCAGAGCCGAGCGCCAGCGCGGTCGGCAACGCAAGAAACGCGAGCACATAGGCGGCGAACGGCACCAGGCCGAGCACTGCCCACATCGCCCGCGGTCGGGCCGAAGCTGTGCGCTTCGACCCGACCGCGACGTTGTCCTTCTGCGCAGGCGCGGAGAGGGAAGAGGGCGTCACTGGACGGCCGCTGCCCACTTCTCACCGAGCAACTTTCCGGCGGCGGAGCTCTGCGCTTCGGTCGGAACCACGGTGTCGGTGGGAGCCGCAGGCAAGGCGTCGGCGAGGGCCTTGTCAATGGTTCCGGCCTCGATCATTGCCTCCATGCGAACCGGGCGTGCGCCGCCAGCGAGCCACATGTTCTGAGCGTCGTCGCTGTAGAGGAACTCCTGCCACAGGCGAGCGGCAGCCGGGTGCGGTGCGTCAACGTTGATGGCCTGGTTGTAGTACGCGGCATAGCCCGTGCCATCGAAGACGACAACCTTCCAGTCGGGGTTGTCCTTCGTGTGTGCGGCGTTCAGGTAGTCCCAGTCGAAGACGACGGGGGTCTCACCGCTGGCAACCGTTGCCGGCGTTGCGTCTACCTTGATGAAGTTGCCTGCCTTGTTAACCTCAGCGAAGAAGTCGATGCCCGGCTGGTAGTTGTCGAGGTCGCCGCCGTTCAGAACCGTTGCGAGACCAATGGCACCGAATGCCGCGCCGGCCTGCGTCGGGTCGCCGTTGAGCGCAACAGATGCCTTGTAGTCAGACTTCAACAGGTCTTCGAGCTTCTTCGGCTCTGGCAGCTTCGACGAGTCGTAGCCGACCGACATGTATCCGCCGTAGTCGCCAACGAACAAGCCGCTTGGCTCCTTGAGGGCGTCCGGGATGTCGTCCCAGTTCGCGACCTTATACGGAGCAAATTGATCGGTGCTCTGCAGTGCAACTGTCAGACCCAGGTCGAACACGTCTGGTGCTGTGTCGAGGCCCTTGTTGTTCTCTGCTGCCTGGATCTCTTCGGCGCTGGAGACGTCAGGCGACTGCTCAACGATCTCGATGTCTGGGTACTTCGCCGCGAACGCGTCAAGAATCTCGCCGTAGTTTGCCCAGTCGCGCGGAAGCGCGATGACGTTGAGCTTGCCCTCTGCGATTGCCGCCTTCTCCAGGTCTTCGAGGGTGCCGAAGTCCGCAAGGCTCGTCGCGGTTGCGGCGTTTGAACCGTTACCGTCTCCCTCGCCCGCAGGGGCGTCGGACGTACCGCATGCGCTCAGGGTGAGTGCTGCCACTGCTGCCAGGGCGATGCCGGCGCTGAGGCGCCTGGGCTTGCGTAAAGTGCTCATGGGTCGGGTTCCTCTCGGGTGGTTCACATATCGAGCGCAAAACGAGCGCGCGTCAGACAGTAGGGCTCCAGGGTTGACCGCAAGCGATCAGTAGTTGAACAATTCGTTGCGCGAGACTCTACCCCCGCACCTGGGCAATTGTCACTGGTTCATCTTTTGCCGGTCGTTCTGCCCGAGTTTGGCCTCCGGCTCCCGTGCACGAAGTCCGCTTGGTGCCGATGCAATTCTCGGTACCCACCGCACGCGCGTAGACTGGAAGGATATGTGTGGCTACCCGCCGCACCCCATTACTTTGGAAAGGACCCTTCGTGCTGCGCACTCATGACGCGGGAACACTCCGCGCAGAGCACATTGGTCAGACTGTCACCCTGGCAGGTTGGGTGGCTCGCCGCCGCGATCACGGAGGCGTTGCCTTCCTCGATCTGCGCGATCGCTCGGGCGTTGCCCAGGTCGTCGTGCACGACGAAGCCGTGTTCTCTCCGCTGCGCAACGAGTTCGTTGTTGCCGTCACCGGAACCGTGCAGGCACGTCCGGCTGGCAACGAGAACCCTGACCTCCCCACCGGTGAGATCGAGGTCGCTGTTGACACCCTTGAGGTGCTCAACACGAGCGCTCCGTTGCCCTTTCAGGTCGACGATCACGCCGAAATTGGCGAAGAGGTGCGCCTGAAGCACCGCTACATTGACCTTCGTCGCTCGAAGCCGGCCGCCAACATGCGCCTGCGCTCTGAGGCGAACCGGGTGGCACGTGAACTGCTGCACGAAGGTGGCTTCCTCGAGATCGAGACGCCCACGATGACGCGTTCGACGCCGGAAGGTGCCCGTGACTTCATCGTTCCGGCACGCCTGGCTCCTGGCAAGTGGTACGCGCTGCCGCAGTCGCCGCAGCTGTTTAAGCAGCTCCTGCAGGTGGGTGGCGTCGAGAAGTACTACCAGCTGGCTCGTTGCTACCGCGACGAAGACTTCCGTGCTGACCGTCAGCCCGAGTTCACGCAGCTCGACATCGAGGCATCGTTCGTCGACCAAGACGACATCATCGCGCTCGGCGAGAAGATCGTGAAGCGCCTGTGGGCACTGATCGATGTTGACGTCGATGGCCCGATCGACCGCATCACGTACCACGAGGCGATGCGTCTGTATGGTTCGGACAAGCCTGACCTGCGTTTCGGTCTGCCGCTCGTTGAGCTGAAGGAGTTCTTCAAGGACACCGAGTTCCGCGTGTTCCAGGCGCCGTATGTTGGTGCCGTTGTCATGCCCGGTGGTGCCTCGCAGGCTCGCCGCCAGCTTGACGCATGGCAGGAATTCGCCAAGCAGCGCGGTGGCAAGGGTCTTGCCTACGTGCTCGTGCAGGAAGACGGAACCCTCACCGGCCCCGTCGCGAAGAACCTCACCGAGTGGGAGGCCGCAAACCTCGCCGAGGCCGTCGGCGCGAACCCCGGCGACTGCATCTTCTTTGGTGCTGGCGAAGCAAAGCCGACCCGCGCCCTGCTGGGTGCCGCTCGCGTTGAGATCGGTCACCGCACCGGACTCATCAAGGACGGCGACTGGGCCTTCGTCTGGGTTGTCGACGCGCCGATGTTTGAGCCGGCCGCTGACGCTGTCGCCTCGGGTGACGTCGCCGTCGGTGCTGGCAAATGGACTGCCGTTCACCACGCCTTCACGTCGCCCAAGCCGGAGTTCGTCGACACGTTTGACACCGACCCGGGCTCGGCACTCGCCTACGCGTACGACATCGTCTGCAACGGCAACGAGATCGGTGGCGGATCGATTCGTATCCACCGCCGTGACGTGCAGGAGCGCGTCTTCAAGATCATGGGCGTGACCGACGAGCAGGCCACCGAGCAGTTCGGCTTCCTCCTCGAGGGTTTCAAGTACGGTGCCCCGCCGCACGGCGGAATCGCATTCGGATGGGACCGCGTGGTTTCGCTGCTTGCCGGTGAAGAGTCGATCCGCGAGGTCATCGCCTTCCCGAAGACCGGTGGCGGCTTCGACCCGCTCACCGCGGCTCCCGCTCCGATCACGGAGCAGCAGCGCAAGGAAGCTGGCGTTGACGCAAAGCCCGAACAGCCCAAGGCTGACGAGGCTGAAGAAGTAACCGCGTAAGACACGCACACGTACCGCCCTGCCCCGGAGTTTCTCAGGGGTGGGGCGGTATTTTGTTTCATATGGCAAACGACGGATCCTGGCTGAGCGACCTCGCTGACGGCATCACTCATCTCATGGACGTTGTGGGGGCGTGGGGCGCTGGCGTGGCAATCGCGGCGGAAAATCTGTTCCCGCCGCTACCCAGCGAAGTCATTCTGCCCATGGCGGGGCTCGCCGCTTCCCGCGGGGCCTTCACGCTGTTCGAAGCGCTCTTCTGGACGACCCTTGGTTCCGTTGTCGGAGCCTTCGCCCTCTACGGTCTCGGACGACTGCTGGGTATGGAGCGCCTGCGCAAAATGTTCCAGGTCATTCCGCTGCTGAAGCCGGAAGACGTGGACAGCACGGTGACGTGGTTCAACAAACACGGCGGCAAAGCCGTCTTCTTCGGCCGCATGATTCCGATCTTCCGTAGCCTCATTTCGATCCCCGCTGGCGTCGCCAAGATGGCGCTGTGGAAGTTCGGTCTGCTGACGGCTGCCGGATCCCTCATCTGGAACTCGATCTTCGTCGGCGCGGGCTTCTTCCTGGGCGAGCAGTGGCACATCGTCGAGAAGTATGCAGATGTGCTGCAATACGTCGTCATTGCTGTGGCCGCTGTCGCCGTCATTGTCTTCCTGGTGGTGCGCGTGCGGTCCATCATGAAGGCACGTCGTGAGGGCGCGCCTGCGGCAGTAGAACCCGCGGAATAGCGCGCTCACCAGAAACCCTCAGGGGGTATTCAGACACCCCCAACGTAGACTGATCACGTGCCCGCTGATCGAATCCATCTCGTGCGCCACGGCGAGGTTTTTAACCCCGAGGGCGTGCTGTACGGTCGCCTTCCCGGATACCGCCTGAGCGAGAGCGGGCGAGAGATGGCGCAGGCGGCCGCTGACTACGTGCAGGGCGAAGGTCGCACCGTCACACGCTTGATTTGCTCACCGTTGCAGCGAGCACAGGAATCAGCACAACCGTGGGCGCTTGCCTATCGGTTGACGCCGGTGATTGATGAACGCGTCATTGAGCCCACCAACGTTTTCGAGGGCACGCAGATGCGTAAGGCACTGCGCAACCCTCTTAATTGGCTTCACTTGCGCCGCCCTTCGCTTCCCAGCTGGGGCGAGCCGTTCCGCTCGATGGAGTCGCGCATGCGGGCGGCCATGGATGACGCCTGGGACTCGACCTCCGGGGGCGACGTCGTCATCGTTTCGCACCAGGCGCCGATCTGGATCGCCCACCTCTCTGTGGCTGGGGAAAAGCTCGCACATGACCCGCGGTCGCGTCGGTGTGCCCTCTCGAGTGTGACCTCTTTTGAACGCCGCGGAACCACGTGGCGCGAAGTTGCGTATGCGGAGCCGGCTGCGACGGATTCTGCTGTGGATGTAGGAGCGGTATGACCTCGCGCATGAAGAAGACGATCGCCTCGATCATGGTGGCTGGCACCGCTCTCGCTTTGAGCGCGTGCTCGCCGACGGACCCGGCGACCGAACAGTTCTTAAACGGCGGTAACTCCGGCTACATCACCGACACCTACCAGGTCGTTGAGATTCCCGAGTCCCAGCGCGGAGAGCCCATCGTCTTCGAGGGCGAGACCGAATATGGCGACGCCGTCAGCTCGAATGAGCTCCTCGGCGACGTCGTGGTGGTGAACTTTTGGTACGCGGCGTGCGGCCCCTGCCGTGTCGAGGCTCCCGTGCTGGAAGCCGTCCACCAGGAGTACAAAGACGCGGGCGTCAGCTTCATCGGCGTCAACACGAGCGACCTGGCAGATACCGCGCTGTCTTTCGCCGACAACTTTGGCGTGACCTACCCCAGCATCCTGGACGTCAAGACCGGCGAGGTTGAACTCGCGTTTGCCGCGGTGGCGCCCATGACGGCAACGCCGACCACCATCATCCTTGACAAGCAGGGGCGGGCAGCGGCGCGCATCATCAGCGCGGTGCCTGACGAATCAATTCTCAGCACGCTTGTGCGTGAACTCACGGAAGAATCGTGAGTCCCGAGGGGATCGTTCTCACCGGAACGCTGTGGGCAGCGCTTCCTATCGCGCTGCTCGCCGGTCTGATCTCGTTTCTCTCTCCCTGCGTGCTGCCGATTGTGCCCGGCTACCTCGGTTACATTTCTGGGGCTGTCTCGGCCGACGATAACGGCAAGACGCGGCGTGGGCGGCTGCTGCTCGGTGTGCTGCTGTTCATTCTCGGATTCACCATTGTCTTCGTCGCGCTGGTCACGCTCACCGGCGTTGCCGCGCAGAACTTCGTGCGCTATGCCGACGTCGCCACCCGCATTCTCGGTGTGGCCGTCATCGTCATGGGTCTCGTATTCATCGGGTTCTTCTCGCTGTTCCAACGCACCGTGAAGCCAATGCCACAAAAGCAAATGGGACTGTGGGGAGCGCCTCTGCTCGGCATCGCCATCGGCATTGGTTGGTCGCCGTGCATGGGGCCGACGCTCGGCGCCATCATGGCGCTGTCGTGGAACGTGGGTGACCCGGGCCGCGCCGCGATTCTCGGCGTTGTGTACTCGCTGGGCCTCGGTATTCCGTTTATTCTTCTCGCCCTCGGCTTCGGCTGGGCAACCAAGGTGGTCGGATTCTTCCGCCGCCATATCCGCGCCGTGAACATTACGGGCGGTGTGCTCCTCATCATCATGGGTGTGCTCATGGTCTCCGGGCTATGGACCATCTGGATGACTCGACTCGGATCGGTGATGGATAGTGTCCAGCTCCCCCTCTAAGAACACCGCGGCAGATCCGCTGCGGCCAGCCGACCACATTGACTCAGAGGATGTCATTGCGGCACCGGCTCTGGGCATTGTGGGCTGGGCCCGCTGGGGCTGGCGTCAACTGACCAGCATGCGCACGGCGATCGTGCTGTTGCTGATGATGGCGCTCGCGGCGATTCCTGGTTCCATTTTTCCGCAGCGTTCCGCCGACCCGAACGGTGTCGTGCAGTACCAGCAGAACGACCCGCAGCTGTTTGCGGTGCTCGACTGGCTGAGCCTTTTTGACGTCTACGCGTCGCCCTGGTTCTCGGCGATCTACATTCTGCTGTTCATTTCGCTGATCGGCTGCATCATTCCGCGCACGAAGCACCACGCGAAGTCGCTGCGCACGCACCCGCCTCGCACACCGGCTCGCCTCGCACGCCTCGAGGACTACCGCGAAGATCTCTTTGAAGCACCGGGTGAGCCCGCCACCGCTGCGGCGGAAGCGGTCGACCTTGCCGAGAAGCAACTCAAGTCGTCTGGCTACCGCGTCGAGCGGTACGACGGCAAGGGCACGTACTCGGTCTCGGCTGAGCGTGGCTACATGCGAGAGACCGGAAACCTGCTGTTTCACGTTTCGCTCGTCGGCGTACTAATCGCGGTCGGCATCGGTGGCGGAGTCACGTACAACGGGCAGACGGTCATTCGCGAGGGTGAAACGTTCGTTAACTCGTTGCTCAGCTACAACTCGATGAACAAGGGACGCTTTGTTTCTGACGAAGCGTTGACACCGTACGCGATGACGCTGGATTCGTTCGATGTCACCTACCACGACACCGGTATGGCCGGTGACTTCGCTGCACACCTGAGCGTCAAGCGACCGGGCGAAGAGCCCACCCAGGAAACGATTCGCGTCAACCACCCGCTCGGGTATGAGGGAGACCGCATCTTCCTGATGGGCAACGGCTACGCCCCCACCATCACGGTGCGCAACGCCGACGGCGATGTCGTCTTCACGGATGACGTGCCCTTCCTCCCGCAGGACGACAACATGACGTCCACCGGCGTCGTCAAGATCACTGATGGTCTTGACGAACAGCTCGGTCTGCAGGGCTTTTTCTACCCGACGGTCGCGCAGCTCGACTCCGGTGCCCTGACCTCGCGCTTCCCCGACCTTTTTGCACCGGTGCTCACGCTCGACGTGTACGCGGGTGACCTCGGCATCGACGACGGCACGCCGCGCAACGTGTACACGCTGAACGTCGAAGAGATGGTCAAGCTCACCGGCCGCAACAGCGCCTCGGGTGCCGATTCTATTCAGCTGATGCCTGGCGAGACGGCAGATTTGCCAAACGGACTCGGAACCATCAGCTTTGACGCGAAGGATCCGGCTGCCGTTGAAGCGGGAGACTATTCAAAGTCCGTCACCCGTTACGTGTCACTGTCGTTCCACCACGACCCGACCACCACCTATGTGTTGCTGTTTGCGCTGTTGGCCATGGCTGGTCTCGGCATGGCGCTGTTTGTTCCGCGCCGCCGGGTCTGGGTGAAGGCCACCATCGACGGTGACCACGTGAAGCTGGAATACGCGGGCCTCGCCCGCGGCGAAGACCCGCAACTCGCCACCGTCGTCGAGCAGCTTGCCGAAAAGCACCAAGCCGCCCTCACCTCATCGAAAGTAAACTAAGCCCATGTCGCCGAACGTCGTTGAACTGGACAACTATTCCGTTCTGATGATCTGGACCGCGATCGCGATTTACGCGTCCGCTTTCCTGGTCTATGTGTTTGACCTGGCGCGTCGCGCGCAAGTCTCGGCCGACGCGCGCCTGGAACGCACGAAACAGCGCGAAGCCGTGCTTGTTGGTGGTGGCACCGCGTCTGCCACCGCACCGGCCGTCGCTTCTTCCGCTGCGGCTGCAAAGCCGGGCGTGAACAGGCTGGCGCGTATCGCGACGGCCCTCACCACGCTTGCCGTGCTGTTCCACATTGCCGGCACCGTGCTGCGCGGTATGGCTGCTGGCCGCGTGCCGTGGTCGAACATGTACGAGTTCGCGATGACCGGCACGGTGCTGATGATCGTTGTGTACTTGGTCGTCAACCTCAAATACGACCTGAAGTTCCTCGGAACCTTCATTACCGGGCTCGTCGTCGTGCTGCTGGGCGGCTCGGCTGTTGCGTTCTACGTTGTGGTCGCTCCGCTGGCTGACCCGTTGCGCTCGGTCTGGCTCGTCATTCACGTATTCGTGGCGACCCTGTCAACGGCGTTCTTCGCACTGGCGTGTAGCCTGTCGATTCTGCAGCTCATGCAGGCACGTCGTGAGGCGAAGAAGGCCAACCCCGAGCTGGCGCTGAAGAAGTCGTTCCTTGACACGCTGCCCACGGCAGACAACCTGGAAGGCCTCGCCTACCGTTTCTCGATCGTTGGTTTCATCCTCTGGACCTTCACACTCATCGCCGGATCTGTCTGGGCGAACGACGCGTGGGGCCGCTACTGGGGCTTTGACACCAAGGAAGTCTGGACATTTGTGATCTGGGTTCTCTACGCCGGATACATCCACGCCCGCGCAACGCGTGGCTGGCGCGGCAACCGCTCGGCATGGCTCTCCATCGTTGGCTTCAGCGCCGTGCTGTTCAACTTCACGATTGTGAACATCTTCTTCAAGGGATTGCACGCCTACTCGGGTCTGACGACCGCGAACTAAGCGTTCTCACCAGCGAAAGACCGGCCTCGTGCCGGTCTTTTGTTGTTTCTCCGATGAATTACCCGCCGCCGTTGGAGCACGCATTGTCGGCGGGCGTGAAGCCCGTCACAGTCAGCGGCAACAGCACCTCATCAGCGTCTGTGCTGGTTCCGGCGCTTGCTGATGGTTCCGGAACCGCGGAGGGCGTCGCCGACGGCGTCGTGCTGGGGACGGTGATCACCGCGCCGCCGTACTCGCCGCCATCGTTCTGCACGACCAGGCGGCGATTATCGGCGATCGCCTGGAACAGAACGGCCGCGTCGTCTTCGAGGGGAATGAGGCGGTCTTTGTCCCATGGCGCATCGGCCACCGGATATTTCACAAACGTAAACTCGTCAAGCGGCACATCCTTCATCGCCATCGCGAGCTGCACGATCGTTGCCGGGTTGGCGAGCGCCGTCGTGGGCGTCACTGCATCGATCGTGGTCTGGGCGAGGCGCAGCACCATCGGCAGGTCGGTGAGAACGCGCTCGCTCATGATCTTTCGCACCAGCGCTGACATATAAACCTGCTGGTTGCCCACGCGGGCAACGTCGCTCTCGCCCTCCAAGCCATACCGGGTGCGCAAAAACTGCAGCGCCTGAAAACCCTCGAGCGTGTGCAGCCCCGCTGCCAGGTCGAGACCGGTGTGCGGGTCGCGGATGCGCTCCGCAACGCACACCTCGACGCCGCCGATGGCGCTCGTTAGTTCAATGACGCCTGCCCACGTGATCATCGCGCCGAATTGAATGTCGAGGACGCCGCCGGACAGGGCTTCGATCGTCTGTGCCACGCATGAGATGCCGCCGTATTCGTACAGCGCGTTGATCATGATGCCCTCTTGCGCAGGCAGGATCGCACCCCGTGGCGTGGTGCACTCCGGGGCATCGACGATGAGATCACGAGGAAATGTGATCGCGATAACGCGGCGCGGCTCGGCCGAAATGTGCACGACGATATTGACATCGTTGAGCGTTGCCTCCTCCTCAGGATTCTTGCACCGGTCACCGAAGAGGTCTTTGATCTCCTCCTCACAGGCGTCCACGCCCATCAGCAGAATGTTCGCGCCGCCCTGCAGCTCGGCGATATTGGGAGCGTTGGCAGGTTCGCCAGCGAGGGCGACTGAGTTTGTCGTGAGCGTGGTGACCCACGTGCTGGCGATCGTCGCAGCGACGCTGCCTGCCGCGATCAGAACGGTGGCGAGCATCACCGCGAGGGTGCGCAAGAGTCGCGGAACCACGGTGTGGCGTTTGAAGCTGGTGTGCTGTGCCAGCGGGGCGCGGGCGCGTCGCCGTCCACGGCTAGTGACGGGCACGGTGGAACCGTCACTAACGACGGCACTCCACTCGGTCTCCATGGTTAGTTCTCGGTGCCCGCGCTCTCCAGCAAGCGGTAGCACCGTTCAATCCGGTTGCGCCACCAGTGTGCGCGGTCGTCGTCGGCAGCGTGCGTGGCGAGAGACGCCGCATCGGGGGTGAGACGTTCCGCAGAAATGACGCCGCCGTGCGGGCGCGAGTCGCCAACATCGGCGCGGAAAAGTGAGGCGGTGCCGAGCCCACAGTCGTAGTCGAGCTCGGGCAGGGCGGCGGCGAGGGCTGCGCCCATGCGCAGGCCGATCGCGGTATCGAGCGCGGAGGAGACGACGGCGGCGAGCCCCGTTTCGGCGACGATCTCGAGTGCGCGGTGCACGCCGCCGAGCGGCTGCGCTTTCACGATGATGAGGTCGGCCGCGCCGGCGCGGGCGACGGCGAGCGGGTCTGCGGCCTTTCGCACGCTCTCGTCGGCAGCGATCGGAATTCCGGAGTACTTCACGCGCTTTCGAATATCATGGAGTTCTTCGACGGTTGCGCACGGCTGCTCGACGTATTCGAGGTCGTACTCGGCGAGAGCGTGAATTGCGCGCTCCGCCTGGTCAACGTTCCAGCCCGCGTTCGCGTCAACACGAATGCGGCCATCCGGACCCATGACCTCGCGCACAGCACGCACACGTGCGATGTCATCCGCGAGAGATTGCCCGGCCTCGGCTACTTTGACTTTCGCGGTGCGGCAGCCGTCGAAACGGGCCAGCACCGCCGCGACCCTATCTGCCGCGACCGCAGGCACCGTCGCATTCACCGGCACATGGTTCCGCTTCGCTACAGGCACCGCGCGCCAGCCATAGTCGATCGCGCCGGCGAGCCACGTCGCTGACTCATCGTCGTCGTACTCCACGAAGGGACTGAATTCGGTCCACCCCTCTGGCCCCTCGAAGAGGGCGGCTTCGCGCACATCGACACCGCGAAAGCGCACGGCCAACGGAAGAGCGACGACACGGAGAGAGCCGAGGATATCGTCGAGCGGGGGCAGAGTCATGGCTCCATTGTGGCCCCCTGGGCACGGGTTTGGTGGGATCAGAGCCGGACTAGGCTGGAGGCAGTGTTAAGCCCGGGAGGTAGCCATGACTGACGCCGTGTCAGACCTGTTCGATGCCAATGAGTGGAACCTCGCGCCGGGCGCTGAAAACTTCACCGACATTACGGCGCACGTGTCGAAGGATGGAACCATCGCGCGCATCGCGTTTGACCGCCCTGAGGTGCGCAATGCGTTTCGTCCGCACACCGTCGATGAGCTGTACCGCGCGCTCGACAGCGCGCGTCAAGACCCGCGCATCGGTGCGGTGCTGCTGACCGGTAACGGCCCCAGCCCGAAGGATGGCGGCTGGGCGTTCTGCTCCGGCGGCGACCAGCGCATTCGTGGCCGCGATGGCTACAAGTACTCCGAAGATGAGACCACGGTGCAAGACTCGGCGCGTGCCGGTCGCCTGCACATTCTTGAGGTGCAGCGCCTCATTCGCTTCATGCCGAAGGTTGTTATTGCGGTGATTCCGGGGTGGGCGGCTGGTGGCGGGCACTCCCTGCACATCGTGTGCGACCTGTCGATCGCGTCGGCCGAGCATGGCAAATTCAAGCAGACCGACGCTGATGTCGGCTCGTTCGACGCCGGTTACGGCTCGGCGTACATGGCGCGTCAGGTGGGGCAAAAGATCGCCCGCGAAGTGTTCTTCCTCGCCGAGGAGTATTCCGCCCAGCGTGCCTACGAAATGGGTGCCGTCAACAAGGTCGTGCCGCACGCCGAGCTCGAGGTTGAGGCCATCAAGATGGCGCGCACGATTCTCACGAAGTCGCCGACCGCGATTCGCATGCTGAAGTTCGCGTTCAACGCGGTCGATGACGGCATGGTCGGCCAGCAGGTCTTCGCAGGTGAGGCGACGCGACTCGCCTACGGCACCGACGAAGCTGTCGAGGGCCGCGACTCGTTCTTGCAGAAGCGCGACCCCGACTGGTCGGCGTACCCGTACCACTTCTAATTTCTCAGCCCCCTGGTTCCGGAGCCCTTATGAGTCCTGCGGTGTTTGACGCCGACGCCGACCCGCGTGACGTGTATGCGGCGGTGAAGGCGACGTTCAACGGCTCGGGCGGGCCGGTTCTGCTTGGCGGTGAAATTTCACGCGCTGATGAGCTGCCTGCCGGAACCATTGCGGTGGTCACGACGTCGGGATCGACGGGGGAGCCGAAGAGCGTCGTGCTGTCGCGGGCAGCGCTGACGGCATCGGCAATGTCGACGATGGAGCGTCTGGGCGAGGGCGCGTGGATGCTGGCGCTGCCTGCGACCTACGTTGCCGGGCTCCAGGTGCTGGCGCGGTCGGTGATTGCGGGGCATGAGCCGACGTATCTGGACGGACACTTCACCGCTGATGCGTTTATTCGTGCGGCTTCTGAGATGGCGCGCGTGGCGCCAGGCGCTCCGCGGTACACGTCGCTGGTTCCTGCACAGCTGCAGACACTTTTGGAAGAGGCCGAAGACCCCGCTGTTGTTGGGGCTGCCCGGTCGTTTGCCGCAATTTTGGTGGGCGGGCAGGCGCTTCCCGAGGCGATGGCGGAGCGTGCGCGGGAACTTTCGTTGAATGTGGTCCGCACGTACGGTTCATCGGAAACGGCTGGCGGCTGCGCCTACGACCAGGCGCCGCTCCCGAACGTCAACGTGCGCGTCGTTGACGGCGAACTACAGATTTCGGGCCCGATGCTGGCCGACGGGTACTGGGGCAATGAGGCGCTGACCGCGGCGACATTTGTTCTTGATGATGGCGTGCGGTGGTATCGCACAGGTGACGCCGGAAGCGTCGATGACGGCCTCGTGTCGGTTACCGGTCGCATCGACAATGTGCTGATTTCCGGTGGCGTAAACGTGTCGCTCGACCGGGTCGAGCGGGCCGTGCGCAGCGTTCCCGGCGCGGAACGTGGCGTGATTGTCGCAGCCGATGACGAGCGGTGGGGACAGGTTCCGGTGCTCGTGGTCGAGTCGGATCGCCCCGGACTGATAGGCGAGGTGCGAGCCGCGGCGGAAGGCGCTGTCGGTGTTGCTGGCCGCCCTGCGCGCATTGTTGTTATGGTTCCGCTGCCGACGCTGTCGTCTGGCAAACCCGACCGTCGCACCATCGCCGCCCGGCTGTAGGCGGGCACCTTCAAGGCCGAGTATTCCCGTGCCTCATCACCCGGCGACGAAACACTTGCGCAACTATACATTCGGTGTATACGCTCGGTGTATGGAGAGTTCGAAGGCCCTACTGGGGCTGTTGGGGGTGCGGGCGAGCTACGGGTATGACCTGAAGCACGACTACGACCGACTCTTTGGCGCGCGCAAGGCGCTCGCCTTTGGGCAGGTATACGCAACACTCGCGCGGTTGCTTCGCGACGGCAAGATTGAGGCCGTCGGTGACGAGGCAGGCGAAGGCCCTGACCGCAAGAAATATGCGGTGACCGACGCGGGGAGAAAGGCGATCACCGAGTGGATCACCACCCCAGACGTGCCAAATGAGGCGATGCAGTCCAACCTGTTCGCCAAGACCGTGATCGCGATCATCAACGGTGATGACGCGCAGCACATTCTTGACGCGCAACGCGCCGCACACATGGCACGCATGCGCGAACTGACACGGCAGAAACTGACCGCCGACATCGGCGCGGCGCTCCTCGCCGACTACACGCTTTTTCACATCGAGGCGGATCTCCGCTGGATCGACATCACCATCGCTCGCCTCGGCGAGCTGCGTTCGGAGGTAACAGCATGAACCGGGTTCCGCTTCTCACGGCCCACGGCGTCACGAAATCGTTTGGTCCACAGCCGGCGCTGCAGGGCGTTGACCTCACGATTCACGCGGGTGAGGCTGTCGCGATCATGGGGCCGAGTGGCTCCGGCAAGTCGACACTGCTGCACGCGCTCGCGGGCGTCGTCGGCATCGACGGCGGCGAGGTGCACTTTCACGGCAACCGCATCGACAACCTGCCGGATTCGGACCGCGCGAAGCTGCGCCTCGACGCCTTCGGGTTTGTGTTTCAGTTTGGCCAGCTGATTCCTGATGTCACGGCACTGGAAAACGTTGCGCTTCCCCTGTTGCTGAGGGGCATCAGCCGCGCCGAAGCCACCGCGCAAGCAACGACCTATCTCGAGATGCTGGACGTTGCCGATCACGGCCACGAGGTTCCGGCGCTCCTCTCCGGCGGGCAAGCACAGCGCGTCGCCATTGCCCGCGCCATGGCGGGATCACCTGGTGTGATCTTTGCTGATGAGCCGACCGGCGCTCTCGACACCCTCACCTCCGAAAAGGTAATGACGGCGCTCATGAAGGTCGTGCGAGAGAGCGGAACCACGCTGATTATCGTCACGCACGACCCGCGCACTGCCGCCTTCGCTGATCGCGAGATCATCGTGCGCGATGGCCGCGTCGCGAGCGACTCCGGGGGAGCAGACGCATGACCGTCCGCTCAGCACTGCGCATTGCGGTTGCGCCAGGGCCCGCCGATCGACGCCGTCTGATTGGCATGGCGGCCGGCGTCGCCGTCGGTGTGATGCTCGCAGCGCTGCTGTGGGCCGGGTTCACAGGTCTCGGCGACCGCAGCGAGCGGTCGACGTGGATGTCTCCAATGTCATCCGAATTCTGGACGCCAGAAACGACGCTGACTGCCGATCAGATTGCGGCGCGCGGCAAGACCGACGTCTTCGATGGCCGGGCGATCTCTGTTCTTTATGTGTATGGAGCGGATGACCCGGAGATGGATATTCCGGGAACCCGCGACGGGGTGCCGGCCGGAACCTCGTGGGTGTCGCCAGCACTTGCGGAACTCATCAAGACGGCTCCGCCCGCTGAACTTGGCGACCGCTTCGGTACCGTGCGCGGCACGCTGCCTGATCGTGTGCTGGCAGGGCCGGATGCACTCGTCGCCGTGGTCGGTGTTGATGAGACGCGGGTTGACGACACCTACAGTGTTGTCTCGGAACTTAACGGATACCGCTACGCCTCATTCGCTTACGAAGCCATCGCGCTCTTGGGTGCCGTGGCTGTGCTCATTCCGGTCGCGATGCTCCTGGGCATTGTCACCTCGTTTGGATCGATCGATCGCACCGCGCGCATGCGCGCATTTCACCTCCTGGGCGCCACCGCGGCCGACCGCGCTCGTTTTGCCGCTGTTGAAGCGGGCGTTGTCGCCCTGATCGGAACCATCGCGGGCGTGCTTCTTGCCTGGTTGGCGGCGATTCCGACCTCACTGGTGTCGATCAATGGTTCCCGGCTCTTCCCGGACGATGTGCGGCTGGAACCGTGGGAGGCACTCGTCGCGACTGTCGTGGTTCCGCTCGCTTTTGCAACGGTCGCTGCTGTGCGCGCCGCTCGCGCCGATGCACAGCCGTCATCGGTGCGCGACCGCGCAGAGAAGAAGCTCAGCATGTGGCGGGTGGTTGTGCTCGCTCTCGGTGTGATCACCATGATCTTTGTGTTTATCGGGCCGGGGCAGATGATCGGCATTTATGGCCTCGTCGCAGCGTTCGCGGTCACCGCGATCGGCGTGCTGATGATCGGGCCAATCCTCACTCAGAGCATCGCGCGCTTCGCGCACCGGCGTGCGCGATCGGCCGCTGGTGTGATGGCATACGCGCGAATCGGACGCCATCCCAGGCAGATCTTTCGGGCTGTCAGCGGTGTCGTCATCGCGGTGTTCTTGGTATCCCTGTTCATGTCGGGCGTGACCTCCGTGCGCGAGGGCATCGCGGGGGAGGGCGATGGATACCTTCCCGACGACGTCTTGATGGTCGCGCTGCAAGACCCGACGATGTCGTTCTCGTCTCCCCAGCCCGACGCGGACCTCGTCGCAGAGCGAAGCGCGCACAATGTCGCGCTCGCAGACACGATCGCGCATCTCGATGGCGTCACTGGTGTTGCACGCATTTACGCGTCATCCACTGATGGCGGCAACGTGACCACTCGTGAGGATCTCGCTTCTGTCGGTGTTGTCACCAGCGAGGAGCAACCCGCCGTCGACGTTTACCCCTTTGGCGGACCGGCCGTCATTTCCGGCGCAATGGGTCACGTCGACGAGACTCGCCTGCTCGGGCTCTTCGTTGCAACCGACAGTGACGTCGCGCGCGAACTCGTGCGCACCGTGCTCGCTGACAGTTCGGCCGCCATGGGAACCCCGGCGACTCGCGCCGAGTACGATCACCTCAACTCCTCGACAGCGCGCGAGTATCGCTCGCTCGCGATCCTCGGCATTCTGGTCGCGGCAGGCGTTTCAGCAGTGGCGCTCGCGGCGGCGACGATCTCCGCTGTGCGCGACCGACGCCGCACGCTCGGCCTCATGCGCCTGACCGGAATGCCGTTCCGGGCCGTCAAGGGCATCATGATGCGGGAGGCCGTGGTCCCGTTGGCGGCCGCCGTCGCACTCGCGGCACTCGTCGGCTACGGCGTGGGGGCCATCATTGTGGTCGGTCTTAGCTTTGGTGCCCGCAGCATCACGCCCCCGCCCCTCGAGTACTACCTGGTGATCGCCGCCACTCTTGCGCTGTCGCTCCTCGCCGTGCTGGCGGCCTTCCCCGCCGCCCGTCGCGCCACCTCCGGTGAGGTCACCCGCTTCGAGTAACCGCTCCGTGGTTCCGGAACCACCGCTTGCGAACAGCTCCGTGGTTCCGGAACCTTCCCCCAGGCGCGAGACACATTTTGGTCGGCGAGACACGACGCGGGACCAAGTGTCTCGCCGACCAAAGTGTGTTTCACGAGAAACCACGCACGTGAGCCGTAGGATCAACGATTGTGAGCACCCAGAAGAAAACCCGCAAGCCGCGTCAGGGAGTTTCCGGTAACCCCGCGAAGCGTGGCGTCGTGCGGGCACACACCGCCCAGATGGAGGAGCGTCGCGCGACGCCAGGCGATTGGATTGCGGGTGCCCGCCTGCGCACGCTGCCACTGAGCATCGCGCCCGTCGTCGTCGGCACGGGTGCAGCCATGCTGGTCAACCGGGAGTTTCACTGGGTCATCGCGCTCGCGTGCCTCGCCGTTGCGGTGTTCCTGCAGATCGGCGTGAACTACGCCAACGACTACAGCGACGGAATCCGCGGCACCGATCAGTTCCGGGTCGGCCCCGGCCGTCTGGTGGGGTCGGGTAAAGCGACCGCGAAGAGCGTGCTCACCGTCGCGCTGGTGTTCTTCGCGCTCGCGGCAATCGCCGGCCTCGCGATCACGATTCGCACGCAGCAGTGGTGGTTCCTCGCGGTCGGTGCCGTCGCTATTGTCGCAGCGTGGTTCTACACGGGCGGCAAACGCCCATACGGCTACAACGCCCTGGGCGAAGTATTCGTCTTCATCTTCTTCGGCCTGGTTGCGACGCTCGGAACCACATGGGCGCAGGTGCAGTTTCTCCCGCAAGAAGCATGGTTCTCCGCAGTTGCCATCGGCCTTCTCGCCTGTGCAGTGCTGCTCGCAAATAACCTGCGTGATATTGAGCAGGATCGGGAAGCAGGCAAGCGCACCCTGACCGTGTTCATCGGTAAGGTGCCGACGCAGGTTCTGTTCTCGTTGTTCCTGCTGCTGCCGTTTGGCCTCAGCGTGTGGTTTGCCATGTTCTATCCGTTTGCGTGGATGTCGCTTATGGCGTTGCTCGCCGCGCTCCCGGCCCTCCTCATCGTGTGGACGTACCGCACGGCGCGCGAACTCGTCACCTGCCTGGCGCTGACGTCATTCACCGCGCTGATCTGGGCAATCTTCATCGCCTGGACCTTCTTCGGCACTCCGGTCGGCGTCGTCGGCTAACGTCGGCTAACTTCGGCTAACTTCGGCACGGGGTACGACATCCGCACCGCTGATCGATTGGCGCTCTGACAACGACCATGCGCCGCGAACAACCCTTCACCATTCCGCCAGCGGTGCGGAACCGGTTTGAGACGCGCGATGAGACGACCCGGTCATGGGTGGGCGGGTTGCCGACGCTCGCGCGCGACATTTTCGCGGAATGGGACCTGCGTGCCGACGGGCATACGCACTCCGGAGAAGCGGGAATTGTGGTTCCGGTTCGTCGTGCCGATGGTGCGGCAGCTGCACTGAAGTTTCAACCGCCAAGCACCGAGACAGCGGCTGCCATCCTCGCCCTCACGCGGTGGGACGGTCAGGGCGCCGTGCGCCTCCTATACAGCAGTAGCGAGCGCGGCGTGCTGCTCTTGGAACGGCTCACTGCTGATCGCTCGCTGCACTCGGTCCCCGATGACGAAGCGATTCACGTTGTCGGTGGGCTTCTCGCCCGCCTGCATGCCGTCGCTGCTCCCGACGAACTTCCTCGCCTCGACACCGTCGTCGCCGAGATGATGTCGCACGTCGAACCGGCGCGGCGGGTGCTGAGCCCTGATGACCGGGTTCGCCTCGACCGATGGGTCAGCAGGGTGAACGAGGTGCGCAACGATTCATCGCACACGTCGTGCGGCGCCGGTTCGACATCCTGACAGAGATGCTCATCCTCGATCGGCACCGGGCTGCGGCGTGGACGATGGCGCGCCTGCTGCAAAACCTGCTGTGGGACATTGACGACGGTAATCCCACGGTCAGCCCGTCGATGATCGCGGTCGATACCGCCCTCGCCCGTTACTGACCGGCTGGCGGTGCCGCTGAGGGCTAAGGCAGGGGTTGCCGTTGCCGCTACGGCTGGGGCTGAGCGTCGTCGCGCGAAGCGACAGACTGATCAACGACGCCGTCTTCGACGTCTTCGTCACTCACCGTGCGCTGCGGCTTACGGCGGGCAGCCAGTTGAGCGGTCGCCTCGCTGAGGGGCTTGCGCAGGAAGATGATCGACAGCGCGAGTCCGATGAGCGCCGCGAAGATGGCGGCGAGCCAGGGCATCTCCCGGAATACCGCAAACTGCCACATGATGACGAACGGAACCACGAAGGCAGCGAGACGGAGCAGGGAGTACACGAGCAGCTTCACCCCACCAGTCTACGTTCGTGGTTGTTTGGACGCTGTGAAGAGCCGGAGCGACCTACCAGCCTGAGAGCCTAGGATGAAGCCATGAGGTTTCTCATTATCGGTATCGTGATCGCGGTCATCTTCTGGGTGATCAGCATCGTCGACTGCGCCGTTCAGCCAGAGACCCGTCACCGCGGCGTTGGCAAGAAAGCCTGGATCGCCATTGTCGTCCTGCTTCCCGTCATTGGCGGAGCGCTGTGGTTTGCCGTAGGCCGCACGACGATCGGCGCACGCCGTGCACCGATCGCGCCCGATGACAACCCTGAATTCTTGTCGTCCATCGGTTCGACGTACGACCAGAACGAGCGCATCCGACGCATCGAAGAAGAGCTCGCTCGCCTCGACGCGGAAGAAACCGCTGCCGACTCGAACAAACCAGCTCCCAAGCCGGAGCCCGAGCGCCCGGCTGACGGCGACGACTCAGCTCCGCGCGGCGGCGCAACCGGCGCTACGAACTAAGGTGTCCGACTCGCGTCGTCTGGCGTCGGCTGCGACCGATGCCGCCCACGCCCTCCTCGATGAACTGATCCGTCAGGGCCTCCGTGACATCGTCGTATGCCCCGGCTCCCGCTCTCAAGCACTCGCGCTCGCGGCCGCCGCTGAAGCCCGTGCCGGTCGCGTGCGCCTGCACGTGCGTATTGACGAACGCGTCGCTGGCTTCACCGCCCTCGGCCTCGGCCGTGAAACGGGAGTCCCCGCCGCCGTTGTCGTCACCAGCGGAACCGGAGTCGCCAACCTGGCACCCGCCGTATGGGAAGCCCACCACAGCGCCGTTCCGCTCCTACTGCTGACCGCCGACCGCCCAGAAGAACTCCGCGGCATCGGCGCCAACCAAGCCACCGTGCAACCCGGCGCATTCACGAGCTTTGTGCGCGCCGAATGGGACGCGCCCACCCCCACCGAGCTCGACAACGACGGATCCGGTTCCGCCGCCTTCCGCGCGCTCGCGCGATCTGCCTTCGCGGCTGCGACCGGAACCACGGGGTCCGCAACCGAAGGCTCCGGAACCACGGATGCGGAGCACCGCGCCGCCACCGACGCTGGAACCGACGTTTCCGTCTCCGTCCCTGGCCCAGCCGTTCCAGCTTCCGCCTCCATCACTCGCTCCGACGTCACTGGTTCCGCCTCCGTCACTGGCTCTGACGTCATCGGTTCGGCCGCCGCTCTCGGCGCCACTGCGACCGCTGTGCCGTCGCTTGTGCCCACGCCCGGACCGGTGCACGTCAATCTGCCCTTCCGCGACCCGCTGTCTGGCGAACCGCCCGCGTGGACGAAGGCACTCGAACACGTCGAACATCCCGAGGCGCTCGAGCGCACCACGCGTCACGTGGTTGCGCTTGAGCGCGGCCCGCGCACCGTCGTCATCGCCGGAGCCGATGCCGGAGCCGATGCCGAGGAGATCTCGCACGCCGGCTCGTGGCCGCTCATCGCCGAGATCGTGAGCGGTGCCCGCTATGGCCGCCTCCTGGTTCATGGGTACCGGGCGCTGTTGCGTGATCCCGACCTCGGCGGGCGTATCGAGCGTGCCATTGTGTTCGGGCATCCGACGCTGTCGCGTGAAGTCACTCGACTGCTGAGCAACCCCGCGATCGACGTGATCGCCGTTCGAACAGGGGGCGTGCCGCTTAACCTCAACGGCACAACCCGGCATGCCGACGCCGTGACGGTTGCCCGCGGTTCCGCCGATCGTGAGTGGCTCGGCGCATTTATGACCGCATCGCGGGAGCAGATCGTAGACCTGTCTGCGGCGGCTCCCGATCTTGACGGCCTCGCCTCCCTCAGCGGCAAAGCCCGCCGCGCTGCCCTCGACGCCGAGCTCGCCGCCGTGCGCGCGCCCCTCACCCGGGAGCTTCTTGCCGATGCCGTGTGGCGTGCCACGTGGCCGCACGACCGGCTCGTCTTCGGCTCATCGCGACTGGTGCGGGTGGCCGATGCGGTGCTCGGTGGAAAAAAGGTTCCTGTGCATGCCAACCGCGGGCTCGCGGGCATTGACGGCACGATCGCGACCGCTCTCGGCATTGCGATTGCGAGCCAGGGCGATGGATCGCACGGCATGACGCGCGTGCTGCTTGGCGACCTGACCTTCCTGCATGATGTGGGTGCGCTCCTGCTGCCAGCGGATGAGCCGGAACCACGCATCCAGCTGATCGTCGGCAACGACGGCGGCGGAACCATTTTTGATGGCCTTGAGGTGGCATCGGTTGCGAGCGCAGAAGACATGACGCGCGTCCAGTACACGCCCCAGAACGTTGACCTGGAACGCATCGCCACCGCGTACGGGTGGGGATACCGCAGGGTGTCGACGCGCTCAGAGCTCGATCAGGCGCTCACAACGCACACCTCGAACCGGCAGATCATCGAAGTCTCCCTGCCGCGCGACTAACCGGTCTCGCACTGCGAGGCGTCGGCACCTAGCCTCAGAGTCCGGGCGGTGTCAGAATGGGCGCCATGACGAGAACGCCCCAACCCGCCTGGACCACCGATCCAACGACGACGCTTCGCGTCGGTAATGGCTTCACGCTCGCCGATGTGGATCCGCGCTCGACACCGGGGTTCGATGGTGACAAAGAACTGGGCGAAGTCGCGCTCAAATCCGGTCTCGCCGAACTCAGCGAATATCAGGAGCGGCTGTTCGCGGCGAGCCGTGGCGGTGATTCTCGCGACGCAATCCTGCTGGTTCTGCAGGCGATGGACTCCGCGGGCAAGGGCGGCATCGTGCGCCACGTCGTTGGCGGCGTTGACCCTCAGGGCGTGCTGATCACGTCGTTCAAGAAGCCGACGCCCCTCGAGCTGGAGCACGACTTTCTGTGGCGCATTGAACGGCGGTTGCCAGGCGCAGGCATGATCGGTGTCTTTGATCGGTCGCACTACGAAGACGTGCTGGTCGGCAAAGTGCGCGAGCTCGCCAGCCCAGCTGAAATTGAGCGCCGCTACACCGCCATCAACGACTTTGAAAAGCGGGTCGCCGATACCGGAACCCGCATTCTCAAGGTGATGCTGCACATCTCGTACGAGGAGCAGCGTGAACGGCTGATGGAGCGTCTCGATCGTCCAGACAAACATTGGAAGTACAACCCGGGAGATGTTGATGAACGTCAGCTGTGGCCCGCGTATCAAGACGCTTACCAAACCGTTTTCGAGCGCACCGCCACCGACGTAGCGCCCTGGTACGTGGTTCCGGCTGATCGCAAGTGGTTCGCACGATTGGCTGTTCAGGAGCTCCTTTTGCAGGTTATGGAAGGTATCAACCCGCAGTGGCCGCTCGCACAATTTGATGTTGCTGAAGAAAAGCAAAGACTCGCCGCTACCTGACCCCCCGACCCTTAGGCTTAGCTCATGGCCACCACTTCACGCGCGAGCGTCGAGGCGCTGCGCGCCCGCCCGACTGCTGACTTTCTTGTGATCGGTGGGGGTGTGAACGGGGTCGGAATCTTCCGAGATTTGGCGTTGCAGGGTGCCGACGTCGCTCTGGTTGAGCGCGCCGACTACGCGTCGGGTGCATCGAGTGCGTCGAGCCACATGATTCACGGCGGTGTGCGATACCTCGAAAACGGCGAGTTTCGACTTGTCAAAGAGTCCGTCGTCGAGCGCAACGGTCTGCTCAAGATCGCAGCACACGTCGTCAAACCGCTGCCGACGGTCATCCCGATTTTCTCCACCTTCTCCGGGCTGCTTTCTGCACCGTTTCGCCTACTCACCCACAAAGCAGGCAGACCGAAGGAACGCGGTGCGTTTCTCATCAAGGTTGGTCTCATCATTTACGACTTCTTCTCGCGTGATGGCGGGTCGGTGCCGCGGCATAAGTTTCACGGCCGGAAGAAGTCGCTGGCTGCGCGCCCCGATTTTCCGAACAACATCAAGTACACGGCGACGTACTATGACGCCTCCGTGCACGACCCTGAGCGTCTCGTCATCGACACGCTGCAAGACGGCATCGAGCACGGCGGCCGCGCCAGCAATTACCTCGCCGCTGTCGGATTCGCCGACGATGCCGTGACGGTGCGAGACGAAATCACCGGCGATGAGTTTGCCATCACTGCGAAGACCGTGATCAACGTTTCGGGCTCATGGACCGACCTCACGAACGAAGCCCTCGGCACCGCCACCACCTACATGGGTGGCACCAAGGGCTCGCACATCATCCTCGACAATGCCGAGCTGCTCGAAGCCACAGGCAAGAGCGAGATCTTCTTCGAAAATAGCGACGGCCGCATCGTGCTGATCTACCCGTTCCGCGATCGCGTGATGGTCGGCACGACCGACCTCAACGCCGACCCGCGTGAGGTGACGCGCTGCACCGAAGCCGAGGTCGACTATTTCTTCGGTCTTGTCGCGAAGGTGTTTCCGACGATCGCCGTTGACCGCTCACAAATCGTGTACCGATTTAGCGGTATTCGTCCGCTACCCCGCCACGGGGATCTGGAACCCGGCTTCGTCTCTCGCGACTACCGCATCGTCGAATCAGCCCTTGGTTCCGTGCCGCTGCTCAGCGTCGTGGGCGGAAAGTGGACGACGTTCCGCGCGCTGGCCGAGCACGTCTCACGCGATGCACTGGCTCTGCATGGGCAGGAGCGCACCGTGACGACTGCGCGCATGCCGATCGGTGGGGCGCGCGACTTCCCGCGTGATGACGCGGGGAAGGCGGCGTGGGCCGTGCGCCACAGCGCGGTTGTTGGTGAGGCGCGCGCAGACCGCTTGCTGCGCCGCTACGGAACCACGGCTGCCGCTTTTATTGCGACGGTGACGGAACCAGAAACCATGCTGGAGAGCACCGACAAGTACTCGCGCGAAGAGATTGCGTGGCTTTCTCGCACCTACCAGGTGGTGCGACTGGTTGATGTTATTCAGCGCCGCACGTCGATCGCCATGGCCGGGCGTGCTGTTGATAACGTGCTGGTCGAGGTTGCTGACGTTGTCGCCGAGGCGCTTGGCTGGGACGCGCAGGAGCGCGACGCACAGCTGGCGCATGCCCGCGGATACCTCGCCGATGTGCACGGTCTGACCGAACTCGTCTCGGTCGCGTAGCGCACAGCCATTTCTCACCCCGCTCGGGCAGGGTGGCCGTATGCGCGATGTTGCCTGGGATACCTATCCGAACGCCCGCGATTTGGGAGGTCTCCCAACGCTGCATTCACCGACAGGGCTCACCCAATTCGGACGAATTGTGCGGGGGCCGCGCCGCGAGTTGCTGACGGCGGAGGGCTGGAACAAAGCGCGCGCCTGGGGGCTGTCGAACGTCGTCGACATTCGCAATGCGGACGAGGTCGGTCGCCGCGATACCGATCCTGAGGTCGATGGTGCCGCGTGGGCTGGTGTGACGGTACGAAACCATCCCACAGAAGACCACGACAACCCAGACTTTGTCGCGTACTGCATGCCGGTGCTCGATTCTCCTGCGTATTGGGAACACAATGTGCGCATCCTCCCCGGCCTCGTCGCGTCGGCGCTACGGGCGGTGTTGGACGCGGGGCCAGGCGTTCTTGTGCACTGCGCTGCAGGCCGTGACCGTACCGGTCTGATCGCCACGCTGTTGCTCGCTAACGCTGGCGTGCCACCTGAGGCGGTGTCAGCCGACTATGCGATGAGCGTGCGTGCCATGGCCGGAACCGCACACCATGGCGGTGTGGCGCATGACAGGCAGTCCACCTGGACGACAGCTCAGACCGACGCTTTCCTATTGCAGGCGGCGCCGATCGTGGAACGCAACGCCCGCGGTATTGCGGCGACGATGGCCGACCTCGGCATCACCGCCGACGAACGCCAGGGCCTGCGCGACCTCCTCGTCGCTCCGTAGCCCGGGGCGACGCCGCTCCCGCCGCTTCCGCCGCCCGCGCCGCCCCCGCCGCTCCCGCTGGCCGGGCCGGGCCGGGCGGAGCCCGCTGGCCCCGCGCCCTCCGCGAGAATCAATCTGGTCGGCGAGACACAGCGTGGCCGCGTGTTTCTCGCCGACCAGAATGTGTTTCCACCGTTGGAGACGGAATCCGGAACCATGCAGCGGCCGCCAGCACAGGTTCCGGTGCCGCTGTCAGCGGATCACCTCAACTGATCGCCTTCTTCACGAGCGCGATGATCTGCTTTTCGACCGCGGGGGTGATGTCGGTGACGGCGTAGCTGGTGGCCCAGAAGGTGCCGTCATCGAGGTTCGTGTTGTCTTGGAATCCGAGCGTCGCGTAGCGGGCCTCGAACTTCGCTGCGGGCTGAAAGAAGATCATGACCTTGCCGTCGCGTGCGTACGCGGGGAAGGAATACCAGGTCTTCGGGTCAAGCTCGGGGGCGTGCTCGGAGACGATCGCGTGGATCTTCTCGGCGAGTGCGCGGTCGGGCTGCGGCATCTCTGCGACTTTGTCGAGGAGATCTTTCAAGCCCGCCTCGCGTTTACCCGCGTTGCGCGCCTGGCGCTTGAGTTCTGCCGCACGTTCTTTCAGCGCTTTCTTCTCGAAGTCGCTCAGGACGTCGCTTGATTTTTCAGCCATGATTAACCTTTCTGCTGCATGCGGATGAGGTTGCCTGCGGGGTCGCGGAACGCGGCGTCACGAACGCCGTAATCCTGATCGATGGGTTCTTGTACGACCTCGGCACCCAGCCCGGCGATGCGCTCGAAGTCAGCATCGAGGTCGTCGCTCGCGAGGTTGATGGAGAAGTAGCTTCCCTTGGCGATCAGTTGCTCGATCATGGCGGCCTCCTCTTCGGTGAGGCCGGTGCCAGACACGGTCGCCGGGTGCAAAACGATGGCGGAATCTTGTCCGGGTGCGCCGACGGTAATCCAACGCATATCGGCGTAGCCGACATCGAGGCGAACCTCGAAACCGAGCACGTCACGGTAAAACGCGAGCGAGGCTTCGGCGTCGGTGTGGGGGAGGAAACTGGTGTGAATGGTGATGCTCATGAGGCCACGCTACGACCGGGTGAGCGGTGCCGCTTCTTGATTCCTGATCGGTCTGCTGACATGTTTTGCGATGCACGGGAGCATGCCAGGAATCACACTCGCCCCGCGCTCGCGGTAGGCGCTCGGTGAGACGCCGACGAGTTCGGTGAAGCGGGTGCTGAAGGTGCCGAGCGAAGACGAACCGACCGCAAAGCAGATCTCGGTGACCGACATTTCGGTCGTGCGCAATAGGCTCATCGCTCGCTCAATGCGGCGCGTCATCAGGTACGAGTAGGGACTCTCGCCGAAGGCCAGCTTGAACTGGCGACTGAAATGCCCCGCGGACATGAGGGCGCCACGCGCGATTTGTTCCACGTCGAGCGGCTGCGCGAAGTCCCGATCGATGCGGTCGCGTGCACGGCGCAACAACACGAGGGTCTCGAGGTCGGCGGTCACGTCGGTAATCGTCGCACGATCCGCCAGCGCTGACCAGTGTCCCCGCGGTATGTGGCGAGCCACTTTCGTCCCAGCCCTGTGGTTCCGCACCCCTGGTTCCGAACCTCTCTGTCCGCACCCGTGGTTCCGCACCTCTCTGTCCGCAACCCTGGTTCTGCGCCTCTGGTTTCGAAACTCCCGGACCGCACACCCGCAAAAGTCCTTTTGTGCACGACCGCCTGTGCCGATGGTAGCGAAATAGGGGCGTGTCGAGGCGTTTTGCGATTTTCATCGTGCAGAACAGGACTGGTTCGTGCAGAGCAAGGCTCGCTCGGACGGAACCAGTGGCCGGAACCATGGGGGCAGAATTATGGGTACGGAATCGGGTGGGCGCTCGTGGGGCGAGCCTTGACCTAGGCGATGGCGTCGATGATGGGGCGGAACTTTACTCGGGTCTCGAGCATTTCCTTCTCGGGGTCGCTACCCGCGACGATGCCGGCGCCAGCGTGGGCGGTGACGCTGATGTGGTCGGCGGTGGTCTCGAACTGGGCGCAGCGCAGGGCGATGGCCCACTCGCCGTCGCCTGTCGCGTCGATCCACCCGACCGGGCCAGCGTAGCGGCGGCGATCGAACGGTTCGATCTCACGAATGACGTCGAGCGCAACCGCCGTTGGCGTGCCAGCCACCGCGGCGGTCGGGTGTAGAGCAGCGACGAGGTCGAGGCTCGACTCGCGCTCACCGAGCGTTGCTTCGATGTCGGTCGCCAGATGCCACACGTTCGGAAGCTTCAACATGAACGGATGCTCGCTCGCGGCCAACGCGGTGGTGTGCGTGGCGAGCGCGGCCGTCACGCTTGCGACGGCGTAACGGTGTTCGTCCTGGTCCTTTTGCGATGTCGCCAGCGCCGTCGCAGCGGCGGTATCGGCATCCGCATCAGCGCCGCGTGAAGCTGTACCCGCGAGCACGCGCGCGGTGAGCGTGCCGTTGGACACGGTGACGAGCGTCTCGGGCGACGCGCCGATTAGGCCATCGACAGCGAAGTTCCAGCAGTCCGGATACCCCGCCTGCAGCGCCCGCGAGAGGCGACGTAAATCTGCGTCGGCAGGAATGGTTCCGACGATGTCGCGCGCCAGCACCACCTTGCCAACGGTTCCGGCGGCGATCGCCGCCAGTCCCTCGCGAACGGCCTGCTGGTAGCCGTCGGGCGTCAACATGCCCGGCCCGAGTGTGGCCGGCCAGTAGTTGCCAAACGCGGTCTCAACGGGCGCGAACGACTCAGCGCCGTCAGGCGTAATCGTGGTCACCCACGCCGCGTCGCCACGCTGGCCGACGATCACACGCGGCACAATCAGCGTGCTCGTCGCCGCGGACTCATCGTCAAACGCGATCGCCCCGAAGGCCACAAGGCCCGAGCCCGCGACACCAACAGCGTCGTCAATGGTGGCGCCAGAAACATAGTCGCGCCACTGCTGGGCGAGATCGCGCGTGCGAGTGGCGCCCGAAGCGGTCAGCGTTGCGGCAACGCCGAATCCGACAAAACCATCGCCGCGCCGCCACCACGCGAGGGGGGTGTCGGGGGAGGTAAACGTGAGAAGCTCATCAACCCGTTCCGTTGGCCGAGAAACGACGCGCACGAGGGGAGGCGGAACCACAGAAGTCACCCATCTAGCCTACCGTTTGGCAGCCACCGGAGCTGGGCAGGTGTGGCCCTGTCTCGCCACGCACGCTTAGCGCGGGGGGCGGCGCCACGCCCGCTAAACGTTGGGCGCTACCGCCACGACGCGATGAGCTCGGTGAGCTCCACGACAAAGTCGGGGGCGTCTTGGCCGCACCGGTACGTCGACAGCGTGTCTGTGGTTCTGTCTGACCACACCCACGACAGATCCGTCGTCGTGCCACCCGTGCAGCCGTCGCTCCGGTCGTCGGTGCTCTCGCCGGCATGGCCCTCCAGCAGTGCCTGGAACTCGGCCAACCGCGCCGGATCCTTTTCCACCTGCTCAGACGAGTCGAAGTTCGGCACCGCTTTGGACTGAGAATGCGTCATCTCGGTGATTGTGGTTCCGGATGGTGGCGTCTGTTGCGCGCACCCGCCGAGAGCCATGGCGCTGACGATCACCAGCGCCGCAAGAATCTTCCGCATGGTGCCCCCTTGCCGTTGCATGGACTCAGCGTAGGGTACGACGGCGGCGCCACAAGATGCGGGCGGTGATGTTCAGCAGCCCTGCTCCCAGCGGCGAAAATCTCGCGCATTCAGGCACACCGGAGGCACACCCCATAGACTCGACGGGTGACTCCAGAGCCCAATCGCGCCGACCTCGGCAAGGACCCCGCCCGCGTCAGCGGCATGTTCGACCAGGTTGCCGCCAACTATGACCGCACCAACTCGGTGTTGAGCCTCGGGCAAGACAAACTCTGGCGCATCGCGACGGTCAAGGCCATTGACCCGCGCCCGGGCCAGAAGATTCTTGACCTCGCCGCTGGCACAGGTGCCTCCTCCGTCGTACTCGCAAAGAGCGGTGCCGAGGTTGTCGCTGGTGATTTCTCGCGCGGCATGATTGCCGAGGGCGAGCGCCGTCACGGTCACATCGCCAACCTCACGTTCGTTGAGGCCGACGCCATGAAGTTGCCGTTTGCCGATGATGAGTTCGACACCGTCACTATTTCTTACGGACTCCGAAACGTTGCGGAACCACGGGTGGCGTTGAAAGAAATGCTGCGGGTTACGAAGCCGGGCGGCATGCTCGTCATCGGTGAGTTCTCGACTCCGAGCAACCCCGTCTTCCGCGCGCTTTACCGTTTCTATAACGACATGATTCTGCCTGTTGTGGCCAGGTTCGTGTCGTCGAATGCCGAGGCGTACGACTATCTCAACGAGTCGATCGCGACGTGGCCCGATCAGAAGAAGTTGTCAGCGTGGATTCGTACCGCGGGATGGGTCAACGTCGCCCACCGCGATCTCACCTTTGGAATCGTCGCGCTGCACCGTGCGACCAAACCGTTCGCCGAACATGACGCGAACGATCCCTCCCGCAACGGGTAGTCTGGACTCGTGACTCCGAGCCCCTCCGCGCCCGGTTCCCGTGTAGCGAACCGCCTTGGCCTGAGCGACCGCATTTTCGTTGGGCCGCGCTCACGAAAGCTTCTCGCCGCTATCGAAGATGGGCTCGACCGCGTCGAGGCTGAGCTCGCCTCCGACCTGCGGATGACCGACCGGCTTGCCGACTCCGCCAGCCGCTACCTGCTCGAAGCCGGCGGAAAACGCCTGCGTCCGATGCTCGTGTTGCTGACTGCTCAGTTGGGTGACGGAACCACGGATGGCGTTATCGATGCCGCCAAAGCTCTCGAGATGACGCACCTGGGTTCGCTCTATCACGACGATGTCATGGACTCATCTGACAAGCGCCGCGGCGTACCCAGCGCCCACCAGGTGTGGGGCAACAACGTTGCGATTCTCACCGGAGACCTGCTGTTTTCGCGCGCGAGCCAGCTGATGTCCAAGCGTGGCGAGCGCGCGATGCAATTGCAGGCTGACACGTTTGAACGCCTTGTCATCGGTCAGATGCACGAGACCGTCGGTCCTGAAGAAGACGATGACGACATCGAGTTTTACCTGCAGGTACTTGCCGACAAGACCGGCTCCCTCATCGCTGCGGCAGCGCAGTGCGGCATCATTTTCTCGAACGCGCCAGAAGAGCTAGAAGCGGCCGTCGTTGAGTTCGGCGAAAAGGTGGGCGTCGCCTTCCAACTGCAAGACGACGTGATCGACCTGTCGGCAGACCCGGAGAAGACCGGGAAGGTTCCGGGAACCGATCTGCGGGCGGGCGTTGTCACGATGCCGTACCTGCTGCTCGCCGCCGCAACGGATGCGGCGTCAGCCGACCTGAAGGCGCGCATTGATTCTGGCGTTGCAGAGATCGCGGCCGGTGCAGACCCAGCAATTCTTGATGCAGCTCTGGAAGAATTGCGTACGCACAACGTCACCAAACAAACCACGGCGCTCGCTCGCCAGTGGTCAGATGAGGCTGTTGCTGCGCTGAGTGTGCTCCCTTCTGGGGCAGTACGCGAGGCACTCACTCGCTTTGCCGACGCTGTTGTGGACCGTTCGGCCTAGTTAAACTCCCGCGGGATGCCCTCCCGCGTCCAGAACTCGTGAGCAGTGCTCACCGCAGGAAGGAACCGAATGACCAAGCTCAGGCTTGCGATCGTGGGCGCTGGCCCCGCTGGCATCTATGCCGCCGATATCTTGCTGAAGGCGGAGCGTAAGTTCGATGTCTCGATCGACCTCTTCGAGGGTCTTCCCGCACCATACGGGCTGGTTCGCTACGGCGTCGCCCCTGACCACCCGCGGATCAAGGGCATCATCAACGCTCTGCGCGACGTGCTTGACCGCGGTGACATTCGCCTGTTCGGCAACGTGCATTTCGGAACCGACATCACGCTCGATGACCTAAAGAAGCATTACAACGCGGTCATCTTCGCGACCGGCGCCGTGCGCGACACGTCGCTCGACATTCCGGGCATCGACGCCGAGGGTTCTTTCGGCGCCGCCGACTTCGTGAGCTGGTTCGACGGGCACCCCGACGTACCGCGCGACTGGACCCTCGACGGCGAATCGGTTGCCGTTATTGGCAACGGTAACGTTGCGCTTGACGTCGCTCGCATGCTGGCAAAGCATGCAGAAGATCTCCTCGTCACCGAGGTTCCGGACAATGTATTCCAGGGGTTGCAGAAGAGCGCCGTCACCGACGTGCACGTCTTCGGACGCCGCGGCCCGACATCGGTGAAGTTCACACCGCTTGAGCTGCGCGAACTCGGCGAGCTACGCGACGTCGACATGGTTGTGTACGACGAAGACTTCGAATATGACGAGGCCGCAAAGACCGCCGTTGCCAGTAACAAGCAGGTCATGGTGATTGACCGTGTGCTGCAGTCATGGCGCAAGCGCCCCGGCGTGAACAACGCAGGAGGCGAGGCGTCGCGCCGTCTGCACCTGCACTTCTACGCGAAACCCATCGAGGTCAAAAAGGACGAAAACGGTCGCGTTTCTGGATTTGTCTATGAGCGCACGCGCCCGGACGGCGAGGGCGGCGTTGTCGGCACGGGCGAGCTGCGTGAGGTTCCTATTCAGCAGCTTTATCGTGCGATCGGCTACTTCGGTTCGCCGCTTGCGGGTGTGCCGTTTGATAAGAAGCACGGTGTGATTCCGAACCACGAGGGCCAGGTGCTGCGCAAGGAGTCCAACGAACGGGTTCCTGGCATGTATGCCACCGGTTGGATCAAACGCGGACCCGTCGGTCTCATCGGCCACACGAAGTCGGATGCGATGGAGACCGTGCGACACCTGATCAACGACCAGGGGTCCTGGTGGCACCCGGAGGATCCGACGGAAGAAGCCGTCACCGCGTTGCTGGAAAGTCGCGGCGTCGCATGGACCGACCTCGACGGCTGGCACCGTCTCGACGCGCACGAAGTGAGCCTCGGCGAACCGCACGAGCGCGCCCGCGTCAAGGTGGTTCCGCGTGATGAGATGGTGACCGTCTCCCGCGACGTCACCCGTCCCACCAAGTAATTTCCTGCGGCGCCTCATTGCGCGCCGTAAACCGAGTGTCGCCCGGAGCATGCTCCGGGCGTTTCTCGTAGGGTCGAAGTCATGTGGGACTGGAAGCCGGATATTCTCGGCGCGCCGTTTGAGCAGACGACGTTGCCGCTGGGTGACGACAACGAAGGCGAGGTTGTCGCTACGTTGGTGCGTTCGCTGGCCGCTCCTGCGACATGGTGGCGCACTCTGTCGGGTGATAGGCGGGCCTTGACCGACATCGACGTGCTCTACGTGCACGGGTGGAGTGACTACTTTTTTCAGCGCAGGCTCGCGAAGTTCTGGAACGAACGGGGCGCAAACTTCTATGCGCTTGACCTGCGCAAGTATGGTCGTTCTTTGCGGCCAGGGCAGACCGCGGGATACGTGTCTGATCTCGGAACCTACGACGAGGACATCGCCGCCGCTCTCGCGGCCATGGGGTGGAAGACTGACCGCGCTCGCGGTGATCGCCGTCTCGTGCTGATGGGGCATTCAACCGGCGGGCTCACCCTGTCACTGTGGGCGGCTCGGCACGCGGGGCTGGCGTCGGCGATCATTTTGAATTCGCCATGGCTTGAACTGCAGATCACCGGTATTACACGGCAGGCCATCGCCGCGTTCGTGCAGCTGACCGCGCGGGTGCGGCCGATGGATGTCGGCCCGCAGCTTGACCTCGGGTTCTACTCCCGGGCGCAACAGGAGGTGGCCCACGAGGAAGATCCGTACGAGATCAATCTCGACTGGCGTCCGGACCGGGCAATGCCGATACACGCGGGCTGGATGAGCGCGATCGTGAATGGCCAGCATGCGGTTGAAGCCGGACTCGGTATCAACGTGCCGGTCTGCGTTTTGCTTTCGCAGCGGACGTGGATCGGCGTGCGCTGGTCAGAGGAAGCGAAGAGCGCAGACACGGTGCTCGTCGTTGATGATATTGCCAAGGCTTCGCTGAAACTGGGTCGCTCGGTCACCGTGGAGCGCATCGACGGCGCCTTGCACGACATCTTTCTGTCGGCAAAGGATGCCCGCGAAGACGCCTACGCCACTCTTGGCCGCTGGGTCGATCACATGCTCGTCGACTAAGGCTCTGGTTCCGGTGTCGTGACAGCCAAGCTTTGTCGCGAGAGCGACACTTTGTCGCGAGAGCGATAGATTTCGCACCGTTTCGTATGGTTCTCACGACATTTTGTCGTTCTCGCGACATCGCGGTGGGGCGTGGCGCCCCCGGTGCCGGGGAACTACGCGGGTTCGGCCTCAGCCGCCGCGCGCGCCGCAGCGGGGAGCGCCTCGATAATCTGCTCGACCGCGGCGTCATCGTGTGCCGCGGTCAGGAACCATGCTTCGAACACGCTGGGTGGTAGCGATACCCCCTGCTCGCGCATCGCGTGGAAGAACGCCGGGTAGCGCCACGACTCCTGGTCACGGGCGTCGTCGTAGTTCGTGATGGTTCCGGATCGGAACGCCACCGAAAACAGGTTGCCCGCGTGCGAAATGAGATGCTCGACGCCCTCGTCCTCGAGCGCTTCGCTGAGCGATGACGCGACAACGGCGGCCGCGTGGTTGACGCGCTCGTAGACCGCGTCGTCAGCGAGACGCAGCGTCGCGATGCCAGCGGCAACGGCGAGCGGGTTTCCACTGAGCGTTCCGGCTTGGTAGACCGGGCCGAGCGGGGCCAAGTGGTCCAAGATTTCCGCACGGCCGCCGAGCCCTGCCAGCGGCATACCGCCACCAATCACCTTGCCGAACGTCACGATGTCAGCGCGCCAGGTAGCGCCGTCGGCCTGCTCAAGACCCCACCATCCGGCGGGGCTGACCCGAAAGCCGGTGAGCACTTCGTCCAGAATCACCAGTGCGCCGTGCGCGTGCGCGGTGTCGACGAGAAACTCGTTGAAGCCATCAGCCGGAACCAAGATGCCCGCGTTTGCGCCGGCGGCTTCGGTGATGATCGCCGCAATCTGGCCCGGATACGCGGCGAAAGCTGCCGCCACCGCCTCGCGATCGTTGTAAGGCAACACCAGCGTTTGCGCGGCGATGGGCGTCGGAACGCCAGCGGAACCAGGGATCGCGAGGGTCGCGAGTCCGGAGCCAGCGTCAGCAAGCAGGCCATCGGAATGACCGTGATAGTGACCGGCGAACTTGATAATGAGGTCTCGCCCCGTGACACCGCGCGCGAGGCGCACCGCCGTCATGGTGGCCTCGGTTCCCGTCGAGACGAGTCGGAGCTTATCGATGGCCCGCGCGCCGTTGACGGTGAGACGGTCAATGACGAGTTCTGCCAGCTCGGCCTCGGCGGGCGTGGACGCGCCAAACGACAGCCCGCGCGCCGCCGCCTGCTGCACCGCCTCAACGACATCGGGGTGTGCGTGCCCGACGAGCGCCGGACCCCACGACGCGACCAGATCCACATAGGCGTTGCCCTCGACATCCCACACATGCGGGCCCTGCGCCTTGACGATCGCGAGCGGAGCGCCACCCACCGACGCGAAGGCGCGCACCGGTGAGTTGACGCCACCGGGGATCACGGCGCGGGCGCGGGCCGCGGCCTGTTCGTTCGTCAGCGGAATGGAGTTCAGCGTGGTCATCGTGCCCACCTTTCTGCGACCTCGGCCGCCCAATACGTCAAGATTGCGTCGGCACCGGCGCGACGAATCGAAATGAGTGACTCATCGATAGCACGCTCGCGGTCGATCCACCCGTTCGCCGCGGCAGCTTCGATCATCGCGTACTCGCCAGACACTTGATACGCCCACACCGGAACCGGTGAGGTGGCCGCCGCATCTGACAGCACGTCCAAATAGGGCAGCGCCGGCTTCACCATCACAATGTCAGCACCCTCGGCAACGTCGAGCGCGACTTCGCGCGCACCTTCGCGACGATTGGCCGGATCCATTTGATACGACTTCCGGTCGCCGACGAGACTCGAATCCACGGCCTCACGGAAGGGGCCGTAAAACGCCGACGCATACTTGGCTGCATAGGCGAGGAGCGCGACGTCGGTGTGCCCGGCCGCATCGAGAGCGGCACGCAGCGCGGCCGTCTGCGCGTCCATCATGCCCGACAGTCCGAGCAGAGCGGAACCAGCTTCCGCCTGCGCGAGGGCCATCGCGATATACCGCTGCAGCGTCGCATCGTTGTCGACACCACCGTGGGCATCAAGCACGCCGCAGTGTCCGTGGTCGGTGAACTCGTCGAGGCACAGGTCGGTCTGCACAACGAGGGCGTCACCCACTTCGCTCGCTGCTATCCGCGTCGCAACCTGCAGGATGCCGTCGGCATCGCTCGCCCCTGTTCCGTCTGCGTCCTTATCGAGGGGAACACCAAACAGCATGACGCCGCCGACGCCCACCTGCGCCGCATGATTCAATGCCGCGCGAAACGAGTCGAGGCTGTGCTGCACGACACCCGGCATCGACGACACCGGTGTGGCCGCCGTCGCACCCTCGCGAATGAACATGGGCAGGATCAGCTGCTCAGGCGTGAGGCGCGTCTCGCTGACGAGACGGCGCCACGCGGGCGTCGCCCGCAACCGACGCGGACGAATCGGAAGAGTCATGAGCTTTCTCCTTGGGGGTGTGGTTGAGGGGCGGGGCGTTGGCCGTTGCGTGGGCCGCGTGAGGCGCCCGGGTAGAAACGGGCAGTGCCTGCGTGCGGTGTTGGATTGAGTGTTGATCGTTGAGCGAGGACGTGGAGCGCATGCGCCGCGCCGTGCCGTGCCGTGCCGCGCCGTGCCGCGCCGTGCCGTGCCGCGCCGGGCCGGGGCGTTTCGTCTCGACGCGCGCTCAACATGCCAGGGGCGGGGTCAGCGGCGCCGCATCGGGGCCAGGTCGGCGGCACCCTGTGCGAGCAACTCGGCCGCCACCACGTCGGCCGCGATTGTCGCCGCATCGGGGTCATCGACGGGCACCGCGTGTGAGGACGACGCCGAGCGCGTGCCATCGAGGCTGTAGACGGTGGCATCGAGAAACAGCAGGCCGTCTTCGATGAATGCGTGGGCGCCGAGGGGTGCAGCGCATCCGGCGTCGAGTCGTGCGAGCAAGCCGCGTTCCGCATCCGCGGCCATGCGTGATTCACGGTGATCGAGCTTCGCAGCGATCGCCTCGTTGCCCGTCGGAACCTCGACCGCAAGCGCCCCCTGGCCCGGGGCGGTCGGCCATGAGCTGAGCGGGAAGTACTCGGTGATGCGGTCGGCGTAGCCCACCCGCTGCAGGCCGGCGGCCGCCAGCACGATCGCGTCGAGACGCCGCTGCGGATCATCGGTGGTGAGGCGCTCCAGACGTGTGTCAACGTTGCCGCGAATGTCGACGAGCGTGATATCTGGGCGCACTGCCAACAGTTGCGCGTTGCGGCGCGGCGACCCGGTTCCGATCTTCGCGCCAGCGGGCAGCTCCGCCAACGTCAGGCCGCTCGCTGAACACAGCACATCACGGGCATCGGCGCGAGGAGGAACAGCGGCAATCGACAACTGCGGAATCTCGACCGTCGGCAGATCCTTATAGGAGTGCACGAGCAGATCGACCTCGCCACGCAACATCGCGTCGCGCAACGCATTGGCGAAGATGCCCTGGCCGCCCACTTCCAGCAGCGAGCGCGTAGAAATGTCGCCCTCGCTCGTGATCAGCACGAGCTCGGCACCAATCTGTTCGGCGATCATGCCCGCCTGCGCGACCGCGAGCTTGGAGGCGCGGGTTCCCAACCGGTACGTCATTGTTTCTTCCTTCATCACGGTGCGGTGAGTATGTCTGTCGCGGTACGCCTGGCGTGAGCGATGACGGCGGCGAGACCCGTGCCCGCCACCGCTTCACCCACCCAGCGCATGGTTCCGCGGTCGCGTTCGGCTAAAGGCGTGGCACGTGCCCAGCGGCGCTCGAGTACGGTGTGCACCACTTCGGGCGCCGAGCCCATCAGTGCGGACGCGTCGTTCACGGCCTTGGCCAACGGTTCTGCTGTCGCGCCGTCGTACGACAGCCGCACGACCTGCCTGCCCGAAAACGCGCGTGACACCCACGACCATTTCGCGCTCACGTGGGTAAGAGCGCGGGCAGAAACATTGCTGGCACCGCGTGTGACGAGCACGCCGGTGCCGCGCGGGGCTTCAGCCCACGCCGGAGCGGATGCCACAACGGTCACCAGCGTCACGTCGCGGGTGCGCGCGCCAGCGGGAGGCGCAGCCATGATGACGTCGCCGCGATGCGTAGCGCCGCCGAAGGCGACGTCGCTGGGGGAGACATCGGTGGCGGTAACGCCGCGATGAATCTCGACGCCGGCAGCTGCGGCGCTCGCGGCCAGCGCGATGGGCAGGGTGTGCATGCCGCCGCGGAGGCTCGCGACAGCGGAACCAGCGGGTGCGGTGCGCCGAATCTCACGAATCGCGCGCGCCAGCGAACGGCTCGAGCGTGACGCAAGGGCCGGGTGCGCCGCCGCGATCGCGAGGTCTTGGGGGTCTGTGGAGTGCACGCCGCGGGTGATCGGGCCGACGAGGAGGTCGGTGACGCGGCTGCCCATGCGTGCGGTGACGAGATCGCCGAACGTGGTGGCGTCGGAACCAATGCGGCGCGGGAGAATCACATCGGCCCAGGCGCGGGCGGCACCGATCACGCCAATCGACGCGCGCACGTCGGCGGCGAAGGGGGAGGAGGGAACGCCCAACAGCCCCGTTGCTGGCAGCGGCGTCGTGGTTCCGTCTTCGCGGTAAATCCACGCGGGTGCGTCCAGCGGCGAGATGATGCGGTCGGTTAAACCCAGCTCATCGATCAGGTCAGACACCGCGCTCGTGCGTGTCGCGAACGACTCCGCTGCGGCATCGAGCTGGTGGGCTTCGACGTCAATCGCCGTGACCTGGCCGCCGGTGCGTTCTTCGCGTTCAATGACGTGCACGCGGCGACCGCCGAGTGCAAGATCGCGCGCCAGAGTGAGGCCCGCGACGCCACCGCCCACGATGAAGATGTCAGAGGGCATGAACGTGCTCGACAATGCGCGTGAGCAGCGCCGGATTCGTGTCGGGCGTCACGCCGTGACCGAGGTTCACAATGTGCGAGCGTGCGGTGCGGCCGCGGGCAACGACGTCGTTCACGTTGTTGCGAATCGCGTCCCATCCGGCGCCGAGCACGGCCGGATCAATATTGCCCTGCACTCCGGCGCGATCGCCGAGCACGGCGGCGGCCTCGTCAAGCGGCGTTCGCCAGTCGATGCCGACGGTGTGCGCGCCGAGGTCAGGAATCAGATCGAGCATGTCGCGCATGCCGAGACCGAAGTGGATGCGCGGAACCTCGAGGTCGTCGAGCGCGGAGAAGATCGCCGCCGAGTGCGGTGCGACGTGCGTCGCCCAGTCGGTGCGCGAGAGGGAACCGGCCCACGAGTCAAACAGCTGCACGACGCTGGCGCCGGCCTCGACCTGCGCGCGCATGAACTGTGCGGTGGCGTCTGCGCACCAGCTCAGCAGCGCACGGAAGGTTGCCGGATCGGCCTTCATCAGGGCGCGAGCGCGCGCCTGGTCTTTCGACGGGCCACCCTCAATGAGGTACGACGCCAGGGTGTACGGCGCGCCACCGAAACCGATGAGCGGCGTGGAGCCGAGTTCGGCCGTGATGATCGCGATCGCCTCACGAATCGGCGTGAAGTCGAGACTGTCGAGCGCGGGGAGTGCGGCGACGTCGGTGGCGGTCCGTACGGGCTTCGCAAACACCGGCCCGCGGCCCGACACGATCTCCACGTCGAGCCCGGCGACGAGCGGCGGAATCACAATGTCGCTGTAGAACACCGCGGCGTCAACATCATGACGCCAGACCGGCTGCAGCGTGATCTCCGCAGCCAATTCGGGCGTGAGGCATGCCTGGAGCATTCCCGTGGTTCCGCGCACCTGGTGATACTCAGGCAGCGACCTCCCCGCCTGGCGCATAAACCAAATCGGAGGTGTGGCTTGCTTCTCGCCGCGGGCGGCAAGAACGACGGGGGCAGACGACGTGCGGCCGTCAACGAGGGGATGCGCAGGTGCAAGGGGCATGTAAAAGAGGGTATCGTCTGATGAAGTTCAGAACATCAGATGATTACCAGGAAAGTCTGTGAGGGTAGGCGATCGTGCTGTTATGTCTCACGGCAAATCACCGCAATACGGAGTTCGATGTGCTCGATCGCGTCGCCCGTTCGGTCGATGCCGCCACCGCTTCCGCCTTCGCCGCGCATGCCGATGTTCGGGGTGCCGTCGTGCTTGCCACGTGCAATCGATTCGAGGCGTACCTCGATGTTTCTGATGACGCCGAAGCGCCCGAGAAAATCGGAACCACGGCGCTGGCTGCGCTGTTGGATGACGGTGCCGAGTTGGCTGCGTCGGTCACCGCGCTCAGCGGCGATGACGCGATTCGACACCTGTTCTCGGTGAGCTCGGGGCTCGAGTCCATGGTGATGGGCGAAGACGAAATTTCTGGTCAGGTGCAGCGTGCGCTGGTCGCGTCGCGTGAGGCGGGAGCCGTCACCGGGCATCTGGAGCAGGTGTTTCAACGAGCGGCCACCGCGAACCGAGCGGTTCGGGCGCGCACTGATTTGGCGGCGTCGGGGCGCACGCTCGTGCGCACGGTGCTCGACATGCTCGAGTTGCGGGTCGCGGACTGGTCGCCGATTCCGGTGCTGATCGTCGGAACCGGATCGTACGCCGCCACCACGATTCAGTCGTTGCGTGCGCGGGGCGCTGAGAACCTGCGGGTGTTTTCGGCGACGGGGCGGGCTGCACGATTTGCCGAGAAGTTTGGTGTGACAGCAGAAGATGACTTGCCCGATGCGATTTCGCGGGCGCGCATCGTGATCACCTGCACGTCGCGGTACACCGTCACGGTCGACCAAATCATCGACGAAAAGAATCGCCTCATCATCGATCTCGGTTTACCCCGCAACGTTGACCCCGCCGTGGGGGAGTTGGCTGGTATCGAACTCATCGACCTCGCCATCATTGGCAAGAATGCCGAGCTGCCTGAGCTCGCTGATGTTGCCCGTGACGTCGTGGGTGCGCATGCCGCGACCTACCTCGCGCACCGCGCCGCGGTTCCGGCGATTGTCGGATACCGCCGCCACATCGCCGACGCGCTCGCGGCAGAACTCACCCGCCTGCCCCATGGTTCCGGGCATTCCGACGACATTGAGCGCGCACTCCGCCACTTCGCTGCCGTCCTGGCGCATGGGCCGTCAGTGCGCGCGCGGGAGTTCGCCGCAGCCGGCCGCCTCGATGAATACGAAGCCGCCCTCCGCATCGTCTTCGACCTGCCGTAGCCGCAGCCTTCGCGTGGTTCCACTTGGGCGAACCCATCACGCCGGTTCGCTCCGTCTCGGTCGCTTCGTCTCGACGCGCCGCGTCCTCGCTCAACCACCGGCGCAAAAAATCCTGTTCTGCACGGTCGAAACGCGGGCTCGACGCGACACGCCGTGTTTTGGCCGTGCAGAACACTTTTGGTCGTGCAGAACAGGGAAAAGTGAGGGCGTGGAACCACGCGGCGGCGCGTCGACGGAGCGAACGGAACCGGAAGTCTGGCGCGGAAAGCCGCGGGCGGAACCATGAGTGCGGCCGCAGAAGCGGGGGTGCGGAACCATATACACCGACACTCAGCAAACCCTCGGCATTGGGGGTGGACATGTCGAATAACGGTGTGTATTGTTGATAGTTGCGCTCACTTCCCCCTGCCCTCATATGGTGGTCGGCAGAATCTGTGTCTCCGTTTGCGAGAACGGTGCAGGTTTTGGGAAGAGATGAGCACCACCCTACGACAAGGAATCACGAGACCCCGCCGGGTCCCCTGGAGGTAATTCCCTTGGCAGCTGCGCGCAACGCATCCACCACCACACCCAAGAACGGACGCGGAGCTTCCCGCCTCTCGTTCGCCAAGATTTCTGACACCCTGACGGTTCCCGACCTGCTTGCTCTGCAGGTCGAATCGTTCGACTGGTTGGTCGGAAACGAGAACTGGAAGGCCCGCGTCGCTGAGGCGCAGGCTGAGGGACGCACCGACGTTCCCGAGATCTCGGGTCTTGAGGAGATCTTCGAGGAGATCAGCCCCATTGAAGACCTGAGCGAGACCATGCAGCTCTCGTTCACGAACCCGTACCTGGAGCCGGAGAAGTACTCGATCGACGAGTGCAAGGAGCGCGGCAAGACGTACGCCGCGCCTCTCTACGTCGAGGCCGAGTTCATGAACCACCAGACCGGTGAGATCAAGACCCAGACGGTCTTCATGGGCGACTTCCCGCTGCAGACCAGCAAGGGTACGTTCATCATCAACGGTACCGAGCGCGTCGTCGTTTCGCAGCTCGTCCGTTCCCCCGGTGTCTACTTCGATCGCACGCCTGACAAGACGAGCGATAAAGATATCTTCTCCGCTCGTATCATCCCGAGCCGTGGTGCATGGCTTGAGTTTGAAATCGACAAGCGCGACCAGGTGGGCGTGCGTGTTGACCGCAAGCGTAAGCAGTCGGTCACCGTATTCCTCAAGGCCCTCGGCCTGACCAGCGAAGACATCCTCGCTGAGTTCGCCGGCTTCGACTCGATCGAAGAGACGCTGTCGAAGGACACGATCCTCACGAAGGAAGATGCGCTCCGCGACATCTACCGCAAGCTTCGTCCGGGCGAGCAGGTTGCTGCTGAAGCTGCCCGCGCGCTGCTCGACAACTTCTACTTCAACGCTAAGCGTTACGACCTGGCAAAGGTTGGTCGCTACAAGATCAACCAGAAGCTCGGCCTGGACACTCCGGCAACCGAGTCGGTACTGACCGTTGAAGACATCGTTGCCACCATCAAGTACCTGGTTCGCCTGCACCACGGCGACACCTCGTACCAGGGTGTTCGCAACGGCAAGCCTGCTGACATCACGCTGGCAACCGACGACATCGACAACTTCGGTAACCGTCGTATCCGCGCCGTCGGCGAGCTCATCCAGAACCAGGTTCGCACCGGTCTTTCCCGCATGGAGCGCGTCGTTCGCGAGCGCATGACCACGCAGGACATCGAGGCCATCACGCCGCAGACGCTCATCAACGTGCGTCCGGTTGTGGCTGCGATCAAGGAGTTCTTCGGAACCTCGCAGCTGTCGCAGTTCATGGACCAGAACAACCCGCTCGCGGGTCTGACGCACAAGCGTCGCCTCTCGGCCCTCGGCCCTGGTGGTCTGTCGCGTGAGCGTGCAGGTGTTGAGGTTCGTGACGTTCACCCGTCCCACTACGGCCGTATGTGCCCGATTGAGACGCCTGAAGGTCCGAACATTGGTCTGATTGGTTCGCTCGCATCGTTCGCGCGCATCAACGCATTCGGTTTCATTGAGACCCCGTACCGTCGTGTTATCGACGGCAAGGTGTCGGCAACGATCGACTACCTCACGGCTGCTGAAGAGCAGGACTACGTGGTGGCACAGGCAAACGCAGTCCTGAAGAAGGACGGCGCGTTCGCTGACGCCCGCGTGCTTGCTCGTTCGGGCCGCGACGGTGAGGTTGACCTCTTCCCGGCTGACGAAATCGGCTACATGGACGTTTCGCCGCGCCAGATGGTGTCGGTTGCAACGTCGCTCATTCCGTTCCTCGAGCACGACGACGCGAACCGCGCCCTGATGGGTGCCAACATGCAGCGTCAGGCTGTGCCGCTGCTTCGCTCCGAGTCGCCGCTCGTCGGTACCGGTATGGAGGGCTTCACCGCTATTGACGCTGGTGACGTTGTTACCGCTGACAAGGCCGGTGTGGTCTCCGAGGTTTCGGCTGACCGCGTTGTCGTTCAGCTCGACGAAGGCGGAACGCAGGAGTACTACCTCCGCAAGTTCGACCGTTCGAACCAGGGCACGTCGTACAACCAGCGTGTGATTGTTTCGCAGGGTGAGCGCATCGAGGCTGGCGAGGTCATCGCTGATGGCCCGGCAACCGAAAACGGTGAGCTCGCACTGGGTAAGAACCTCCTCGTCGGCTTCATGACGTGGGAAGGCTACAACTACGAAGACGCGATCATCCTCAGCCAGGACCTGGTGAAGGACGACACGCTCTCTTCGATTCACATCGAAGAGTACGAAGTTGACGCCCGCGACACGAAGCTCGGTAAGGAAGAGATCACCCGTGACCTTCCGAACGTTTCGCCTGAGCTGCTGAAGGACCTCGACGAGCGCGGCATCATCCGCATCGGTGCCGAGGTTCGCCCCGGTGACATCCTCGTCGGTAAGGTCACGCCGAAGGGCGAGACCGAGCTGTCGGCTGAAGAGCGCCTGCTGCGCGCCATCTTCAACGAGAAGAGCCGCGAAGTTCGCGACACCTCGCTGAAGGTTCCGCACGGTGAGCAGGGCACCATCATCGCGGTGAAGGAATTCAACGCGGAAGATGGCGACGACGAGCTCGGCTCGGGCGTCAACCGCCGCGTCGTGGTCTACATCGCCCAGAAGCGTAAGATCACCGCAGGTGACAAGCTCGCTGGTCGCCACGGAAACAAGGGTGTTATCGCCAAGATTCTCCCCGTGGAAGACATGCCGTTCATGGCTGACGGAACCCCGCTCGACATCGTTCTGAACCCGCTCGGTATTCCGGGTCGAATGAACTTCGGTCAGGTTCTGGAAACCCACCTCGGTTGGATCGCCAGCCGTGGTTGGAAGGTTGAAGGCACCCCCGAGTGGGCAGCGCACCTTCCGGAGCAGGCGTTTGAAGCGGCTCCCGGAACCAAGGTGGCAACGCCGGTGTTCGACGGTGCAGAAGAGCAGGAAATTGCTGGTCTTCTCGACTCCACGTTGCTGAACCGCGACGGTGTTCGCCTGATCGACTCGACCGGTAAGGCTCAGTTGTTCGATGGCCGTTCGGGTGAGCCGTTCCCGGCTCCGATCTCGGTCGGTTACATGTACATCCTGAAGCTGCACCACCTTGTCGATGACAAGATCCACGCGCGTTCGACGGGTCCGTACTCGATGATCACGCAGCAGCCTCTTGGTGGTAAGGCGCAGTTCGGTGGACAGCGCTTCGGTGAGATGGAAGTGTGGGCCCTTGAGGCCTACGGTGCGGCATACGCACTCCAGGAGCTCCTCACGATCAAGTCGGATGACATCCTTGGCCGCGTCAAGGTGTACGAGGCGATCGTTAAGGGTGAGAACATCCAGGAGCCGGGTATCCCCGAGTCCTTCAAGGTCCTCATGAAGGAAATGCAGTCGCTCTGCCTGAACGTCGAGGCTCTCGGCGCAGACGGTCAGCCTGTCAACCTCCGTGAATCGGACGACGAGGCATTCCGCGCAGCGGAAGAGCTCGGCATCAACATTTCGACCCGCTTCGAGTCGGCATCGATCGACGAGATTTAATCTCGCCGACCGTCCACACGATTTAAAGAACCGACACAGGAGAAGACGTGCTCGACGCACCTACTTTTGAAGAGCTTCGCATTGCACTGGCGACCGCTGACGACATCCGTAAGTGGTCGTTCGGTGAGGTCAAGAAGCCCGAAACGATTAACTACCGCACCCTGAAGCCCGAGAAGGACGGTCTGTTCGGTGAGCAGATCTTCGGCCCCTCGCGCGACTGGGAGTGCGCATGTGGCAAGTACAAGCGTGTCCGCTTCAAGGGCATCGTTTGTGAGCGCTGTGGCGTGGAGGTGACCAAGAGCTCCGTTCGTCGTGAGCGGATGGGTCACATCGAGCTGGCAGCGCCTGTCACCCACATCTGGTACTTCAAGGGCGTTCCCTCGCGCTTGGGCTACCTGCTGGACATGGCGCCGAAGGACCTCGAAAAGGTCATCTACTTCGCCGCTTACATGGTCATCTCGGTTGACGAGGATGCTCGTCACCGCGACATGGCAACCCACGAGGGTGGCATCCGTCTCGAAATGAAGACGATCGCCGACCGCCGTGACGCGACGGTCAACGACCGTCTCGCGAAGCTGGAAGAGGAGCTCGCTGCTCTCGAGGCTGAAGGTGCCAAGGCTGACGCCAAGAAGAAGGTCAAGGACGCAGCCGAGAAGGAAATGGCTCTCGTTCGCAAGCGTGCGGACGAGCAGGTCAACCGTCTCGAGCGCGTTTGGGATGAGTTCCGTACCCTCGAGGTCGGTCAGCTCAAGCCCGAAGATGACGTCTTCCAGGAGCTGCAGGACCGCTTCGGTCAGTACTTCGAGGCCTACATGGGCGCGGAGTCGATCCAGAAGCGCCTGGAGGCATTCGACCTGCAGGCTGAGGCTGACAGCCTCCACCTGCAGATCTCCGAGGGCAAGGGTCAGCGCAAGATCCGTGCGATCAAGCGCCTGAAGGTTGTCAACTCGTTCCTGATGACCGGCATGTCGCCTGCCGCCATGGTTCTTGACGTGGTTCCGGTTATTCCGCCTGAGCTTCGCCCGATGGTTCAGCTTGACGGTGGTCGCTTCGCAACGAGTGACCTCAACGACCTGTACCGCCGCGTGATCAACCGCAACAACCGCCTCCGTCGCTTGATCGACCTCGGTGCCCCCGAGATCATCGTCAACAACGAGAAGCGCATGCTGCAGGAAGCTGTCGACGCACTGTTCGACAACGGCCGCCGTGGTCGCCCGGTGACGGGTACCGGTAACCGTGCCCTCAAGTCCCTGAGCGACATGCTCAAGGGTAAGCAGGGTCGTTTCCGTCAGAACCTGCTCGGTAAGCGTGTTGACTACTCGGGCCGTTCGGTCATCATCGTTGGTCCGCAGCTGCAGCTGCACCAGTGTGGTCTGCCCAAGCAGATGGCTCTGGAGCTGTTCAAGCCGTTCGTGATCAAGCGTCTGATCGACCTGAACCACGCTCAGAACATCAAGGCAGCGAAGCGCGCCGTTGAGCGCACCCGCCCCGAGGTGTGGGACGTTCTGGAAGAGATCATTCGTGAGCGCCCGGTCCTGCTGAACCGTGCACCTACGCTGCACCGTCTCGGTATCCAGGCGTTCGAGCCGCAGCTCGTTGAGGGTAAGGCTATTCAGCTGCACCCGCTCGTCTGTGCAGCCTTCAACGCTGACTTCGACGGTGACCAGATGGCTGTTCACCTGCCGCTGTCGGTTGAGGCGCAGGCTGAGGCACGCGTGCTGATGCTCGCATCGAACAACATCCTGAAGCCGTCTGACGGCCGCCCGGTCACCCTGCCTTCGCAGGACATGATCATTGGTCTGCACCACCTGACCACGGTCAAGGCTGGCGCAACCGGTGAAGGCCGCGCGTTCGGTTCGGTTGCCGAGGCGATCCTGGCTAAGGACGAGGGCACCCTCGACCTGCAGGCTAAGGTCCGCATCCGCATCCCGGGCATGACGTTCCTTGAGGGTGAAGCACCCGAGCGCTACGAAGAGCACGGACTGATCGACGCATCGCTCGGTCAGATCATGTTCAACGACACGCTCCCCAAGGGCTACCCGTTCGTTCGCGAGCAGGCAGACAAGGGCAAGCTGAGCCAGATCGTCAATAAGCTCGCCGAGGAATACCCCAAGGTTGAGGTTGCTGCATCGCTTGACCGCATCAAGGACGCCGGTTTCTACTGGGCCACCCGTTCGGGTGTCACCGTGGCGCTGAGCGACGTTCTTACGCCCCCGCGTAAGAAGGAAATTGTTGCGGAATACGAGAAGAAGGCCGCAAAGATCACCGGCCAGTTCGAAAAGGGTCTGTTGACCGATGATGAGCGTAAGAAGGAGCTCATCGAGAACTGGACGAAGGCTACCGACGAGGTTCAGGCCGCTATGCGCGAGAACTTCCCGGAAGACAACACGATCAACCGCATGGTCTCCTCTGGTGCCCGTGGTAACTGGCTGCAGATTCGTAACATCGCCGGTATGCGTGGTCTGGTGAACAACCCGAAGGGTGAGATTATCCCTCGCCCGATCATCTCGTCCTACCGCGAGGGTCTGTCGGTTGCTGAGTACTTCATTGCAACCCACGGTGCTCGTAAGGGTCTGGCTGACACCGCTCTGCGTACCGCAGACTCGGGTTACCTGACGCGTCGTCTTGTCGACGTTTCGCAGGATGTCATCATTCGTGAAGACGACTGTGGCACCTCGAAGGGTCTCGAGTTCGTCATCGCTAAGGCTGACGCAACGGGCACGCTGGTTCGCGATGAGAACGTTGAGAACTCGGTGTTCGCTCGTACCCTGTCGGCTCCGGTTGTCACCGCCGATGGCAAGACCATCGCGGAAGTGGGCGACGACGTGGGTGACGTACTCATCGACCGTCTCGTTGAGGCGGGCGTTGAGACCATCAAGGTTCGCTCGGTTCTGACGTGTGACTCGGCTGTTGGTGTGTGTGCACAGTGCTACGGCCGTTCGCTCGCAACGGGCAAGATCGTTGACATCGGTGAGGCCGTTGGCATCATCGCTGCTCAGTCGATTGGTGAGCCCGGTACCCAGCTGACGATGCGTACCTTCCACACCGGTGGTTCCGCATCTGCTGATGACATCACGCAGGGTCTTCCCCGTGTGCAGGAGCTCTTCGAAGCTCGTACCCCGAAGGGTGCGTCGCCGATTGCTGAGGCAGACGGTCGCATCACGATCGAGGAGACCGAGAAGCAGAAGAAGGTCATCCTGACGCCCGACAACGGCGACGAGCCGGTTGTTTACCCGGTGCTGAAGCGTGCAACGCTTCTCGTCGAAGACGGCCAGCACATTGCTGTCGGTCAGCCGTTGCAGCTCGGCACGCTTGACCCCAAGGAGGTCATGCGTGTTCAGGGCGCTCGCGCCGCGCAGAAGTACCTCGTTGGTGGCGTGCAGGGCGTTTACCGCTCGCAGGGTGTGCCGATTCACGACAAGCACATCGAGGTCATCGTGCGTCAGATGATGCGCAAGGTCACGGTTGTTGACCACGGCGACACCGATCTGCTGCCTGGTGAGCTCGTTGACGCACGTCGTTACCGCGACCTCAACCGTGCGGCCGTCGGCGAGGGCAAGCGCCCCGCATCGGGTCGTCCGGAGCTGATGGGTATCACGAAGGCGTCGCTTGCGACCGAGTCGTGGCTGTCGGCTGCATCGTTCCAGGAGACGACCCGCGTTCTGACGCAGGCCGCCATGGAGGGCAAGAGCGACCCGCTCGTTGGCCTCAAGGAGAACGTCATCATCGGTAAGCTCATCCCGGCTGGTACGGGTCTGTCGAAGTACCGCAACATCACTGTTGAGGCGACGGAAGAGGCAAAGAGCGAGCGCTACCCGAACCGGATCTTCGCATCCGACGGCGCGTACAGCGAAGCTGACCTGAGCTACACGGAGTTCGACGGTTTCTCGACCGACGGATTCACGACGTACAACTAAGCCCTACTGCTTGTAAGGCTGGGGCCCTCACCTTCGGGTGAGGGCCCTTCGTCGTTCCCGGGGTGCGGAACCCCGAGTGCGGAACCCGGGGTGCGGAACCACGAGTGCGGGGCCGGGGTGCGGAACCCGGGGTGCGGAACCACAGACACCGCGGAACCACGCCATCGCACCCGCACAGAAAGTGCGGCGCGGAGTTACATGCCGGGGCGGCGCAGGTCGAAGCGCGTGTCAGCGGCGAGGCCGTAGTAGGCGGAGGGACCGCCTGCGCGCATCACGGGGTTGGCAGCGGTGATGTCGTACACGCCATCACGCACCGTCGCGCGCGCGACGTGCACGCGCACGGCCTGCCCGATCACGAACCAGCTTCCGGCGCTGGCACCATCGCGGTCGAGCAGCGGAACGATCTGCGTCACAACGCATTCAATCGACACCGGACTTGCTGCGACGCGATCAGGTCGCACGACCTCACTCGGCAACGAGTCCACACCGGCCAACTCAAACTCGTCGACGGCAGGCGGAACAACCGCCGACGTTTCATTCATGACCTCAGCGAGTTCGCGGGGCACGAGGTTCCACGTGAACTCACCCGTCGCTTCCGCGTTCGCCAGCGAATCAGACCGCCCGTTTGAGGCGAAACCCAACAGCGCAGGGGAGGCAGCCAGCATCGTGAAGAAGCTGAAGGGTGCGAGGTTGCGGGTGCCATCGGCGGCAACGGTTGACATCCAGCCAATCGGACGCGGCGCAATAAATGACTTGATCGGGTCGTGTGCGAGCGGGTGTCCGGAGGCAGGGTCGTACGAGTAGAAGTCGGAAGCTGAGGACATGACTCCAGCGTAGATGCGAGTGTTGCGCGCAATCTGAGCGCAGGAGGCGTACCGTGTGAGCCATGACACGCGTAGCTGGCCGAAATGCGATCGCCGCATGGGTCGTCGGCGTGCTCTGCAGTGCGATCGTCGTCGCGATCATCGTGGTTTCGATGCCACTGTGGGGAGACCTTGGCGCCATGATCGGCGACTGGTGGGAGTCCAACGCGCCGTTCCGGGCTGAGTAGAACGCCCCACGAACCCGCGAATCTGCCCACTTCCGCGTGTTTTCGCGGCATGCCTCCCGAAAGTGACGAATCGCGGGGCTACTCTGGGCACGCACATTCATGCGCGCAAGGAGATTCTCATGAGCGACAACAAGACCCCTGAGCCGGAATTCGGTGAGCCGGTTGTAGAGCCCACATCCGAGGCCAACGTCGTCGACCGCGCAAACGAAGCGCTCGCAGACGCCCAGGCCGCTCGCGATGAGGTCGCTGGCAACGATGTCGCCGACCCAGCCGATGTGACACGCCCTGACGTGCCTGCCGATGCCGCAGCGCCCGCCGATGAGGCTGCTCCTGCCGCCCCCGCCGACGCTGACAAGCCGGCCGAGGATGACTTGGATTGGGCTGCCCTCGACGACGTGATGGCTACCGAGGCTGCCGCGAAGGCCAACGGAACCACAGAATCCGCCGAAGCAGAAGCAGCGGCAACCGAGACGGACGCCACGGCCGCCAACGCTGCGGAGGCAACCACCCCGGCGAAGCCGGCCTGGTACGACAGCCCCGAGGTTGCCGAGTCCACGGCCAACCTGCCGCAAGAAGTACAGGACGTCACCGAGGTTCCGCTCACGCCGCCTGTCGCCGTTGATGACCCGGTGCTGACGGGCACCGCGCCCGCGCAGCCCATCTTTGTGCAGGCGCCCGAGCCGCCGCTGGTTCGTGGCAACCGCGGAGCTGCCGGCCTCATCGGTCTGCTCGCTGCCGTCGTCTTCGCACTCTTCTACCTCGCCGCTCGACTGCTGTTCAGCGGCATCAACGTGCTCGACACGACGGCACTGCTCGATGAGACACTCGCGCAGCTTGCCAGCTTTGCGTTCTGGGTTCCGGTCGTCGTGTTCTACCTCACCTTCTGGCTGCTCGGCGCCTTCATTAACCGTGGCCGCTGGGCATACTGGGTGATTTTCGGTCTCTTCGTTGGTCTCGCGTCTTACGCCGGCCATGTTCTGGGCGAAGTCATCCAGGCGGGTCCGTGGACCATCTCGCTGAGCCAAGCGGCAACGATCGCGCGCGATCAGCTGGTCGCTCCGGCCGCCATCGTCGCTCTCGTGATCGGCCGTGAACTTCCGGTCTGGTTCGGTGGCTGGATCGCCAAGCGCGGCCGCAAGGTCACCGCATGGAACAACGAAGCCCAGGAAGAGTACGAGCGCACGCTCGAGGCTGGCCCGCAGCTCGACTAATCATGACCACAAACGACGGCCCCCCGAGCCCGCCGAGCTACACGCTCGCGGCGTTGGGGGCCGTCGTTTTTGCGTCGCTCATCATCACAGGCGACGCCATCACGAGCGTTCTCACCGAGACCAACCCGATCGAGGTGCCAAACGCGAGTCCGCTGATTCCGGTGGTGGGTATCGCTGCGGCCGTCGTGGTCTGGGCGATCGTTGTGATTCGTGGCATCAGCCGCCGGGGGAGCATCGGAACCGCGACGATCGCGGCGCTGCTGGCGAGCCTCGCGTATTTGGCCGGGCTGTTCATCTCGAGCTTGGGCTCTGGCATCGCGGCAACCGCGGTCGTCACAGGCATCATCATGAACGGGTACATCCTGGTTGTCGTCATCGCGGGCGTCGTGACGGCAGCCGCCACCCTGGCCCTCAGCCGCGCCAGCGGCAAGACCCCGCAGTGGCCGTGGGAAAACGAGACCGACGACGAATAACGCGGAATGCGGCTGATGGGGCTTACGGTGTGAACGTGGAGCGATCGCTCGAGACTCAGGTGAGTCAGGCCGTTGATGCCTGGCTGGCGTGGCTGCCCCGCTGGCAGCCCGCGACTCATCGCGGCCGCGTGGCCCCCTGTCGTCGCTGCTTTGGCTCACCCATCCTCGCCGCCGCTGGGTTAGGCGCTGACGTTCCGCACGCCGTGCAACACGGCCTCTCGACGCGCATCAAGACGATCGTTGACCGCGCCGTGTCTGCCTACACCGAACGCAATCTGCCCATGCTGCAGGCAGAACTCGACCACCAGGCTGCCCGTAACCGCGCCCGCCGCTACCGGCCGAGCGACGACCTTGACCCGGAGTTTGACGGTCTGCCGCTTGACCCGGAGCCGGAACCCGGTGCTCCCTTCCTCTTCACGATTGCCGGTCTCGCCGACGAAGCCGATCAGGAGGTTCCGGCTCTTCCCGCGCTTTCTGCGGAGGCGAAGCAAGCGCTGCGCCAAGAGGTGGGTCTTGCCGATGACTACGCCAATATGATCGGTCGGGAGATTTGCAGACTGCTCTATCCGCACCGCCTGCGGTTACGTACCGCGATCGCAGAATATGTGGAGCCCCAGATCGAAGCGATGCTCGCAGAGCTGTCGCTGACGCTTGATGCACCGTTTGATCCGGGCGACGGAACCTCGCCGCTGACGCCGTAAAACTGCGAACTGTCAGTACTTTCCCGTCTTCGCGCGCGCCTGCAGGCTGTTACGATTGCTGTCGTTCTTGTGTTTTTGCAGGCGCAAAGAACAACGCTGACCGGAGGGGAGACTGTTGGCCAAGCGAGTCGTGTCTGCTCCACCGGTTCTGGCGGGGCTGACTTTTGTGCGTCCGCTGGGATCGGGCGGTTTTGCCGACGTCTTTTTGTACGAGCAGGCGATGCCGCGGCGCGAGGTCGCCGTGAAGGTGTTGCCAAGCAACGTTGCCGACGCTGAGCTCGTGCGCATGTTTAACGCGGAAGCCGACGTTTTGGCTCGGCTGTCAGCGCACCCGTCGATTGTCACCGTGTACCAGGCCGGGATCTCCGCCGATGGCCGTGCCTACATCGTGATGGAGAACTGCCCAGGCGCGCTCTCGCCGCGCTACCGCACCGAGAAGATTCCGGTTGCCGAGGCCATCTCCATCGGGGTGAAGATGGCGTCAGCGATCGAGACCGCCCACCGTGCCGGTCTCGTGCACCGCGACATCAAACCAGGCAATATTCTCACCACGGCATTCGGTGCTCCGGTGCTCGCCGACTTCGGTATCTCCTCTTCCCTCGCGCGGTCAACGCCCGACGGCATGATGGCGATGAGTGTGCCGTGGACGGCACCAGAGGTGATCGCCGAGCAGACCAGCGGTGACATTCTTTCTGAAGTGTGGAGCCTCGGCGCCACCGTGTATTCCCTCCTCGCCGGGCACAGCCCGTTTGAGAAGACGGAGCCGGGCCAGAACACCCGCGAACAGTTGCGCAAGCGCATTCTCAAGGCGTCGTATGTGCCGATCACGCGCGCCGATGTTCCGCCCGCGCTGCAACAGGTGCTCGAGGGGGCGATGCGCCGAAATCCGCGCGACCGCTTCCAGACCGCGCTCGCGTTTGCCGAAGCACTGCGCGAAGTTGAGCATTCGATGGGGCTCTCCCCGACACCGCTCGAAGTCGCAGACGACGTGTGGGCGGCACCTCCCGTCGACTTCGCCAACGACAGCCCGCGCGATCACGTGCGCGTGCAGGTTGCGACCCCCGTCACCCGCAAGGTGCGTCAGAGCACCGGCATGCGCGGGCATCAACGTTCAGAAGACAGCGAGTTTGTGCCTCTGCGCAATAAGGGCTCGCGCGCAGCGGTGTGGATCGCGGTGGGTGCTGTGGCGCTCATGGCAGCCGGAATCACCGCAGGCATTGTGATTGCGGGCATGTTCTAATATGAAGCGCAGTACAGCAATCGGCTCGATCTCGGCGATCGCCGCTGTCGGCCTCATTGCCGGCATCAGCGTGGTCTGGCCAGGACTCGACGCTCAGGATGCCCCGCCCGCCGAGACCGCCGTGTGGGCGTTGCAGACCGGCGACGGACACCGCTACGCCCGCGTGAACACCGCGGTGGGCGAACTCGATACTGTGCGCCGCGTCACCAACCCCTCCTCGATCGCGCAAACCACCGGTTCCGCCTTCGTCTTCGCAGACGGCAAAGTCGCGCGCATCAACGAGGCCCTGCCCGCAAACCTCGATGACGAAGCGCTGGCCGAAGCCGGCGTCATGCCTGCGGGAACACAGGACGCCATGACGTCAGGCGCCTGGGTCGCGTACCGCACTGATGCGGGGGAGGTCCTCGCTGGCGTCCTCTCCACCGGCCTCGTCGAAGAAGTGTCGCCGTACGTCGGACAAGAAGAGCCGACTCCGGAACCATCAGAAAGTTCTGACAGCGACGACGAAGAAGAAAAAGACTCGGGCCCGGAGTACAAGGCCGACGCGATTGCGTTGAATGAAGACGGCCTCGTGTTCTCCTACTCGCGCGTCGACGGCGCCGTGCTGACGTTTGATTCACGCGAGCGTGAAGTGCTTTCGATCGACCCGGTTGAGGATGCGGGCGATGCCCCGTTGCTGACCGCGGTTGGTTCGGACTGGTTCTTGTATAACCCGGAGACCGACGAGGTCTTCCGATCGGGCAGTGACACGCTCACCGTGGAAACACTCGGCGACGCCGTGCTGTCGCGCTCGATGACGTCAGGCGACACCGCGTACATCGCCGATCAGGGCGGCCTCATTAGCCTGCCTGTTGCCGAGGGCGACGCAGAGCGCCTCGTCGGCGGCGCCGACCGTGATCTCGGTGTGCCTGCCCGCCCCCTGGCCCGCGATGGCGTGGTGTACGCCGCCTGGTTAGGACTTGACTCCGGAACCCTGTGGCGCTCGGGCGAGGGCGAAACTTCCCTCGATTACAACGGCGTCACGCTTGATGAGCAGCGTCGCCCGGCTTTTCTCACCAGTGCCGATGCGATGATCCTCAACGAAACCCGCAAGGGCTGGGTGTGGACGATGCCGGATGGAGCGCTCGTTCCTTCCAGTCAGGACTGGTCGCTGGGTGCCGATGACGCCGATAACACTGTGCCGAGCGACGAACAGGCGACGGTTGTCGTCGACCCGAAGCCGCCCGTTGCTGTCAACGATGCGTTTGGTATTCGCGCGTCGACGCTGACGGCGTTGCCCGTCATCCTCAACGACCACGACCCGAACGAAGACGTGCTCAGCGTTGATCCGTCGAGCATCGTGCAGCCCGACCCGGCTTTCGGGACCGTCGCCCTGACCGATGACGGCGGCCGCCTCGTGGTCAAGACCACGGCAGAAGCTTCTGGCAGTGCGACGTTCAGCTACCGCCTCACCGACGGAACCTCGACCGAGGGCCTGTACTCCAACGTCGCGACCGTCACCCTGACGATCATGGCAGATGAGGCGAACGCTGCGCCGGAATTCTGTGGCGTTGACCGTTGCTTGGCATCGTGGCCGGAACCTGAAGTCTCGCCGGGAGGCACCGTCGCTACGGCAGTGCTGAACGGCTGGGTGGACCCCGATGGCGACCCATTGCTGTTGCTGGCCGTCAACAACCCCTCCGGCATTGGTTCCGCCGCCATCACCCCCACGGGTGAGGTGGTTTACCAGCACCACGATTCGTCGTCGTCAGAGACGACTGATGTAGACCTCGAGGTCATCGTCTCGGATACCCGCGGCGCCACCTCCGCCAAGATTCTGACCGTGCGCGTGGCCCCCGCGCCGAAGCTGCTCGCCGAGTCGTTCACGACGCTCGACGCGTTCGGCAATGACATTTCCATTGACGTTGCCCGCCATGTCACAGGCACGGTCGGCAGGCTCGCGCTCACCGACGTTCGGGTGATGGATAGCGAGAAGGCGACGGTCAGCGCCTCGACGACCGGAACCGGGTTCGACTTCACCGCCCAGGAGCCTGGTACCTACCGGGTGTCGTACACCGTCACCGACGGCCAGTCGACGGCGAGCGCGACGGCACGCATCACGATGCTGGCCGCCGATGCTCCCGCGCAGTTGGCTACCGCCCCTGTCGTGGCCTTCGTACGTCCGCAGGAAGACACCACCGTCAACGTTTTTGACGCGGTCTCCAACCCCACTCGCCGGGTGCTGCTGTTGAACGATGTCGTCGGCGTCGCCGCCACCGGCGCGCGATTGCAGGTAGACACGGTCGCGCAGCAGTATTTGCGAGTCAGCGGAACCACGGCAACGGGCGAAAGCGGAATGCTCGGCAAGGTGACGTACGCCGTTGGCGACGGAACCGAAGACGTCGGCGCGAACATTCAGGGTGAAGCCACCGTCTTCCTGTTGCCGCCAGCGCAGGATGTTGCCCCGATCGCCGTTGATGACGCGGTCGTGGTGCGCGCAGGATCCCAAATCGACATTCCGGTTTTGCTCAACGATGTTGCCGCAGCCGGTGCCGGTATTTCGCTTGACCCGGGCAGTGCAGTCTCCTCGACAGACAAAGCCCTCGCCTTCGCGTCGTCATCGCAAATTCGTTATCTGGCACCGAAGGAGCCGGGCACCTACGGCATCGAATACACGGTGTACACCACCGGTTCGCCTTCGCTTGCCGACACCGCGACTGTGACCGTGACCGTGCTGAGCGAAGACCTGAACCGCGCACCGCGCCCGAAGATGCTTGAGGGCCGTGTGCTCGCGGGCTCAGCCGTCACGATTCCGTTCGACGCGTTTGGTGTCGACCCGGACGGTGACAACGTCGCGCTGGAGAAGATCGTGACGCAGCCGTCGGCCGGCACCGCGTCGATTTCCGCTGACGGTGCCGGAATCACGTACACGAGCGCGCTCGGTAAGCCTGGCCAGTACTCGTTCACCTACAGCGTGGTGGATGCCGCTGGCGAGTCAAGCACGGGGATTGCCCGCGTCGGCGTGCTCAACGACCGTGCGAACCCGAGTCCCATCACATACACCGATTACGTGCAGGTGCAGGCGGGCGAATCGTCGAAGGCGTTCGTCACCCCGCTCGGCAACGACTTTGACCCGACCGGCGGTGTCATGACCGTCACCAGCGTGGTTCCCAACCTCGCTGAGCAGCTCGATGACGGCTCGCCCAACCCGGAGTACGAGCGCTGGAACTCGCAAATTGTCTCGCAGAAAGACAACGTCCTGGAGATTGCGGCCGGCGCTAACCCCGGCACCATGTCGTTCATCTACAGCGTCGAAAGCGCGTCAGGCAACACCGGCCGCGGACTCATCGTCATCAAGGTGGTGCGCGAGCAGGTGCCCTCGTACCCGGTCGTCGCTGACACCGTGCTGACCACGGAAACGCGCGACAAATTCGTCGGCGGCGTCGATGTGCTCACCGGTCGCGTGAACTGGGGTGGTGGCGACATCGCTGGCCTCACGGTTGACCTGTGGGGTAAGCCTTCAGGCGTCAGCATCAGCGGACGTGAGATCCGGGGTGAACTGCCCGAGAAATCGCGCATCATTCCGTTTGAAGTGACCGGAACCACGAGCGATGGCACCGCGGTGACCACCTACGCGTTCCTGCGCGTGCCTGGCAAGAAGGACACTCCGCTGTCACTGCGCGCCAGCGCCGTCGCACAGGTCGTGGAAGAGAAAGCGACCGTGTCATTCAACATGGTCGACCTCGTCGGTGTGCCGCGCGACGCGAAGCTGGAGGTCGACACTGCGGTGGCATCCAGTGGTGCTCGCGCCGAAGGTTCCTGCACGCTGACAGGCGGAACCACGGTGCAGTACTCGGCTGGAAAGGGCGCGCCGTTTACGGACTCATGCACGGTTCCGGTTCGCCTGAAGGGTGATGACGACTGGACGTTCCTGTCGGTTCCGATCATCGTCACGCCGCTCGCCCCGGTGCCTGAGCTGCGCCCAGGTGCGATGACCGTGAGCCCGGGCGAGACGGCCACGTTTGATCTCACCTCGATGACGGTGTGGCAGGGCGAGAACGACAACGCCAACACGGTCTGGGCGGTAGACGGAACCTCAGCTGACTTCCGGATCACGCAGTCAGGTGCGTCGGTGACCGTGACCGCGGCAGATACCTCTGTTCCTGGCCGCGAGTCGGCCGTCCTTGTGCTCATTACGAGTCACGAGTCGGTTGCGCCCGCACGTCTCGTGCTCCGTGTCGGCCCCGCACCTGAGACAGCGCCGCGCGGTGGCACGACCTCGATTCAGTGCTCGCAGGCCGAGGGCAACTCGTGCACGGTGCCCGTTGTGGGCGCTCCTGGCGAGATCAACCCGCTGCCTGGCACCCCGCTCGTGTTGCAGAGCGTGACCTCGACCGCATCGTGCGCGGGTGTCACGTTCAGCGTCGCGTCGGCGACGTCGGTGACGGCGTCCTGGACGGGGGATGCTCCCGGGGCCACGTGCCGCACGAGCTTCACGCTGAAGGATGCGCAGGGTCGCCTGACGACGGGCGAGCGCAATGGTTCCGTCACCCTTGATCTGCAGGGATACCCGCTGGCCCCCGCGGCGATCAAGCAGGCAGGGTACGACGACGGCATCGTGCAGTTGCGCGTTGACCCCGGTGCTGCCCGCTCCGCGTATCCCGCCGTTACCGGCTTCACCGTGACGCGGAACGGTGCGGTTGTGGCCACGTGTGCCGCAGACGGCACGTGCCCGCCGATTGCGGCACCAAACGGTGAATCGCGTATCTACGAAGCGGTGTCAGTGAACGCCGTCGGAACCTCGAAGACCTCGGTGTCAACGACCGCGTGGGCGTATGACCCGCCGGCAAAGCCGGAGACGTTCACGGCGACGGCAATTCCGACGCAGGGCCAGGGCCACATGGTGCGCCTGGAGTTTACCGGCGTTGATCCAGAGACCGGCCGCATCGAGGTGTCCAGCCCGAAGGGTGACAAGGTGTCGATCCCGGTTTCCGGTGGCGGCGTGGTTTCGCTCGCGAGCTACCGAGTCGGCACCAACGAGGCGGCACAGATTACCGCGAAGCCATTCTCACGCTTCCCGATTCCTGCTGGTCTCGAGGGTTCCACCTCGGGTGCAGAAATCTCAACGAACGGTAACGGCATCGGCTCCCCGTTGAACCCGGTGATTTCCGCGACGAGTACCGCAACAGCGAACGACACCGCGACGATTGACGTCGAGGTAGGCGCGCAGCCTAACGGCTCGCCTTCCACGATTTGGTACGGCGTTTCCTGGACGAACCAGCAGTGCACTCCGTCGCAGCAGGGCAAGCGGTTCAGCATCCCTGGTCTTCAGGGTGGTGCCGAGTACACCGTCACGATGTGTGCCGAGGCGCGCGTTGGCGAGGAGGTCTTTGGCTCATCGACGGCATCGACGACGCTCGTGACCAAACAGTCAACGGCGCCGCCGGTCGGCTACGAGTTTGTTGTTGACCCGCGTGGCTCGATGCAGTCGGGCGAGCGCTCGGCGCTGTGGACGATCAAGGATGACCCGACATCATCCGCGACTGTTCCGAACCGCAACGAGGTCGTCATTTCAGGGCTGCCGAGCAGCATCGTTGGCGCTGACCCGAACATCACCGTGTTCTACCAGCACGAGTCCACCGGCGCGCGCACCGATACCGCGAAGGCGGTTCCGGCAGCCGGATCCGCCCCGTACCAGGTGCAGGCGAGCTGGGGCGTCACCGCATGTGTGGGTAACACCACGTTCGGGTTCGAAAGCAGTTCGACAGATAACAAGGCGACAACGTCGGTCACGAAGCTGACGTACTACAACGAGCGTGGCCGCAAGATCAACGATGTGCCGCCAAACAATGTCGTTCCGCCGCGCGCCGCCTCCGTCAAGGTGGAGCACACCACGACGTGGGATGGCGCGGGCTGGGGGCTCAACAGCATTTCCGGTACCTTCACCGAGGAGTGCGAGCCCGAGCCAGAACCAGAGCCGACGCCGGAGCCCACTCCGACCGTTGACCCGTCGGAGCCGCCTGTCGATCCCACCAACCCGCCTGTCGACCCGAGCGAACCGCCCGTTGACCCTACCGAACCGCCCGTTGACCCTACCGAACCGCCAGCCGAGTCGGGCGGGGCATCCCCGAGCGCCGAGCGGGCACAGCAGTCAGTGACGCGCGGCCAGGGTGCCGCGTCCACCGACGCACCCGAGTCAGCGGTGGTGCCAGACGCGGCGCCGACCGACAACGTGGTGCCACCGACAGTGGCCGATGAGCCGGTGACGGAACCAGAGCGCGTGATGGATGCACCGCTGGCAGATTCTGAGGCCCCCGCTCTCGGCGCAGCGGTGACCACCGGTTCCGGAGCACCTGGCGGCACCGGGCCACCGGACGAATCACCGCCCCAAGCGCCACGCCTCTAGCTCGGCCCTCGTTTCAGATCTCCATTAGCAAGGACACACATGACCATCTCGCAAGAGCAGGCCACCTGGTTCGCCCAGTCGTTCGCACAGCTCGGCGACAACGTCGAGCACGCGGTGCTCGGCAAGCGCCCCGTCATCGACCTCGTGCTTGTCGCGATGTTGAGTGAGGGTCACGTTCTTCTCGAGGACGTGCCAGGAACCGGTAAGACGTCGCTGGCGCGTGCGCTTGCGCAGTCGGTGCAGGGCAGTACGACCCGTATTCAGTTCACGCCTGACCTGTTGCCTGGCGACATCACGGGTATCACCGTGTACGACCAGAAGACGGGTGAGTTCGAATTTCACGCCGGCCCCATTTTTGCGAACATCGTGCTGGCCGACGAGATCAACCGCGCGAGCCCCAAGACCCAGGCGGCGCTGCTTGAGGTCATGGAAGAGGGCAACGTCACTGTTGACGGGATTTCGCGTGCCGTTGGTGTTCCGTTCCTGGTGATCGCGACGCAGAACCCGGTGGAGCAGGCCGGAACGTATCGCCTGCCCGAGGCCCAGCTTGACCGCTTCCTGATGAAGACGTCGCTTGGGTACCCGGACCACGCATCCACGCTGCGCATTCTGGGCGGCGGAGCGACGGCGATCAAGCAGATTTCTCCGGTCGTGACGCCGCAGACGTTGGTGTCGATGACGGATCTCGCGAAAGACGTCTATGTGGACGCTCTCGTGCTTGATTACGTTGCGCGCATTGTGGACGCGACCCGTTCGGCCGACCAGGTGCGCCTTGGCGTATCGATTCGTGGTGCGCTCGCCCTGACGCGCGCGACGCGTGCTCGTGCCGCGTCGCAGGGGCGCACCTACGCGACACCGGACGACGTCAAGGCGCTCGTTATTCCGACGCTCGCGCACCGCCTGATTCTTCAGGCGGAAGCGGAGTTTGACGGTGTGACGGCAGAAGCCGTGCTCGGTCAGGTGCTGCTGGAGGTGCCGCCGCCCACGCAGCGTGAAACCGCATGACCCTCAACGAACTCAGCGGGTCGCACTCACACTCCCGCACAGCCACGCACACTCGCACCAAGGTCCGCCAAACGCAGCGGAGCCCGATGGTGCGTTTCGTGCTGGGTATGACCCGGTTTGGCCAGCGGGTCAGCGCGGTCTACACGACCGCGCGCGATGAGATCAGCCGGTCGGTTACGACGGCAGGGTGGCTTGTGCTGGCCGTCGCCATTGGCGGCACGGTGCTTGGGTGGATCTTTGGCTGGGTGGAGTGGCTCGTCGCTGGCATCATCGCCGTGGTGTTGCTGCTGTTGAGCGTGCCCTTCCTGTTTGGTGCACGCGCGTACGATGTCGCGCTCGAGCTGGAACACGAGCGCGTTGTTGCCGGCGGCAGTGTGCCCGGACGACTCACCGTACGCAACAAGAGTTCGCGGATGGCGCTGCCGGGCAAGCTGGATCTGCCTGTGGGGGATGGCCTGCTTGAGCTTGAGGTTCCGATGCTGCGCGCCGAGCACCACACGGTGCATGAGGTCGATATTCCGACCCCGAAGCGGGGGATCATCACGGTCGGCCCGGCCACGGCAGTGCGCACCGACCCGATCGGCCTGCTGCGTCGTGAACACGAGTGGGAAGACCGGCACGAAGTGTACGTGCACACGCGCATTGTTTCGATGCCGTCGACGAGTGCCGGCTTGGTGCGTGATCTCGAGGGAAATCCAACAACGCGCCTCGTGGATGCCGACATGTCGTTCCACGCGATCCGCGAATACATGCCGGGTGATTCGCGTCGTCAGGTGCACTGGAAGTCGACAGCGAAGACCGGCAAGCTCATGGTGCGCCAGTTCGAAGAGTCACGTCGCTCCCGCATGGCCGTTGCCGTTTCCGTAGCCAAGAGTGACTACGCGACGGAAGAAGAGTACGAAATCGCGATTTCGCTTGCCGCATCACTCGGCGTGCAGGCACTCCGCGACGGTCGCGAGCTTGACGTCGTGGCCGGTGCAGAAATCCCCCGTGTGGTGCGTGGTCGGCTGCGCGCCATTCGCCAGCTGGGTGCGTTTACCCCTCGTGGCCTGCTCGACGAATTTTGTGCTGTCGACAGCCTCGACAACACGATGTCGCTAGAAGACGTGTGCGCGTTGCAGGCAGAATCCAACACCGGCCTGTCTGTCGCCTTCGTCATCTGTGGTTCCCAGACGGGGCTCGAACGCCTGCGTCGTGCGGCTCTCGCCTACGATGCGGCCACTGCCGTGATCGGTGTCGTGTGTGATGAAACCGCCCACCCGAGGGTGCGTCCGGTCAGCGGTCTCACGATCATGACCGTGGGCCTGCGCGAAGATATGCCGCAACTGCTCTCCCGGGGAATGAAGTCGTGACGAAGCAGAGCATGATTATCGGGTCCGCCTACGTCGCCGTGATGGTGGCGCTGGCAGGCGTTGCCGCCTGGCCGATCTACGCCAGCGCCTGGTATGTTCTCGCGATTGCCGTCAGCGCACTCGTGGGTGCAGGCATCGCCGTGCTGTCGATGCTCGTGAAGTGGAACGGCTGGCTCATCACCCTCATTCTGCTGTCGGCAAGCTTCGCCGTCGCTGTGACGCTGGGGGTTCCGGAATACTGGGTTGGCGGAACCATCGTGCCCGATGGTCTGCGCGAAGCCGCGCTGGGTTTCGTCACCGGTTTTAAGGATCTCGCCACCTCGCCCCTGCCTGTGGGCACGTATCGCAACCTGCTGGTTCCGGCGATTGCTGTCTTTACTGTGGGCACATTCGTTGCCGTCCGCTTCGCTTTTGTCAGCGGGCGTCGTGCGGGGTTCACGGTTGTCGCCGTCGGCGCGATGTTGGCATTTGGCCTATTGTTTGGCCGTACGTCGGTGTCGTCGCCGCTGTCACTCGGACCCCTCACGATCACGTCACCGGTAGAAACCGGCATTGGCATTCTCGGAGTGCTTGGTGGCATGTGGTGGCTCGCGTGGCGTGCTCGCGATGAGCGCCGTCAATCGATCGCGCGTGCGGCTGCCGCCACCGGTATTCGTGGTGCGCGGCAGAGTACCGGCGCCTATCTGCGCCGTGCCGGGCTCGCCGCCGCGATGGTCGTCGTCGCGGTTGGCGCCGGGGCGATTGTGACGCCGATCGTGACGAACACGAGCACGCGCGACGTGATTCGTTCGGCCGTGGGGCCTGAGATCGCCATCGCGCAGGCCCAGACGCCGCTGGCCGGATACCGCACGAACTTCACGAATGACAACGTCTCGTCTGTGCTGTTTAGCTACACGTCGACGGGCGCGGTACCCAGCCGCATTCGCCTGGCCACGTTGGGCGCATACGACGGAGAGTCGTATCGCGTCGATATCGGCCCAACGAATCTGTATGAGCGAGTGCCTTCCACGCTTGAGGGTGTCAGCGGAACCACGTCGACGGTTCGCTTTGAGATTGGTGCGTTGCGCGGCATTTGGTTGCCGACGTTTGGCACGCTGCAGAGCGTCGAGTTTCAGGGTGCTCAGGGCCCCGAGCTGGCGGATGGTTTCTACTACAACCAGACGGCTGGCACGGGTGTGGTCACGCGGGGTGTCGATGAGGGCAATTCGTATGTTGTGACCGCGGCTGAGCCGAAGACGATCGACCTGGTGGAGGCGACGTCGCCGGGGGCGAACCCGCGGGTAGCCCCTCCCGAAAGTCTCATTGCGTGGCTCGATGCTCGGGATGTGCCGTCGACAGGTGCGGGCTTGGCAGATGCGATTGAGACGCTGCGTGCGCGCGGATACCTGAGTCATGCGCTGCTGTTGCCGGAAGGGGACACAGCGGAGTGGATGGCGCTGTTGCCCGACTACGCCGGCTTCCAGTCCAGCCCCGCCGGGCACTCTTTGGCGCGTATCGATGAGATGTTTACCCAGCTGCTTGAGCACGAGTCGCAAGTGCAGGGCATCACCAACGCGTCGCTCGTTGCCGCAATTGGCGACGATGAGCAGTTCGCCGTGGCGAGCGCGCTGATCGCTGAGCAACTCGGATTCCCAGCGCGCGTCGTGGTGGGCGTACGCACGTCGAGCGATTCGCTGCCTTCGTGTGATGGCGAATGTCTGGCATCAGATCTTGCGGTGTGGACCGAAGTGCAGGATGCCTCAGGCATCTGGATTCCGATCGATGTGACACCGCAATATACGGAGCCGATCGACGTGGAGTCGCGCACGCAGCGTGATCCGGAAAACATCACGGATGTGCGTCCGGATGAGGTCACTGAAGTGGCACCGCCAGATCCTGACCAGCATGAATCTGATGACACCCCGCCGAATCAGGAAGACACCGTTGACACGACGGTGGTGACCTCGGTCATGCGCTGGGTGGGCGTTGGCGTTCTCGGCCTGCTTGTACTGCTCACGCCATTCCTCACGATTTTGTTCGCCAAGGTTGCTCGTCGCAAGGAGCGTGCGACGGCACCAGATGGTGCTGAACGCATGATCGGCGGCTGGGAAGAATACGTTGACGCCGCCGTCGATGCGGGTCTTGTCTCACCGACGACGCATACTCGTCAGGAGCTCGCCGAGGAGTACCAGACGCCTGCAGGTGTGCTGCTTGCCGCGCAGGCTGACCATGCGCAGTTCTCCAACGCCGTCATCAGTGAAAATGAATCCAATGAGTTCTGGGAGATCGTTGCGGCGGAACGCCGTGCGTTGACCCAGGATCTGGGATGGTGGCGTCGCGTGCGTGCGGCTCTATCGTTGAAGTCATTCGTACGTCAATTGGGCACACCCGTCCGATTGGCTCGGTCCCGGTCTGTTGAAAGGGGAAAGCGCACGACTCGTCGTGGGCGAAGCACCTCATGATCCCCAACGATTACGGAATGATCGTCATGATCTACGCGATCTGTCTCGTCGTACTCCTCATGGTGTATGTCTGGTCGAGTCTCGCGCTTTCCGCTGTTTTCCGTAAGGCAGGAGCGCCCGCAAACCACGCGTGGATTCCGGTGATGAACTGGTTCACGTTGGCCAAGATCGGTGGCCGGCCGGAGTCGCCCTGGCTCCTGTTCGTGCCCTTCTACGGCATTTACGTGTTGTATTTGTTCGTCGCTAGTGTGTCGAACCGCTTTGGTCGCTCGAACGGCTTCGGACTCTTCGGCACCATCCTTTTCCCGGTCTGGGCCTCCATCCTGGGGTGGGGTTCCGCGCGCTGGATGGGTGCAGTTGCTACGCCCAGCGCGCCGTCGGCCGCGTGGATGAACCCGCAGCAGGACGCAATGTCGGCGCACCCTGACCAGCTGAGCTGGCTGGATCAGAGTCGCTCGAGCGTCGCGGCTGTTCCGCCGCCGCCCGCAGCTGAACAGTCGCCTGCCGGTCAAAACACGTGGGATCCGTTCGCCCCGCTCGGCGGCTCGCTGCGTGCGGAGCAACCGGTGGCTCAGATTCCGGCTCCGCCCGCGCCGTCGGCGGCATCTGCGTCGAATGATGCTGTCGCCCCGTCGTTCGTTCCGCCAGCGGTGTCAGCGCAAGCGCCTGCGCCCGCCGCTCAGCCCGCCGCCCAGCCGGTTGCTCCGGTGATCCCGCCGGTTCCGCCCGTCATGCCGACGACCTTCGGAAACCCGGGTTCCACGCGGATGCACGAAGACTCGGAAGTGGTTGCCCAGGCCCGTCGCGCTCAGGCGATGACGCCGCCTCCGCTGCCGCCTCTGCCGGAAAGTTTCGACGTTCCCGCCCCGCCCATTGTGGTTCCGGCTGCGCCTGCGATCATTCCTGCTCCGCCCGTGCCGCTCAGTGGTTCCGTCCCCGTTGTCGAAGGCACGTCCTTCGAGGACTCGGAGTGGATGCAGAACAGCCTCAGTACCGGGATCGCGAATGTGGCGACGCCGGTGAGTGCCAGTGACAGTGTCAGCACGCAGGAGGTTGAAGACGACGTGTGGGCGCCGCGATTGCGTCGTACCGAGCTCGAGGGTGACGACGTCAGTGACCCCGCGGAGTCGGTGTGGTCGAATTCGGCGTCGGTCTCTGCCATCTCGGCGATTGAGTCGTCGGTGGAGGTCAGTGCGGTGGCTGCGGTGCCGGATGCCGGTACGCCGCGCGCCGCCCGCACCTCCGTTTCTGCGCACCACGCCAACGCCGGGGTGCCCTCGGATGAGGGGATTGACGATCAGACGATTGTCGCCGCGCGTCGACGTTCCACGTGGAACCTTCAGCTTCCTGTGGGTACGAGTGTGGCTCTGACCAGCGACTATGTGATTCTCGGACGCAAGCCCGATGATGAGCCGGAGTTTCCGTCTGCGCAGCTGATTTCGGTGGCAGACGGCACCCGCACGATTTCCAAAACCCACGCGGTGCTGGCGCTCGTCGATGGCGCCTGGACGATTACGGACCTCGGCTCGACCAACGGTGTCGTCTTGATCGACGAGTCTGGCGCCGAGCGGGAGCTTGCGCCGCACCAGCCGGCTGTGCTGACCACGCGCTTCCTGCTGGGTGATGCCGAACTGCGCATTGAGGCGGCTAGCGAGTAAATGTCGGATTCTGTCGGTCCTCGCCGTCGCTCGACGCATCTGTCGAGCGACGCTCTCGCCGCGGCGGAAGACCTGGAGTCGACGGTGATGTCCAGCCGTCGCGCTGCGGAACCAGCGGCTGCGGATGAGGACGACGTCGACGAGTCGACGGTGATCGGGTTGCGTCGTTCGGTGGCTGCGGATCCCGTTGCGGGCGATGACGATGAGGACGATGTCGACGAGTCGACGGTCATCGCGCAGCGCCGTGCCGTAGTTGCTGAGCCGGTTGCGGCTGACGACGACGGTGAGTTCGATGAGGCCACGGTGGTGACGCGACGGCGTTCTGCCGTTCGGCAGCCGCCCGTCGAGGCTCACCAAGCCACTGACCAGGACGATGACCTTGACGCCACGCAGATGGGTGGTCGCCGGGCAGCTCGCCTCGCCGCACAGCAAGAGGCGGCGGCCGAAGAGCTGGAACCGACCGATCCGGGGCAGCGTCGCGCGCAGGCTGCGCCCGTCGATGACGTGACCGCGGTCAGCAAACGCAAGACCGGGCTCGAGGCGACGATCAAGTCCCTTCGCAAGCCGAAGATCAATCCGCCCGCGAAGATCGAGACGCTGTCGCTGGCGAGTCGTCGCACGACGCAGATTCTTGACGACGGCGGTCAGCCCGTTTCACGTGAGGCGTTCACGCCGGAGGAGGCGATCCTCAAGGCGCCGTATAAGCCTCGGAAGCAGACCATCATCCCGGTGGTGCACCTGGACCGTCAGCTCGACACCCGCCCGCCGAAACCCTTCGCAGAAAGCATGACGGCGCTCGCGCGCCAGCGTGCTGCGGCTCGTCGACGCGTCACGCTCATGGCGATTGTGGGCGGTGGAACCATGGTGCTGTCTGTGGGCGGAATCATCGCTCTTTTGATGCTCGGTTAGACCGCCCTCAGAAAGGCTTTTTGCCACGGTGCGATGCAGATCGGGGTGCTAGGGTCTTTTTTGTTAGGTTCCGGTATCGCAGGGCGCTTTGGTGCCACCGTGGATCAGCTAGGGGGATCGGTGTCTTTTGTGAACCGTACGGTTGGCATGGACTGGCGCTGATGACCACCCTGATCTCTGACTCCGAGCAGCGGCGCATTTGTATTCGCATGGGCGATCAGCGCCGCGACATCATTGCGCCCGAATCGATGTCGCTTATTGATGTGCTGCGGGCAAGTGGCGCGACGATGCGCACGTCAGAACGGATCTATCGCGAACGATCTGGCGATTTTGTTGATCCACGCAGTGCACTTGGCACGCTGAACGATGGTGATGTCGTCGCGATTGTCGATACGCGGGTGGCTCCCGCCCAACGTCGTGCACGTCACCAGAAGGAGGCGGCGCTCGGCAATGCGGTGTTTGCGTGGTGGCTCATGGCGATTGCCGGGCTCATTGGCGGCGCCATCTTTTTCTTCGCCCCGGTCACGCAGCCTGCCGGGTGGATGAATGCGATCTTTGTGGCGTTGGTGGCTGCCAGCGTGGTCAGTGCGGTGCTGTACGTGCGTCGTCACCGCACAGATAAGGTCGCCCGTGGTGCCGTCGCGCTCGGACCCGCGGCTCTCGTGGCCGCCTGGGCGGTGACGCTGTCTTCTCCTGCAGAATTCAGTCCGATCGTCACCCTCATCACGGTCGCCATTGTGGAAGCCGTGTACTTCTCGCTCATCGCCGTGCTCGCGCGGTATACGGCCGAACGGGCCCAGCTGAACTCGCTGGGTGCGGTCGCGGTGGGTGTGGCGCTCGTGCTCGTTGCCGTGCTGGTTTTGAACCTGCGCGATGTCGTCGCGGCCTGCGTCATTGTGGGCGCTGCACCGCTCGTGCTGCGGGCGTTGCCGACGACGATGATGCATGTTCCGCCCGGTGCATTCATTGACTTCGCCGAGCATCAAGAAGCACGGTTTGCGGTGCGCGAGGTGATTCCAGCCGCGATTACGACGGTGGATGTGGATCGCGTCACCGACCTCGTCGCTCGTTCGACCGCTCGCATGCAGGTCATCACGATGGCCACCTGCGCGCTCGTCGTGATGTGTATTCCGTTTGTCGTGGTTCCGTTGTCTTCCGAACCGCTGATCGAGATGATCGGGCGACTCGTCCTGGTCGGCTGTGTGGTGTTGGCGCTGGCGCTAGGCGCCCGCCGCTTCTCGTCGCGCGTGCTGAAAGCCGTCGTGCGCGCGACCGCATTCTTTGTCGGCCTCATCACGATCGTTGTGGTGTTCGCCGGATTGTCAGAGGTGGCACGCTGGAGCGTTGCCATCGGGTTCTTGCTGGGGTGTGTGGCTATCGCGGCGTCCGTGATTCTGCTCGCGCGTGGTGCGCGCAGCGTCTACTGGTCGCGGTTTGCGGACATCGTGGAGGGCATGGCGTTGGTCTTCGCGCTGCCCGCTGCTTTCGTCGGTGCCGGACTCATCCAGGCCGTGCAGGGGGCGATGAACTAATGCAAGCTCAGGTGTGTTGGCAGTGTGGGTCGATGTTGCGACCCGGAACCGTGACGTGCCCGGTGTGTGGTGTGCAGCAGCGAGAAGCGGCGGCCCCCGTCGACATGCAGGGCGGTTATCCCGGTTATGCACGCACCGGCGTCGCGATGAATCCAGTTGTCGTGCCGCAGAACGTTGTACCCGGTGTGGCGCCGTTGGCCGGAGCGGCGCATGCTCCCCAGGCACCGTATCAACCCGGTGCGTCGAATATGCAGGTGCCGAGCGCCCACCAATCGCAGAACACCCCGGGCGGTGGCGGCCGGTCTGCCCAGCGCATCGTGTCGATGTACGCGCTCGGTGATGCATTCGTCGGCACCCCGGCGGGTGTCGGCGCGCGCATTCTTTCTCTGCTGATTGACCTGTTCGCGATTGCGGGCGTCGGTGTCGGCGCGTGGCTACTGTCGTCGTCGTGGCTGCTCGGTGTGATTGCGGGCCTCGAGGTTGCGATCATCTTCATGGTTGCGCAGGCGCGCACAGGTGCGTCGCTTGGCAAACTCGTCACCCATACGCGGGTGTCGCGGGCGGATGCACCGCAGTCGCCAGGTCTCGTGCGCTCCGGTGTGCGAGCGGCGGTGACCGGTGCGGGCGCGCTCCTGGCCGCAGTGGGTGCGGTAGCTGTTGAACTGTCAGCGCTCGCGGATTCGTCGGGCAAGCGTCGTACGATCGCCGATCGCGCTGCTCGTACCGTCGTCGTGACGATTCCGACCGAGCAGGCTCGCATCGAGGCAGAAGAAGTGGCGCAAGAGTCTGCGCATTCGGAATACCTTGCGACGCTGTCTGGTGATGGCATGGATCTCGGAACCATGGCTGCGGACTCCGCGCCTGCTGCGGGCTCCGGTTCTGCCGCGGGTATGCGCGTCATTGCGCAGTCTGCTGGGGGAGTCGCGCCGGAACCGGACGCTGGCGCGCGTGGGATGGGTGTGCGCTCGTCTGATGAATCGGCGGTTACGTCGGAGCGAGCGGCTGCGCCCGAACCGGTCGTTGCGCCGGAGCCAGCCGGCTCTGTGCCGTCGCTGCGTCGGAGCGCACCTGCGGCTGTGCCGGCCGAGGTTCCTCCGGTACCTTCTCACATGTCACCCGTACAGTCGGGCGGTGTCTCCGCACCGATTGCGGGTGTGAACCCGTCCGCTCAGACTGGCGGCGTGGTTCCGCCGGCACACCCTGGCGTGGTTCCGCCCGCTCAACCGAGCACCGTGGTTCCGTCCGCTCAGTCGGTGGCGGACGCTCCGGGTATTTCCGCCGACGGGGTGTCGGATGACGCGCCTGCTCCGGGGCCGCGTCGCACGCGCTCTGGCGTGCGGGATTCGGCCGTTGGACAGTCGCCTCACGCCCAGCCTGCTCAAGCGGCCGCTAGCTCCACGCCAAAGCCCTCCAATTCTGATGAGCCTGCCCCCGGCCCTCGTCGCCGTTCCGGTGCGGCGTCGGAGGAACCTTCGGGAATCGTGCGTCGCGGTGCGGCAGGCACGGTGTTGACGTTTGACACGGGTCAGCGTGAGATCGTGGCTGCCTACAGCACCGTCGCGCTGGGGCGTGCGCCGAGCGCGACTGGCGGCGAAGATCAGCTGATCGTGGTGACGGATTCGTCGACGACGATTTCGAAGAACCACGCGCGCTGGGAAGAGGACCGTAGCGGAGTATGGGTCACTGATTTGGGTTCCACGAATGGCACCGAACTGATTTTTGCCGATGGTCGCACCGCGGTGTTGACCCCTGGCGTACGTACGTCGGCTCAGGGGGTGGCGCGGATTCGCCTCGGTGACCGCACCTTCACCATGAGCCCGCTGAACGGAGATTCCGCATGAGTCGTGGTTCTCGCCTGACCCCGCCCCGGGTGCCATCCGGCAAGGTGACGCTGGAGGCGCCTCCTGAGCTTCAGGAGAAGGAGGGCGCTGGCGGCCTGATGACGTCGCTGTTGCCGATGGTCGGTAGCCTCGGCGCCGTCGTCATGGTGGTGACGATGAACCCCAATGGGCGTGGTTTCCTCATGGGCGGCGTGTTCCTGCTGTCAGCGCTGGGCTTTGTCGCGGCAAACGGGTGGCGGCAGCGGTCGCAGCGTAATGCTGAGGTCTTGACGGCTCGTCGTGAGTATCTCGCGTACCTGGGTGAGCTGCGCGAGACGGTGCGCACGGCTGCTGATCAGCAGCGTCGGCACGGCAACTGGGTGTCGCCGGATCCCTCGACGCTGACCTTTTTGGTTGAAGAGGGTGCGCGAGTGTGGGAGCGGTCGTCGACGGATGACGACTTCTTGCTGAGCCGCATCGGAACCAGTGACCAGCCGCTCTGCCTCGCGCTCGAGGCACCGCCACTGCCGTCGCTCGCGTCACTTGATCCGGTGGCGGCGTCTGCCGCGCACCGACTCATGCTGACGCACGAAATGCAGAAAGATCTCCCCGCAGGAATCACCCTCACCGACTATGCGCGCGTCGAGGTCGTGGGCAATGACGAAGACGCGATTCGTTCGCTCGTGCGGGCGATGACGGTGGGCGTTGCCACGTTCCATGCGCCCGATGACGTGCTCATCGCGGTCGTCACGAATCCGGCATATGCGGATCAGTGGGAGTGGATGAAGTGGCTGCCCCATGTCGCTTCGCCGCGGGTGCGCGACAAGGTGGGCGCGGCCCGCATGATCGTGTCGTCGTTTGATGAACTGCGCGAGCTGCTGCCAGCTGATATTTCTGACGCTCCCCGCTTTGCTCCCGATGTTCGTCAGCCGCGGCATGTCATCGTGCTCGTTGACGGCGTCCCCATTCCGCACAATGAGCCGCTCATTGGTTCCGACCCCCTCGCTGGTTTCACCGTGCTGGAAATGCCTGCCACGTGGGACACGCTGGAGGATCCGCGGCGGATGCGCATCGCGTTCTCGTCGACGGGTAAGGAACGCGGCGTTGAACTGGTGCGCGTGCGTGCGCGCGCAGAGTTTGTCGCGCCCGATGCGATGTCGCTTGCGGAGGCGGAGGCCACTGCGCGTCGCCTGCTGCCGCTGTACTCGGCGGAACCAGCTGCCGCGGGTGACGATCAGCGGATCGTTGGTCAGGCAGAGCTGACTGATCTGCTGCGCATGCCTGATGTGCGTGAGATTGACTTTGATAAGGCGTGGGCGCGTCGGCCGAAGCGTGACCGCCTGCGTGTGCCGATCGGTCAAACCACGGAGGGTGCGCCGATCTATCTGGATCTGAAAGAGGCAGCCGAGCAGGGAATGGGGCCGCACGGTGTGCTGATCGGTGCCACGGGTTCCGGCAAATCTGAGGTGTTGCGCACGCTGCTGCTTTCGCTTGTGTTGACGCACTCGCCCGAACAACTCAACCTGGTGCTCGTCGACTTCAAGGGTGGTGCGACATTCTCCGGCATGTCCGACATGCCCCATGTGTCTGCCGTGATCACGAACCTCGGTAGTGAAGTGGGTCTGGTTGATCGCTTCCAGGACGCCCTGACGGGTGAGGTAGTGCGTCGCCAGGAGCTGTTGCGTGCCGCGGGAAACTTCGCGAACGTCAACGACTACGAGAAGGCGCGTCGCAATGGTCGCACCGACCTTGCCCCGTTGCCTGCGCTGCTGATCATCGCGGATGAGTTCTCCGAGCTGTTGGCGGCGAAGCCGGAGTTTGTGGAGAGCTTCATCAACATCGGTCGCGTGGGGCGCTCGCTGCAGATTCACTTGCTGTTGGCGTCGCAACGTCTGGAAGAGGGCAAACTTCGTGGTCTCGATACGTATCTGTCGTACCGGATCGGTCTACGTACCTTCTCGGCGGCGGAGTCGCGCACGGTGCTTGGTGTGCCCGATGCCTACACGTTGCCGCAGGAACCGGGTGTCGGCTATTTGAAGTCGGATACCGAGACGATGACGCAGTTCCGTGCCGCGTATGTTTCTGGCCCGCCGAAGACCGTGATGAAGCATGGCAAGCAGGAGGACGAGGTCGTTCGCGACTACTCGCGCGATGTTGCCCTGTTTACCGCGGGCGCCCAGCCGCTGGATATCGACGAGGACAGTGAATCTGGCCCGGTCGTCGTTCAGGGGCCCACCGAGGAGCGTGCGACGATCGACATCGCGGTGTCGATGATGGCCGGTCGCGGTCCGCTTGCGCACAAGGTGTGGTTGCCGCCGTTGAAGGTGCCTGCAACGCTTGATCATTTGATGAGCGATCTCGCGGTTGATCCTGCGCTTGGACTTATTTCGCCGACGTGGCGCGCACGTGGTTCCCTCACGGTTCCGCTCGGCATCGTGGATATTCCACTCGAACAGCGTCGTGAGCAGCTGACGGTTTCGCTTGCCGGTGCGGGCGGAAACATGCTCATCGTCGGTGGTCCGCTCAGCGGTAAGTCGACGCTGCTGCGCACGATGGTTGCGTCGCTCTCGCTGACGGCGACGCCGCTGGAAGTGCAGTTCTATGTGCTCGACTTCGGTGGCGGAAGTTTCATCGGCTTGCGCGATATGCCGCATGTTTCTGGTGTCGCGATGCGTACCGAAGAAGAGGCGGTGCGCCGTGTCGTCGCCGAGGTGGAGGGCGTGCTCAACGCGCGCGAAATTTACTTCCGTGACAACGGTATCGACTCGATGGATACGTATCGTCGCCGTCGCGCTGAGGGCAAGGTCGACGATGGCTTCGGCGATGTGTTCTTGATCGTGGACGGTTGGGGCACGCTGCGGAGCGAGTTTGAGATTCTTGAGCAGCGCATTCAGGGGATTGCCGCTCGTGGTCTTGGTTTCGGTGTGCACATCATCGTGACGGCGAACCGCTGGATGGAGATTCGTGCGGCGCTGAAGGACTCGATTCAGACGCGCATTGAGTTGCGTCTCGGTGACCCGACAGACAGTGAGATCGATCGAAAGATCGCCGTGAACGTGCCGGCGAACGCGCCGGGTCACGCACTGACCTCGACGAAGTTGCATGCACTCACCGCCCTGCCTCGCATCGATGGTGATCAGCGCCCGGAGACGTTGGCTGATGGCATCGAGAACCTCGTGGCTCGAATGAGTGAGGCATGGCAGGGTCAGCGCGGGCCGAAGTTGCGTCTGTTGCCGACGATGATCTCGTTGGACGAGGTACGTGCACTCACGTCGCCGGATGATCCTCGCATTCTGCTGGGTGTCGAAGAGACGGCACTCTCGCCGTTCGGTCTGGATTTGCGCAACGAGTCGCACCTGTTTTTGTACGGTGATTCGGGTTCGGGCAAGTCGTCGTTCTTGCGTGGTGTCGCGCACGAGATCATGCATCAGTACACGCCGGATCAGGCCAAGATCTTCATGATCGACTACCGTCGTGCGAACCTCGGTGAGGTGCCGCCTGAGTACCTGGGTGCGTACCTGACGTCACACGACATGGCGACGAGCGGGATGCAGGAGTTGGCTGCGTTCTTCCAGTCACGTATGCCTGGCCCAAACGTCACGCCGGAGGAACTACGCAATCGATCGTGGTGGAAGGGCGCTGAGGGCTTCATCCTCATCGACGACTACGATCTGGTTTCGACGAGTCAGGGCAACCCCGCCGCTGTTCTCCAGGGGCTGTTGGCACAGGCTAGTGACCTTGGTTTGCACGTCGTGGTCGCGCGTCGATCGGGTGGTGCTTCACGTGCGTCGTTCGACCCGATTCTGCAGCGATTCACCGATTTGGGCGTCACCGGAATCTTGCTCAGTGGTTCGCCGGAAGAGGGCGGTCTCATCGGCCGCGTCAAGCCTGTTCCGAGTGAACCTGGTCGTGCGCAGGTGGTTAGCCGCGATGCCGGCCACTTCGCGGCTCAGCTGGCGTATGTTCCGGGTCAAAACGGCTAACTCTTGGGCGTCGCTTATTTGACGTTGCGCGCGGGGGAGTGACGGCCCTTCTCGGCTGAGGCGTTGCTGGTGTGTGCGGCGGAGTGCTCCGGCGGGTGTTGCTGGTGTGTGCGGCGGAGCGGGGGATGGCTCCGGGGATATCTCCGGGCCGCCCATGCGGGCGGCCTGCCAGACCCGCCAATATCCCCTCCGCCATCCCCCACTCCTTCGAATGTTGGCTTACGTTGCCGAGAGGTCTGGGTTGGGAGCGAGGGGGCGCACCGTTGGCGCTTCGCGCAAAGAGTGCGCCTGGTTGCGGGTTGGGTGCGCGTTGTTGCGGGTCGAGTTGGATGCGTTATGCATCGTGAAATACGTTATGTCGCGTGAATTTGGGGGAACTCTGCGGCAGACGGGGTGACGGTGTTGCTTAACGTCGTGGACGGGCCGGAACCGCGGTGTTGCGTGGCTCGGCTAAGGTGTCAGCCACCGAAGTGTGAGGCCACCGGAGCGTGCAGCCACACCTCGCACCCCCCCACCCCTAACGCAGTTAGGGCTTTGGGCGGGTGGCGCGATTGCGGAACGCCACGACAGAGCCGACCAGCGCCAGCGCGCCGAAGGCGCTTACCCCGACGAGAAGAACGCGATCCAGATCGAGGGCGTGTTGGTTTCCTGGAGGTGCGACCGAGATCGGATCCTGCGGAGCCGTCGTCACCGGCGCCTCGAAGAACGGGGATGCCGGGCCTCGAGTATCGGGACCGACGATCGCGGTCAAAGCCTGGAACGGCTGCACCATGCCCCAGCCCGAAACGTCCGTACGCTGGTCTGGGTTGCCGCGCAGCGCGGTCGCCGTCAAACGGTACGCCCACTGCTCAGGAGTCTCGTTCGGATACGCGGAAGCTACCAACGCGGCCACTGCGCTGGCGTATCCGGTTGCGTAGCTCGTCGCGGGCGCATCGCTCGCATACACGCAGTCGCCGGTGTTGAGGCCGAGGGTCAGCACGTTTTGTCCGGGCGCGGCGATATCAACGTGCGCACCGTGCACGCTCGCATCCGTCACCATATTCCCGGGCACCGACGCTGCCGTCACACCCAGCGCGCCCGGCGACGCAGCCGGATACCGCAGCTGCGTGGTTCCGCCAGCCGACAGATCCAGATCACCCTTCACATTGCCCGCGCTCGCGACAACGAGGCTGCCCTTATCCGTCGCGTACGCCACGGCGCGATCGATGTCGTCAGACGCCGCCTCAGAAGAAATCGCGACGCTAATAATCTCGGCGCCCGCATCCGCCGCCGCGCGAATCCCGGCGACGAGCCGACTTGTCACGAGCCCATGTCCGGCCTCGGCAGTGCGCTCATCGGTGCCCGCGTACACGCGCACCGGCAAAATCTTCACATTGGGCGCCAGCCCCACGAGCGTCGACGACCCAGAAGGCCGCGCCGCAATCTGCCCCGCAATCGCGGTGCCGTGCCCGTACAGGTCGGTCCAGCCGTTCGCATCCGTGCCGTCATCGACGAGATTGATGCCCGGCAACAGGGCCTTCTCAAGGCGGGGGTCGGAACCATTGACGCCGGAATCGACGACGGCAACAGTGACGCCGGAACCACGAGAAACCGTCCACGCAGCGTCCACTTGCATGGTCGCGAAGGTGGGCATGCCGGAATCGAGCAGAATGTACGACGGATTGCCCTCGTGGCAGGAGTCGCCTTCGGCCATCGGACGCAAAGTGTCCGCGAGCGTAGCCGACTCACGCGACAGATCAGCCGATTCACGCGACAGATCAGCCGCCGCTGCGGGAGCCGCGCTCAGCGCAATCATCGCCCCCACGGTCAGCGCCGCAGCCGTCCCCCGAGCCCGAAACCACCGCACGCCGCGGGAGCGGAAATACCCACGCACGCCGCCGAACTGGAACGCACTGGCCGCACCGGGCACGAACGCACCGGGCACGAACCCGCGAAACCCGAACGCGCCGGGCACGCTACTGAACCGAGCCATCGCTGCGCGCTCCGGCGGCGGTTTGCGTCAGATCCGGGCCACCGTGAAACAGCTGAATCCAGGGCGCAAGCGCGACGCCCACGTCTTCCGTAACATAGCCAAGTTTCGCCAAAATGTCAGCGTCGGCACCGGGCACCGCGTAGCTCGTCGCAGTCGAGTCGATGAGCAGCGTCACCGCGCCCTCTTCCTGACCGAATCCGGCGACGTTCACGAGCGCACCCATCGACGGCTCAACAATCGTCTGACCGGTCAGGTCTTCCGCCGACGCGCTCACCGACGCCAGCACCGAGCTCGCCGCGCCGTCCACATCAACCGTGAGCGCACACGGCGCTTGGGTCGCAGGCAGCATCGCAAACGTGGCGCGCGGCCAGTCGGCAGACGTGACCGGATTGTTCGAGTTGGGCATCGATGAAATTGCTTGGCTGTCCACCTCAAACGTGCGCTCAGCCGAGTACGACGAACCCTGCTGGTAGAGCGCAAACGCCAACGGCGACAGCTCAGCAAGCGACCCATCCTTGAGCACCAAAAAGCGCATTGACGCGTCGGTAGTCGTCGTGTAAATCACGTCGCCAACCCGCAAATCCGAGTCGCGCAACTTGTCGCCGGCACCTGGCGTCGTCAGCGGCGCGAGCGCATCGCCCTCTTCAAAAAGGTTCAGCCATGTGCTCGTGACAACGTGCTGGGGTGCGGAACCAAGACCAAGGTCGCGCAGGATGGCATCGGCATTCGATGCCGGAACCTCCATGCGCAGCCGACCCGAAACCACAAAGTAGCGCCCGTCCAGCGTGACAACCGCGGCCTCATCGACGCCCGTCTGCTTGGCAATCGGTTGCGAAAGAATGCGGGTGTCGATCGCGCCATCGGCGGCGACACAGGCGGTCCAGCCGGTGTTCACAAGTTTGCCGGGCGACGGAACCGTGTCTGGCGCTCCGGGAATACCGATCGTGTCGCGTACGGGCACGCCGGTCAGCAGCCCCCCGCTCACCACGATGGGGTCTGCGGACGCATCGGGTTCGAGCAGCAGCCGCGCACTCGCGATGTTCAGAATCGGCCACAGCTCATCGTCGATCGTGATGTATCGCGAACCCGTCGACTGGTCGATGATGAGTTTGCCGTTTCCCCAGTCAGAAGGAAGGCCCTTTTGCATCATCCCGATGAATAGGCCCACAAGCAGCACGAGGATCGAAAGCGAGACTCCCGCCACGACCCCGCGCAGCGGCTTTGCGGGTTCCAATTCGCGTCCGCCTGGCGCACCGCTGACGAACGCGGTCAGCAATCGGCGGCGGGAGAACGCCTGGGCGTCAAGAAGATCACTCTTGCTCGCCACGCGTTACACCAGCCCCGACGCGATCATGCCCAGCGGCAGAATGCCGGCGAGCACAATGATTTCGGCCGTATCAGCGAGTCGAGCCAGCCGCAATCGGGCCCGCGGCGACAGCACCGTAATCACGATGGTCGCGCCCGCAACGCTGGCAAGCACAATGAGCATCACAGGAATCAGCCCGGGCTGCGACAGCGCCGCAACGATCGCGGTCACGGCGATACCGAGCGCCCCCAAGACCAGCAGTACAAGCACATGCGAGCGCGCAAAGCTCATGCGCGCCGGAAACATCAGTCCGACAAACGCAAATGCACACAGCAGCACAGACCAGCCGTTGCCGGTCGCCACAAGCGGCGTCGCCATCAGCATGGCCAGCCCCAGCGCGCAGCGCAGCGCCGTCAGTGACTGGTGGCCGGTTGCCGTCTTCTTGTACACGGTCTCGGTATTGATCGGCACGGGGTCGGCGAACACTTCAGCATCGGTGTGCGGCGAGATCACGCGGATCTGAGTGGAACCAAGAGCAAGCCACGGCAGGGCGTTCGCCAGCACGGCGGTGACAGCGAGCATCACGGTGTACGACGCGAACGCCGATGACGGCCACATCGCCGCCGCCACACCCGCGAGTCCGACGGCGCCGCCGGTGATGAGCGGAACATATTGCACACTCGGGCGCTGTGGACTCAGTGCCAGCGCAGCCGCGCCGCCCAGCACCGCGCCGCCGCCAGCGGCAGCCATCGGCCAGCCCCAGAAGCCAGCGGAATCCGGAACCGCGAGATAGGCAGTGAGAGCGCCGAAAGCGGCGGCGGCAAGACCGAGTGCGCGCCCCGCTTCACCCTCTCCCATACGAGAGACGAACGCGCTGACGGCAAGTAAAAGCACAAAGCCGCTGCCGCCGATGATGAGGGGGAGGAGTTCGCCACGGCCGCCCGTCAACAGCAGCACGGCGCATACCGCGACAAAGCTGAGGCTGATGGCGAGCGCGGTGCGCGAGTTGTCTTTCGCGCTCCAGGGCTGCTGGGCGCTGGTGACATCGAGCACGGCTTCCACGATGTCGTCGTAGACGCGCGGCGTTGCTACCAGCCCGCCACGGCTCAGCGTGAGGACGTCGCCGCTTTCCACGTCTTGATCACCGGCGCTCATCGCGGGCTTTAGCGGGGTTCCGTCAACCCGTTGTAAGACGTACCCGGTGGTCGTGATTCGCGCGTCCAACAAACCGAGGTTTCGCGCGAACGTTGGCATCACTTCGATCAGTGGCACCTGGCGCGGAATAGCCACGTCGAGGCGTCGGCCTTCGCCCACCACCGAAATGCGCAACAGGTCGGTCGGTGCAGTTTGCGCCTTAGCCACGCGGAGTCCCCTCTTCCCATGGTTTTCGCGCGGATCTGCGAGCGCGCGAACGTACCGTGCACCACAATACCTATGCTCTTCCCCGCCCGCCACGAAAGCGGGTTTACCCGGTCAGCTACCTGAACGCGAGCCGTGAAAGTCGCAACATGAGTGAACTCTAAGGTTGCAGGCTTGGCTCTTGCCATGCGCGCCCCGTATCGTTTTGCCTGTCAGACGACAAGCTGCGCTCGCTCGCGGTCTTGTCTTCGGGGATATTGAGGGGATGTTCAAAATGGTTGAACGCATTTCTGCCGAGGCGGGAGCGCTTGTTGCTGGTGCACAGGCGGCCGTCGAAGCTAAGCAGGAGATTGTCCAGCGTGTAAACGCTGTCCAGGCTGCGTCCGGTGCCACCCGTGGTGCATGGTCAGGCCCGGCCGCTCAGCGCTACTACGCGCTGATTGACAACTGGGAGATGGAAGCGAAGAAGATCGCCAACATTCTCGACCAGCTCGAAGACTCGCTGCGCCGTACGGCAGGCGACCAGGCAACCGCTGATGAGTCCTTCCAGGGCACGATCGGTAACCTGAGCTCGATGATGGGCGGCGCGTCCTAAGGGGCGCCCGGAGAATAAGGAGAGATTCTGATGGATTCATTTTCCGTAAACCCGGCCGCGCTTGAGACGCTGGCAGCTGAGATTCGCAACAACGACCGTCGCATCGACCAGGCTCTCGACGAACTGAAGAGCAAGGTCGACAAGCTGAGTGCTGCGTGGGATGGTGACGCGAAGGCTGCGTACGCCAACGCTCAGGCACAGTGGACGAAGTCGATCACCGCGATGAACCTGCTTCTGGCACGTATCTCGACGGAGACGACCAACATTCAGCAGGGCTACCTGCAGCAGGACCGCGCATCGGCAGGTCGCTTCGGCGCCTGACTCGCTGAGTCACTTTTTACCGGTGGGGCGGGCGCTGTTGCGCTCGCCCCACCGTGCGTCAAGAAAGATTTTGAGGGGATCTGAAATGGCACACCAAATTTCGTTTAATCCGGATTCCGTTCGCGCGGCGATGAACAATCTCCTGGTGGAGATGGACAACGGCGGCGAGGGTTCGCTCAACAACATGCCGACGAACGTGCGTCGGTACACGATCAACGGTCAAGAAAACTCCAACGGTGGTATCGAATCTCTGACGAACCTCCGCACAAAGTTGCACGTCTCGTTGTCGGCTCGCTCGACCGAGGCCGCCGCTCTTCAGAGCGACCTCGTGGCAGCGCTTGACGCGCTTGAGCTGATCATTGCCGACCTCAACGCGCGCGAAGACGACCAGTCGCTCAAGTCGGCGCACCTGCTCGAAAACGTGCAGCAGTTCGTGACGACGTCGATGGCTGACTCCACGGCAGGCGGCGCAGGCGGCGGTTCCAGCAACCCCACTCGCGACGAGATCAATGCGGCCGGCGGTTTTGAGACCGGAGACGGAAACATTCCACGTTGATGTCGACAACGCATCAGCGCTCATCGATCCCTTCACAACGCACCCGGTTGAGCGCTCTCACCCTGACCGTGGCTTTTGCCGCGGCGCTCGTTGTACCGTCGGTGAGCGCTCCTGCGCCGGCAAACGCTGCCATTGACGCCACCGGCTGGTGGTACCCAGCGATGGGCGTTGACGATGCGCACGCAGCGGGCTGGACAGGCGAGGGCGTAAAGATTGCGGTCATCGAATCGCATTTCAACCCTGATGCCCCCGCCGTCGCGGGTGCAAACGTGTCGGTGAACCAAAGCTTTGAGTGCGGTGGCACTCCTGGGGTGACCACCGAAACGAGCGACGACGCGTTGCACGGCGTCGGTGTCGTGCAAATGCTTGCCGGGCCGTTTGGGCTCGACGGTGACGTTGGCGGGATTGCTCCGAAGGCCGCAATTGAGGTCTTCACGCTCGGCGGCCCTGACTGCCTGCTGACCGACATTGACTCGAATGATCAGTCGCCCCTCGGACGCGCGATCATTGGCGCTGTCGATGCTGGCAACGACATCATTTCGATTTCCTACGGCCAAACCCCGTTCTCGGGAGACTACGAAGCGATCGCCTATGCGATTGCCCACGACGTCGTGGTGGTGTCGTCGTCACCCAACAAACTTGACCAGCAGCACTTGCTCTACCCGGTCGGCGCGAACGGCGTGGTGTCGGTTGCCGCGGTTGCGGGAAATCTCGATCTGCTCGACGACAACGGCACAGCCGTCATCACTCCAGAGATCACGGTTGTCGCACCCGGGATCAGCGTCGGCACCGTCGGCAAGACGGGGGACTGGTCGGGGCTGTCAACATCGAATGGCTCTTCGGTCAGCGCCCCACTCGTTGCTGGTGCTCTCGCCCTCACGAAGCAAAAGTTTCCTGATGCGACGGGCAATCAGCTCATTCACGCGCTCATCAACTCGACGGCGAGCGCGCAAAACAATCTGGGCCGCGACACAGTCAACGGCTATGGCTACGGCCTGATTTCGCTTGCCGCTCTGTTGATGTCCGACCCGCTGTCGTATCCGAACGAAAATCCGTTGATGGATAAGTCGTTTGGAATGCCAACGGAAGCCGATGTCGCCGCGGTGAAGGGGATCACGCCGCCGCCGACGAAAGAACCCACCGAGAGCGCGTCGCCGCAGCCGTCAAAGACGGCAGATGGCGGCGATGAGCAACCATCGACTCCTGGCGAGGTCGTCAGCGACGGCCCCGGGGCATTGCCCTGGGTGATTGGCGGCGCAATCATGGTGGTCGGTGTGGGGATCATTGTTTTTTCTGTCATGAGGTTCCGGCGCGACGCCGGACGGTCTTAAGGGGGCTGTGATGTCACAGGGCATGTGGGAACAGAAATTAAGGGAACTGGCGTGGTGGAGCGTTGATGTGCGACTCACGCACAACCAGCGCATCTCGACCGCGCTCGACGCGCTTTCGCGAGAGCTCGCCAACGCGATTCCGGACGATCTGAAGGGCGATGTCCGCGTCGCCGCTGACAGGGCGATGGAAGACGTTCGTAAGAAGGCGATTGCCCTCGCGACCCGTCTGAACACGGTGGACTCGACGGTCACCAACGCCAACGAAACGCGCCGTGATCTTGCTCAGCGCGGTATCGCAGCGCTCGACAACTATCCGAGCCAGATGGAGCCCTGGCAGGAAGCTCTTGTGCGTGGTGCCGTCACCGGCGCCACGATTTCATTCGGCCCGCTCTCCTGGATCGCAGGAGAGGGCGCAGCACGGTCGATCAACAACTACCTGGCAAAGGCTCGCGAAGCTGAGGCGCAAGCTCAAGTTCGCAAGATTAGCGACGCTATGGATCGCTATACCTTCGACGGCGCCGCACCGGGCAGCCCCGACAACGCCGATCAGAACGACCGGGAAGACCGTGGCGGCCCGGGAGGCCCCTCGTCGTACGACATGATCCCGGGTTCAAGTGAGAACCCTTTGAGCGGAATCGGCACACCGCAGGGCCCGACCGGCATTGGTACACCGCAGGGACCGAACGGGATCGACATTGCGGAGCCGTACTACGGCCCATTCATCACTCCGACCCCGGTCGATCCGGTCGACCCCTCGAACCCCACACCGTGGGTACCGTGGACTCCCAACCCCGTCGACGGCGTACCCCCGGTCAACCCCGGACCATTCACCCCAGGCGGCCCGTACGTTCCCGGCGGTCCAGATATTCCCGGTGGTGGAACCTGGACTCCTGACGACCCGACAGGCGGCGGCTCAACAAGCTGGCCACGACCAGGCGGTATCACTCCAGGCGGCCCGGGTGGCGCTTTCCCCACAACACCAGGCGGTGGTGGCGGATACGGCGGTGGCGGCGGATTTGCCGGCGGTGGTGGCGGTAGCGCCCTCGTCGGCGGCGCAGGCGGCGGTGTTGCGCTCGGTGGTGCCAAGCTGATGGCTGGCACCCGCACGGGTGCAGGTCTCGTCGGTGGCATGGGTAATGCCGGTGTGGGCGGCGGCATGATGGGTGGCGCCGGCGGCGCTGCCGGATCCACCCGTGGCGGCTCAGCTCGCGGTGGCGTCGGTGGCGCCCGCGGTCTCAGCGCAGGTGGTGGGGGAGGCGCAGGTGGCGCTGGCCGTGCCGGTGCCGGTGCCGGAACTGCAGGACGCGCCGGAACCACGGGTGTCATGGGCGCCGGTGGTGCGGGCGGCGCAAGCAATGGTTCCGGAACCAAGGGCGGCGCTGGCCGCGGCGGTTCCGGAATGATGGGCGGCGGCGCTGGGCAGGGTTCCAACTCTGACAAGAAGCGTCGCGGCGTCGGTATGGGCGGCAGCCTCATCGCCCCCTCCCTTGACGCTGATGACGAGATCGATGCACGTTCGCAGGCCGCTGAGGCCGGCGGTCGCGCTGCTCCTGTCGACGTCAACGAGTAACGAGACGGGGCTCTCACATGCGCGGCACCATCATTCTCAATGCCGATGTTTTGCGTAGTCAGGGTCGGTCGCTGGCGGCACACGCCAGCGACCTCGGCTCGGCCGCATCCCAAGCCCAGGTCGCGATGCCTGCGACCGCGTTTGGGTTACTGAACTCCTACCTGCCGGGCCCGTGCAACGCATTGGCCGGGCAGTCGGCTTCGCTCCTGAGCGCGGCATCTGACCTGCTCGACGCGATGGGTCAGGGCGTCGACGGTGTCTTGAAGGCGTTCGAAAATATCGAAACTGAAGCCTCCGCCGTGCTCGACGGATACGAGCCGTGAGCTCGGCAAGCGAGCAGCAGGTCGAGGCAAGAACGCTTTCTGTCCGCAGGCGGGCATCGGCGCTTTTCGCGAGCATCGCGTGCAGTATTGCTCTTTTCGCGCCTGCGGTGAACGCTGGAGGTGCAGCGCATGCTGCTACCGATGGTGATTGGTGGTATTCAGCGATGGGGGTCGCCCAGGCGCACGATGCTGGGTGGACAGGCGCCGGCGTCAAAGTCGCGGTGATTGACGGGCAGATAAACCCAGATTCCCCAGGGCTGGCGGGTGCGAATCTCACGGTTGTTGATGCGTTCCTGTGCTCGGGAACAACGGCTGTGACGACTGATGCCGCGTATGGACCTCTGCACGGTACCCATGTTTCGCAGGTGCTTGTTCGTCCGGACGGAGCGAATGGGGGAGTCGGCGGCATCGCCCCCAACATTGAGCTGACCTTCTATGCCCTGGGACAGCCCAACTGCCAGGATCCATACGTCGACGGAAAGAACGGGATGGGCCGGGCCATTGTGGCGGCCACGGACGCCGGAAACGACATCATTTCGATCTCCATGGGCGCGGAGACTGGCACCGGACAATACGAGGCCCTTGCTTATGCGCTCGCGCATGACGTCATGGTGGTGTCATCATCCCCGAACACTGACGAAGACATTGGATTGGTTTTCCCAATGCTCGCGAATGGCGTCGTTTCGGTGGCCGCCGTGTCAGATTCGCTCGACCTCATGTCTGACAACGGCAAGCCTGTTGTTACGGAGGAAGTGACGCTCGTGGCTCCCGGAATCGACGTCCGTGTGATCGGAACGGACGGCGACGTTACCGCCGATGGGATCACGCGGGGAACATCATTCGCCGCGCCGTTGGTTTCGGGGGCGTTGGCGCTTGCGAAAGAGAAGTACCCGGAGGCGACGGGTAATCAGCTCATTCAAGCGTTGATTTCGACCACGGTGAGTGCACAGAACGGTGTGCCTCGCGACACCGTCGGCGGATACGGCTACGGGGTTGTTTCGCTGCAGGGGCTGCTGTCGTCAGAGCCGCTGTCGCTCCCCGATGAGAATCCGCTGATGGACAAGTCATGGGGCGAACCGACCCAAGCCCAGATCGACGCGCAGCGCGACGGAGAGGGCGATGCCACACCGACGCCCTCCCCCGAACCCAAAGCCAGTGAAGAACCCAAACCCAAACCCAAGCCAACGAGCACGGCCAGCAGCAGTGAGCCCAGCACACCTGACGCACCCGTGCCGTGGCCGTTGATTGCGGGCGGGGGTTTTGCCGCGCTCGGTGTGGCCGTGATCATTATTTCTGTCATGAGGTTCCGGCGGGGTGCCGGTCAGTCTTAAGGGGGCTGTGATGTCGCAGGGCAAGAAGAAACAGAATCGAATCGATTACGCGCGGTGGGACGCGAATTACCACCGCATGCGCGGACACCGAATCTCCGCGGCGCATGATCGGTACGAGCCGTGAGCTCGGCGAGCGCGATCGCAGGGAGCCTGCGAAGCGAATCCTGGGCGGGCGGAGCGCCGCGTTCAGGCGGCGACGCTTGCGCCAGCATTCCGGGATTCGCGGGGATGGCGCTGCAGTATGTGCAGCCACTGAACACCTGGTTCAATGATCTTCTTGGCGACCCGGCAGCCGTCGCCGGGTTCGCGTCGGGTTGGCGCAACGTCGAGGAGCAAGCGCGTAGCGTCGCCAGCAAGCTGACGGCTGACAAAGCGAAGCTTGCCGACTTGGACGGTCGGTCGATCCGTAAGCTCCGTGAGCGTTACGACGATCTCGACCCGATCATCACCGACACCGCCGAGTGGAGTGGGGCAGCCGCAGCCGCCCTGCAGGTCGCGTCGACAATCGTCACAGCGGTGCGTCAGTTCATCTGTGACTTCCTGGTGCAGCTGAAGCGCTTTTGGGATGAGCTGTTCGAGTGGGGCTGGAACCCCATCGACAAGCTCGACAACCTCTGGAAGTTCGCCGACGCGGCCTGGGATCTCGTGCAATCGGGTCAGCGCCTGCTGGAGACGATGTTCACCGCGCTTGAGCAGCTGGGCACCTTGCTCAACAAGCTGCAGCCCCTGGTGATGGAGGCGCTCAGCGAGATCCGGCTCATCCTCGCCGCCATTGTGAACACGATTCCGGTCGTCGGCGGCTCGATCAGCGACATGCTGCAAAACGATCCTGACGTGGAAGAGCTTGACCCCGGCATCCTCAACAAGGAAGGCGCTGAGGCGTATAACGAGATGATGGACCGCGGCGAGGTCAACGGGCTCGTCGATCTGCTTGATCAGAATGGCCTCATCGACAAGATCAGCGGTGGTGAGTCCACCGCCATCAGCGTGCAGACGATCCAACGACCAGATGGTTCCACCTATACCCTCGTCAACCTTCCCTCGACGTTGGACTGGGCAGGTATTGATCTGCCGTTCACCACCGACGGTGGGCCGATCAATGACTGGGACGGCAATGTCGCTCAGGTGCTGTTTGATAACCCGGTGCTGCGCACGCAGTACGAACGTGCCGTGATGGATGCGCTGCGCGACGCGGGCGTGCAGCCCGGGTCGGATGTGGTGTGGTCTGGCTTCAGTCAGGGCGGCATCATGGCGGGCAACCTGGGCTCGGACTCGCACCATGGGTACAACACCGTCGGCATTGTGACCAACGGGGCGCCCATCGACCACTTTGACATTCCGAGCAACATTCCGGTGCTGCAGGTGCAACACGCGCTTGACCCTGTGCCGGTTCTTGACGGCTCCTACGTTCCCAACTATGGTCCGAATGTTGACTGGGTGTACGGCAATGTCGTGACCGCTGACGGCGTGGATTTTGCGCCGCACAACGCGGGCACCTACAGCGACACGTTGCAGCAGTACATTAATCAGGGTGGGCAGTTCACCAACGACTGGTCGTTCTTGAACGGTGAGATTGTCGAAACCTACGTCGGCCACACCGGCGAAGGTGACTACCGAACCCAGCCGACGACAAAGTAGTTCCGAGTTCGTGAAGATTGTGACGATGCAAAATGATTGATGACATCTCGGAACAGGTGCAGGCGGCTCGCGAGCGCGTCTACGGCCAGGTTGAAGCGGCCCGCGCGCGACACTCGGCGCTGCGCGAGGCCATCGACGAAGTGCGAAACCTGACCGCGACGGTGCGCTCGCCTCGCGGTGAAGTCTCGGTCACCGCCGCGATGAGCGGCGCGGTGACCGACGTTCGTGTGCACCACGATGATCTGGATGCGCGCACGCTCAGCACCCTGCTCACGCAGACGGTTGCGCGTGCGCAGCAGGCGGTGCGTGACCAGGCAGCTGATCGCATGACGGCCGTTGCCGGCGCCGACTCCACTATCATCGCCGACCTGCGCATGCCGCTGGCTCGAGCCGGAGGGATCTAATGTTTACCGACCTGCACGTCGAAACCGCTCCGATACTCGACACGGCTGTGGAGTTTGAATCCACTGCGCAGCGCATGAATGAAATTGCCGACCGCTTTCAACAACGTCGCACCGAGCTTTTGCAAAGCTCCGCGGGCGCGGCGTCGGAAGCGGCGGGGCTCGATATGCAGCGCTCGATCGATGCGCTGTACATTCGTGCTGGCAAGCTCACTCGTAACGCTGGCGTCCTTCGCAAACTGGTAGCGCTGTATGACCAGGCTGATCTCGACGGCGCCCGCTCGTTCGGCCCGTAGTTGCGAAAGGCACTTGTGAAACGCCCCTCACGCCGCGCCGCGGCATTCGCCACCCTCACCGCGGTTGCCGCCCTTGCGCTCTCCGCGTGCGCAGGTGGTTCCGGAACCACGGAGGCGGCGGCAGCCGTGCACCAGCAGGTTGTTGACTCGGGTGCGTTCGTCGACGTGGACATTTCGAAATCGATCGAGAAGAACTCGAACGTGATTTTCGCGTGGGTGAAGGTCGACGAAGAGATGACAGGGTCGCAACTCTCGGTGATCATTACCGCCGTCGGCACGGCCACCGCGAAAGACAACGGGTGCGTTGTGGAGATCGTCGCGAAGCGCAACGATGCGAACGAGTCCAAGGTTCACCTGCGTGACGCGGCGCGCGAACTCGGGCTCACGCAGTACCTCACTCGCAACGACTACAGCATTGAAATGCCGTGCCGCGACGCCCGCGACTTCGCTGAGGCAAACGGCTAAGTGCTCGCTGGGCCGACACGGATGCAGGTGAGCGGGGGAATGTGGGGCGCGACACGCGGAAGCGACGGAATCGAGGCCGTCTGCGTTTGACCGCGTGGCAAAAACCCGCGTATCATTGATCGGGTGTGCGCTCGCGCGCGTCGTGAGTTGTGTCTCGGCACGGATCAGGGCAAAACGCGAAACCACACATCTCTGGGAACGGCTTGCAAACAGGCCACCCCCACGGCATATCCACCACAGAGACCGTGCAGATATTCTGCCCGGTCGGCGGATTAGCGTGAAGCCCCTCGACACGAAGCGTAAAACTTTCTCACTGCGGGGACGAGACCACGATGCTGTCACCGTGCAGCAAATATAGGAGAAGAAGTGCCAACTATTCAGCAGTTGGTTCGCAAGGGACGTACGCCGAAGGTCACTAAGACCAAGGCTCCCGCCCTGAAGGCGAACCCGCAGCAGCGCGGCGTGTGCACCCGTGTGTACACCACCACCCCGAAGAAGCCGAACTCGGCGATGCGTAAGGTCGCTCGTGTGAAGCTCTCGAACGGTACGGAAGTTACCGCGTACATCCCCGGTGAGGGCCACAACCTCCAGGAGCACTCGATGGTGCTCGTTCGTGGTGGTCGTGTGAAGGACCTCCCCGGTGTCCGCTACAAGATCGTCCGCGGTGCACTCGACACCCAGGCAGTCAAGAACCGTAAGCAGGCTCGTAGCCGCTACGGCGCGAAGAAGGGCTAAGGAATATGCCTCGTAAAGGTCCCGCGCCCAAGCGCCCCGTAGTAAACGACCCGGTATACGGTGCTCCGATCGTCACGTCGCTCGTGAACAAGATCCTCGTCGACGGCAAGAAGTCGCTCGCTGAGGCTATTGTCTACGGCGCCCTCTCGGGTGTCGAAGAGAAGAGCGGCCAGGACGCTGTGGCAACCCTCAAGAAGGCGCTCGACAACGTGCGCCCCACGCTTGAGGTTCGTAGCCGCCGCGTTGGTGGTTCGACGTACCAGGTTCCGGTTGAGGTCAAGCCGCACCGTGCAAACACCCTTGCACTGCGCTGGCTCGTTTCGTACGCAAAGGGTCGTCGTGAAAAGACGATGACTGAGCGTCTGCGCAACGAGATCCTCGACGCTGCGAACGGTCTGGGTGCCGCTGTTAAGCGTCGCGAAGACACGCACAAGATGGCTGAGTCGAACCGCGCGTTCGCTCACTACCGCTGGTAACCAGCACCTTCGTTCCGCCCCTGGCATTCGCTGGGGGCGGAGCGATCCACATACGAACCTGACGTAAGGAAGAACCCGTGGCACAAGAGGTGCTCACTGACCTGAACAAGGTCCGCAACATCGGCATCATGGCTCACATTGATGCTGGAAAGACGACGACCACCGAGCGCATCCTGTTCTACACGGGCGTCAACCACAAGCTCGGTGAAACCCACGATGGTGGCGCGACCACTGACTGGATGGAGCAGGAGCAGGAGCGTGGCATCACGATCACGTCCGCTGCTGTGACGTGCTTCTGGAACGGCACCCAGATCAACATCATCGACACCCCCGGTCACGTTGACTTCACGGTTGAGGTGGAGCGTTCGCTCCGCGTTCTCGACGGTGCTGTCGCTGTGTTCGACGGTAAGGAAGGTGTCGAGCCGCAGTCTGAGACCGTTTGGCGTCAGGCTGACAAGTACGACGTTCCGCGTATCTGCTTCGTCAACAAGATGGACAAGCTCGGCGCTGACTTCTACTTCACCGTTGACACCATCATCAACCGCCTGAAGGCGACCCCGCTGGTTATCCAGATTCCGATCGGTTCGGAAAGCGACTTCGTTGGTGTTGTCGACCTCGTCGAGATGCGCGCCCTGGTTTGGGCTGGCGACTCGAAGGGTGACGTCACCATGGGCGCTAAGTACGACGTCCAGGAGATCCCGGCTGACCTCGCAGAGAAGGCAGCGGAATACCGCGCCAAGCTCCTCGAAACGGTCGCTGAGACTGACGACGCACTGCTTGAGAAGTACTTCGGTGGCGAAGAGCTCACCGTTGCAGAGATCAAGGGCGCAATCCGCAAGCTGACCATCTCGTCGACCGTTTACCCGGTGATGTGTGGTTCCGCGTTCAAGAACCGCGGTGTTCAGCCGATGCTTGACGCTGTTGTTGACTACCTTCCTTCGCCCCTCGACGTGCCTGCTGTTGAAGCACACGACCCGAAGAACGAAGAGATCGTCATCGAGCGCAAGCCGTCGAAGGAAGACCCGTTCGCAGCTCTCGCGTTCAAGATTGCTGTTCACCCGTTCTTCGGTCGCTTGACCTACGTTCGCGTGTACTCGGGCCACCTTGACTCCGGTGCTCAGGTCATTAACTCGACCAAGGGCAAGAAGGAGCGCATCGGAAAGATCTTCCAGATGCACGCCAACAAGGAAATGCCTGTCGAGTCGATGACGGCTGGTCACATCTACGCTGTGATTGGTCTGAAGGACACCACGACCGGTGACACCCTCTCGGACCTTTCGGCTCCGGTTGTTCTCGAGTCGATGACCTTCCCTGAGCCCGTCATTGAGGTTGCTATTGAGCCCAAGACGAAGGCTGACCAGGAGAAGCTCGGTACCGCTATCCAGAAGCTCGCTGAAGAAGACCCGACGTTCCGCGTCGAGCAGATTCAGGAGACCGGTCAGACGCTCATCAAGGGTATGGGTGAGCTTCACCTTGACATCCTCGTTGACCGTATGAAGCGCGAGTTCAAGGTCGAGGCAAACGTTGGTAAGCCGCAGGTTGCTTACCGCGAGACGATCAAGAAGGCGGTCGAGAAGCACGACTACACCCACAAGAAGCAGACGGGTGGATCGGGTCAGTTCGCAAAGATCCAGTTCACGCTCGAGCCGCTTGAGGTTGAAGGCGACAAGACGTACGAGTTCGTCAACGCTGTCACCGGTGGTCGTATCCCGCGCGAGTACATCTCGCCGACCGACCAGGGCTTCCAGGACGCAATGAACGTGGGTGTCCTCGCGGGCTACCCCATGGTCGGCGTCAAGGCAATCCTCGTTGATGGTGCTTCGCACGATGTTGACTCGTCTGAAATGGCGTTCAAGATTGCCGGATCGATGGGCTTCAAGGAAGCTGCTCGTAAGGCAAACCCGGTGATCCTCGAGCCGATCATGGCTGTTGAGGTTCGTACTCCTGAGGAGTACATGGGTGACGTCATCGGCGACATCAACTCGCGCCGTGGCCAGATCTCGTCGATGGAAGACGCGCAGGGCGTCAAGGTCATCCGCGCACAGGTTCCGCTTTCCGAAATGTTCGGATACATCGGTGACCTGCGCTCGAAGACCTCGGGCCGTGCTGTCTACTCGATGACGTTCTCGAGCTACGCAGAAGTTCCGCGTAACGTTGCGGACGAAATCGTTCAGAAGGCAAAGGGCGAGTAATCGCCTGTCGGGGGCGTGTCGGTAACGCCGCGCCCCCGGTGCCCCTGAATTTATAACTTCACAGAATCAGTGGGATCTTTCCCACTACACTGAAACCATCCCCTTGTAGACAACCGGTCGCAATCCAGCGCCCCGGACGATCTACACGAATGTCCTTAGGAGGACCTAGTGGCTAAGGCCAAATTCGAGCGGACCAAGCCGCACGTAAACATCGGAACCATCGGTCACGTTGACCACGGTAAGACCACGCTTTCGGCTGCAATCTCGAAGGTTCTGGCTGACACGTACCCGTCGGCCACGAACGTTCAGCGCGACTTCGCAACGATTGACTCGGCTCCGGAAGAGCGTCAGCGCGGTATCACGATCAACATCTCGCACATCGAGTACGAGACCCCGAAGCGCCACTACGCGCACGTTGACGCACCCGGCCACGCCGACTACGTCAAGAACATGATCACCGGTGCTGCTCAGATGGACGGCGCAATCCTCGTGGTTGCTGCTACCGACGGCCCGATGGCTCAGACGCGTGAGCACGTTCTGCTCGCCAAGCAGGTCGGCGTTCCGTACCTGATGGTTGCACTGAACAAGTCGGACATGGTTGACGACGAGGAAATCCTGGAGCTCGTTGAGCTTGAGGTTCGTGAACTCCTCTCGAGCCAGGGCTTCGACGGCGACAACGCCCCCGTCATCCGCGTTTCGGCTCTCGGCGCCCTCAACGGCGAAGAGAAGTGGACGAAGGCAATCCTGGAGCTCATGCAGGCTGCTGACGACAACATCCCCGACCCCGAGCGTGACCGCGACAAGCCGTTCCTCATGCCGATCGAGGACGTCTTCACGATCACCGGTCGTGGAACCGTTGTTACGGGCCGTGCAGAGCGTGGAACCCTCGCGATCAACTCTGAAGTTGAGATCGTTGGTATCCGTGCAACGCAGAAGACGACCGTTACGGGTATCGAGATGTTCCACAAGCAGCTCGACGAGGCTTGGGCTGGCGAGAACTGTGGTCTCCTCCTCCGTGGCCTGAAGCGCGACGACGTCGAGCGTGGCCAGGTTGTTGTGAAGCCGGGCTCGGTTTCGCCGCACACCAACTTCGAGGGCACCGCCTACATCCTTTCGAAGGAAGAGGGTGGCCGCCACAACCCGTTCTACACGAACTACCGCCCGCAGTTCTACTTCCGTACCACGGACGTGACCGGCGTCATCTCGCTGCCCGAGGGCACCGAAATGGTTATGCCTGGTGACACCACCGACATGTCGGTCGAGCTGATCCAGCCGATCGCTATGGAAGAGGGCCTCGGCTTCGCTATCCGTGAGGGTGGCCGCACCGTTGGTGCTGGTACCGTCACCAAGATCAACGCGTAATTTCGCTTAACTGATCTGCGAGGGCCCCTGGGAAACCAGGGGCCCTCGTACGTTTACACACTAGCCCTTCCTGTCAGAAGATAAACACCATGAGTCACCTCCTCGTCACCGGTGGCGCCGGCTTCGTCGGTGCGAACTTCGTGCATCACGTGCTCGCGCACACTGACCATCGGGTGACGGTGCTCGACAAGCTCACCTACGCAGGCAACCGCGCTTCTCTCGCGGGCCTCGACCCGACGCGTTTCACGCTTGTCGAGGGTGACATCAACGACGCCCCACTCGTCGACCAGCTCGTGGCCGGCACTGACGCCACCATTCACTTCGCAGCTGAGTCGCACAACGATAACTCGCTGACAAACCCGCGTCCCTTCGTCGATACCAACATTGTTGGCACGTACACGCTGCTCGAGGCCGTGCGAAAGTATGACGCGCGCCTGCACCATGTCTCGACCGATGAGGTCTTCGGTGATCTCGAGCTCGGCAGCCCGGAGCGGTTCACCGAGTCGACCCCCTACATGCCCTCATCACCGTATTCGTCGTCTAAGGCCGCCAGCGACATGCTTGTGCGAGCGTGGGTGCGTTCGTTTGGCGTGCGTGCGACGATCTCGAACAGCTCGAACAACTACGGCCCGTTTCAGCACGTAGAGAAGTTCATTCCTCGGCAGATCACCAACGTCCTACGCGGCATCAGACCGAAGCTCTACGGTGACGGTCGCAATGTGCGCGACTGGATTCACGTCGACGACCACTCCGCTGCCGTGCTTGCGGTTCTCGAGCGGGGTCGCGTGGGGGAGACCTACTTGATCGGCGCAGAAGGTGAGCGGAACAATAAGGACGTCGTCGAGACGATCCTGGAAGAGATGGGTCACCCCCGCGACGCCTACGATCGCGTCACCGACCGCCCGGGTCACGACCTTCGATACGCGATCGACTCCACGAAACTCCGCACCGAGCTGGGCTGGCAGCCCCGATTCACCAATTTCACTGCCGGCCTTCGCGCCACGATCCAGTGGTACCGCGACCACGAGCCCTGGTGGGCTCCCATGAAGATCGCTTCCGAGCTTCGCTACGCTGCGCACGAATTGCGGCTCGATGATATGACCGGGTGAACCGGGCATAGTAGCGCTGACTTGGGAGCCGAACGGCCCTGGATGCGGCCGACAAACCAGTCGAGAAGATTGGTTCGACCGACATGGAACCGCGCCTCGGACTCCACGCACCTTTGAGGCTGATGCACCCCCAGGATCAACGCGCAATTTCAATTTCACTGACCTACCGCAACAATAGACCTGGCACCCGACGGCTCCGTAGGGTCCAATCGCGCCTTTCCTCAGGAAGCTAGGCAACGCGCGCTCCCGGGAAACCCCAATGCAACGTCTCTCCCCAGCCTGGGGCCGAGGAGAGACGTCGCGAGGGATCATGTATGGAAATAAGCGCCATCCCTCGCGGTATCGGCGGACGCGGCGAATCGCCAGAAACGCATGAAATAGTGCGCCGACACCTCAAGTCTACTGAACCACCTCGCACAGGAGAACCAGAAAGTACGGCATCACGGTGGAACGGATGGCTCTGACCAGGCTGTCGCCGGGGTAAGAGGCGGGATCCATAGATTGGAGCGGATATCGAAGGGGACCCGGCTACTGTCCTGCAGAGTTACCCACGAAATGCTGGGAACGTCACGGACGACTTGTCGTCATTTCATCGACGGTGGACCGCTGGCGCAGGCCACCGCAGTTAACTGAATAGCGTGTAAAGCACCACTGGCTTGATAGGGGAATCTTTCGCGGCTCCCGTGAGTGAGTACTTCTTTGTCTGGAGGCGCCACAGGGCGTTAGCGTATACCTTCTCATAAATTGTGTGAAGCGGTCCGGAATCAAGAACATCGAGACCCTTTCGACCAAGTTCCAGCACCGTTTCGGGCGTTTGCGGTAAATCTAGGCCTCGACGTCGCGCGATATTCAACATGAACTCCGGTGGGCCGGCAGGCACATCATCGGGGGTGCCATACACGTGATACGGGCTAAGCCGAGTAGCGTCAACCGGGCCACCAAGTCGTGAGAGGCGTCCAGCTACGTACTCAGACGAAAGATCCTTGGATTCTCTTCCAGGTTTGCCCCGGTCGTACGGCATCGCTGCGAGGTCGGGGACCAACGCTATACAAAGGTCATTGATAATCGACTTTTCATAGTGAGTCGGAAACGGAAGCTCGTTTACTTCGGAATAGGCGAGAGCCACTAGGCGGCTCTGCACGAGGGGGGTGAATCCGAGCATCTGCATCGTGCGAGTCCCCCCGCCGTGCAACGCATACCGATAGTTCATGTAGTGAAGCTCAGAAGCCTCCCTGCTGTTAGCATTGACGCCAACGGCTTCCAGACCTTTCAATCCCTGGTTGCGTAGTGCAGTTGCGACCAGGGGGTTGGGTGCTGTCAGAGAATCAACTATCTCTGCCCAGGAGCGCCACTCATAGTTCCCGCGGATCACCTCGCCGCCCAATCCGGTCAGATTGATGTGCTTAATCTGGTGTCGAACTGCTCGCGGTCTAGTGATGTAGTCATAGGTGCCCATGTCTGACAGCGTCCACATCATGAATGGAGTCGATTCAAACTTACGGTCCGACAGCCGGCCGGCCGTTGATTTTCCGTTGAGCGAGAAATTGAAACGCTCGGCTAGGCGCCTGGCGACTTCGTAATCGTCTGCGTGGATCGGCTGCGTATTTTGAGTATTGATTTGCATGTCGCCTGCAACTCCCGCCGCGATCGCACCCGCAAGCGGCACTCGTGAGTCGTAGCCGCCCGACAAACTTAACGCTGGCTTCCAATCGCCGAGCTGCATAAGCGTTGCCATCAACCGCGCAATGTTTTCAGCGCCACTTTTCAGCGCGTCTCGATAGGTTTCGCCTCTCCGAAGGTCCAATCCATCCAGTGCGAGGCCTTCAGTCGTGACTGATAGCGTTTCCCCAAGCCTGACAATTAGTCGTTGACGTCCGGGCACAAAGCCGATCTCCTCGACGAATGTCTCTGGGCTAATTTGCTGACCTCCGTACACGCCGAGTAACGACCGTGCCAGCAACACCTCGTTGTTTGGCGTGATTGGATCGCCCATGTGTTTGCGTAGGTCGACTAGAGCCAGCATCGAGTCGGAGACCGCCACATAGCCCGGGCCCTGCGTGTGTAGTAGCGGTAGTCTGCCGAATGAGTCCCTAGAGAACGTGACTGCGCTTGCATTCCAGTTCACGCGGAGGAACTGCCCGTCCCACGGTTGGTCAGTTTCGCTGTGGCGATCCACAAAGTTGAGCCACCCAGCGAGGCCGAACACGACGGATCCGGCGTTGTGATCGACCAAGTTCCCTTTGAAGAAGGTCCTCGACGGCAGATCGAGGCTCTGCCGCAGATCATGGGTAACAACCGTCATGGCGAATTCAGGTGAGGCTTGGACGGTGGTCACCTCGGCGCGCACACTGCCGTTCAGCCCCAGCCATGTCTGAACGCGTGACCTCGCACGCTCGGCCGCGAAAATAAAGATATAGTTCGACAACGGTCGCCCCTCGGATAGATCGACTCCTCTCCCATATTTTACGGATGTGATACCGCCACTAAAACGATGAAAACGCTAGATTCTCTGCGCAGCGAAAGAAGGATTTGGGAACCACCTTTTAGCATGGAGTTTCACTCGAGCCGAGAGGGCCAACATGACCGATGCGATTACCCAGAGCCTGCCTGGCACTCGCCGGGCGCCCAATGGTGGCCCGCGACCACCACAGAGTCATCTAAGGGTCTGGATCGCATGGCTGGGCCTCCTGGCTTACGGGGCGGTCGTCGCCGTCGTTACTTTGAGCCCAACGCCACTTGATAGCGGCTACCGCGGCGCAATTGACAAGGTGCTCGCTGTTCTCCACCGCAACGGCTTACCCGAACGCATCGACTATCCTGAGGTCGAGTTTGCCGCGAACATTCTGATGTTCATCCCCATCGGCTTTTTCATCGGTTTGGTGTTGCCGCGTATGGCGGTCTGGGCCGGGATCCTCGTGCTGCCAGCATTGTCGGGCGCAATTGAGTTCATCCAGGGGCAGCTGCTCGCCGAGCGCTTCGCGACCGTCAACGACATGATCGCCAATACGATCGGCGGCTGGACTGGACTGCTGGCCGCCATCCTCATCCGAGCCATCGTTCACGCCCGCGACGTGAAGGTCATTGCGCGCGCCACATGGGATCAGAGGCATGATGGCGGACGGAGTGCACAATTACATGCCCGGTGAGGCGGTTAAACTAGTTGTTCGTTTTGCTTGAAAGGTTCCGCATGCAAACCCCGAGATTGGTCGCATTTGACCTTGACGACACGCTCGCTCCGTCCAAGACTCGAATGGACCCTCGCATGGCAAAGGTGCTACGCGAGCTGGCCGATCGGGTTGAGGTGGCAATCATCTCGGGAGGGCAATGGCAACAGTTTCAGACTCAGGTGATTGATCAGCTACCAGAACTGTCGCTTGAAGCTCGCGGCAGACTTCACCTGATGCCAACGTGTGGCACGAAGTACGTTCGTCACAACGGAACAGAATTCGCAACCGTGTACGCCGAGAACCTCACGGACGATGAACGGGATCGTGCCAAGCAGGCGTTGCGTACTGAAGCGCTACGTCTCGCGATGTGGGAACTAAAGCCGGCGGGCGACGTTATCGAGGACCGTGGTTCCCAGATCACGTTCTCCGCTCTCGGGCAACAGGCTCGCCTTGAGGATAAGCACGCTTGGGACCCGACCGGGGCGAAGAAGGCTGCGCTAAGAGACGCCGTCGCGCGTGCTCTCCCAGACCTTGAGGTGCGTTCGGGCGGTTCGACTTCGATTGACATTACCCGCAAGGGAATCGATAAGGCATTCGGAATGGCTCGCCTTGTCGAGGCAACCGGTATCGCTCTGGACGAAATGCTCTTCTTCGGCGACCGACTCGACGAAGGTGGGAATGACTACCCCGTGCTCGAGATGGGCGTCCGTTCGATCGCCGTGGAAGGTTGGGAAGATACGTTGGCAAAGGTCGCAGCGCTCGTGGATCAGATTGACCCAGTTGGCAAAAGCGCTGCCCTCGCCGAGGGCGAGTTGATCGGAGATCGCGGATAGATATCCGTCGCACTGCTTCCATCAGCTTCACCCGTGCTGTTGGGGTAGCGGCCGAGGCATTGTGAAGCCAAAAATCATGTTGGAGAACGAGGAACCTAGCGATCCGTCTTGGGCCAGCCCAATGAAGTCACATAGACGCGTAGTCATCGAACGGTCAACGTTCGCCGGCTACTTTGCATTGATCCTGATTGTCACCATGTGGCCCAAGCCGGTCACGGAAGGGGCAAGCGAGGTCATCATCGAAGAGGTCTTGCGCGCGTCCCGAGAGGCTGGGGCACCGGAGAGTTTCAACTTCAACGCGCTCCAATTGGCGGCGAACGTAGCGATGTTTGTGCCATTCGGTGCGCTGCTTGCAATGACCCTCACACGCAAGGTCTTCTGGATTGCAACGGTTAGCTCGTTCTTGCTGTCCTCTTCGATCGAAGCAATACAACAAGTGTTCCTGCCCGAGCGTCAAGGAGACCCTTGGGACGTGTTGATGAACACCATGGGCGGTGCTATCGGTGCCACGGTGACGGTCCTTATCCGGATGCGTACACAGAGGAATGTGTCGAAGGGGGTAGCCACTTTTCAGGGGCGCTAAGCGGTCAACCCGCGGTGGTTCCCGGGCGCAATACTGCTTTGAATGTACGGAACAGGATCTGGATGTCCTGTGCGAACGACCAGTTCTCGACGTAATAGAGGTCGAGGCGGATTGAGTCCTCTGCGGAGAGCGAGGAACGCCCGGAGACCTGCCACAAACCGCTCATCCCGGGCTTCACGAGGAGCCGTCGCTCAGTGCCGTTGTTGTATAGCTTCACTTCGTCGGCGCGTTGTGGTCGGGGGCCGACCAAGCTCATATGACCGCGCAAGACGTTGATGAGCTGGGGCAGCTCATCAATCGAGTGGCGACGCATGAAGGCCCCGGCTTTTGTGACGCGCGGATCGTTATTGACCTTTTGGAATGGCTGCGCTCCAGTACCTTGGAGATCGAGCAAGCCCTTCAGCTGATCATCGGCGCCGACAACCATCGAGCGGAACTTCAGCATCGAAAAGGTCTGACCGTGCCTGCCAATGCGATCTTGTCGGTACAAGATTGGTCCGGGTCCTTCGCGGCGGATGCGGCAGGCGGTATATCCGAGGATCGGTGAAACAAGCAGTAGAACGAGTGCGCTACCGACAATGTCGAATGTGCGCTTCACAACTCGGCGATAGCCTTCCAGCCTGGGGAAATCGACGTGCACGAGTGGCAACCCAGCGACGGGTCTCGCATGGATGCGGGGGCCGGCGATATCTGTGAGCGCCGGCGCGACGACCCAGTTCATGTTGTGGTCCGCGACGGACCACCCCAGGCGGCGCATCGTGTCAGGGTCGAGATCGTCGCTACCGGCCAGAATCAGCGTATCCGCCCCGGCTGTAGCCATCGCTTCCATCGTGTTCTGCAGGCTACCGAGAACCGGTACATCGCCAATTGTCGCAGGAGCACCGCTCGGTGTAATCGCACCGGTAATGACGTAGCCGTAGTCCCGGGCGCGACGCATCGCCCGCACGACGTGCGCAACTTTAGCCTTTTCACCAACCACGACGGCGCGGTAAACGTACAACCCTTTGCTTTGTCGTTTGCGTAGCCATTGCCGCCATCCCCAACGGCCAAGGAGGAGAAGTAAAAGCCCAAACGGTATCGCCAGGATGAAGATGAGGCGTGAGATATCGATCCGGAAGAAGAATGCAATTGAAATGACGAGGGCAAACAAGAATCCCGTTGCGCTTATCACTCGCCGATATTCCAGTACGCCGTCGCCGACAATATGGCGGTCGCGTGATTCGAAACCATCTAGGCATAGCAACCACATGATGCCGATCAGCCCAAGAGGAACGACGTATGGCAATTCCGGCCCCGAGGGCCACACCAGTGTTTTGTTCCGCACGAAAATGAGGCCGAACGCTGTGAGCGTGGTTGCGACTGCCGCGATATCACCGTAAATGAGCTTTCCTGCGTAACGCTGTGCCCACGGAATCTCCCGCCGGGTGTACGCGAGCGTGGCGCGGTACTTCGCGGAGTCAGCGGAGGGGGAGTGAGGTTCGCTCATCTTTGCTTAGAGTGTCGCCAGATCAGTCGCGACCGTAGATGTCGCGCGTGTAAATCTTGTCTACCACGTCGTCCAGGTCTGCACTCGAACGGTTTGCGATGATGACATCGGCGCGCGACTTGAACTCGTCGAGGTCCGGGACAACTTCAGAATTGAAGAAATCGGCGTCTTTAAGAGTCGGCTCGTAGACAACGACCTCAACGCCCTTTGCCTTGATCCGCTTCATGATGCCCTGAATCGACGAGGTGCGGAAGTTGTCTGACCCCGCCTTCATGACGAGACGGTAGACGCCAACGGTCTTCGGCAAGCGTGAAAGAATGTCGTTAGCGACGAAGTCTTTTCGGGTACCGTTCGCTGCGACGATGGCGCTGATCAGGTTCTGCGGAACTTCCTGATAGTTCGCAAGAAGTTGCTTCGTGTCCTTCGGGAGGCAGTAACCCCCGTAGCCGAAGGAGGGGTTGTTGTAGTGCGATCCGATGCGAGGGTCGAGGCCGACACCTTCGATGATCTCCTGGCTCGAAAGTCCATGGACGGCGGCGTAGGTGTCCAGTTCGTTGAAGTACGCAACACGCAAGGCAAGGTACGTGTTGGCGAACAGTTTGATGGCCTCGGCTTCGGTTGCGCCGGTGAGGAGGATGGGGGCTTCCTTTGTGATCGCTCCTTCGATGAGCAACTCTGCGAATCGTTGTCCCACGGGGCCGCGGTCACCGACCACAATGCGAGAGGGGTGCAGGTTGTCGTAAAGAGCACGACCTTCCCTAAGGAATTCGGGGGAGAAGATGATCGTTGCGCCAGGGTGTTCGTCGCACATCCGGTTGGTGAATCCAACGGGAATGGTCGACTTGATGACGATGGCCGCGGCGGGGTTGGCTGCGAGTACGGCATCAATCACGGACTCGACCGAGCTTGTATCGAAAAACTGCGTGACATCGTCGTAGTTAGTGGGAGTCGCCACTACTACATAGTCTGCATTCTTGTAGGCCGCGGTTGCGTCGAGTGTGGCGGTGAGGTTGAGGTTATGTGTGGTGAGGTAGTCGCTGAGCTCAGCGTCTACAATCGGGGAGACCCGCTCATTAATGAGGTTTACCTTGCTCGGATCGAGGTCAACCGCAACGACTTCGTTCTTTTGCGCCAGCACGACAGCATTTGATAGCCCAACATAACCGGTCCCCGCGATCGCAATCTTCATACTTGATACGATAGTCGCTCTGGAAGCTTGGCTAGGGCGCGAAATTAGGTGCCACTTGCGGTTCGTCTCTCGTCTCGCTCGAGCTAGGTTATTAGCGTCGATGTTGCTTCGACGAAATGCTTTAGCAGCTCTGCTGCTCGCTGCATCGGAACGTTTGCGAGTCCGATTCGCATCCCACTGTCAACTTTCGAAACAGTGCCGCCGATCGATTGGGCTACTCGTTCAATATCGGCCCTAGAAGCGAGGGCTGACTTGTCGACGTTAACGGCGATGAAGATTTTTTTGCCCTTGTGGCCCATGCGAAGGCGGTAGATGACATGCGGGGCGTCGCGAAGCGGAATTCGGACGATGTTTGACGTTGACGGAAGGGGCGGGTCCGCAAGCAACGGTACGTCCGCCTCTCGCCAAAGACGAATCCAGCCCTTTATATTCGAAAGCTCATCGCTGGCGCGAGTTCGCGCGCGTAATCCCTCGTATACCGCATCGAACACCGCTGCCCGTGCGTCGGCCAACTCGCCACGCTGCAGCGAATCCAAGATAGAGCGGAACTCATGCACCGATAGAAAAGTATGATGCGGTGACAGCGCGGGGACGCTAGAAACATACACACTCAGCGGTCCAGCCTCATTCAAGCCAATCGTTGGTGGCGGCATGCCTTCCGACGCTAGCAACCGAACAAGCTGATCGAGGATTTCTTTGTCCTCAGCGTTTTGAAGAACTATAAACCTTGATGATTCGTGCCTAAGGATGTGGCGTAGGTCGGTTCGTGCGAGGAGCTTCTTATCATTGAGGCGTAACCCGACGCGATTAAGGTGCCGACTCGAGCTACTCTCCGCGGGATAGATGGGTGGATTCTCAACGACTGCAGTGGCTCCCGGGATTTCAGCGGCAAGCTTGAGCGCAGCGGTACCTCCCGCAGAACTACCAATGATGTAAAGGTCGTTGCTGTCGACTGCATAGCAAGATAGAACTCGCTCGACGATGGCGGCAATAGTTGATACGGCGTCCTGATCGGGCGTTCCGAGATACCAACCGGTTTGTAATCTGCCGGGATAAGCAACGAATGTAGGGTCGTCGATGTTGAGGGAGACACCGTCCATCCACGAATGCCAACTGACTCGCGGGAACTGAGCAGTGACCCCATCTTTCAATGCCCCGCCGCCCGCGGAGAGGAAGACGTAGAGCCGCTTCTTCGTCGAGGGAGTGCCAAACATCTCCACCATGAGGCCGTTGCCGCGTACCTGAATTCGGCGGCCCGTCACGTCACCATCCCACGTGGCGAGGTCAAAGACCTCGGGTGCTGTGGCGAGCAGTTCCCTCGAATGGAGCGCGTCGGTCGACTTGCGGTATGACTCGTACTCGGCGAAGGGGGTCGGGTCAACAGTCTCATCGGGCGAGAGTGGTCGAGTCCACGCTCCGAGTGTGACGCGGCGTTTGAAAAAAACCATAGAGATGGTCGCTTTCACTAGAAGACGGGATCAAGGCGCCAGCGACTTAGACGTGGGAATAGCGCATCGCCCCTTTGGAGACAGGATATCGTGCGATCACCACGAGAGGAGGGAGGTCGGATGGATTAAGCCATCCTTGACCTCAATCGCATAAACTCAATTCGGTGAACGCAACGCCTCTTGTGTCGGTGATCATGCCGCTCTTTAATGATGAAAAGACGCTTGCGTCGTCGTTACAAAGTGCGGTGTCGCAGACACTCCGTGACATCGAAATTATCTGTGTCGACGACGCCTCGACAGACGGCACCGTCCGCGTGATCGAAGAATTTGTGGCGCGCGATTCCCGCGTCCGTCTTGTGAGGCATAAACGTAATGGTTCAGCGTGGCAAGCCCGGCGTACCGGCATACACGCGGCCAATGCAGACTACGTTCTGTTCCTCGACGGCGATGATGAATTAGCACCAGATGCAGCTTTGCGCACGCGAGCCGAAGCTCAGGCCACCGACGCGGACCTCGTGGGATTTGGCGTAACGGTGCTTGACAAAGACGGCCGCCGTGGCGGTAGCTACGAAGGGCGACTCCAGCCTCGACACCGTCGTCTAGATGGTGAGGCTGTCCTCGCGGGGCTATTCCCAATCGATATGCCGGCCCAGGGCCAGCTGTGGAGATACCTGTTCCGCACAACTGTTTTACGCGACGCGTACGCCCGTCTTCCACAGGATCTCGTCCTGCCGCGGGTGAACGACTTGCCGCTCATGTTTCTGGTGGCCGCAGTTGCTGATCGATACGTGTCTATCGATGACAAGCTCTATCGCTATCATTTTGGGCGAGGCGGGAGCGGTCAAAACGTTGACAGCATCGAGCGTGCTGAGTTTTACGCCTCGGCCATTCGCTCGATTGACATCGCTCGTCCGGCTGTGGAAAAACTTGCCGAGTCGCCTCGTGCCTCGTCGCAGTTGCGTGCCGCTTACGAATCGGCGCGGCTGTCATTGGTCGGATATGTCGGCTCGCAGCTACTGGAGAAGAGCGAGTCCGCCGTCATCGCTTCTGCCCTTCAGCATCTGCACACACTGGTTTCAGCAACTGACCTGATTCGTGGCATGGCAAAGTTTTATCCTGGCTCTCTCCCCAAGTTGAAAGCCCACACTCCGTGGCAGCCATTAGTCGGTGAGCCGGTCCGGAGCATCATGCTGGCAACGTCATCGCTCCGTACCGGCGGCGTGACAGCGGTAATTGCCTCCCAGGCGCGTTACCTCCGTGAAGCTGGGTATCGAGTAACCGTGGTTGCGAGGAGCCAAGGTACTGACCGGGCTGCGATCCCAGATAGTGTGACGTTTCGCGAGCTGACCAAGAACGATTTGATGGGCAAACTCAGCGAGTGGGCGGAGATATGTCGGGAGCAGCAGATCGATGTCGTAATTGACCACCAGGTGCTTTACACACAATATTGGCCCGAGTTTGCCCTCATAGCCAAGGCCGAAGGGGCAGCGACGATCGGCTGGCTCCACAATTTTGTAGGTCGCCCTATCTACGATGGCACTCAGCAACTGACACGCATCGAAGAGCACAGCAACACACTGGCGCAGCTGGTGGTGCTGTCGCCCCTGGACGTAGCGTATTTCAAGCTTCGGGGCGTTGACCACGTAGCATATGTACCTAATCCGCCTTCGTCCCTCCTCCTTAACGCTGTTTCAGTAGCGAAGATACCCCCTACCGGCACCCTCAACCTCGTCTGGTGGGGTCGGCTTGAGGAGCGGACAAAACAAGTCTCGGAGCTCATCGCTGTTGGGACTCACCTCCGAGACTTGGGTGTCGATTTCCAGCTGAATGTCATCGGTCCCGATTGGGAGGATTTCACGGCCAAGAAATTCAACGCCCTTGCCCGTGGCGCGGGCGTGGGATCGCGGGTTCGTGCACTCGGGCCCCGACATGGTGCATCGCTCCTGCGAGAGATCGACAAAGCTCATGCTTTTGTTTCCACAAGCATCATTGAGGGCTACCAACTCACCATCGCGGAAGCTCAGGCGCGCGGCCTCCCAGTCTTCATGTACGAGCTTCCTTGGCTCACGCTCGTACAGAACAATGACGGGGTGATCGCTGTTCGTCAGGGCGACGCGGGTATGCTCGCCAGTAAAATCAGCAATCTTCTCAGTAACGCCGCCTACTATGATGCGTTGTCCAGAGCATCTCTGGATGCTGCCCAGCGCGCTACCGATTATGACTTTGCCGCTCTTTATGTGTCGGTCGTCACGGGCTGTTTGCCAGCACATTTTTCGCCCCAACCTACTCTGGATGACGCACGCCGACTCCTCGAACTTACGGTGTTCTTTGCGGAACGCAGCAAGTGCGGACGAAGGCCACGTGGCGCTCGACGTGTTACAACGCGGTTTTGGAGCCGGGTCGTTCCGATCGGGCGGGAAGTAGTCCGGCGGATACCGGCCCTTGGCCCGTTTGCATACCGCGTGAAAGGCTGGCTAAAGGGCCGATAGGCGACGCATTAGGAGTCAGGGAACGGTAGGATCCGGAACGACAGGGTCGGCGGCTGGCGGCACCTCGGGCGCCGGTTCCGCGCTTGCCGTCGGTTCCGGCTCTGGTGCCGGCTCTGTAGGTTCCGGGGCAGGCTCTGTAGGTTCCGGGGCTGGCTCGGTGGGCTCTGGCTCTGGTACCGGCACTGTGGGCTCTGGTGCTGGCTCCGTAGGCTGCGGGGCTGGCTCGGTGGGCTCTGGAGCTGGCTCGACGTCCGTGGGTGGCTCTGCCGGTTGCTCTTCGACGGGTTCTTCTGTCGCCAATAGTTCGCGGGTAACGGTCGCGGTGGCGCTAATCTGCTGTCCGCTTTCACTCACTGCGAACAACGTGAACACTTGAGCAGCATTCGAACAGACGTAGGGAACAGTCTGCGCCTCTACGACGGGCCCGAATGTATCACCGACTGGAACCGCGATTCCATCGTCTCCGGTGGTTGCCAGGTTGACGCCCGTCACGCCCGTAGCATCCCAACTCAGAGCGACGTCAATGACCGTTCCTGCTTCGGCGCACAACACCGTAGGGGGTGCAATGAACGCATTGATTACTGGCAACAAGGGGGTGACGGAAGGTTGAGGAGTGTTTCGATCAGCTGCGCGGAGTTCGGCGATTTCGGTACGGTCCGATTGCAACGTGATGAAAGTGATCGCCGCGCCAGCCGCCACAGCCATGACAACTGCGGCAGAAGACAGCACAATGGCGCGTGTGCGGCGTCGATTCCGATTATGTGCGGACTCGCGGAAACGTTGACGACGTGCAGCGTCTCGAGGGCTAACTGACCCGGGAATGGGTACCGCAGCTGTCGCAGTGCGTCGCGGAGACGGCGCCTGGGGCGTCGTTGTGACGGGGCGAACGGGAGCTTCGCTGGGCGTCGCTGGAACTTTATCTTTGGAGGCTGATTGAACGCGTGGTGCTGTAACGGGCTCTTTTGTTGAGGTAACCGGTGCCGGAGGGGTTTCGACGAAGGCCGCGGTGCTGGCGACTGCTTGTTCCTTTTGCGGCACCTTGGCATCGAGAGCGGCCTGTTTCGCTGCTGCGGCTTCCTTTCTTGCAATACGAGCGGCTACGCGTTTTCTACGTTCAGCAGCGGCGACCGCGTCGGCTGCTGCACCCACACCAACGCTCTTCGGGTCTTTCGCCCACTGCGAGTATTCGCCGATGACATCCTTTATGGGGCCGTCGGCACGCAGTTCGCCCTTATGGATCCAGAGGCCACGTTCACATGTCTCTTTAAGTGAGCTCGGCGAGTGGCTCACAATCATGACGAGCCCAGCCGCATCGCGCAAGCTTCTGATGCGGGCTTCACTCTTCATCCGGAATCTGCGGTCGCCAACTGCAAGTGCTTCGTCGAGCAGCAAAATGGAATGAGGCCGTGCCGAAGCGATCGCGAAGCGCAAGCGCGCGCCCATTCCCGATGAGTATGTGCGCATCGGATGATTGATAAACTCGTTAAGCTCCGCAAAGTCAGCGATTTCGTTGACTTGTGCGGCAGCTTCTTCGGCGGTGAAACCCATCGCGAGAAGACCAAGCTTGATGTTGTTCTCACCCGATAGCTCGGGCATTAGTGCTGCGTTGACGCCGAGCAAAACAGGACGATCTGCGGCGTAGATCGACCCTTGTGACGTGGGGATCAGGCCAGCCATCGCTCGGAACAGCGTCGACTTACCCGAGCCGTTGTGGCCGATAACGCCGATTGTCTCGCCCTCTCGGGCGGTGAAGCTGACACCACGTACGGCATGAACTTCATTGGTGAGTGCAGATCGCTGGCCGAAAATCTTGCCTTGACCGCCGATTGGCTTGCCACCAGCGAAAACTTTATACACGACGTGAGCGTTATCCGCGACGATCATGGAGCGTGCAGACTCTATGCGCGGCATAGGCGATGTCGCCATCGGTAGATCAGTCACTGAGCCCGTACCTTGCTTCGGCGCGCCAGAAGAAGACAGTCCCAAATATGACCATGACGATCGCCCAGACCGGGGCAGCGACCCACACGATATCGGGAGCTACGACAGACTCCATCAAGACGCTGCGGGCCATAGTGACGAACTCGTAGGTGGGAAGCATGTGTGCGATCGCAAGTAGCGTGGGGTACGCCGCCAACGCGCCGTCAATGCTGAAGAAAATGCCGGTGCCATAGAGCAACACGCGGTTGATGATCGGAACAACTTGCTGAACGTCGCGTGCGTGCGTCGACAATCTGGCTACGACGAGTGCCACTCCGAGATTGAAAATGGCCATAACCAACAAAATTGGCAAGAGCAGCAACCACTGCCATTTTATGGGTTCGCCGAGTACCAGCATCAGGACGTAGAGCAGCGCTACCACGGGGACCATGCGCAAGGCCTGCTCAATCACAACAGAGACAGGCAAGAGTATTCGCGGGAAGCCAAGACTCTGGACCAGCTTGGTGTTTCCAGTGATGGCCTTTGATCCACCACCGAAACAACCAGTGAAGAATTCGAATACGAACACGCCCACGATTAAGTACGGAACGAAATTGGCTGGTCGCGCGGGTCCCGTAAGTACAAAGGTGAAGATGGTGCCATAGACCAAGACCATTGACAACGGCTTCAGAATTAACCAGAGGATGCCAAGGCGGTTTTGGATGAGCGCGGAGAACAAGCGATATGTGGCCAATTGCCGTGCGAACCCTCGTCGCCGCCACGCATCGGAAAGGTAGGCACCCAGTCGGGGGCGTTGGCCCACTTCATACAGAGACGCGGGAGCGTCGGTCGACCGCGCTGTGTTCATCGTCCGCCCCATTCTGTCGTGTTGAGCGCATGCGTGCGCGATCTTGGCAATATTACAGCGTTGCCCCTGTGAGGGATCCGAGGACACGTGCATACGTGGGGTGGGATTGAATTCACCAACTCGGTTCGCTAGCACCCCTAAATCTTGCGAGGTAGTTGTGATGAGACTATGCGGGCATGGGTAGTGAATTCGGCCAGGTGGGGCGATGAGCGGCAAACGCGCATGGACTGGGTACATCCGTCCGGCACAGCATATGGCACCCGGCGAGGATCTGAGTGTGCCGCAATAACGTTGGGATGGCATGGACCCGACCTTCGGTCGGGTCCATGCCATCCTCAGAAATGTTTTGTCACTTCATTCGGTTGCTGGTTCACGAAATAAGAACACAAGCAATCGGATTGAAATCCGTGGTGGTAGATGAACCCTAGTCCACGATTTCGATCAGCTGATCGCGGAGCTCTTCCATAAAGGCCGTCGACCTCGCACGAAGCATCGCAACCTGGTCGGGGTCGATAGGCGCTGGGCCGGACATACCGAAAATCTCGATCAGCCGGTCGGAGTTGTGACTCGCGACCAACTCGCTGCGCCCGATGCGGGCCATGAAGTTGCGGTTCTTATTGGTAGGTACCAGCACGATTGAGGGCACGCCATACATCGTGGCGACGACAGTTCCGTGGAACTTCATGCTCGCAAGCACGGTGCATTCGCCGATCGCGCGGGAGAGCGCATCGAGGTCTTCCGAATGGATTACCTCTTTGTCGGGCACGTTGAGTGCAGGAGCATTCGCAATGTCTCTTTCCCCGACAGATCCCGTTCCGAGGATGATGTGCCGGATTCGAAAACCGCGGCTTTGCGCGTGAGCGGCGAGCTCTTCAAGGCGGGTGTAGTCGTCCGGAGTCTCCACGCGGCGCTGACGCGTTACAATTCCGAGAATTGGCTGTCCTGCCGGCTTAGAAACCTCAGGGAGCTTCAGTGAGCAGACGATGTCGGGCTCGCTGGTAACGGGCGCGGTGGGCTCGAGCTTCTCGCGAATCCAGTTCGCGCCAAAATCGTCCCTCATGCCAATCAACTTGACGTTCGGGTCCTGGAAGAAGCGTCGCAAACGGTTGATGATGTGCGGCTTCTCCTTGTGCTTCTCAGAGTCTCCGTAGATTGGCACGCCTACGCCGGCCACGAACAGGGGCTTTCGAAGGTAAGTGCGGTCGAAGTAACGAGGATCCGTGCTCCACTGTTGGACGAGATCACCGCCGCCCAGAACGATGGCTTCAACCTCGTCTACCTTCTCTTCAACGGGGCGGCTGAAGTACGGCTTGCTTTCGAGGTCAGGAATAATTCGGAGGTCAAAGTCACGCCCAAGGAACTGTTGGAAAACGTCGATGAACAGTTCGTCCCCGTAGTTTCCGTGCCCGAAGAACCCGACTAGCCCGACCGCCTTCTTCGCAACAGGGGCATCTGTTTCGCTCAACTCGGTGGTTGTGGCCGCTTGTGTCGAATGATCTGCTCGATTCGGCTCGATGCCACGGTTCAGCTGTTGCAACTCGTCGCGTAGACCAGCGACCTCGCGTCGAACGTGGTGGAGCTTTCGAGATACCTCGCTAACCTCAGCACCCAGTGCGTCTGTCGACTCCTTGCTCGCTGCGATCGTTGCAGTCTGATTCGTGGCTTGCGTGCGTCGGTAGATAAACTGAAGGCGGACCGCCACGCCGATGGCTAGCGCGAGTACTCCAAGGGTTGCGATCGCCCACTGTGTTTGCCCCGCGGCAGCGAGGGCGAACACCGCGACGGCACAGACAAGCATTCCGGCCATTGTCATGAGGTCGCGGCCAGTAAAACGTGACATTTGACTCCTTCGAGAACCAGCGCGGCGGGTCCAAGATTGATCGAGCTACGACTCGTGCCGTAGGTTCCGCAATTGACGGTCGAGACCAGCTTACAACTCTGCGACGCGTTCAAACGTTCTACTCTCGACGTGTGACACTTGGCCCCGGCGTCGCCTTTATCGGTCGCTTAACGCATAGAAGAGTGCTCAGGTGGAGGGTGGTCGAGCATGATGACGAGCTCAGCTGATCGCGAGACGCATGCAAGAGCGGAACCCTCGCCGAACCCGTGGGAATGCGCTTGAGGCGGAGTGATGGAATAGCATGGGGCGGTAACGGATCCCGCGGCTCGCATCGTACTGCAAGAAAAATGGGCCCAATCCCGAGAAAGATTGGCACAAGATGATCGCTCGCCCAGACTCGAACGCGACGGCGCCACGGTCGCCCTATCGTGGGCGGCCACGGCACACTTTCTGGAAGACCTCGATCGCGGGGCGTGATGTGTCCGACCTGCAAGGGATGTACACAAAGAAGTTCGACATCGCTCCCGAGACTTTGGTCGCAACCGCGGGCAGTTGCTTTGCGCAACATATATCGCGTTACATGCGGGCTTCCGGCTACAACGTCCTCGATGCAGAGCCAGGTCCCGAGAATCTCGGGACAGAACTACTCAATGAGTACGGATACGGCGTCTACTCCGCGCGATACGGGAACATCTATTACGTCAGGCAGCTCTTGCAGTTAGCGCGTGAGGCACTTGAGGGCTGGGAGCCGGCGGAGGTCACGTGGCAACGCGGCGACCGATGGTTCGACGCGTTACGGCCTTCCGTGGAGCCGCAAGGATTGGAAAGCCCACATCACGTCGAACGTCAGCGTGCGGAGCATCTTCTCGCGGTGAAAAGCATGCTGATGAATGCGGATGTTTTGGTGTTTACCATGGGTTTGACCGAAGCGTGGGAGCACACCGAAAGCGGTACAGTGTTTCCGACCGCGCCCGGCACTATTGCAGGCGACTATGACCCAGAGATGTATCGTTTTCATAATTTTGAGGTGTCAGAGGTCGTAGCCGACTTCGAGGAATTCCGCACGCTCGTGCATGGTGTGAATCCAGCACTGAAATTTCTACTAACAGTCTCGCCGGTGCCGCTGGCGGCTACCGCAACAGACGCGAACGTCCTTGTCGCGACCGCGCACTCGAAGGCAGTGTTACGAGCAGCCGCGGGAGCGCTGTACTACAAGTTCGATGATGTCGACTATTTCCCGTCTTACGAGATCGTGACTTCTCATGCTCCCGGGAATGAGCCGTTCGACAGTACCGGTCGCAACGTCCGATCGGAGACTGTTGAGATGGTGATGTCTTACTTCTTCTCGCAGCATCTTCCTAGCGGCGCTTACGTTTCCTCCGGCCAACATGCCCCAGCACCTGGGGCAGAGGCGAATGGAGGCTTGGACGTGAAGTCAACAAGCTACGAAGCGACTGAGGAACGGGTGTTCTGCGAGGAAGCTATCTTGGAGGCGTTCGCAAGTGAAGATTAACTTTCTCGGCAACTCACACCTAGGAACGATTGCTCCGGCATTGACAAAAGCGGGCGGCGCTCGGGAGATTTCTCACTTTATCTCGCGTACCTATGGAACAGTCGATGCAACCGTGGTGGGGCCTCAAGGGGATGCAACAATTCCATGGATTAAGCTGACGGAATCTACGCACTATGGACATACGATAGACCTCGGTGCCGCAGACGTGGCAGTAGCGGTCGGGTTCAACTTTTCGCTCGTGCAGATCGTCAAGCTCTGGGAAAGTTTTCAACCTGTCGATGCCATCGGTGATTATGGGGTTCCATCGCTTGGCGAACACATATGGGACAAGTACGTAGACGCTGCTCTCGACGCTACGTTCATGATGCGGACTCTGAAGATGCTGAAAGAGGTCGGTAGTCCGCACCTAGTCGTAATACCTCAGCCGGCACCCGCAGAATGGGTATCGACCAGGGACGGTGATAGGTTCGCGATTTACCGCGACCTAGTCAGGAACGGAGACTGGGATCGAGTCCGTGGGATGTTTGATCGCCAAGTTCGTCGACTTGAAGCTGATGATGTTCGAGTCTTCGAGCAGCCCTCAGACACGCTTACGGAGCACGGCTTTACAAAAGATGCGCTCGCGATGGGGAACCCCGCTGAAACGGCGGAGGACTCGTTCTACGCGCGTGGAGACTTCTATCACATGAACAGGACTTTCGCCGGTCACGTGGCTCCAGCATTCTACGAGTGGCTTGACGAAGCCATTCCGTCCTAGCGGAGGGGTAGCTCCTCTTTGCAGGGTGAAATTCCTGCAAAAAGGGGCGCCAAACAGGTATCCGCTGATGCCATAAACGCCCTCACGGTGCCACGATTTAGGGTCCTCCATCCGCGCCCACATCTCTGATGCGCGCGGCCCAAATACAACATACCGCGAGGGCTCTTCTTAGTTCTCAGGGGTCACCCGTTGCCAAGCGCGACAGAAACTGCACCGAATGGACGATGTGCACGTGACCGTACGTCCCGCGGGGGAGTACGGTCACGTGAATTAGCTATGGCGTTCTACTTGCGTGGCGTTATTCTGAGCAACTTGTAGGCTTTTTGGCGCGCGCGAATCGGCAGCGGTTCGCGGACTCGGATGAGTGAGTGGTTCTTTCCGGCGTGTGCAGTAACTACACGCCGGAAGACGGAGAGGCCAAACCGTTCTTCGTTACCGTCGATGCGTAGATGAGAGCGACGCATGCCGTAGGCATCTTCATACTCTAGTTCGATGGCCCAGACCCCTGTGCTGGGGAAAGCAGCCACACTCAATTCCGCTGACCAACGCCCGTCCACCCGCGTTGCGTGGCCCACAGGAATACGCGCGCGGTCATTGCTGCGATGGCGTCGTGCCATGATCCGGACGCCGCCTTCCGGCGATAGCCCCGGAGCGGGGCCAACAAGCTTTGCTGGCGCGCCCTGGTGAAGTCTTGCGTTGATGGAGGTTTTTTCGGGGGAGAATGCAGCGAGGACAACGGCGAGGTCGCCCGCGAGGATCGCGTGCCCTAGGCGCTCTTCCCAACTGTGAGGTACGAAGACCAGGGGCATGACTGGGTCGAGAAGACGGCGACGGATAATTGGCAGCGCACTTGCAAAGACTTCGTTCCGCCACGCGGCATCGCTGATGAACCTACGCCCTAGATACTTGAGCACAAGGGTATTAGCAGCAGCAGGGGGGAGGAGCGCGGACTCTTCGGCTGAGCGAATCGCGTGGATCAGAGATTCGGGGGGCATGGAGTGTGCGGATTTCTCCGCATGAGCCATGGTTCGCGCTTCGGAGAACTTTCCCTCAGCGGCTAGAGCCCATACGGCTTGATGTTCGGGCTTTATCTGCGAAAATTCGGCGTGTGGCGCCTGCGAAAGCAACGCCTTGATTTGCTCAGAAACCCTCGAGTCTTCCGCACGATCTCCCGTCCGCCGGTCTAGATACTTGAGAATGTTCTTCCAAGAATCCTGAGTGAATACCATTGACCAGTATTCGCGCTCGACTGAACGGAATCCAGACTGCTGCACCAGTGAAGCGCAGGTTGATTCTTCGAGAAAGTAGCTGACGGTGTAATCGACGGATCCTGCGGCGGAGGTCATGGAACCGGACCCGGGACGATCACGGTAAATGTATGTCTGCACCGGTGTGACGGCTACTGTCGTCGCGCTAAGCAGGACGCTCATCATTGCGACGATGTCATTTGAGCGTGGCACTCCAGGAAATGGGAAGGCGGTCCCTAGCCAGTGCTCTCTCCGGATCAAACGATTCCACACGGCTCGGTGCCGCGCTAACTGAGGATGAGTTTGGATCGAAACATTTTCGAGTGGTAAAGCATACGCATGGTTGAACCCGGTGCTTGCATCCCAAGTCGAGATTGCAAAGAACTTCAGGTAGCTACCGTTGACTATGTCGGCATTCGAGCGCCTCGCAATCGACAACATGCGGTAGTAGGCGCGAGGGGGGATGAGGTCATCGCCATCGGCAAACGCAAGATACTCGCCACGAGCAAGCTCAATTCCAGCGTCACGTGCCTGGCCGCCGCCAGCACCCGGCGATCGAATGAGACGGACCCTGCTGTCTTCCGCTGTATGCGCAACAACGCGTTCCCAAGTTCCGTCGGTTGAACCGTCGTCAACTACGATCACCTCAAGGCTTACGCCAACGGACGCCCGGATGCTCTCAAGAAGTTCATCGATGTATGCTTCGACATTGAAAGTCGGGATGACAATCGAAATATCGATCGTGCTCGTGTCGTGTTGAGTGCGGGGGGCAATTGCAGGGTGCGAAACGAACCGGTCAATAAATGCAGCGCGTGGTGTCTCGTTTTCCCGAAGTCCTAGCGATGACCAAGCAGGCGCTTGGAGCCGCGACATATCAAAGTCTGGAACGTCGGACGGGCGCATTCGCCTGGGTTGCTCGAGCGGGGTGTCTACGAGCGACGAATATCCCAATGCAATGAGAGCGAGCTGCCACCTTGGTCGGACAGGGACGTTGGCCAATGCGGTGCTTGAGAGATCCGCTACTAGGTCGCGAATGAAATTAGCGGCATCGTGCCGGTCGGCTTGGGACGCAAGTAGTTGCAGTGCTTTGCCGCACAGGACGTGTCGTTCGATAATTTGGCGCGCAAATGCCTCGCGTACTTCACGGGATGTGTTTGATAGCGCTTCCCAAATTTTTAGCTGATCAGCAACCCAATCCTTCGACATCGGAACAGTGGTGCTTTCAGAGATTCGCACATTGCAAAACACGATTGAACGAGGGAGGACGTCGATTGACTTTGCCGACGCGTAAAGGCGCGCGACGAGTAGCTCCTCATGCCATGGCTCTTCTTCCTCGACGAGAGAGCGGAGCAATTTCAGATCTACAACTTTTGTGCACAACAGATCATCCGTTATGAGCGCCGGACGATCCTGCAGTGAGATACCTTGCGCCGCGGTGTCAAGCGCGTTCTCTGCGACTCGCGTCACACGAGTCCGCGCACGTGCGATGGACTCAGCGACTCCCACGCCCATCTGTGATTCAGTCGATTGCACCGAGCCCATCAGGGCGGCGTAGCCCCCCGCCGCGGCGAGGCCATTTGAATCAGCCACAGTGACCCATCGGGCTTTGCTAGCGTCGAGGCCTGCCGCTAGTGCGAAATTTCGACCCCGTTCGCTGTCCACGCCAATCGCGCGTACCCTGCTATCTTCAGTAGCCGCGGTATGAACGACATTCGCTATATCCGGGCGTCGGTCCTGATCGAGGACGAGGACGACTTCAAACGCCAGATCACGTTCGCGTCGCATCGACCACAGTAGATCACTTACTTCGTTCGCTGACTGCGGGAGGATAACGATCACGCTGAGGCTCGGGACCGCGTTCATAGCGCCTTTCGGGAGTTCGTGGAGGTAGAGGCGAGGTCCTCGATCAGCGACACATACGCCCAAGTCATGTGCAGGGTCGAATAACGTGCCGCAAACTTGCGTGCAGAGTCACGAACTTGCGTACTTTGTGAGAGTGCCCGATTGATCGCGGTCGCAAGCGCCATAACCTGGTCGGTACCGGTTTCGTAAAAGCTGACCCATGGCTGCGCGCCATATTCCGCTACCAAATGGGCTTCAGCAGGCAGAATGCACGGTCTACCGAAGGTAGCTGAGAGTAAGACGCTACCCGAGTTCAGCACGCGTTCGTATGGGAAAACCATGACATCGCACGCGGCGAACCAGGTCGCAATGTCGGAGTCGCTGACAAAGGCATGGTGCCGAACTGTTTGCACGCCTTTTGGCAACATCTGTTCGATCACCGGAATATCCTCTGGGGGAGTTTTGCCAGCGAGTACGAGAACGAGCTCATCCACTCGCAACGCTGCTTCCTCGACAGCTTTCAAGAGGACTGGGACGCCTTTGTACCCGCGAATCTGCCCCACAAAGCCGACCACTGATGCGGATTCTGGAATCCCCAGAATGGCGCGTGCTACATCTTGAGATGGCGGTTCGGCGTAGATGCCTGCATAGCTCGCGTGCGCCAAGGTCACAAGCTTGTCGGGAGGTAAATCGTAATACTCAGACACAGCCTGGCGAGTACTGGCATTCAACTGAATGATGCGATCCGCGCGAGCGGCGAGGAGTTTGGCCAGTTCAATCTCGAGCGTCGTGTGCGGCGTGTTGTGGGCGAGGGTGTTGTGAACGGTCCACAGTATTCGTACTCCCGCATCGCGAAACTGCGTAAGTAGTCGTTCGAACCGTTGGAGCGACAGCCGTGCCTGGTGGTGGGCCCAGGCTGGGTTGAGAATCGGGCTTGTCCAATGAATATGAAATATGTCCCCATCACCCAAACCCGGCAAGGCTTGTTCGAGTGCGTCAAAGTTCTTTGAGCCTTCGACACGCCACCCTTCGGCACGTGCTCCGATGTAGAGCATGTTTAGGTAAGGATTTTGTTCCCATGCGGGGAAGACATGTATTTTTCCAGTCACGTGATTTCAGCCCCGTCCTGTGATTGGAATGCAGGAGCGATGTCTTGCTCCCTCCATAGTGGTGCGGAAGATACTCGTGGATACCGGCTGAGTGCGGTCTGAGTCACGGGTAAGTCACACACCTGGATATCGTTTGCGTATCCGTCGTCATCGCTAGCACGGATCACGATCGATTCAATCACCGCACCGTCAGCAACGTCGAATGCCAAACTGAGGTCGATGGACCACTGACGTCGGTACATCTCGAAGACGGGCAAGGCTATTTCTTGCTGCTGGCCCGAGGAATCCTGGACCACGACGGTAACTGTGGCGAGATTGTTCGACAATGTCCCTGGACGAATCGCCAACGCCATAATGCGGCGCCCCGCAACTGATCTTGCAGCCCGTACGACTGCGTGGGCGCCCTCACGGCCTAGCCAAAGCGTACGCAATAGGTGTGACGGGTCACCTCCATCGAGAGCTGCGAGTAGCATCCCATCGATGTCACTCATGTTGGAAGATGTTGTTCCGGCAGCCAGCGCAAGGCGATGGGCATGGGCCTCTGCAAAGCGTTCTTCGTATGCGGCGCGGCGGGCAGCTTCCGAATCGGAATCGATGGCATCGAGTAGTGCCGTTCCAGCGATGATGAGCTCGGCGAAATCCACATCGATGAAATTCCGGATGGCTGCCGCTTCATCGATGCGGCGATTGGTCAACGCGTCACGCCACGCGTGGATTATGGACTCGCGCTCGGCGAATACGTCCGCAGCAGGGGCGTGCACGTTTTCGTCCCAAAGATCGTGCGGGAAGCTTGCCAACAGCTTCTCAAGGTCAAGGTCCGCTGGCGCATGGCCGCCGAGCTCGATAGCCGTTGCGAGGTCGGCGGCAATGCGCTCAAGCGGTCGGCCGCTGCCCGATAGGTAATCACGGTACTTGAACACGCCTTCAGAGGGTGACGCCACGAAGCGTGCAGGAATTCCGAGGGCATCGGCTATCACGATTGCGTGTAGCGAGGAACCGACTACGAATCCGCTCTCGGCGATGGCTCTCAGCACCGTGGTGATGGGTCCTCGCGGGTCGAGAACGTTGTACTTGTTCGCGATAGCGGCCGCGGACATCGCTTCAAAATCATTGAGATTTGGAACGACCAGCAATCCACCATCACCACGACGGTTCCAGCCTTTCAGTTCGGGCATGAACCTCGGAAGCAGTAGCGCAGGATCTCCAAAAACGGCGGGCGCAATCCCTCCGTACGCGGTGACTGCGCGTGCGGAGTAGGGTCCGCGCACGGCGCGAATATCCATGGTGCCCAATTGACGGGGGAGCATCGTGGCAAGTTTGAAATTTACGCCGGTTCCCCAAATGACAGACTTCGGCGGTGCAAGGTGTAATACAGACCCGATTGTAAGCAACACGGGTGCAGGCTCCGACGAGGAATGGTGTGCTCGCGCACTGGTGGGGCCCAGAACTCGCTCGGCTAATAATGGTCCCAAGAGGTCACCGAAGTTGTTCACCAGGCGCGATCCGGACTCGTCAGCGGGCCGAAGCGGATTCCAAGTGAGGAGATCCACTCCGCCTAGCCTTGTCAGTAACGTTTCGCGAGTCATCGCTAGCGATCTTACCTGTACGGAGCGTTCCGTTCCCGCAGGTGCTGACTATCTCCGTCTCGTCGGGACGCGTGCTGGGCCTTCACCAGGCGTGCACGCTGGGGAATCGACATTTGGCGGTGCTCGATGGCTGAAATGGGGCGTGGAATAGGGACTCTCTCCAGAATTGCGACATCGTCTTCCGGTGACGCATTTCACTCGCGACTGTTATTCGTTGACCGAGTGCCCGGATGAACGCAATCGGCGATCATCTGCGAATAGGGCCGGCCCCTTAGCCCGCCGATAGGTGTGCTGGGTCATCAGGGGCAGGATCCGCTGCGAGCAACATCGCGTGAACCCTGACAGCGTCACCGGACGGGTCGAGACCATGGATCTCATCGGCTTCTGCGTCCGACAGAAGCTCGAATTGTTTGCGCGCACCCTCGTAGACGCGCGAAACAATGTCCAGCACCTGTTCTTCAACCGGTGCTTCGATCGAGTGTTTGCGCAATTCGCGACTCATGGCGAGGTACGAGAGGAAGTAGCCTCGCGCAGAGCGCGCAGGAGTTAAGGTCGTGATCGTCGAGCCGGGGCGCATCCGTCGTGCGTAGACGCTCTGACTCGTGTGAGCAGCACGGCGGGCATTGAGGAGGAGAGCAAACGTGTATGGGTTGTCTTGGTGAACGATGCTTGGGATGAAACGCGGTCCAGCCTGACGTGCGAAAGCGGTCCGCGTCATGTACATCCCGACGTGGGGCCGGTAATCATTGTTGCGACGCATATCCGACATAAGCTGGGCACCACTTCGTGTGTCGCTGTATGACTTTTTGCGCTGGTAGTAGGTCGAGTATCGGTTCCACGTCGAGTCCTCAATGTCGCCGTCCTTGAAAGGAACCGCGTCGAACAGGTACATGTCAAGTGCGTTCTCATCGGCGTGGCGCACGAAGTCGTGTAGCGCATCCTTCGCCCAGTAATCGTCGCTGTCAAGATAGATGATGTACCGACCGGTGGCTGCCTGTAGGCCCAGATTGCGGGCAACAGACTGGCCGCTGTTCTCTTGACACAAGACCGTCACGCGCGAATCCTGTTGTGCAAGATTGTTAAGAATCTGGCGCGATTCGTCGGTGGACCCATCGTCGATACAGATGACTTCAAGATTGACCCGGGTCTGGGCGAGCGCGCTTGTGACGCATACCTCAAGCCATGGCGCGGCGTTGAAAACTGGCACGACAAAACTGACATCAGGTGTATGCGACTTCTCAGGCCGTGGCGCAGAGGGCTCGCTAAAAGATTGGGCAACGCCAGGTTCCGGGAGGCGTTTTGTGCGGTGCAGCAGGCCGCGTAGTTTGCGCGGTACCGAGGTGACAGCTCGACCGATGCGGAAGGACGGCCCACTCTTGATCGATTTGAGCTCACCGATCGCGCGGTCACGCTCACGTCTGATTGACGCCGCGCTTTCCTTGCGATGGTTCCGCTCGGAATCGCCAACGTTCAGTTCGCCGTATCGAACGAGCCACTGTGTGAGAATACGGGCGTCTCTTAACGTCGGTTCAGGGGAACACCTCGGGGAGAGCTCGTCGTTGATGAGCTGAGAGAGGATCTCTTCTATGTCCAACGAGGACAACTTCTCGGCGAATCCGACGCCTTCGCGTGACAGCCTTTCGTAGCGGTCCGCGTCGCGAACTAGGCTGACCACGGCCTCGGCAAGGTTGTGCGGTTCGCCAGGGGGCGTGGTAACGATGCCTGGGTTGTCGCGCACGGTAGTGAGCCAGGGCAAGTCATACATGACAACCGGAATCCCCAGTAGCTGCGCTTCAATAATCGTGAGTTGATAGCCCTCAATTGCGCTCGCTGAGATCATGAGGTGCGTGTGTGACAGCACGTCAAGTAGGTCCTCGGGCGGAAGACCTGGCTTAAGTTCGATGAAGTCAGACACTCCTCGTTTGGCCGCACCTTTGTGCACGTCCTTGGCGGACAACGTTTTTGTTTCTGGGCCGATAAGGGTCATCCGAAAATCGAGGCCAAGGCGCTTCAGATGTGCAGCCGTCTCGATGAGGTGCATCACTTGTTTGGTGGCATGATCCAATCGCCCCCACCAAGCGATCTCAATGGGTTGGTCTGGAGCCGTGCGTGCGCCCCCACGGTCGAGGGCCAACAGGCTCAACTGGGATGGCGGGTTTGGAATGTAGTAGACGTGCTCGACGCCTTGTAACTTCCAGAATGCGACATCGGTCGGCGACAAAGTCGCGACCTTCAACAAGATATTCAGGTGCGTTGTGAGGAAAGTGATGCGTTGGTTGCCGTCAAAGAGGGGTCGTAGCGCGAAATTATGGACCCAACCAATGGTCGGAACGCCACTATCGAGAGCCGTGAGCGCGAACCATGGCCAGTTGTCGTTGTAGAGAAGGTGGTGATCGATGATCACATCGATCTCGTATTGCTGGCAGATCTCTACCCAGCGGTCTAGCCGCTCCAGGCGGTGGCCGGCGACGACGACGATATCAACGCCAAAAGGCAACTCGACTTCGTTCTCGACACGACCAGCCACCGCGATCGTGACGCGGTGCCCCGTGTTGACCAGAGCCTGGGCATGGTGTTGGAGCACAGACTGTAATCCACCGATACCGAGGTATGCCGTGTACAGCAACACGTTTCGTACGGGCTCCGTTGGTTGCACTGGCCTGGTGGCATGTGCAGACAAGGAATCAAGGGCGGAGGGCACGAAGGCCGCAGCCGCTCGCGTGACTTGCAGGTCGCCAACCTTGTCTTTCAACAATCTCAAGCAGGTCGACTGGAGATCTCCAGTCGTGTCGCGAATGCAATATTTGAGCACATTGCCGATGATGTGGAGACGCGCCGACTCATAGGTCCGCAGGAGCGCTTCTGGGTGAGTGAACCGTCCACTAATCGCACTCACTTCATCCGCGATCGCGGTGATTGGATCTATTCCACTAAGTAGGAAGTTGAAGTGGTCGACACCGTTGATGGTATGGCCACTTGTGCCACGTTGAAAGTTGTATCGGTATAGGCGGTCCGGTAGCGAAACATACTTGGTGGCGTGGGCCAGAGCGAGCAGCGTGATCGGCAGGTCGTTGGCGCGATAGTAGGTGGCGTCGCGAGTAAATCCTTCGTATGCGGCACGAAGCAGGTCCGTGGCAAAGAGATACCTCCACAGGTGGCCATTGGCCTCCTCTCCGACAGGAAACAACGACGTCACGATGTCGGTGGAATGGAGCTCTTTGTGGCGTGGTTGCAGCGCAGCTTCGAATCTGCGCGGCGTCTTCGAGTTCGCGGTGACGATCTCTACGCCGAAGCCAACGACATCCGCCTTTGCAGAGCGTGCCTTCGCCACGGTCGCCTTTACGGCGTTTGGAGCAAGCGCATCATCGCCGTCCAGGAAGAGTACATAGTCACCCGCGGCTGCGCCAATGCCGGCGCGGCGCGCTTGGAACGCGGAGGCATTCGTTGGTTGCTGAATCAGACGGATACGCGAATCGCGTGAAGCGTACTCTTCGACGATCGCAGCGGTGGTGTCCGTCGACGCATCATCAATACACAGCACCTCGAAGTCGCCCGAGGTTTGCTTGAGGCAACTGTCGAGCGCCGCCGCGACCCATTCTTCGTCGTTGAAGAGCGGAACGATGATAGAGACTGCGGGTTTCATACCAGGCCTTAGATCAAGTGCGTCGACCGTGGGAGGAAAACAACGCGATCGATGGAACTCATTAAGTCTACTGAGAGCAGTCCGACGCAACCTCGTACTGAGCAATCGGCGTATTAGCCTTGTTCGCGATGACTTCTTCACGCCCCCGCGCTACCCGCACGTTTGTGTCTCTCACCGGACCGGCTGGCAATATTGGCGATGCACTCATCCGCCGCGGCACGCTCGAGTGGGCGCAGGGCACGTCTGACGAACTCATCGCCTACGTGGGTGAAGCGCCAGACGTGTGGCTGAAGCAACTGGGTGTGCCCGACGGAACCAGGGTGTTGCGTGGCAAGAAGAGCGTTGCGAAGTGGCTGTGGCTGCTGGCGACGTCACGCCACCGTCCGGTTCTCGTGCTGGAAGCGGGGGAGGTGCCCCTCCACAAGGGAAACGGACTGCGCGAAATTGTCTTTCTCGCCGAAACGATCATCGTGCGGCTCAAGCGCGGCGTTGTCGTGCGCCCCCCACGCGGAATCCGCGGCGCCACCCAACCCTCACTGTGGTTCCACTCTCTCGCAGCCAGAGCATCACAGATCGCCCTGTGGCGTGATGCGGCGAGTGCACGGCTGGCCGGCGCAACCACGGTGGTACCCGACATCGGATTCGCCGATGTGCGCGGCGGACAGCCGTGGGGTGAACGCCACGAACTGCTCGTAAGCCTGCGCGGTGCGCGACCTATGCCGAACGCGGCATGGATTGATGCGGTCAAGACTTCTGCCCAAGAGCAGGGGCTTGCGATTCGCACCGTCGTGCAGGTGCGCGAAGACGAAGAACGCTCACGCGAACTCGCCGATGCCCTCGGCGGCACGTTCGAGCCGTGGGAGGCTGACGCGGTCACGCAAGAAGCCACACTGTGCGAACGGTACGACGGCGCGAAGCTCGTCATCAGCGACCGCATGCACGTGCTCGTGCTCGCAGCCCTCGGCGGGGCTGTTCCGGTTGAGCTCGTGCCCGAACCCACCGCGAAGATCACCGAAGCATTCGCCGCTGTCGGGCTGCAGGGCATCAGCGCCGACGCGACCACCGCTGACATGCCGGCGTTTCTCGCCGCACAGATCGAGCGGGCTGACGAAGTGCGCGAGCGCATGACAGCCGCCGCGGCGCAGCTCGTCGAGATTGAAGCGGCGATGCGCGAGACGATCCGCAAGGCACGCGCATGACCGTGCCCCGCATTCTCTTTCTCTCCCACAGCCACGCGTTCGGGCCGTTCCGGGTGGGCAGCCACCACTACGCCCGCGCGCTCGCGGCAGACGGCGCCGACGTCGTGCACCTCTCCACCCCGATCTCCTTCGCACACCGCGCTACCGGCCGCATTTCTCGCGAGACGCTCGCCGCGGTTCCGCGCGGGCCGCACGTGGACGGCGGCGTCACCCACGTGGTTCCGCGCACCCTCCTGCCCGTGCCCTACGCGCGCTTCAACGTGCGCCGCGAACTCGCACGCCACGGGCTGCCGACGCAGTATGACGCGATCGTGCTCGACCAGCCGCTGCTGTGGAGCGACGCCCTGCGCGACATGACCACGCGCCTCATCTATCGCCCCACCGACCTGTACCCCGACGGCGTCAAGCACACGCTGCAACAGCGCATTCTGGCCGCAGCCGACGGCGTGATCGCCACGTCGTCTGAAGTGCTGCACGAGTTGGGCGCGCTCACCGTGCCGTCGCTCGTGATCGTTAACGGTGTGGATGCCGCACGCTTCACCACGACCGACACCGCCGAGCGCGCGGCCGTGGCCGCGTACGTCGGCGCGCTCGACGCGCGCTTTGACTGGGCGCAGCTTGCGGCGTGGGCTGCGGCGCACCCAGACGTGCGGTTCGCTGTTGCAGGGCCCCATGGTTCCGCCCCCGACAACCTGCCGTCGAACATTGACCTGCTCGGAGCCGTCGCCTACGACGATCTGCCCACGCTCCTGCACGGCGCGCGCCTCGGCCTGTTGCCGCTGTCAGACGACCCGCTCAACGCGGGCCGCAGCCCCATGAAGCTGTATGAATACCTCGCCGCCGGTCTCGCCGTCGTCACGCGCGAGACCCCGGTGCTGCAGGCCGACCCCGCCGTCGGGCTGTACACCTATACCCATGCGGCGGACGCCGATGCGGCGTTCACTCGGGCGCTCGCGCATGTGTCGCCGAACCAGGCTGGCGTCGCCCGCGCGGCGGGGGAGTCATGGGAGGCCAAGGCTCGCACCCTGCGGGAGTTCGTGCTCGGGCTATGAGCCGAGGGCGCGCTCCAACTCGTCAGAGATGATGCTGGCGGTGCGGTTCCAGTCGTAGAGACCCGCGGGCAGTGTCACCCGGCGGCGGGCGCTCGCGGCGGTCGCGAACACCTCAGCCCACGCGGGCGCATCGGTCGCGTCGTCGAGTGCCCAACCCTTGTCGCCCACGATTTCGGCGACGGACTCGCAGCCGCGCCAGTGAATCACCGGAACCCCACACGCAATCGACTCGAGCGCCGGCAGCCCGAAGCCCTCGTCGGTTGACGGCATGACGGTGGCCACCGCGCCGCGATACAGCGCCGCGAGCTGCTCGTCGTCGACTCCCGAGATCCACTCGACGCGGTTCGTGACACCAGCTTCGGCAGCGAGGGCGTCGGCGAGCGGAACCTCGGGGCTGGGAATAACGGCGCGCAGGTGCACGCCGGGGGTGAGGGCAAGTGCCCGCACGACCACGCCCAGGTTTTTGTGGTGCCGGGTGTTGCCGACATACATGAGGTAGGGGTCTGGGGCTTCGGCTTGCGAGCCTTCGGGGGTGAACGCCGCGGAGCACCCATTGCCGGCGTTGACGACGCGCACGTTGTCGTCACGCACCCACGCGCGAATGTCGCGCGCCGACGTCTCCGACACCGTCAGCACGACACCAGCCTTGCGCACCACGCGTCGCACCGGGCCGCCGTAGTACGCGATGAATTTCGCACGCCCGGGCCACGGCGACCGCAACTGAATGAGGTCGTGCACCGTGATGATCTGCTTCGGCGCCCGCACGAGCGCGCCATAACCGGGGGAGTACACGAGGTCGTGGGCGCCCACCTGCGGCAGCGAGCGGAACGCGTCGGTCGGCGCATACGGGCTGCCGTCGAGTTCGAGCGGCGTAGCCTCCGGGTGCAAGCGCTCGAGCACTTCGCGGGCGTACCGGCCGATGCCGTGCTCGCCGCGGTAGCGGTCGTCAACGAACAGGGTCATGCGGTGCCACCGGTCTCGTGCGCGACCCACTCGGTGATGCGCTTCGTGAAGACACTCGTGTCAAACTCTTTCGCGCGGTCGATGGCAGCCTGCGGAGCCGTGCCAATCGCACGGGGCACCGCCTCTGCCAGCTCGGCGTGGTTCCACTCGTGCACCAGTGCCCCAGTCACGCCATCAACAACCGTTTCGGCGGTTCCGCCGACGGCACTTGCGACCACCGGGGTTCCGGTCGCCATCGCCTCGACCGGCATGATGCCGAAGTCTTCAATCGCCGGAAAGACGAGCGCCAGCGCGCGGACGTACAGGTCAGCCAGCACCGCGGTCGACGGATTGTGCACGAACGTGACGTGCGCCTTCTTCTCGGCGGCGAGGGCGCGCAGGCGCTCTTCGTCGGGTCCGCCACCGGCGAGCACGACGGGCAGACCCGCGGCGACGCCCGCGTCGATCGCGCGGTCGAGACGCTTATACGGAACAAAGCGTGAGACGCCGAGGAGAAACTGCTCGGGGAGCTTCGGGAGCTGGGCGCGCTCCTCACGGGTGAGGGGGCGCGGCATCGTGAACGCCGAGACGTTGACGGGAGGGTAGATGACCTGCGCTTCGCGCTCCCACGTGTTGGCGATGCGCTCGGCGATGAACTTGCTGTTCGCGGCGATCGCGTGGGGCTCGGCGGCGCGCTTGCGGTCGAGGGGCTTCAGCATGCTCGACACGGCGCGGGCCGCGAGGCCGGATCCGCGGCCGTCGAGCTCGGGGGTCCAGATGTAGCGCGCTGGGGTGTGCGCGTAAACGAGCTTCGGAACCTCGCGTGCGGGGCCAGCGAAGCGCGCCTGATGCGCGAACAGGTGGCTGCTGACGAGAACCCAGTCGGCGTCGCGGGCCGGCAGGTGGCGCCACGCGAACGGCATGAACGGCAGGGCGAGGGCCTTACTCTTACGCAGTGGGGCGCGGGCCAGCATCGTCTCTTCGACGCCCGTGAAGCGGCCATCGCTGTCATTCCACAGGCAAAAGCGCTCGGCGTCGGGGAAGGCGTCGGAGAGAACCTCAAACACGTTCTCAGAACCGCCGTGCCGGGCAAGCCACTCGTGCACCAGAATGCCTGCCACGTTTGCCCTCCGCGCTCGCGGCGGTCACCCGCACGACGCTTGGCGCGTTCAGCCGGACCGCGGCTTCAACGATGCTAGCAGGGCAGGCACTCGGCGTTTAGGCGGGCTTCACTCAGATGCGCCCCATGCGCGCCCGGTAAGATCGCTCTGACCCGAGGAGTTTCTCATTAGCGATCAAACCCCCCGCAGCCGCCGCGAAGCACGGGAGCAAGCTCAGCAGGCAGCATCCGACAACACCACCCCTGATGCTGGGCCGACGTTTGACGACCCCGTCTCTCGTGCTGTTTCTGATGGTTCCGCTTCTGGTGCTGCTTCTGATGGTTCCGCTGGTTCCGCTTCTGGGGCCGCTGGCGAAGCCGCGGGGGCGGCGGAACCACGGGTCTCGTCGCAGGATCAGTTGCGTGCCGCTTACGACGCCATGATGCAACGTGACGGTCAGCCGTTGCCGGCTGCGAAGGAAGAAGACGACATGACGAAGCCGCTCACGATTGCCGACGAGCCCGCGAAGCAGCCCACGGTGAAGAAGCGTCGCCGTCACCGCGTGTGGCCGTGGCTGGTGTTTGTTCCGCTGCTGCTGATTCTCGCCGCTGCCGGATGGGTCGCCTACACGCTCTACGGGCAGGCGATGCAGGTGCGCGACGACCTCACCGACATGAAGAAAGAGCTCGTCTCGGTCGTCGACCAGGTGAAGGACGGCGACACCGAGGCCGTTGCGGCCTCTGCCGAGAAGATCAAGACGCTCTCTGCCAGCGCCAACAAGACGGTCGATACGCCGCTCTGGGATCTCGCCGCCAAGGTTCCGTTCGTCGGCGCCAACATCGAAGCGGTCGCCGAAACCACGAAGGCCACCGACATTATCGTCAGCGAGGCGCTGCCGTCGGTGCTCGAGCTGCTCAAGACTTTTGACCTCTCCGGAATTTCAGTTGCGGGCGGTATTGATCTGCAACCGTTCCGCGAAGTGATGCCGCTGCTGCCCGCGCTGTCGGAGACGTTCGTCAAGGCGCAGGGGCACCTCGACAAGATCGACCGCGACGCGATTCTGCCGTTCGTTGAAGACAACATCGGCCAGGTCGTTGACATGGTTGCTGAGGCAACGCCGCTCATCGAGGTGGGCAACAAGTACCTGCCGACCATTCTTCCGATGCTTGGCGACGGTGGCACGCGTAACTACGCGGTGATGTTCCAGAACAACGCCGAGATTCGCTCGACCGGTGGTAACCCCGGCAACGCGGCCATTCTGTCGATCACCGACGGCAAGGTCACGATGCGTGAAGACTGGGCGGTCGTGTCGTTTGCGGCGCTCGGCTACGGTGGCACGGGTCTGCCGTACATCGAGCCGGCGGAGAAGGCGGCGCTGTTCGAGAATGACACGACGCAGTACGTGCAGAATTACTCGCGCTTCCCCGAGTTTGCCGACACGTCGTCCTACATTCAGCAGCTCTGGACTAAGGCGACCGACGAAACTCTCGACGGTGTGATCTCGCTTGACCCGGTCATGCTCTCTTACATGCTGGCTGTTGCCGGCCCTGTGGATGTTCCGGGTTATGACCGTCAGGTCACGGGCGACAACGCCGTGCAGACGCTGATGAGCGACGCCTACGAAGACTTCGGCACGGGTGCCGAGGCTCAGCTGTTCTTCGACGCTGCCGCTGGGGCGATCTTCGCGAAGGTTATGTCGGGTGACTGGGAGCCGATGGCGATGTTCGATGCCTTCGACCGTGGCAATGCCGAGCAGCGCGTCTACATGTCGTTCGTCAACCCGAACGAGCAGGCGATGTCTGCTGAGTTCGGCACCGACGGCCGCATCTACACCGACACCGCGACCACTGCGCAGGTGGGCATCTATCTCAACGATGCCGCGTACTCGAAGCTCGAGTACTACCTGTCGACGTCGATGGACGTGGCGTGTGACCCGAACGCTCGCACCGTGACAACGTCGATCACGATGACGAACAACATTCCGCACGGAAACTTCTCGAACTACACGCTGGGTGCCCGCAACGGAAACTTCGGTGTGCCGCGCACCACGATGATGCTTGACGTGCTGTCGTTTGCGCTGCCTGGCGGCGAGCTCGTCGCGACCAGCCCGGAGTACAGCGACTACTCGAGCATGGATCGTTCGGGCAATTACAACGGCCTGGATGCCCGGAACATTTTCACGACGATTGCGATGGGGGAGAGCGAGACGGTGTCGTTTACCTCCAGCGTGCCCGAGGGCGTCAACGTGCCGCTTTCGGTGCGATACAGCCCGACCACGACGCAGACCCCCGTAACCATTCAGGAGTCGTGCGTTGTCATGTTCCCCGGAACCGAGGTTCCGGCGCCGTAGTTCTGCAATTGGGTATTTACCCCGGGGCGTAACTCGGGTAAGAATGCTTGTGAAGACGCCCGCACTGCGCGGCGTAGGTACGTGAAGGGGATCCCATGGGACTCGACGACATCGTCAACAAGGGCAAAGAGCTTTTCGAGCAGAACAAGGAAAAGGTCAACGATGCGCTGAACAGCGAGCGGGCCGAAGACATTAGCGACAAGGTGCTTGACGGCGTCTCGGGCTTCGCTAAGAACGTTCTGCCCGACTCTGCCGACGCGAAGATCGATGAGGTTCGCGACAACATCGACAAGAACATCGGCAACGAATAAACGTCCCCACGACGTGAACCCCCGAAGGGCGGGTTCTAGCGGCCGCCGCAACACCTCGAGTTTGAGGAGTTGCGGCGGCCGATTCTTGTTTTTTGGGGTTTGGGTTTTTGGGGTTTGGGGTTTGGGCTTGGCGGCTGCCGCGGTTCTGAGGCTGGGGGTTGGGGGATGGTTGGGGGTTTGGGTGCTGGGGTGCTCGAACCATGGGCCAAAGGAGTGGATGGCTTGCGCGCGTATCCGCGTCTGGCCCATCCGGTTCTGAGTAAGAGGCCTTTGGCTACACAGAATTCGGTGTCCTGGACGGCTGGCCTGATGAGGGCTACTGGCGTGGGCGGCGCGATGGCTTGGATCGTTCTTGGTTCCTGCCGCCTCTGTCTCTGACGCATCGATGTGAAGTACGGTCATGCGAGGCAAGTCGCAAGTGGGGCCAGAGCGGCGCGTAGTAATGCCAGCGAGGCGGGCCCGTCGCGTTGGTGTTTCAGTCCGGCGACGGGTGTCGAGCGGGATGCTCAGAGGGTGTATTGCGCATTGGGCCGAAGCGCGGCCACATGATCCATGTGGCCGCCGGGACGATCGCCGTGGTGTCGCGGTAACTCGTCGGACTCGGCTCCTCCACAATCTCAATCCGCAGCGTCTTGTCCACATCTTCTTTCGAACCTATTTACCAATGTCGGTGGCTGGTGAGAGAATAAGACATGGCAACTTTAGGCGACATTGCGGAGCTGATTCCCACTCTTTGTGGGCATGACGCTTCCGCTGTCGCGTGCTCGTGCGGCGAGAATTCTGCCGCACATTCTGGTGGTCATGCGGGTGTGACGGCAGCGGAGTTCGAGGCGCTGATGCTGGGCATGAATGACGCGGAGATTCACGCGATCATGCAAGAGAGCGCCGCCGTCGAGCGACAGGTTGCCCTATTGCGGCAGATCGCGACGGGCATCGCATCTGCGCGGTCCGCGCGTGCGTTTGGGCATGGCGGTCTCGCCGCAAAGCGCGGACACCGCTCGGCAGTGTCGCTGGTGCAAGAGATTCTGGGGGTTTCACAGGCCGAGGCCGCCCGTCAGGTGCGGGTGAGTGAGAGCTTGGTTGATGCGACCGGAACCACGGGGCTGCCGGATGCGGTCGTCGGCGTTGGAGAACGCGAACCCGATACGCGCAGCGGCGGGCACGACGATGGTGCCGGCGGTGCAAACGGTGACGGTAGTGACGACGATGGTGATGGTTCCGGGGCTACCGGCGACGAAGCTGGCGTATCCGCGGTGTGTCAGCCGCGTGCATGGCATGAACCGCTTCGCGTCGCGTTGCGAGACCAGGCGCTGTCGAACGCGCAGTTCGACACGATTCGCACCGGACTCGGTGAACCACCCCGCATGCCCCGAGACGCTGACGGCAACCCCCTCCCGATCCTGGTGAAGAAGACTGCCGCGCCCACATGTGGTGAATGCGGCGCCGGCGATTGCGGCCACAGTGGCGGCGACGCTGGGGGAGTCTGCAATCACGACCGTGATGGCTCTAGCGATCTCATCGGCGACACCGTGATGGTCGAATACACGCCGACCGTCGAAGAAGCAGACGCATTTGATGCAGCAGCCCGCGAGGCGTGGAGTCTGGCCGCCGAGCAACTTGTTGTGGAAGCGCGTGTTCGCACGATCAAAGATCTGCTCGCGCACGCCCGATTCATGCGAGACCAACTCGACCCTGAGGGTGCCAAGCGTCGATTCGATGAGCGCTATGAGGCGCGGTCGTTTCGGATGTTCCAAACCGACACCGGCGCCACCCGCGTCATATGGACTCTCGATGACCAGACGGCACTGTTGATCGCCGCGGCCCACGATGCGGCTCTGCGCCCGCGCCGCGGCGGCCCCCGCTTCGTCGACTCGGCCGAAATTGAGAGAGCCGCCGCGCTCGCTAAAGACCCACGCACAAACGAACAACTTGCGAGCGACCTGATGACTGACATCGTGCGCGCCGGAATCCTCGCCGACGCGAAAAGCGTGTTCGGTACCCGTCAAGCGGGCGTCCGCCTCGTCCAGGTCATCGACGACCACGGCCATCGCGCACCCGTCGCATACACCGAAGACCGACTCACCGTGCTTCCCGGCGGAGTCGCCGACCAGCACCTCTGCAACAGCGAAAGCATCCACGCGACGTTTGACGCGAGCGGCAACCCGCTCAACCTCGGCCGATCAGTTCGAAAGTTCACTGCGGCGCAGAAAACCGTCCTCGCGATCCGTGATGGCGGCTGCCGGTGGCCCAATTGCGACCGTCCAGCGTCCTACACCGAAGCCCACCACATCGACCCGTGGGAAGAGGGCGGAACCACCGATATCGACCGCGGCATCCTGCTCTGTCAGTACCACCATCTCAACGTCCACAACAATAAATGGCGCATAACTCGGCAGGGTAAGGGCGATTTCACCCTTACCCACCCCGACCATCCGCCGCAGCCACTGCCCGCTCGGGCAGCCCTCGAGTATGCGTTCCAAGACATCGCTCTGCCCGATCCCCGCTTCCGACAAACCTCGTCACCACCCACACGAGAATCGGCAGCCGCATGATCACCCGCAACCCCATCGCCGCGCCACCCCGCCATCGCGCGGCCGGCGCAGTGAGCGGGTTGTTGACGCCAAGTCGGCCTTGCCGCCACCCCGCCACCCCGCCACCCCGCCACCCCGCCACCCCGCCATCGCGCGGCCGGCGCGGCGCGGCGGAGTGAGCGGGTTGTTGACGCCAAGTCGGCCTTGTCGCGACCCCGCGACCCCGCGACCCCGCGACCCCGCCACCCCGCCATCGCGCGGCCGGCGCGGCGCGGCGGAGTGAGCGGGTTGTTGACGCCAAGTCGGCCTTGTCGCGACCCCGCGACCCCGCGACCCCGTGACCCCGCCACCCCGCGACCCCGCCACCCCGCGACCCCGCGACCCCGCCACCCCGCCATCGCGCGGCCGGCGCGGCGCGGCGGAGGCGCGTAGCGGAGGTACGTGGAGTGGGACGGGGACCGACGTGCCCGCGACCTTCGCGCACTCCACCGAGCATCCGCAACTCATGAACCGCATCCGACTCTCCCTCGCACGCCGTGCACTTCACCCAACAAAATCAACGTGGGAATCAGGACGACCGATTCCATCCCCGCAACCATCGCCCTGCCTCTGTAGCACGTGGCCCCGATCCGTCATCACCAGCAAGACGGTTGCTTCGAGTTGCTTCGCAACACGATTTGGGTTGCCTGTGAAGCGCGCAAAACCTACGCAGCCAGCCCACAAAAAACGCTCAAATCTGGCCCATCGAATACCCGAATTCCTTGCGAAAGTCCTCTATCGAGGATGCAATTCTGCGGTGGTCAGACTGATTTCCTGCGGATATACGCGACAACCACTTGTTGACCCGATATAGCGAACGTATTTTCGCCGTGTCGCCGGGGATTCCTGCCTATGCCCTGGCGACCGCCGGCGAGTTCTTCGTTGACGGGTAGCAAGCGAAGGAATCCTTCCCATGTCGAACTCGCGATCTCGATGGTCACTTACACGCAACGACCGACGGACCCACAGTCCGCAGCCGGGGATACTCGACGTACACCGCCGCAGATACGGCGCCATCGTCGCAGCCATCCTCGCAAGCGGACTCATCGTCGGTGGCTTCGCGCCAGCGGCAACAGCCGCGGCCCCGCCACCGTCGTCGACCCAACCGGCCGCAAACGACACGGCAACACCATCGCCATCGCCAGATCCATCCCAGAGCGCGGATCCTTCGCCCGAGCCCTCAGGCACACCCAACCCGGTGACGACGGCAGATCCCACACCCACAGGCGCGGCACCAACGCCATCCCAGCCACCGACGGAACCTGAACCCACAGGCGCACCCGAGCCGGAGCCGACCCCAGACCCGTCACCCGAGCCAACCGGCGCCGCACCAACCGCCGTGCCACGTCCGACTCCTTCCGCCGACCCCTCACCGGAGTCGACCCCAGCCCTGCCCAGCCTCATGGCACTCCTCCCCGGCTGCGTACCCGCCGCAGGTGACCCCTGTGGCTCGATTAGCCTCTCCGTCGTCATTAACGGAGGAACTGCAACGGTCGACAACTGGACGGCAAGCGCCACCGAAGTCGAATCGACCGACTTCCACAACCTGCCAACCAACAACACGCCGATCTCCGTCGAACGTGGCTTCACGTACCAAATCGACATCTCCGCAGTCGACAACGCACTCGCCAACAAATACAGCGCAGCGCTGGCCTGCAACGAAAACAGCAACCGCGTGAGCTGGGACAGCGCGACACAACGTGTGACGTTCACCAGCAACACGAGTGACAACGGCGAGCCCCGCGCACTCACGTGCACCTACACGTTGACGGCGGCAGCATCCACGACGATCACAACCTATGTCGCAGGTGACCGCGACGGTTTGGCAGGCATCGACGGTCTTTCCGGCGCGACACTGCGCATGTGGACAGGCACCGACGCTGGCCCCGCCGCGCCCATCGCCGAGGACTGGGCACAGTGTATATCGACCGGCGCGGACGGCAAATGTGTCTTCACCGTCCCCGAGGCAACAACAACGAATGCAGGCAAACAGTTCTGGATCGTGCCCGAGACAGCACCAGTCGGTTGGCGAATCAACACCGACTTCGCGACCGGCGGCTCTGGCTCGACGATCACGAAGTATGCCGCACAGACCGACCCCATTTCAGCGGACCCGCAAGACTCGCGCGTCGACTTCATGATCGGAACCGGCTCCTCCTCCGCGCGCGCTTCTGGCGGCACCTTCGTGATGTCGCGCGACAACGTGTCACGCGACCCCGCATGTGGTGTCGACGTTGCGCTGCTGTTTGACCTGTCTGGCTCGCTCGCCGGACAGCTCCCACAGATTAAAGAAGCCGGGTCCGCGATGGTTACGGCGCTGGAAGGAACCAACTCGACAGTCGGCGTGTACACCTTCGCAAGTAACGCCCCAGCCTCCGCAGGCAGCACCCTGGCGCAAACCCAGGTCTCCACCGCCGCGGGTGCCGATGCCGTGCGAGCTCACATCGACTCGTTCTCGACCCCGACAGGCGCAACCAACTGGGACCGCGGCCTCAGCCAAATCCCCAACCTCACCTACGACGTCGTCCTCGTCATCACCGATGGCAACCCGACGTTCTACGGCGGCGAAGAGGGCCCAGGCGACTACACGAGGTTCCGCGAAGTTGAAAACGGCGCACTCTCGGCCAACGAGTTGAAAGCCAACGGAACCCGCATCGTCGCGGTGGGCGTCGGCGCCGGTATCGGTGGCCCTGCCAACAACCTGGCAGCCATCTCTGGCCCGGTCGCTGACGGCGACTACTTCCAAGAACCCACCTTCGACGCGGCGGCCGCGGCCGTGCGCAACGCAGCCCTCGGTGACTGCCTCGGCTCGCTGACCATCGTCAAGCAGGTGGTGCCGAACGGCAACGCCGGCGAAGACGTCACCGGCGCGACCCCCGCGGGTGGCTGGACATTCGACGCGGTATCGCAGACCGCCGGACTCGCCGTCGGAAACGGCGGAACCGGTGCCACGGCTCCCGTCACCGGTGCGGTGAACTTCCCACTCACCTACACAGGCGGAACCAGCACAGGCACGGTACGAGTCAACGAGCAACTGCCCGCGGGCTACGGCATCGTCACGCAGGGCGGAATGAACGCCGTATGTACGGCGACACTGCTCAACGGTGACACCAGTCCGGTGTCGGTGACCAACCAGACCGTCGGCACCAACCCTGCATTCGACGTGCCGGTTCCGGCCAACGCCTCGGTATCGTGCACGGTCTACAACAAGCCGCAACTCGTCAAGACCAGCATCACGGTCGAGAAGGTATGGACGATCAACGGCGTCGAATACTCGAACGCAGAGAACCCCTTCATGAACGAAGGGCTCACCGCATCGCTTTTGCTGGATGGCACCGCACAACCGTGGAACGTGCCGCGCGGCGACATCGATGAGGGCACCGCCGTCGAGATCAACGAGACCATGACGGCAATGCCCACCGCACTCCCGCAGTGCCGGGTGGCCGGAGTGGAACTTCGTGACTCGGGTGGTGACGTCGTCTCGATGGCGCTGCCATTCGACGTCGAGCTCGACGCCGACGCTGAAATCAACATGTACACGATCAACAACGTCGTGACATGTGGTTCGCAACTGACGCTCATGAAGACAGTCGCAAACGGTAGTGCTTCTCCGAGCGACTGGACCATGACCGCGTACGGCCCCGACTCGGCCATCGCGGGCCCGACCGGCCCGGCAGGGGTCACCGGCCCCGTCTCGCCGAACGTGCGATACGAGCTCGGTGAGAGTGGCCCGGCAACCTACGTGCAGAGCGTCGCCCCGAACGCCGTGATCACACCGCCATCGACCGGTAGCTGGGTGTGTGTTCAGCTCGACGCTCAAGGCAACGTGATTCCTGGATTCAGCGACGGCCTCAACGGCGGTGTGACGGTTCCGCTCGGCGCCAGCGTGCGATGCGCGGCGATCAACCGCACCGCATTCCTGGTGCTCGAAAAGCATGTCACGAACGACAACGGCGGCGAAGCCGGCCCCGCGGACTTCACGCTGACGGCAACGCCTGACGCGCTCGCTGGCCTCTCGGCAAGCACCGTCGTCGGCGACAGCGTCACGAGCCCCGCGAACACCATCACGGTGCGCCCGGATCACGTCTACACGCTGACCGAATCGGCGGTACCCGGATATGCCTTCAGTAAACTGCAGCAGTGGGTTGGCGGTAGCTGGGTGGATGTCGTCGCAAACCCCGATCCTGCGGGCTATCCGCAGCAGGACGACGATGGCAACTGGCAGGTGAAGGTGTCGCCGCTGGCGACCGACATCTACCGCTTCGTCAACGACGATATGGCGCCAAAGCTCACGCTGATCAAGTCTGTCGTCAATCAGTGGGGCACCGACGCAGAGCCGACCGATTGGACGCTGTACGCATCGTCCAGCGAGGGCAACTTCAACGGTCAGTCTGGCGTCACCGGCACCGTGCACGCTGGTGTCGGCTACGCGCTCAGTGAGTCGGGAGGAGCAGACGGCTTCAAACTGACCGACCTGACATGTACGTCGGGCCTCGTCGGCACCACCGTGACAGCGCAGGTGGGCGAAAACATCACCTGTATCTTCACGAACACCGCGCAGCCCGGCGAGCTGACGCTCTACAAGGTTGTCAACAACGACAATGGCGGTTCGGCGGTCGAGACCGACTGGGATGGCCTGCTTGAAGCCCGAATGGGCGATGCAGACACCCTGTACTTCGATCACAGTGAGACGCGCGAAGTCATTCCGGGAACCTACACGCTGAATGAAGGCGAGGGCTCCGCAGGCTACCTGTGGACCGACCTATCCTGCACTAACCAGCGCCCAGAAATCGCACCCGAAACGGTCGCGATCGAGACCTCACTCGAAGACCCGGTCGTCACTATCGGTGCCGGAGAGCGCTGGACGTGCTGGTTCACCAACACGTCGCAGAAGCCGCAGCTGACACTGGAGAAGGAGATCATCAACACCGGCGGCGGACTCGCAAGCGCCGATGACTGGACGCTCACCGCAATGGCCGAAGTCACCCTGATCAGCGGTACCGGAACCATGGTTTCGGAAAACATCGCAGCGATCAGTGGCGAGGCAGTCGCCGACACCCCGATCACCCTCGGTGAGATGGGTCCGAGCGGCTACACCGCGAGCGACTGGGCATGTCGTGATACCGGCAGCGGCGATCCGATCGCCCTCGATGACGCCCAACTGTGGCTCGAAATCGGTGAGGACGCCACATGCCGCATCGTGAACACGGCAATACCCGCCACCGGAACCGTCGACAAGCAGGTGACGTCGGCAGTACAGAACGAGGACGGCACGTGGACGATCGAGTACGAGATCACCGTCACGAACAACTCTGAGTTCTCCGGCTACGAATACAGCCTGTCTGACGAGTTGCAGTACGGCGAAGGCATCGACATCATCGACGCGACATGGTCGGGCAACGGTATGACCGATCAGCCATTCGCCGACGACGACACCGCAACGCTCGCCACCGACGAGGTCATTGACCCGCCGTTTGGCACCGAGGTCTACACGGTGACGGTCAACGCCGACGTGACGGCCGACGCATACGACGACGGAACCACGTGGTGCGACCCGTACGGAAGTGAGGCTGGCGGGTTCTTGAACACCGCGTACCTCACCGACGACAACGATGGTGGCGAGTCGCACGCGTGTGCAGAACCGTACACGCCGATGGTCGATAAGAGCACAGAAAACGTCGTAGACAACGGCGACGGCACCTGGACGCTCACCTACAACCTGACGGTGGTGGCGCCACTGGCACCCGAGGGTGAGACCGTGTTCTACGACCTGACCGACGAACTCAACCTGCCAGACGGTGTCGACATGGTGGGCGACGCCACCGCGACGGCCATCGGTTCCACACCCGCACCGACGAACGCATCGTTCGACGGCGAAGGCATCTGGACCATCGTCGACAACGGCAGTGTTGGTTCCGAAGCGCATATCTACCAGGTGACGGTGACGCTCAGCACGAGCGAAGAAGCCGTCAACGCACCGTGGGTATGTCAGCCGGAGGGCGAGGGCATCGCGGTCGGCAACACCGGAACCATCATCTCGGGCAACTACGAAGACTCGGATGATGTGTGCGACGTGGTGCACTACGACGACGTCTCGATTGACAAGACCGCGGGCCTGGGCGAAGACCAGACCTCGGTTGAGCCGGGCGACACGTTCGACTACGAACTGACCGTCACCAACCACGGCACGCGACCCGCGCTTGACGTTCTGGTGACAGACACGTCGATCAACGATCGCCTCGTGATCACGAACATCGCGGTGAGCGCGGGCCACACCTGGTCGTCGGTGCCAGGCTACGACGCCAATGACGTCGCGGTCATGATCGATGAGATCGGCATCGAGGAGTCGGTGACGATTACCGTGACGGTGATGTTCACGCTGCCCGAGGTGACGGATGTGCTCTCCGAAGAGGTCGATCCGCCCGCCCCTGTGCCGATTGAAGAGTTCATTAACGAAGCCTGCGTCGAGATGACGGGCGATCAGAACCCGGAGAACGACTGCGACACGGTGACCATTCCGGTTCGCGATGTCGCCGCGGTCGTCAGTGCCGTGTGCGTCGGCGACGCTCCGTACCTGCATTGGACGGTGGTGAAGTCTGAGACGCTGCGGGATGAGCCCATCAACTTCCTGTGGACGCCGAACACGCCAGGTGCGCACGAGCCGCCGAACGTGGAGCTGACGGAACCAGGAGGATCGCTCAGCTGGACTGATGAGATTGAGTGGCCAGGGTCTGCCTTTACACCCCAAGGTGTGAGTATCGACTACCCAGGATGGCGACTTCTGCGGGCCAGCGACTATGCACCAGGCGGCGGCTTCTACATCCCCGGAACCACGACGGTCATGACGCCGGAAGAGGAAGCAGACTGGGTCTTCAACGGCATGATCCTTGACCCCAGCGAGCTGGACTACGCATGGCGGCTGGACTCCACGGTGACATTCTCGGTCAACCCCGAGGTCTCGTTCACCGCGGTGTATCCGGAGGCGCTGCCAGAGTGTGCTGTGGCTCGTCACTCCGAAGTCCAGGTTGAGAAGACCGCGTCCGTCGAGAAGGCGATGCCAGGTGACACGATCAAGTACACGATCGCGGTGCAGAACATCAGTGATGACTCGGCAGCCGACGGTGTGATCATCACGGACGAGATTCCGAGCACGCTGAAGGTAACCGACGTGACGTGGCCGGGCGAAGACGATGAATCGGTGTTCCCGAACTGGGAGAGCTGTCAGATCGCCGGAGCCAACGCCCAGGGTTACGGTGGCATGCTCACCTGCACCCTGTTCGGCCCGCTCCAGCCGGTCGGTGTCGGTACGGCCGTGGCGCCCACGCTGACGCTCACCGCGACGGTGGCAGCCTCGGCTCCTGCCGGGCAAATCACCAACGTGGCCATCGTGGATTACCACACGTTCGGTGACCCTGACGATAAGGGCCGCGACAGTGACGACGCCGTGGTCACCATCGGTGCCGCAAATAAGCCGCCGACACTGCCGGCAACGGGTGAACCCGTGAACGGGCTGTGGCTGCTGCTTGGCCTGATCGGCCTGGTGGGTGGTGCCGGCCTGCTCGTGACCCGCAGGCAACGAGAGGAGCGCTCGCGGCTATAACGCCCGCACCTGAACGGCTAGTGGGGAGCGTCTCAGACGTCTCCCCATTAGCCGTTTCTGCGCGTCTGGTGCTGTCGGTCTGAGCGTTTGCGGAGCACTTCCTTCGGGTCTCCGGGAAGAGTCTTTTCCGTTGGCTGTGAGCGCTCTTCGCGGTACGGAGAAGTCGCACCCAATCTACGGAGGTCGCCACCCTGGTGTGCGGGGATTTTTGGTTCCTCTCCCGGCCTTTCCTTACATGAGAGGCCTCTCATCTCTGAACTCGTGCGGAGATCAGCACGAATCTCTTGTCGCCATATAAAGGCGCTCATACGTTCTGGGTGTCGCTTGGGAATCCTGTGCATCTTTCTGAGCGATCGCCGGCGATCTCCCACGTCAGCGAGCAGCAATCGAAGGAATCTCGTCATGTCGAACTCGCGATCTGGATGGTCAGCCAAGCGCAACCGTCGGGCAACGCACGTCCCTACCAGCAGGTGGGACAGACTCATGGGCCGCACCGGCCTTAGTCAGCGCAACGCGAGAGATGGAGCGGAGCCGGGCGGCGGCCGCGTGCATAAGTGGGCGGCGCTCATCGCCGTCGGCGCGGTCGTCTTCGGTGGCGTTGTCGCGGTCGACTCCGTCAACGCGCCACCGGCAGACGCCGCGACGATCACGGTGCCTGCCGGGCAAGACGTGCAAGCACGCATGGAGAAGCACGTCGGATACACCAACTCGCAAGCGCAAAATGGCACTGCCAACGCGACCACCGGCGATGATTATCGGTATGGCTCAGCGGTCAGTTCGACGAACTCCGGATCGATCACCAACCCCGGTGGCTCAGCAGGAACCGCGGGGGCTTCTTACTCGGATGGATACACCGCGTACATTTCAAGCGGTAGCACCGCCTGGACTGCACACGGTGACCAGAACGGTAGCGCGGGGCAGCTCGCGCTTTCCGATCAGAGCGCGCTTGGGTTCGCCCCGCGAAGCATCTCAACGGTCGAAACTGGTCAGATCTTCAACCTGGGCCGCATGGCTCACAAGAACAATCCCGTCCAGGCGACGAATCAGTGGTACCGCGGTGACATGGACATCAGGTTCCTCGAGATGGACCTGTCCTACACATGGCAGATGAATGAGACGCCCAACTTGTGTTCTGGCAACAACTGTGCGGATGACTTCACGAACTTTCTGAACCAGATCTCCCCGCAAACATTCGTGAGCAACGGCCTCACCTACACCCTGGTTATCCAGGGCTTTGTTGCGCCACAGGGGGCGAACAACTCGTGTAACGCGACGGTGACCAGCCTGGGTGGCGTGATCAACCAGTTCCGTACGGTTGAGGGCACGACCACCTACGGATGTCTCTACGCGTCCGTCGAGCAGGTTCGTCAGGTCACGATTAACAAGAACGTGGTGTCCCCGTACGCGACGGCGCCGGCGCAGACGTTCAACTTCACCAGCTCGTCGACCCTCGCGGGCTCGCCGTGGGGTAGCAACTTCACCCTGACGAACGGTCAGAGCGTCACCCGCACCTACAACAGTGGTGAAGCCATTACCATCACCGAGGGTGCACAGTCGGCTCCGTGGTCATTCACGAGCGTTGCTTGCGTTGACGGCACGGGAGCAGCCGTTCCGGGCGTCACCGTGAGCGGCCGAGCGGTCACCATTCCGCGTGGAACCACGGCGACAACGGCACAGGCCGCGCCGATTACGTGTACTTACACCAACACCTACACGCCAACGGCAACAGTCACGCTCGTCAAGCAGGTCACCTCGACAGGGCAGCAGGCTCCTGTTGCGCAGCCGGCGCACTGGACGCTGAGCGCACTCGGACAGGGCGTAGTCAGCGGCCAGACCGTATCTGGTCCTGGTAACTCCACCACGGTCACGAACCAGACGGTTATTGCCGGCACCTACCGCCTGAGCGAAGTTGCCAACAACGCAGGCACGACAGGTGGCTACGTGCAGAACGGGCCGTGGACGTGTACAAACAACGTCACGGTCAACGCGAACAACGAAATAACGCTGACGCATGGCCAGTCCACGACCTGTACGGTCAAGAACCTCTTCCAGACCGGCTCGCTTGAGATCACGAAGACTGTGACCTCACCGGCGGGCGGCTACACGCAGGGCACCGCGAAGGCGTTTACCGCGCAGTACTCCTGCACCGTCGGCGGCGGAGCACCATTTGGCGGTCAGGTGACCGTCAACCCGGCAGCCACCAACGGCAACGCCGGCTCCGTCGTGACGGTTCCGAACCTTCCCGCAGGCGCCAGCTGCACCGTGACGGAGCTGAACGCTCCGACCGGCACCTCTACCGACCTTGCCAATGGCTCGTACGTCTGGGGCGCACCGGTTGTCAACCCTGGCGCTGCCGTACAGATTCCGGCGAACTCCGCGGTGCGGGTCAACCTCACCAACGCGGTCACGCAGAACACCGGCTCGCTCGTCATTAGCAAGCAGGTCACGCCGCGCGCCGGCGTGCCGAGCACGGGCTACACCGGTGACACCCGCACCTTCGCTATTAACTACGCGTGTGTAATCGGCGCTGCAACGACGGCGTCGGGCACGGTCAACCTGGCCGCAGGCCAGAGCACGACGGTGACCGGAGTTCCGGCAACGTCGACCTGTACCCTGAGCGAGACTCTCGCGCAGCAGCCCGGCGACTTCGCCAACGCGTCGTTCCGCTGGGACGGCAACGCCTTCACACAGCCGGCGGTCATCGCGACCAACGGCCAGTCGAGCGGTTCGGTACAGAACTTCTTCACGCGTGACATGGCTAACCTGACGATCAACAAGACCGTTCAGGGTGGCGGATACACCGCGGGCGACTTCACGATCAACTACGCGTGTGCTCAGGGAGATGTTGGCATCAGCGGAAGCGTCTCGCTTGCTCACGGCGAGTCCGAGACGGTTCAGGTTCCGTCCGGCGTCTCCTGCACTGTCGCGGAGACCGCAGCTCGTCCCGACCTCGCTCCCGGATACGTGTGGGGTGACCCGACCTACACGGGTCTCACCAACGGTTCCGTCACGGCCACGGTGGCGCAGCCCGCAACCGTCACGGTCACCAACCCCACCGCGATCGGCTTCAACCGCATCTCGGTTGACAAGGAGATCGCGAACTACGCGGCTCAGGTCAGCGCAGGCACCTCGTTCGAAATCACGGTGGCATGTGATGCGCCCGCTCAGGGCGAAGCCACGAACTACACGGGTGTCTTCACCTTCACGACGCCGCTCGATGCTGCACAGCAGACGCCGTACCTGCCGATCGGAACCTCGTGCACGGTCGTTGAGACCAGCATGCCGAGCGGAAGCACGAACCTGCCAGGTGCATCGTACGCATGGTCGACGACTCCGACCTACGACCCCGCAGGCGGAACCGTCACGGTTCCGGAGTCCACGACGCCGGCGCTTGTGACGGTCACGAACGACGTCAACCGCGTCTACGGCCCGCTGTCGATCACGAAGTCGGTAGTCAACAACGCGTCGGTCGCGCTGACTGACCCCTTCACCGGCACCTGGGCATGTACGTTCGGTGGCGAACCGCACGCGAGCGGAACTTGGACGGTTCCGGCAGCGGGTGGCACAGCAACGCTGAGCGACACGACCGGCGACCACGCGGCGCTTCTCGTCGGCAGCATCTGTAGCGTTACAGAAACTGACCCGACCAACCCGGTTCCTGGTGACAACTCCTACAGCTGGGCCGTCTCCCTGCCTTCGGACATCCTGCCCGTCACGGCTAACGGCACCAGCGCGACGGTGACCAACACCATCACGCGCACGACCGGTTCGTTCTCGGTCGCCAAGAGCGTGACAGGTGGTACCGCCGGTGAGCAGTTCGCCGCCACGGACTTCACGTTCGACTACGTCTGTGACGCACCGAGCGGTCCGGACATCAGCGGAACCATTGCCGTTGCCGCCGGTGCAAGCGCCAGCGGACCGGATGGCATTCCGGCCGGCTCGATCTGTACCGTCACCGAGCGCACCGGAGGCGACCTGCCGGTTCCGGTTGACCCGTACCGCTGGGATGGTGTGACCTTCTCGACCACGGGTGCCGTTGGCACGCCGGTCGCAGACGGTATTCGCTTCACGACTCCGGCTGACGGCGCGGCGGTTGCGGTAGCGGCGACGAACAGCATTTCGGCTCGCACCGGTAGCGTCAGCGTCACCAAGGCGGTCACGCCGTTGGCAGACGGATTCACCGGAGGCTCGAACGAGATCTTCCCGATGACCCTGACCTGCACGAACCCGGCAACGGGCAATTCGGCACAGATCGGCGCAACCGAGTCGATCGCTAATGGTGGCACGGCCACCTGGAGCGATATCCCGATCGGCGTCGTATGTACGGTTCAGGAAGGCGCGATTGACGAAGGCCTGAAGGATGCTTCCTTCGCTTGGGCTGCCCCCACCTACAGCCACACGGCGGGAGTCACGGTTCTTGAATCTGACACTCCGGTCATGACCGTCACCAACTCCATGGTGCGGGTCTACGGCGAGGTCACGGTCGCGAAGTTCTTCGATGACGGCGGCTTCTCCGGAGTCGTGGCAGCAGAGCGCACCTATAGCGGTGACTGGTCATGTTCCTACGGCGGCGACGTTGTCGCAGCTGGCACGTGGAGCGGAACCGGTTCGTCTGCTGGCACCAACGCCACGCTCACCGCGACAACAGGATCGGCGACGCAGGTTCTGCTCACCTCCTCCTGCACGGTGACGGAAAACTCGCCGAGTGCACCGAGCGCGACAGATGGATCGTTCTACTGGCTTGACCCCGTTCTCGTCGGTGTGACTTCGGTCAGCCAGACGACGAGCAGCAACCAGATGACGGTGGCCAACGAAGTTGCGCGCAACACCGGATCGGTGACGGTCGCCAAGACTCTCTCCGGCCAGACCAGCGGCTACACGGGTGAGGGCTTCGCCGGGTTCCCTGTGGGTATCGCCTGTGCGCTTAACGAAGCGGATCTTCTGAACCCTGACGCTCCGAACCGCATGGTTTCTGAAGTGGCAGTCATGCCGGGCGTCGCAGCGGTACCGCTGATCACCAATGTTCCGCAGGGCTGGCTCTGTGGTGTCACCGAGGGTCCGTTCTCCGGAGGGCTCTTTGACGGCTCCTACGCGTGGGGCGACGAGAGCATCACGGTGGATGGTTCCGACACCAGCCGTCTGACGGTGGGTGAATCGCCGCGCGCTGTCGTGGTCGACAACCCCATCACTCGCGTCACCGGTGGCATTCAGATCACGAAGACAATCCCCGACGCTCTGATCGATGTCGTCAATGACGGCGCGGTCTACGCTGGCGACTACTCCTGCGTATACGCAGAAGGAACCGCCCGCGAAGAGACCTTCGCTGGCACCTGGACGCGGACAGGCACGGGCGACGCGGCGCTGACCGGTGACACCGTGTTGCCGCTCGGCACGATCTGTGAGGTCACCGAGGACGCGCCTGACGACAGTGACCTTGTCGATGCTTCGTGGTCGTGGGGTTCCCCGACGATTACGGCAGAGTCGGCAACGGTCACGGCAAACGGACCGGCTTCGTTCACCGTCACGAACACCCCGGAGCGGGTGTACGCGACGATTTCGATCACGAAGCAGCTGAACGCTCCGCTTGGTAACGGTTTCGCCAACCCCGCGTTGACGGTCGGCGGTAGCTGGACGTGTGATTACGACGGAACAACGGTGGCTACCGGCCGCTGGACGGCTCCGGCTACGGGTGGCCTCGCTACCCTTGACCCGGTCAACCCGCAGATTCCGCTCACCTCAGAGTGCCGTTCGGTTGAAGACACTCTCGACACCACCGTGTTCACCGACGCCTCGTATGTATGGGGCCCGCAACCTGCCGTTCAGTACGCTGGTGAGCTCGTTGCTGGTGAAACGGCAGGAATGACCATCGTCAACTCCGTCGACCGCGTCTACGGTCAGTTTGCGATCACGAAGCTCATCAACCGTGGTGAGGGCGTCAACGACACCGCCCCCTCGACGGGTATTGAGTACACCGGTACGTACGCATGTTCGTACAACGGTGTGGAAGAAGCGGCAAAGACGTGGAGCCTCATCGGTACCGGAACCTTCACAGCTCCTGATGCGTACTACGTCGGCACCGAGTGCCGCATCATCAGCGAGAACGATCCGTCGGCACCGGTGCCTGGTGACGACTCCTACCAGTGGGCGGGCAGCTCGTTCAGTGCCCCTGTCACGCTGAGCGCCAGCCCGGCGGTCGGAACGGCCACCGTGACCAACTCGGTCATTCGTGCTACTGGTGACTTCACGGTGACGAAGGCATTTGCCGGTGACGCTTCCGGACTCCTGGAAGCAGACTCGCAGTACACCTTCGAGTGGGGCTGTGTTGCCGACAACGGTGACACGTTCCCGGCTGACGGTGAACCGAACACCTTCGCCATCCCGGCTGGTGGTGCGTGGAGCCCAGAGATGAGCATCCCGATTGGTAGCGAGTGCACGGTCGAGGAAACGATCCTGCCCGCTGTCACCGACCCGTCCTTCACCTGGTCGACCGCGATGTCGATCACGGGAGCCACGGGCACAGCTACCGGCTCGTCGATGGTCTTCGAAACGCCAACGAACGCGGAGACGACGGTCATCGTGACCGCAACCAACACGCTGAACCGTGCGAACGGCAGCTACGCGGTGGCGAAGTCGTCTGACCCGATCAGCGGAAGCACCGTCAAGCCTGGCGACACCATCACCTACACGGTGACGGTCACGCCCGGTCCGGTGGGCTTCGTTGACAATGTGGTCGTCACCGATGACATGAGCGCGGTGCTGCCATACGCCACCCTCGACAACACCAGCATCGTCGCATCTCAGGGTGCGGCGGCAGCCTCCGGCTCGTCGCTGGTGTGGACGATCGGACGCGTCAACGTTGGCGAACCGCTCACCCTCACCTACACGGTGACGGTGAACCCCGATCAGTGGGGTGTGGAGCTGCGTAACAGCGTGTCGGCTACGGGTGAATTCCCGCCGACCAGCTGCGAGCTGTGCTCCACCGTTCACTACACGCCGGCGTGGAGCATCAACAAGAGCGCTGACCCGGCAAGCGGATCCGCGGTGGTCGGCGGTGACGTCATCACCTACGAACTGTCGGCGATGAACACCACCGCACACGCAACAGTGACCGGTGCAATGGCGACGGATGACCTGAGCGGAGTACTCGCATACGCCGACCTTGTCGAACCGTTGCCAGCCGGCCTCACCCTCAGCGGTGGTGTACTCACCTGGGCCATCCCCTCGATGGCTCCGGGCGAGACGGCAACTGTCAACTACGCGGTGACCGTCAAGGACGGCTTCGACGGAGTGACGCTACAGAACAGCGTCGAACCCGGTGATGGTGGTGAGTGTGTCGAGAACTGCACGACGACACACCTCACGCCGAAGTGGGCACTGGCGAAGTCGAGTGACCCCGCGTCGGGCTCGAAGGTGTTGCCAGGTGAGGCAGTCACGTACACCCTCACCATCACGAACACCGGTTCGATCGAGGTGCCATCGGCCATCGCAACGGACAACCTGAGCGACGTGCTCGCGCACGCTGACCTGGTGGATCCGCTCCCGGCCGGACTGACGTTGGTCGGCACGACCCTCACGTGGGATGCCGGAACGGTCGCCGTCGGCGGCGTCGAAACGGTGAGCTACACCGTGGTTGTCCACGATGACGCTCGCGGTGTGACGCTACGCAACGTGGTTGTTCCTGGAACGCCCGGTGGCGATTGCGAGGAGAACTGCACGACGGAGAACCCGGTTCCCGGCTGGTCGTTGACCAAGTCCAGCGACCCGGTATCGGGATCGTCGGTGCTGCCTGGTGACGAAGTTACTTACACGCTGACGGCTACCAACACCGGCCAGGTCGCTACCGCCGTCACCGCCGAGGACGACCTCACCGAGGTTCTTGCTCACGCCGAACTCGTGGGAGATCTGCCTGCCGGCCTGACGCTCGATGGCACGACCCTCACGTGGGATGCTGGCGAGCTGGGCATCGGTGAGACGGTGACGGTGAGCTACACGGTCGTCGTTCACGACGACGCACTCGGTGAGACGCTGCGCAACGTGGTGGTTCCCACCACACCAGGCGGCGAATGTGAAGGCCCATGCACGACAGAACACCCGGTTCCGGCCTGGACGCTGACGAAGACCAGCGACCCGGCATCCGGATCCACTGTGATGCCAGGTGATGAAATCACCTACACGCTGCTGATCACGAACACGGGCCCTGTCGACCTCGAGTCGGTGGAGGCAATCGACGACCTCAGCAACGTTTTGGATGACGCTGCACTGGTCGGAGACCTACCTGACGCGCTGACGCTCGTTGGTACCACGCTCATGTGGGATGCCGGCGCCATCGCCGTCGAAGAATCGGTAACGGTCAGCTACACCGTGGTCGTGAACGATGACGCCTGGGGTGCAACCCTGCGCAACGTCGTGACACCGGAGACGCCAGGCGGCGAGTGCGAAGGCCCATGCTCGACTGAGCACCTGGTTCCGGCGTGGTCCCTGACCAAGACCAGCGACCCGGTCTCCGGTTCGACGGTCATGCCTGGTGACGAAGTGACGTACACGCTCACCATCACCAACACGGGCCCCGTCCTGGTGGAATCGGCAACGGCCGAGGATGACCTTGCGGATGTCCTGGCACACGCTGACCTGGTGGGTGAGTTGCCTGCGGGCCTGACGCTCGACGGCACCACGCTCACGTGGGACGCTGGGCTCGTCGATGTCGAAGATTCGGTATCGGTCAGCTACACCGTGGTGATCCACGATGACGCTCGCGGTGCAACGCTGCGCAACGTGGTCGTGCCGACCAGCCCGGGCGGCGAGTGCGAAGGTCCGTGCTCGACTGAGCACCTGGTTCCGGCGTGGTCGCTGACCAAGACCAGCGACCCGGTCTCCGGTTCGACGGTCATGCCTGGTGACGAAGTGACGTACACGCTCACGGTCACCAACACTGGTCCGGTCGCCGTGTCGGTGTCGGCAGAAGACGACCTGAGCCAGGTACTGGCAAACGCCGAGCTCGTGGGCGAGTTGCCTGCTGGCCTGACGCTTGAAGGCACCACGCTCACGTGGGATGCCGGTGAGGTCGGACTCGAAGGGTCCGTCTCGGTCAGCTACACCGTGGTCGTGAATGAGGACGCTCGTGGCGTGACGCTGCGCAACGTTGTCGTGCCGACCACGCCTGGCGGCGAGTGCGAAGGCCCGTGCGTGACTGAGCACCCGGTTCCGGCCTGGACGCTGAGCAAGACCAGCGAACCCGGATCGGGAGCAACGGTTCTGCCCGGTGACGAAATCACCTACACGCTGGCGGTCACCAACACCGGTCCTGTCGCGATCGCGTCGGTCACGGCCGAAGACGACATGAGCGATGTGCTCGATGACGCTCAGCTCGTGGGCGAGCTGGCTGATGGTCTGACGCTCGAGGGCACAACCTTGACCTGGACCACCGGTGCGATCGCCATGGGTGAAACGGTGACGGTGAGCTACACGGTCATGGTCAACGAAGATGCGCGTGGCGTCACGCTGCGCAACGTCGTCGTACCGACTACGCCTGGTGGCGAGTGTGTGGATGACTGCACGACAGAGAACCCGGTTCCGGCGTGGACGCTCACCAAGACCAGCGACCCAGCTTCGGGCTCGTCGGTTCTGCCTGGTGAAGAGATCACGTACACGCTGACGGCGACGAACACCGGTCCGGTTGCTCTTGAGGCGGTCACGTCTGTCGACAACCTGGCGGATGTGTTCGCACACGCTGACCTGGTCGGTGACTTGCCTGAAGGACTGACCCTCGACGGCACGACGCTGACCTGGACGATCGGCGCCCTCGACGTCGAAGAGTCGGTGTCGGTGAGCTACACGGTCAAGGTGCATGAAGATGCCCGCGGAGCCACGCTGCGCAACGTCGTCGTCCCGGTCACACCAGGCGGCGAGTGTGTCACCAGTTGCACGACTGACCACCTGGTTCCGGCGTGGACGCTCAGCAAGACCAGCGACCCGGCTTCGGGCTCGACGGTCAAGCCGGGTACCAACATCACCTACACGCTGACAGCGACGAACATCGGCGAGGTTCTCCTCACCGGCGCTCTCGGAGTCGACGACATGAGCGGTGTGCTCGACAACGCCACCCTTGCAGGCAACCTGCCTGCCGGGCTCACCCTCAGCGGCGAGACGCTGACGTGGCAGATCCCGGACCTGGCGCCTGGCGCTACGGCCTCCGTGAGCTACATTGTCACGGTCAAGGCAGACGCAAAGGGCGTCACCATGAAGAACGTGGTGACACCGGCGGGTACGCCTGGTGGCGACTGCGTCGACAGCTGCTCGACTCAGCACAAGGTTCCGACGCCGCCGAAGCCGCTGCCGGCAACGGGTACCTCGGATGCCCTGCCGCTGGGCCTGGCTGGAGGCTTCGCACTCCTGGCCGGTGCAGTACTGCTGGTGATCCGTCGCAACCGTCGCGAAATGCAGGACTGACACGTTGCTGAACAGTCGTCGACGCGGGGAGGTGCGGGCGTCACTGTGAAGCACGAGGTGGGCGGGTAGCTCCCGCCCACCACCCCGGTTCTCCTGGCTCAGCCACCGAGCACCGGTTGTGGCGGGGGAGAGCCTCGGAAGTCTCACCCGCCACCCCCAACACCCGGGTTCCGGAACCTTGCCCCGAGGTTCCGGAACCCTCTTCTTTTGCGCGAGGCTGGGTATCGGCTGAGCGCGACACGCCCGGGTTTGCGGCATGGTTCTGCGTCTGTCAGACTATGTAGGTTCCACATTTCGGCGGCGCTTTTTGCGTGCGTACGAATCACCACCAGGGCAGTGCATAGGCGGCGTGAAAGCGCAGAGACCTAGGCCGCGGGTCGGAGAACATCACCAACCAAACTGAGCTCCTGTCGGCATGCCGTCGGGATAGGCGAGGTGCTGGGGATAAATCCCTGGTCTGATATCAAAATAGTGGTGCAGCATCGAGTCACGCGAGTGACGCGAAAGTGCCAGGCGCAGATGAGATTGCTGCGCCCAGTGCGTCCAATGCCCGAGAGGTATGACGCGGAAAGAGAGAAAAAGAGATGGCGGGACAAAAGATCCGCATCCGACTGAAGTCGTATGACCACGAGGTCATCGATTCGTCGGCTCGTAAGATCGTCGACACCGTGACCCGTGCGGGCGCGACCGTTGTGGGCCCCGTGCCCCTTCCGACGGAAAAGAACGTGGTGGCAGTCATCCGTTCACCGCACAAGTACAAGGACAGCCGCGAGCACTTCGAGATGCGCACCCACAAGCGCCTCATCGACATCATCGACCCGACGCCTAAGGCTGTCGACTCGCTGATGCGCCTCGACCTTCCTGCCGATGTCAACATCGAGATCAAGCTGTAAGGGCGGGGATCAGAATGGTTGATATCAACAACAAGGTTTCCAAGGGTCTGCTCGGCACGAAGCTCGGCATGACTCAGGTCTGGAACGAAAACGGCAAGCTCATCCCGGTAACGGTTATCGAGCTGGCACCGAACGTGGTTACGCAGATCCGTACCCCTGAGCGCGACGGCTACAACGCTGTTCAGATCGCTTACGGTCAGATTGACCCCCGCAAGGTGAACAAGCCCCTCACGGCTCACTTCGAGGCAGCAGGCGTTACGCCCCGCCGCCACGTGACGGAGATCCGCACCGCTGACGCTGGCGACTACTCGCTCGGCCAGGAGCTCACGGTTGACGGTACCTTCGAGGCCGGCCAGCTCGTCGACGTGGTCGGCACGAGCAAGGGTAAGGGCACCGCTGGTGTCATGAAGCGCCACAACTTCGCTGGTGTTTCGGCTTCGCACGGTCAGCACCGTAACCACCGTAAGCCCGGTTCTATCGGTGCTTCGTCGACCCCGTCGCGCGTCTTCAAGGGCATGCGCATGGCAGGTCGTATGGGTAACGAGCGCGTGACCGTACTTAACCTCACGGTGCACTCCATCGACACCGAGAAGGGACTCATGCTCGTTAAGGGCGCAGTTCCCGGTGCACGTGGACGCATCGTCTTCGTCCGCAACGCAGTGAAGGGTGCCTAAGTATCATGGCTGACTCCACGCTTAAGCTCGACGTTCTGGGCGCTGCTGGCAAGAAGGCCGGTTCGGTCGACCTGCCCGCCGCGATCTTTGACGTCGCAACGAATGTCCCGCTGATTCACCAGGTTGTTGTTGCCCAGCAGGCAGCAGCTCGCCAGGGAACGCACGCAACCAAGGGCCGTGGCGCTGTGTCCGGTTCGGGTTCGAAGCCGTTCAAGCAGAAGGGTACGGGTAACGCTCGTCAGGGCTCGATCCGTATGCCGCAGCACCGCGGTGGTGGCGTTGTCCACGGACCGCAGCCGCGCGACTACTCGCAGCGCACCCCCAAGAAGATGATCGCTGCTGCCCTCCTCGGTGCAATCAGCGACCGTGTTCGTGGCGAGCGTCTGCACGTTATCGACTCGTTCGGTATCGAGGGCGCACCCTCGACCAAGAAGGCTGCAGCACTGCTGAAGTCGTTCCCGGGCAAGAACGTCCTCGTTGTGCTCACGCGCGACGACGAGGTGAGCCTGCTCAGCGTACGCAACCTCGAGAACCTTCACGTTCTCGCTGTTGACCAGCTGAACGCTTACGACGTGGTCGTCTCTGACGACATCGTCTTCACCAAGGCAGCCTTCGACGCGTTTGTCGCAGCGAAGACTGGCGCTGAGGAGGTTTCGGCATGACCGCAAACAAGGATCCGCGCGACATCATCTTCAAGCCGGTTGTCTCGGAGAAGTCCTACGGACTGATCGACGAGGGCAAGTACACCTTCGAGGTGGACCCCCGCGCAACGAAGACCGAAATCAAGCTCGCCATCGAGAAGATTTTCGGCGTCAAGGTCGCGTCTGTTAACACCATTAACCGCGTCGGCAAGGCACGCCGCACCCGCTTCGGCATGGGCAAGCGCAAGGACACCAAGCGCGCCATTGTTGCTCTGAAGTCGGGCACGATCGACATCTTCACGTCGGTCGGCTAAGCGGAAAGAGGACGAAAAACATGGCTATTCGTAAGTACAAGCCCACGACCCCTGGTCGCCGCGGCTCGTCGGTTGCCGACTTCGCTGAAATCACGCGTTCCACGCCTGAGAAGTCGCTGCTGCGCCCGCTGTCCAAGACCGGTGGTCGCAACAACCAGGGTCGCATCACGACCCGTCACATCGGTGGTGGCCACAAGCGCCAGTACCGCGTTATCGACTTCCGTCGTAACGACAAGGACGGCGTCAACGCAACCGTTGCTCACATCGAGTACGACCCCAACCGCACGGCACGCATTGCGCTCCTGCACTACGTCGACGGAACCAAGCGCTACATCCTGGCTCCGAACAAGACCAAGCAGGGCGACATCATTGAGTCGGGCGCAAGCGCCGACATCAAGCCCGGTAACAACCTGCCGCTGAAGAACATCCCCACGGGTACTGTTATTCACGCAATCGAGCTCCGCCCCGGTGGCGGCGCAAAGATCGCTCGTTCGGCTGGTGTCTCGGTTCGTCTGGTTGCAAAGGACGGCAACTTCGCGCAGCTGCGCATGCCGTCTGGCGAAATCCGTAACGTCGACGCTCGTTGCCGCGCAACGATCGGCGAGGTCGGCAACGCCGAGCAGTCGAACATCAACTGGGGTAAGGCTGGCCGCATGCGCTGGAAGGGCGTTCGCCCGACCGTTCGTGGTGTCGCTATGAACCCGGTTGACCACCCGCACGGTGGTGGTGAGGGTAAGACCTCTGGTGGTCGTCACCCCGTTTCCCCGTGGGGCCAGGCCGAAGGCCGTACCCGTCACGCAAACAAGGAAAGCGACAAGTACATCGTGCGTCGCCGTACCGTTGGCAAGAAGCGTAAGTAGGAGTCAAGAAGATGCCACGCAGTCTGAAGAAGGGCCCCTTCGTCGACGAGCACCTGCTTCGCAAGGTCAGCTCGCAAAACGAAGCGGGAACGAAGAACGTCATCAAGACCTGGTCGCGCCGATCGATGATCGTGCCGTCCATGCTGGGACACACGATCGCCGTTCACGACGGTCGCAAGCACATCCCCGTATTTGTTACGGAGACGATGGTTGGCCACAAGCTGGGCGAATTCGCGCCCACCCGCACCTTCCGCGGCCACGTGAAGGACGACAAGAAGGGCCGCCGCCGCTAAGCGGGGGCGCAGAGGAGAAGAAATGGTGGAGTCCATCGCACGCGTGCGACACATCCGCGTGACCCCTCAGAAGGCTCGTCGCGTCGTTGCGCTTATCAAGGGAAAGCAGGCTGAAGAAGCCCTCGCGATCCTGAAGTTCGCGCAGCAGGCCGCTTCGGAGCCGATCTACAAGCTGGTCCACTCGGCCATCGCTAACGCCCGCGTTACCGCGGACAAGAACGGTGAGTCGCTGGACGAGTCGGATCTGTTCGTAACGAACGCATATGTGGACGAGGGCACGACGCTGAAGCGTTTCCAGCCCCGTGCACAGGGTCGCGCATTCCAGATCAAGAAGCGCACGAGCCACATCACGGTCGTGCTTTCGACGCCGGAGACAGCTGCTGCTGCTCCTGCGGCTCAGAAGAAGGCGAGCAAGTAATGGGACAGAAGGTTAACCCGTACGGCTTCCGCCTCGGTATTACGACGGACCACGTGTCACGTTGGTTCTCGGACTCGACGAAGCCGGGCCAGCGTTACGCTGACTACGTCGCCGAGGACATCAAGATCCGTCAGCTGCTGCAGACGCAGCTGGACCGTGCCGGCGTCAGCAACATCGAGATCGAGCGCACCCGTGACCGTGTTCGTGTGGACATCCACACGGCTCGCCCGGGTATCGTCATCGGTCGCCGTGGTGCTGAGGCTGAGCGCATCCGCGCTGACCTTGAGAAGCTCACCGGCAAGCAGATCCAGCTGAACATCCTCGAGGTTCGTAACCCCGAGGCTGATGCTCAGCTGGTTGCACAGGGCATCGCAGAGCAGCTCACCGCTCGCGTGGCATTCCGCCGCGCGATGCGCAAGGGCCTCCAGGGCGCTCAGCGTGCAGGTGCTAAGGGTATTCGTATCCAGGTGTCCGGCCGCCTCGGCGGTGCTGAGATGAGCCGTTCGGAGTTCTACCGCGAAGGTCGTGTGCCGCTGCACACGCTTCGTGCGAACATCGACTACGGCTTCTACGAGGCAAAGACCACCTTCGGCCGTATTGGCGTGAAGGTTTGGATCTACAAGGGCGACCTGACCAACAAGGAACTCGCTCGCGAGCAGGCTAACCAGAAGCCGTCCCGCGACCGTGGTGACCGCCCCCGTCGCGCTCCGCGCAACGCAGAGGCACCGGTCACGGAAGGAGCTTCGGCGTAATGCTTATCCCTCGTAAGGTTAAGTTCCGTAAGCAGCACCACCCCAAGCGTGATGGTGCAGCTACCGGTGGAACCAAGGTTTCGTTCGGCGAGTACGGTATTCAGGCGCTCACGTCTGCATACGTAACCAACCGTCAGATCGAGTCCGCTCGTATCGCAATGACCCGTCACATCAAGCGTGGTGGAAAGGTGTGGATCAACATCTACCCTGACCGTCCGCTGACGAAGAAGCCCGCTGAAACCCGCATGGGTTCCGGTAAGGGTTCACCCGAGTGGTGGGTTGCAAACGTCAAGCCGGGTCGCGTCCTCTTCGAGGTCGCTGGTGTTAGCGAGCAGCTCGCTCGCGAAGCCATGACCCGTGCCATCCACAAGCTGCCGCTCAAGGCACGCATCATCAAGCGCGAGGAAGGCGACGCATAATGGCGATCGGCACCAAGACGCTCGCTACTAGCGAGCTCGACACGTTCGAAGACCAGCGCCTCCTCGAGGAGGTCCGTAAGGCCAAGGAAGAGCTGTTTAACCTGCGCTTCCAGTCGGCAACGGGCCAGCTCGAGAGCCACGGTCGCATCCGCGCCGTCAAGCGCGACATTGCACGCCTGTACACCGTTATTCGCGAGCGCGAGCTGGGCATTCGTGCCACGCCCGCACCCGTTGAAGCGGCTCCCAAGGCGAAGAAGGCTAAGGCGAAGAAGGCCGACGAGGCTGACGTCGCGAAGGAGGACGCAGAGTAATGGCTGCAAAGGACGAAGCCGTACAGGCTGAAGCCGTTGTCCGTGGCGACCGCAAGGCTCGCCGTGGTTACGTCGTCAGCGACAAGATGGACAAGACCATCGTTGTAGAGGTTGAGGACCGCGTTAAGCACCCGCTCTACGGCAAGGTCATCCGTCGTACGTCGAAGGTTAAGGCTCACGACGAGACGAACAGCGCCGGCATCGGTGACCTCGTTCTCATCAACGAGACCCGTCCCCTGAGCGCTACCAAGCGGTGGCGTCTCGTCGAGATCCTCGAGAAGGCCAAGTAAGCCTTCGGGCTCGCTTGGAAATAAGGGAGTAACAAATGATTCAGTCTGAATCCCGCCTCAAGGTCGCCGACAACACCGGTGCGAAGGAACTGCTCACGATCCGTGTACTCGGTGGCTCCGGCCGTCGCTTCGCGGGCCTGGGTGACGTCATCGTCGCTACGGTCAAGGACGCCATCCCCGGCGGAAACGTGAAGAAGGGTGACGTCATCAAGGCTGTCATCGTCCGCACGAAGAAGCAGACGCGCCGTCAGGACGGCTCGTACATCAAGTTCGACGAGAACGCTGCCGTCATCCTGAAGAACGACGGGGAGCCCCGCGGCACCCGCATCTTCGGACCGGTCGGTCGCGAGCTTCGTGACAAGAAGTTCATGAAGATCGTCTCGCTGGCACCGGAGGTTATCTGATCATGGCGAAGATCAAGAAGGGTGACCTCGTACAGGTCATCACGGGCGCTAAGCCCGAGCGTGGCGGCGACCGCGGTAAGCAGGGCAAGGTCCTCGATGTCCTTGTTGAGCAGAACCGCGTCATCGTCGAAGGCGTGAACTACATCACGAAGCACTCGCGTGTTGGTCAGTCGCAGCGCGGCACCAAGACCGGTGGCATCGAAACGATGGAAGCACCCATTCACATTTCGAACGTTGCCCTCGTTGACCCCTCGACGAAGAAGACCACCAAGGTTGGTCACCGCGTTGAGGAGCAGACGAAGGATGGCGTCAAGCGCACGGTTCGCGTGCGTTTCGCAAAGAAGAGCGGTAAGGACCTCTGATGAGCAACGCAACTGCTGCGACTGCTGGCAAGATCCAGCCGCGCCTCAAGCAGAAGTACAACGCCGAGATCAAGAAGGCGATGCAGGACGAGTTCGGTTACGAAAACGTCATGCAGATCCCCGGCCTGGTCAAGGTTGTCGTAAACACCGGTGTTGGTGAAGCAGCTCGTGACTCTAAGGTCATCGATGGTGCTGTCGCCGACCTGACCGCTATCACCGGTCAGAAGCCGATCGTCACCAAGGCAAAGAAGTCCATCGCACAGTTCAAGCTGCGCGAGGGCCAGGCAATTGGTGCACACGTCACGCTTCGTGGCGACCGTGCATGGGAATTTGTCGACCGCCTGGTTTCGCTCGCACTGCCCCGTATCCGCGACTTCCGCGGTCTCTCGGGCAAGCAGTTCGACGGCAACGGTAACTACACGTTCGGTCTGCAGGAGCAGTCGGTCTTCCACGAGATCGACCAGGACAAGATCGACCGCGTTCGTGGTTTCGACATCACTGTCGTGACGACGGCGAAGACGGACGACGAGGGTCGCGCTCTGCTGCGTCACCTCGGCTTCCCGTTCCGCGCTGACGACGCTCAGGCGTAATTAGCGCGGTCTAAAACGCCGAAGATCACTCATGCTGGTTGCCTACGTGTCACAACGTAGGCAACCAGCATGAGAGGATAGATCTTTGGTATCCACCACCACAGGTCGGCTCGCGTGTAACGCGACGTCGAAACCTGGTGAACAAAGGAAATAACACATGACAATGACAGACCCGGTCGCAGATATGCTGACCCGTCTGCGCAATGCGAACTCGGCGCACCACGATTCTGTGACCATGCCGTCGAGCAAGCTGAAGACGCACGTCGCCGAAATTCTCAAGCGTGAGGGTTTCATCGCCGGATGGGAGGTCGCTGACGCACGCGTTGGTAAGAACCTCACGCTGACGCTCAAGTACGGCCAGAACCGTGAGCGTTCGATCGTCGGCATCAAGCGCGTTTCGAAGCCCGGTCTTCGCGTGTACGCGAAGTCGACCGAGCTTCCCAAGGTTTTCGGTGGCCTCGGTATCGCCATTCTGTCCACGTCCTCCGGTCTGCTTACGGACCGTCAGGCTGAGAACAAGGGTGTAGGTGGGGAAGTCCTCGCCTACGTTTGGTGATTACTTATGTCACGTATCGGACGTCTTCCCATTAGCATCCCGGCCGGAGTGACCGTTACGGTCGACGGCTCGGCAGTCTCGGTTAAGGGCCCGAAGGGCGAGCTCGTTCTCAACGTAGCTAGCCCCATCGAGGTCGCGATCGAGGAGAACCAGGTTGTGGTTTCACGCCCCGACGACGAGCGCGAATCGCGTTCGCTGCACGGACTGACCCGCACCCTCATCCACAACGACATCATTGGCGTCACCGAGGGTTACTCCAAGGGCCTTGAGGTCGTCGGAACCGGTTACCGCGTTGCTCAGAAGGGCACCTCGGTAGAGTTCGCCCTGGGCTTCTCGCACCCGGTCATCGTTGACGCACCCGAGGGCATCACGCTCACGGTTGAGGGCAACAACAAGCTCACCGTCACCGGCATCTCGAAGCAGGCCGTCGGTGAGGCTGCAGCGAACATCCGCAAGATTCGTAAGCCCGAGCCTTACAAGGGCAAGGGTGTGCGTTACGCAGGCGAGGTCGTTCGTCGCAAGGCCGGAAAGGCTGGTAAGTAACCATGGCTGTGAAGTCGAAGTCAGTCGCACGTGCACGTCGTCACGCGCGTCTTCGCAAGCACATCGCTGGTACGGCAGAGCGTCCGCGCCTCGTTGTAACCCGTTCGGCACGTCACGTGTTCGTCCAGATCGTCGACGACAGCAAGGGCCACACCCTCGTTTCGGCATCGACGCTCGAGACCGACCTTCGTGCAAACGACGGTGACAAGACCGCAAAGGCACGCAAGGTGGGAGAAATCCTCGCCGAGCGCGCAAAGGCTGCCGGTATCGAGGCAGTTGTGTTCGACCGTGGCGGTAACCGCTACGCCGGCCGTGTTGCAGCAATTGCAGACGGCGCCCGCGAGGGAGGGTTGAGCCTGTGAGCGAAAACAAGGAGACCGAAGTGACTGAAGTCACTCAGGCCGCAGCAACCGAGGTTGCCGCTGCCGAGGCGACGACCGAGCGTGAGCCCCGTGAGGCTCGCCGCGGCGGTCGCGAGCGTAACCCGAACCGTGACCGCGGTTCGCGTGACCGTGCCGAAAGCCAGTTCCTCGAGCGCGTTGTCACCATCAACCGCGTTTCGAAGGTCGTCAAGGGTGGTCGTCGCTTTAGCTTCACCGCTCTTGTCGTTGTCGGTGACGGCAACGGTGTTGTCGGCGTCGGATACGGCAAGGCACGCGAAGTTCCGCTCGCTATCTCGAAGGGTGTGGAAGACGCCAAGCGCAACTTCTTCCGCGTTCCTCGCGTAGCATCGTCGATCCCGCACCCGGTTCAGGGTGAGGCAGCAGCAGGCGTTGTGCTGCTGCGTCCGGCCGCAGCTGGTACCGGTGTTATCGCCGGTGGTCCGGTTCGCGCCGTCCTCGAGTGCGCAGGCGTCCACGACGTTCTGTCGAAGTCGCTCGGATCGTCGAACACCATCAACATCGTTCACGCAACGGTTGACGCCCTGAAGCAGCTGGAAGAGCCGCGCGCCGTCGCTGCTCGTCGTGGTCTTGACTACGACCAGGTTGTTCCCGCCAAGATCCTCAAGATCGAAGCGCGCGTGGCTAAGGCTGCTGCGGAAGCAAAGGTAGGTGCCTGATGGCTGCACGTCTCAAGGTGACCCAGATCAAGTCCAAGGTGAGCGAAAAGCAGAACCAGCGCGACACGCTGCGTTCGCTGGGCCTCAAGCGGATCGGCGACTCGGTCGTTCGTCCGGATGACTCCCAGACGCGCGGTTACGTGCGCACCGTTGCTCACCTCGTCAAGGTTGAGGAGATCGACTAATGGCTGAAAAGAAGGACGAGACCGTAGCAACGGTCGACGCCCCCGCCAAGAAGACGGCGGCTAAGAAGCCTGCCGCGAAGAAGCCTGCTGCCAAGGCTGAGGCTCCGGCCTCGCGCCCCGGCGTGCTCAAGGTTCACCACCTCCGCCCGGTTCCCGGCGCACACACCGCAAAGACTCGTGTCGGTCGCGGTGAGGGCTCGAAGGGTAAGACGGCTGGCCGTGGTACCAAGGGTACGAAGGCTCGTTACCAGGTCAAGGTTGGGTTCGAGGGTGGCCAGATGCCGCTCCACATGCGTACGCCTAAGCTGCGCGGCTTCAAGAACCCGTTCCGTGTTGAGTACCAGGTTGTCAACCTGGACAAGCTCACGGAGCTGTACCCCAACGGTGGCGACGTCACCATTGCTGACCTGGTCGCAAAGGGTGCTGTTCGCAAGAACGAAAAGGTGAAGGTCCTCGGTAACGGCGACATCACCGTTAAGCTGAATGTCCAGGTAGACAAGGTCTCGAGCTCGGCTGAGCAGAAGATTGTTGCTGCAGGTGGTTCGGTAGCCTAAGCCTTATGGCTTACGCTGAGTGACGGGCGGTCGGAGTCTCCGGATTCCGGCCGCCCGCACTGCCACCGCCTTGCTCGTCAGGAGGAATACTTTTGTTTAGCGCCATCGCGCGGATCTTCCGTACACCCGACCTTCGTCGGAAGATCGGTTTCACCCTGGCGGTCATCGCCATCTATCGACTCGGTGCACACGTTCCTGCACCGTTCGTCGACTACGTAAACGTTCAAGCCTGTATCGCCCAGAACTCCGGAGCTTCCGGTGAGGGTGGTCCGGTTAACCTCATGTCCATCGTGAACATGTTCTCCGGCGGAGCCCTGCTCCAGCTGTCGATCTTCGCGCTGGGTGTGATGCCGTACATCACGGCAACGATCATCACGCAGCTATTGCGTGTGGTCATCCCTCACTTTGAGGCTCTCCACAAGGAGGGCCAGGCTGGCCAGGCGAAGCTAACGCAGTACACGCGTTACCTCACTATCGCCCTCGCGCTGCTGCAGTCGACGACGCTTATTACCGTCGCACGCACGGGCCAGCTGTTCGGTACCGCAGGCGGTCCGTGTGCAGAGCTGCTCACGAACCAGGAGTGGTACGCCCAGCTGATGATGATCGTCACGCTGACGGCCGGAACCGGTCTGATCATGTGGTTCGCAGAACTCGTGACCGAGCGCGGCATCGGTAACGGCATGTCGCTGCTCATCTTCACCTCGATCGCTGCCACGTTCCCCGGCGCCATGGGCGTCATCTGGGCAACCAAGGGCTTCGAGACGTTCCTGCTCGTCATCCTCGTCGGCATCCTCATCGTGGCGCTCGTCGTCTTCGTTGAGCAGTCACAGCGCCGCATTCCTGTGCAGTACGCCAAGCGCATGGTTGGGCGTCGCACGGTCGGTGGCACAAACACGTACATCCCGATCAAGGTGAACATGGCCGGCGTTGTGCCCGTCATCTTCGCGTCCTCGCTGCTGTACATCCCCGCGTTGATCGCGCAGTTCAACCAGCCCGCTCCCGGCGAAGATCCGGCACCGTGGGTAACGTTCATCTCGCAGTACCTCACGACGGGTGACCACCCGCTGTACATGGCTGTGTACTTCCTGCTGATCGTCGGCTTCACGTACTTCTACGTGGCCATCACGTTCAACCCCGTTGAGGTTGCCGACAACATGAAGAAGTACGGCGGCTTCATTCCGGGTATCCGGGCAGGCCGCCCCACCGCTGAGTACCTCGAGTACGTGCTGACGCGCATCACTTTCCCTGGTTCCATCTACCTCGGCATCGTTGCTCTCATCCCGTTCATCGCCCTCGCAACAGTCGGCGCAAACCAGAACTTCCCGTTCGGTGGCGCTTCGATCCTGATCATGGTCGGTGTTGGTCTTGAGACCGTTAAGCAGATCGATGCACAGCTGCAACAGCGTCACTACGAAGGGCTCCTGCGATGACCACTGCATCCGCACGCTTCCTGATCGTCGGCCCCCAAGGTTCCGGTAAGGGAACCCAGGGAATCCGTATCGCCGAGGCATTCGGCATTCCGGTTGTCTCGACGGGCGACATCTTCCGTGCCAACATCAAGGGCGGCACCGAGCTCGGCAAGAAGGTGCAGGAGATCACCGCTCGCGGCGATCTCGTGTCTGACGAGCTGACCGGTGACCTGGTGCGCGATCGTCTGTCACAAGAAGACGCTGCTACCGGATTCCTGCTGGATGGCTACCCGCGCAATCGCGCGCAGGTGACCCACCTCGACGAGTTCCTCGGCAGCCGCGGCGAAGGTCTCGACGCTGTTATTGAGCTCGCGGTTCCGCGTGAAGAGTCGATCGCTCGTATTGCGCTGCGCGCTCAGGAACAGGGTCGTGAAGACGACACCCCCGACGCCATCGCGAAGCGTCTGGACATCTACGAGAAGGAGACGGCTCCTATCCTCGAGGTGTATGGCGTTCGTGGCATCGTAGACACGATCGACGGTGTGGGCTCGCTCGACGAGATCACCGAGCGCATTTTCGCTGCTCTGGCAGCTCGCGGCCTGACCGCTTCTGCCGACGCATAACTCGTGTTTCGTAAGTCCATCTATAAGTCGCCCGCTCAGTTGCGGGCGATGGTGGAGCCTGGCCTCATCACCGCGGCAGCCCTGGATGCTGTCGCGGAGATGATTCGCCCCGGTGTCACGACGCTTGAGCTTGACGCTGCTGCCGAAGCCGTCATCCGGCTTCGCGGTGCGGAGCCCAACTTCATGTTGGTTCCTGGCTACTTCCACACCGTTTGTGCCTCGGTCAATGACCAGGTGGTACATGGCATCCCATCAGAACGAGTTCTGCAGGCAGGCGACATTGTGTCGATCGACTGTGGTGCGCAGTTCGAGGGTTGGAACGGCGACTCGGCTCGAACGTTTATCGTTCCCGGAGACGCGAACCCGCAAGAGGTGGCGGAACGTCAGGAGCTGTCGGATGTGACGGAAGGCTCGCTCTGGGCCGGAATCGCTGCGATGGCCTCGGCTTCACGCATTGGTGAGATCTCAGCGGCGATCGAAGACTACATTGAGGCTCGCCCGTTCTCCCGAACCGGGAAGACGTTCGGCATTCTGCGCGAATATGTCGGTCACGGTATCGGTCGCAAAATGCACGAGGCCCCCACGGTTTTCAATTACCGCACGTCTGAGCGTGGCGAGGTGGTGAAGCCCGGTCTCGTGCTGGCCATCGAGCCCATGGTGACCAGCGGTTCCGAAGCAACTTTCGTGGAAGACGACGAGTGGACGGTCACGACCGTCGACGGCTCTATGGGTTCTCACTGGGAACACAGTGTCGCCGTGCACGAGAATGGTATTTGGGTACTGACGGCTGCCGATGGCGGTGCCGCGGGACTTGCTCCTTTTGGTATTACCCCGACTCCGATCAGCTAGGAAGAGACATGGCTAAGCCTCCTGTTAAGAAGACCAACTGGTTCGCCATCTGGACGAGCATTGGTGTGGTTGTTGCAGTTGTTGCGATCGCGGTTGTTGTTGTGTTCAGCAACCAGGCCGCAAACAAGCTTCCTGCTGAGAACATCCCGGCGGCTGTCGACACCGAGACCGGAGCCGTCACGATCGGTACCGGCGAAGACACCGTGTCTGTCTTCGTCGACTTCATGTGCCCGAACTGCAAGAGCTTTGAGACCAACTTCGGTGGCGACCTGCGCGACCTCGCGAAGGATGGCAAGATCTCGCTCGGTATCCACGCCGTGAGCATTCTCGACAACGCGTCGAAGGGAACGAAGTACTCGACCCGTGCGGCGAACGCCTTTTACTGCGTTGCTGACGAGAAGCCAGAACTCACGATGAGCTACATGGACGCGCTGTTCGCTAAGCAGCCGTCTGAGGGTACGAGCGGACTGACTGACGACCGTCTTGTGGAGCTCGCTTCTGGCCTCGGCGTTGACATCAAGGCGTGCCAGACCGACCAGACCTTTGCTGACTTCGTCACGAAGCAGACGCGCAACAACATGCCGCGTAACCCGCAGGACAACGGCCTGTACACGCCGACCGTTCTGGTCAACGACGAGTACACGCAGCTCAGCACGCTGACGCCGACCTTCTTTACCGACATGTTCGGTCCGGTTGCGAAGAGCGAGTAACGCGGTCGAGTTCTCGGCTTAACGGGTGGGGCATGGGTTTCCATCCCCCACCTTTGCGTTCGCCCCGTGCTGTCGTTGTCGGCTTGTCGGCTTGTAGGCTTGTCGCGAGAGCGAGAGAATGTCGCGACAGCCAGAAATTATTGGCCAATTCGTGTGGTTTTCGCGACAATCTCTGGTTCTCAGGACGCGGTCACGTGGGGTGGCGCACTGCCGCGCGACGGAACCATGCCTGGGACGGTAGGTTGGGTGGCGCAGGCAGATTGTTCCGTTTCGATGCCCGTGACGAGTGGCAGGCTTGCCGTCTTGCTCGCCGAAGTGGCCATCGCGCGGGGCGTCGCATGCCGCGCGCAGCGAAACTCACCAAATATACAGGTGATCCGCGCCATCTCGGTTTGCTGAGATGCCCTGACGGCGTCTAGTATAGATCTTTGGTGCCTTGTGCCTTTGTTTCGGCGTGTCCGAATAGGCGGGTATCGAATTCACATCCACGCAGACCGACCGGTTTGCACATTGGTAGCGAGGCTATGGCTAAAAAAGACGGTGTCATCGAGATTGAAGGCACAATTTCCGAAGCTCTGCCCAACGCGATGTTCCGCGTTGAGCTGACCAACGGTCACAAGGTGCTTGCAACGATCTCCGGAAAGATGCGGCAGAACTACATCCGCATCATCCCCGAAGACCGTGTTGTCGTTGAGCTCAGCCCGTACGACCTCACCCGTGGTCGCATCGTATACCGCTACCGCTAAGCCGGTCGAGAAGTAACACCTCGGTTATCGGGGTGAAGACAGCGAAACAGGAAAATCATGAAGGTTAACCCCTCAGTAAAGCCCATTTGCGACCACTGCCGTGTGATTCGTCGTCACGGACGCGTCATGGTGATCTGCAAGAGCAACCCGCGTCACAAGCAGCGCCAGGGCTAAGACCTGCGCGGTTCGTTCCGCTTTATAACTGAATATTTGTCATAGGTAGCATCGGAACCCGTTCGCGGGGGACACCCCGGGTGGAGGCTCGGGAATGGATGTTGCTCCATACCTCCACATACTCCACAGGAGAACCGCATGGCACGTCTTGCCGGCGTAGACATCCCGCGCGATAAGCGCGTGGTGATCGCCCTCACGTACATCTACGGCATCGGCCGTACCCGTTCGGTCGAGATCCTCAAGGCCACCGAGATCGACGAGTCGGTCCGCGTTAAGGACCTCTCGGACGACCAGCTTGTCACGCTCCGTGACTACATCGACGCAACCTACAAGGTGGAGGGTGACCTTCGCCGCGAGGTGGCAGCTGACATCCGCCGCAAGGTTGAGGTCGGATCCTACGAAGGTATCCGCCACCGTCGCGGCCTTCCGGTTCGCGGTCAGCGCACCAAGACCAACGCACGCACGCGCAAGGGTCCCAAGAAGACCGTCGCCGGCAAGAAGAAGGCCGGCCGCTAGGCCGCCCGGAAGGATTAGGAAAGAGCAATGGCTGCACCTAAGACTGCTGCGCGTAAGCCGCGTCGCAAGGAAAAGAAGAACATCGCACTCGGTGTTGCACACATCAAGTCGACCTTCAACAACACGATCGTTTCGATCACCGACCCGTCTGGCGCTGTTATCAGCTGGGCATCGTCGGGTGGCGTGGGCTTCAAGGGCTCGCGTAAGTCGACTCCGTACGCTGCTGGTATGGCAGCTGAAGCGGCCGCTAAGGGCGCTCAGGAGCACGGCGTGAAGAAGGTTGACGTCATGGTCAAGGGCCCGGGTTCGGGTCGCGAAACCGCAATCCGTTCGCTGCAGGCCGCTGGCCTCGAGGTCGGTTCGATCCAGGACGTGACGCCCCAGGCTCACAACGGTTGCCGTCCGCCGAAGCGCCGTCGCGTCTGATGGTTTTTACCGCGCCAGCCCCGGCTGGCGCGGTTCCCATCCCCGGCGCGAGCCGGTCAACTTAAAACCTCAACCGCAAGTGTCATATAGCGGGCACTTGATTGAAAGGAACACATAGTGCTTATTGCACAGCGTCCCACTCTCACCGAGGAGAAGATCGCGGAGTTCCGCAGCCGGTTCATTATTGAGCCGCTGGAGCCCGGATTCGGTTACACCATCGGAAACGCACTGCGCCGCAGCCTGCTTTCGTCCATCCCGGGCGCAGCGGTCACGAGCGTTCGTTTCGATGGTGTTTCGCACGAGTTCAGCACGATCCCTGGTGTGAAGGAAGATGTCACCGAGATCATCCTGAACATCAAGCAGCTGGTTCTCTCGAGCGAGCGCGACGAGCCCATCACGGCTTACCTGCGCAAGACGGGTGCGGGTGAAGTGACTGCCGCTGACATCTCGGCTCCGGCCGGTGTCGAGGTGCACAACCCCGAGCTGGTCATCGCGACGCTCAACGACACCGCGAAGTTCGAGCTGGAACTGACGATCGAGCGTGGCCGTGGCTACGTTTCGGCAACGCAGAACCGCAACGAGTTCGCTGAGGCTGGCCAGATTCCGATCGACTCGATCTACTCGCCGGTTCTCAAGGTTAGCTACCGTGTCGACGCTACCCGTGCGGGTGAGCGTACCGACTTCGACAAGCTGATCCTGGACGTCGAGGCAAAGCCGTCGATCGCTCCGCGTGACGCAGTTGCATCGGCTGGTCGTACGCTCGTCGAACTGTTCGGTCTCGCTCGCGAGCTGAACGTCGAGGCTGAAGGTATCGAGATCGGCCCGGCGCCGGTTGAGACCGTTCTCAGCAACGAGCTGTCGATGCCGATCGAAGACCTCGACCTGTCGGTTCGTTCCTACAACTGCCTGAAGCGTGAAGGCATCAACTCGGTCTCGGAGCTTGTCGCTCTGAGCGAGACCCAGCTGATGAACATCCGTAACTTCGGTCAGAAGTCGGTTGATGAGGTTCGCGACAAGCTCACCTCGCTTGGTCTGTCGCTGAAGGACTCGGTGCCCGGTTTTGACGGCGCCCACTTCTACGACGGCTACGAAGACTAAGTCGCACGACTTCTTTTCAGAAATTTCCCTGGAGTAAAGAGATATGCCAAAGCCCACAAAGGGCCCCCGCCTCGGAGGCGGCCCCGCACACGAGCGTCTGCTGCTTGCAAACCTCGCCGTCGCGCTGTTCACCCACAAGTCGATTCAGACGACCGAGACCAAGGCAAAGCGCCTGCGTCCGATCGCTGAGCGTCTGGTCACGTTCGCTAAGCGCGGCGACCTGCACGCACGTCGTCGCGTGCTGAGCATCCTCCGCAACCAGGACGCTACGCACGTCCTGTTCGCTGAGATCGCTCCGCTCGTTGCTGACCGCCCGGGTGGTTACACGCGCATCACCAAGATCGGCAACCGCAAGGGCGACAACGCTCCCATGGCTGTCATCGAGCTCGTTCTCGAGCCCGTCGCCAAGAAGGCCGCTGCAAAGCCGGCTAAGAAGGCAGCTGCCAAGCCTGCAAAGGAAGAAGCACCTGCTGAGGTCGTCGAGGAGACCGTAGAGGCTCCCGTCGAGGAGACCGTTGAGGCTCCCGTCGAGGCTGTCGAGACCGAAGCTGCGGAAGCAGCTGAGGGCGACTCGAAGTAATTCGCTTCATCACGAGGCCCTTCTCCTTCGGGAGGAGGGCCTCGTGCGTTTTCCGGCGCGGGTACCTGCGGACTTCGCCAGCCGTGGTTCCGGAACCAGAGCGTGCGTCCTGTGGGTCGCCAGCCGTGGTTCCGGAACCAGTACCGCTGTCTGCTGGGTCGCCAGCCGATAGTTCCTGAACCAGATCCGCGTCTTCGTGGGCACCTCCGGCCGCAAAATGCAACGGATTGTGGTGCTGGAGTGGCTGATGTGACAGATGAGCAAGGCATTTTGGTTTTCGCGATGCATTTTCACCCGACGGTGCCCGTAGAAGAACACGTATCCGTGCGCGACTATGCACCCGCACAAGCACAAGCCGCCGATAAACTGGCTACATGAGTGAACTCGAGCCGCTGTCGCAGCGCATCCAGGCGCCCACTGACCTTCCGGTCGTCGTACACGCGGCCCTCGCGGAAGTGCGCCCCGCGACAATCGACGACCTCGAGGCGCTCGTCACGCTCACGCACGCGGCCGAAGCCGTCGATCACCCGTCGTGGGCGTCGCCGCGCGAAGAGGTCGAAGATCTGCTCGAAGGCCCGATGATCGACGCGGCCGTCGACACGCTGATCGGGTTCGATGCGGCCGGTCGCGCGCTGGCTTTTGCGAGCATCATGCCGGCATCCAGCGCCGACACCCGCGTGCAGGTCTACACCAACGGCATTGTGCACCCCGAGGTGCGCACGCAGGGCATCGGAACCATGCTACTGACGTGGACGAAGGCGCGCGCACTGCAGCACCTGGCGACACGGGAGGAGACGCTGCCCGCCTGGATCGCGATGTACGCGCAGGAGCGCACAGTCGATGCGATCGCGGTGGGGCTCGACGCCGGGTTCACGGTGGAACGGTACTTCCACACCATGGAGCGCGATCTCGCCGCCGACATTCCTGACATCGCGATCGCCGATGAGTTTGAGATCGTCACCCTGACACCTGAGCTGCGCGAGCCGACGCGTCTGGCGCGCAACAATTCGTTCCGGGATCACTGGGGGAGCCAGCCGACGTCGCCCGAAAAGTGGGAGCGTTTCGTCACCGGGGAGATCTTCCGCCCTGATCTGTCGGTGGTGGCGGTAGAGCGCGGCACGACGAACGTTGTCGGTTTCACGCTCAGCTCAGTCAATGAAGACGACACCGAGCTGCAGGGTTACCGCGCCTCGTACATTGATCTGATCGGCGTCGTCCGCGAGCGTCGCGGACACAAGCTCGCGCCCGCACTGATCGCGGAGGCCTTGCGCCGTGCACGTGCTGATGGGCTCGCCAAAGCAACGCTTGATGTTGACTCGTCAAGCCCGACCGGCGCGAACACGCTGTACGAAGGCATGGGGTTCACCGCAACAGACGTCGAGGTCGCGCTCGTCATCGAGCTGTAGCCCCCACGGTCCACGATGGCGCCGAGCTGCCGCGCGCCCGAGTAGCCCCGCGCGTCACACGTACCCGATGGTTCCGTTCTTCACGACAAGCCGATCCTCAACCCACACCTGAAACAGGATGGTGTCGGGGGAGATCCAGTACTCGGTTCGCAGGGCATCGCCCGGAACCACGGGAGAGCTGAACTCGGCAGTCACTTCGCGCACCGCACGGGTATCGCCGTGGTGGAGCTGGAGTTGAGCGGCCGCGATGCCGAGGGTCGCGAGTCCGTGCAGAATCGGACGATCAAAGCCAACCTTGGCCGCGAGCGTCGGATCCGAATGCAGGGGGTTGCGGTCGCCGGTCAGGCGGTACAGCAGAGCCTGATCGGGGCGGGTCTCGTAGTTCAGGGTGCCGTGCGGCTGCTCGTGCGGTTGTTCCGGCGTCCGGGCGGGAGCCTCACCGCCGAAACCACCCTCGCCGCGGATGAGAGTGGTCGTGGTGACGGTCGCGAGCCCATCGTCGGTCTCCGCGTCATGAAGGGCCGTCTCCATCGCCACCACGGCGTGCTTGCCGGTGTCGCTGATCGACGCGAGCGAACGCACGCCGTAACCGGCTCCCGAGCGGGGGAGTTCCCCGGCGAGACGCACCCTGGTTCCGACATGCAGAACCGAGCTCATCGGAAAATCGCCCGCACGCGCGAGAGATGGGCCGCCAACGCGCGCCGACAGGATGACAGCGAACAGCGGCAGCGTCGCGGGATCAACGCCAATGGAGTTTTCTGTCGTGAACGCCAAGCCAGCATCGGTCGCACCAGCGCCGACGGCGACCGCGTACAGCATGGCGTCATCGGCCGTCCAGGTGAATGATCCGTCGCGAAACTGCTGACCAATGTTGTGCAGGTGCATTGCCATGCGGCGTCCTCCCTCATTGCGGCCCGGGCGTCACCGAGCGTCGTGACTCGATTGTGGCTGACCCAGACACGACCGCACCGATTTGTGCCACGCAATGGGAGCACGCGTTGACGGGCGTGCAACGCTGAGGTTGCCTTGGCATCGGAGCCGTATGGCGACGGCCGCATATGGCTGCACGATCAATGAGGATTACTGATGCAACTGAGAGAGACTGAGGCGCAGACACAACTGCGTCAAGAGCTTCGAAGCTACTTCGCGTCACTGCTGCCCGACGACGAGCGTCGCCTGGCCGGTTCGCAGGGTGCCAGCGGCCCGCGCTTCCGCGAAATCGTGCGCATGCTCGGCCGTGACGGCTGGCTCGGCGTCGGCTGGCCGACCGAATATGGCGGCCGCGGAATGAGCGACCACGAGCAGTTCATTTTCTACGATGAGGTGCAGCGCGCAGGCGTTCCGTTCCCGCTCGTGACCGTCAACACCGTCGGCCCGATGCTGATGAAGTTCGGCACGGAAGAGCAAAAGCAGAAGTACCTGCCCGGCATGCTCCGCGGTGAAATCATCTTCGCGATCGGCTACACCGAGCCGTCCGCAGGCACCGACCTCGCGGCCGTGTCAACGAAGGCCGTTGCCGACGGCGACAACTGGATCATCAATGGTTCCAAGGTATTCACGACCGGTGGCGACACCTCTGACTACGTGTGGCTCGCGTGCCGCACCGACCCAGACGTCCGCAAGCACGAAGGCATCAGCATCTTCATCGTGCCGTGCAGCGACCCCGGCTTCTCTGTCACCCCGATCAACACGGTGAGCGGGCTGAGCACGACGTCGACGTTCTACCAAGACATCGTCGCCACGAAGGCTGACCTGGTCGGCGAGCTCAACGGCGGCTGGGGGCTCATCACGTCGCAGCTCAACCACGAGCGTCTCGCGCTTGCCGCGCTCGGTGGTCGCTCGATTCAGCTGTACGAAACGGCTCTTGCGCACGCGCAGGAGAACGGAACCATTGAGCAGCCGTGGGTGCGCCGGGAGTTTGCCCGACTGTACGCACGCTTGGAAGCGATGCGCCTGCTCAACTGGCAGCTCGTCGACGCGGTCGCGGAAGACCGACTCACCGGTGCGGCCGCTGGTGCCGCGAAGGTGTACGGAACCGAGACCCACATTGAAGTGCAGCGCACGCTGTCGCGCATCCTCGGGCCCGAGGCGACCATTCGTCCGAACGAGCCGTTCGATGTCATGCACGGCGAAGTCGAGCAGCTCTCGCGTCAGGGCATCGTCAACACGTTCGGTGGCGGCGTCAACGACGTGTTGCGTGACATGGTGGCAACGGGCGTTCTCGGCCTGCCCCGCGGAAAGCGATAACCGACATGACTGACGCAACCGCAACCACTGACGCCGCAACCGCGCACCTGCTCTCGTTTGTCGGCGCGACGCTCATCGACAACCGCCCCGGCGTTGACGAAGTGAACGTTCCGATGATCCGCCACTGGGTTGAGGCCATGAACATGCCGTCGGCCATCCACCTCGACGCTGAGGCTGCCGCGGCGACCGGCCGCGCAACGGTCGTCGCGCCGGCCGCCATGACCCAGGCGTGGGTCATGCGCGGATACGCGGCAACGGTTGACCCCGCAAAGGCACCCGTCGACGGATTCGCCGACCTCATCGCCGCGCTCGACGCGTGCGGCTACACCTCGGTTGTCGCAACCGACTCAGACTTCACGTTTGAGCGCGAACTGGTTCCTGGCGACCGCGTGAGCTACACCGAAATCGTCGACTCCATCTCCGACGAAAAGACCACGGGCCTCGGCGTCGGACGCTTTGTCACGACCACCAAGACCTATCGTGACGCAGCCGGCGACGTCGTCGCCAGCCAAGTGTGGCGCACCCTCCGCTTCCGCCCCAAGGCGAGCAGTGGTTCCGACTCTGGCACCGCAACCGATGGTTCCGCCCCCGCCTCGACCACGCCGAAAGAAGGCTGACTCATGGATCACTTGATCGACGAAGATCTGAATGAACTCCGCCAGCTCGCCTGCCTGATCATGAAGTCGGCGACCACGCCTGCACGGCTGGTCACGCTCGAGTCGCGCGGCCAATCGCACGATGACGCCCTGTGGGCAGAGCTCGCGCAGTCGGGCGTCACGTCGGTCGCGCTGCCAGCCGAAGTCGGCGGCATGGGTTTTGACCTCACCGCGATCGCCGTCGTGCTGCGCGAACAGGGCTACCACGTTGCGCCGCTGCCGCTGTGGACGAGCATGATCGCCCACCGCCGCCTCGCCGAGACCGACCTCGACACGTTTATGCCGCTACTCGAAGCCGCCGCGACGGGCGATGTGCGCACCACGATCGCCCTCGAAGAGCGCGCGGGTGGCGACCTGTTCGCCCCGGCCGTGACGGCCGTTGCTGATGGCGCCGAGTGGACGCTGAGCGGAACCAAGATTGCGGTTCCGTACAGCGACACGGCGACACACGTGCTGGTTTCGGCCGCGACGGCGAACGGGCCCAGGGTGTTCTTGATCGACGCCGCCGCGGACGGTGTGACCTGGACGCACTCTGCTGTGACATCCCGAGGCAAGATCGGTCGCCTCGAGCTGACATCGGTTGCCGCCGTCGCGGTCGGCGCGGACGCTGAGCTCGCGACCCTCGTGCGGGAGTCGCGCATCGCGCTCGCCGCAGTGCTCGTTGGCATCGCCCGCGGTGCGCTCAAGCTTACGAGCGGATACGTCTCGGAGCGCGAGCAGTTTGGTCGGCCGATTGGCTCGTTCCAGTCGCTGCAGCACCAGTTGGCTGACGCGTCGATTGCGATCGACGCTGCCGAGCTCGTGCTCGCGCAGGCGCTGACGGAACCAGAAAACGAGTCGGCAGCCATCGTGGCGAGCTGGTGGGGTCGCACGTCGGCTGAAGACACCGTCTACCGTTGCCAGCACGTGCACGGCGGCATCGGCGTCGACGTGGACTACCCGATTCACCGCTTCTTCCTGTGGGGTCGCCAGTTCGCTCTCACGCTCGGCAACGTGGAGACAGATCTTGAGGCCCTCTCTGGCGAACTGATCCCGGGCGAGGTCGCAGCATGACCGCGCGTGCCGATATCGTCGTCGGAGAACAGCTACCCGAACTCGTGGTTCCGCTGAGCCGCACGCTCATCGTCGCAACCGCCATTGCGAGCCGCGACTACCAAGACGTGCACCACGACCCGGAACTCGCACGCGAGCGCGGGTCAGAAGACATCTTCATGAACATCCTGACGTCGAACGGCTTCGCCGAACGGTTCGTCCGCGAGTGGGCGGGGGAGGGCGCCGTGTTGCGCCGACTCGCGCTACGACTCGGTGCGCCGAACTATCCAGGCGACACCATGACGTGCACCGGGGCCGTGGTCAGTGTTTCGGACGATGGGCTGTGCGAGGTATCCGTGCGCTGCGTCAACTCACGCGGCGTCCATGCTGCGGGAACTGCGGTCGTTCAGCTTCCTTAGGCCTGAGGGGCGGATCGGCCTTCGTTCTTGGCTTCGTTTCTTGGCTTGGTTTCTGTGGCCGGGTTGCGCGGCTTCTCTTCTTGGCTTGGTTTCGTGGCTTGGTTTCGTGGCTTGGTTTCGCGGCTTGGGTTCTTGGCTGGGTTGCGGGGCTGGTTTTTTGGGGGCTGAGTTTCGACGGCGTCGCGGGGGATGGCTCCGGGAATATCTCCGGGCCGCCCTGCGGGCGGCCTGCCAGACCCGCCAATATTCCCTCCGCCATCCCCCACTCCTTCTTGGGTAGGGTGCCTTTCCGAGACGGTGGGGGTGGGGACGGGGTGACGCACCGTTGGCGGTTCGCGCAACGAGTGCGCCGATTGGATTGGGCGGGGAATGGGTGACGGGCCGTTGGCGCTTCGCGCAACGAGTGCGCCCGGATTTTGGGGCGTTATGCATCATGAAATGCGTTATGTCGCGTGAAATTGGGGGGAAACGGCCGTAGGTGGGGCGGCGGTGTTGCATAACGTCGTGGATGAGGGAGCGGAACCACGAGGTTGCGTGGCGCAGGTGCGCGGAGGCCGAGAGGTGCGGAACCACGGGGCTGCGTGGCGAAGGTGCGCGGGGGCCGAGAGGTGTGGAACCACGGGGTTGCGTGGCGAAGGTGCGCGGGGGCGATTGGGGTGCCGCTTGGGTCGCCGGCGGATCCCTGCAGCCGCCCTGTGGGCGGGCTGCAGGGGGCCAGTGTTACTCCGCTGTCCCGCTGGTTTGGGCGGGGGAGACGGGGCTGAGTTGGCTGTGGCTAGGGGTGGAGGCCGGCGGCGGACTCGAGGGCGGCGAGTTCGTCCGCGAGTGTGGGGCCGGGGGTGGGCTTGTAGGCGTCGATAGTGTCGGCCAGGGTGACGTCGTCGAAGGCCTCGCCGTCGGCGGTGAAGACGTGCTCGATCGCGGGGCGCGCAACAAGTGCCACCATCGAACCGTAAGCAACGAAGGTGCGTCCGGTGATGGACCCAGCACGGGGAGACGCGAGATACGCCACGAAACGGGCGACATGCGCCGGGTCGAGAGCATCAAAACCATCGGCTTCGGACTCGCCAAAAACACCAGCGGTCATTGCCGTGCGGGCACGCGGCGCGATCGCATTCGCGGTGACGCCATACTTGCCAAGGCTGCGGGCCTCAGCGACGGTCAACGATACGATCGCGGCCTTCGCCGCAGCATAGTTGGGCTGGCCGGCGCTACCGGTAAGCGCTGCTTCCGACGCCGTGTTGATGATGCGACCGTACGTCGCTTCACCCGTCGTCTTCGAAAGCTCACGCCAGTAGGCGCCAGCTGCACGGCCGAGCGCCGCGTGACCGCGAGCGTGCACGTTCAACACGTCATCCCACTGCTTCTGCGACATGGAGAACAACATGCCATCACGCGTGATGCCTGCGTTGTTCACGACAATGTCGAGACGACCAAACGTTGACACCGCCGTCTCAACAAGGGTGTCAGACAGATTCCAATCGCTGATGTCACCAGGGACCGCGACGGCGCGGCGGCCGAGCGCCACAATCTCAGCGACGGTCTCCGTCATGTCGCCAAGATCGGTGACCACAACGTCAGCGCCACGCTCAGCGAGCGCGACCGCTTCTGCACGACCGAGACCTGCGGCAGCGCCCGTCACGATAGCAACGCGATCGGCGAGCGGAAGAGAAGACGTAGACATGGAGCTCCTTTGCTTGTGACTACAAAATAAGAACTCCCGGGCGCGTGCGGGCATGAACTCCTACTCAGCGGCACCAACCGCGCACCCCAGCCGCTGGTTCCGCGCCGCTCAGCCACTGGTTCCGCGCCACCAGCCGCTGGTTGCGGCTGACAAGATTCCGCACTCAATAGTCCCGGTGGCCGAAACCGACCCGATTGCGCACCCCGCGCTGTGCTCTGCTGGACTCAGCCGCAGGACCGCGGCCTTCACAACGGTGTGGGAGAGATATGAACGCGCAAGCGACGGGCGTGCCAAAGCCCATCATCACGCAAGACAACTCGTTCTTCTTCGAGGCAGCGGCCGCGGGCCGACTCGAAGTGCAGCGATGCACGCAATGCTCTGAACTGCGTCACCCACCCGCACCGTGCTGCGCGTCATGCCAGTCATTCGAGTGGGACACCGTGACCTGCGCGATGCGCGGCACGCTGTACAGCTACACGATTGCGCACCGCCCGCAAGACTCGGCGTTCGAATACCCGCACGCGATCGCGCTTGTCGACCTCGAAGAGGGCGTCCGCATCGTCGCCGACGTCTTCGACAGCGACCACACCGCCCTCGTTGAGGGTGCGCCCATGGACATCGTCATCCGCGAGCACCCGCACGGAACCATGTTGCCGTCGGTTCGTATCGCCCAGGAGGTTGCAGAATGAAATCGTTTAGTGGACAGGCAGCCGTCGTTGGTATCGGCGCCACCGAATTCTCCAAAGACTCCGGACGCAGCGAATGGCGCCTCGCCGCCGAGTGCGTGAACCTCGCGCTGCAAGACGCAGGCCTCACCCCCAACGACGTCGACGGCATGGTGCTGTTCACGATGGAGAACAACCCGGAGATTGCCGTGGCCCGCGCGCTCGGCATTCCGGAGCTCAAGTTCTTCAGCCGCATCCCGCACGGTGGTGGCGCGGCAGCCGCCCCCCTTCAGCAGGCAGCCATCGCGATCGCAACGGGTGTTGCTGAAGTCGTCGTCGTGTATCGCGCATTCAACGAGCGCTCCGGCCACCGCTTTGGTTCCGGCCCGCCCCCCTTCGCCTACGTGACAACCACCGACCAGGAATACCGCAACTGGATCAACCCCTACGGACTCCTCACCCCTGCCCAGCAGGAGGCGATGTTCGCCCGCCGCTACATGTGGCAATACGGTGCGACGAGCGAAGACTTCGGTCGTGTCTCGGTGCTGAGCCGCAAGCACGCGGCGACCAACCCGAAGGCGTGGTTCTACGAGCGTCCGATCACGCTTGATGACCACCAGAACTCCGCCATGATCGCCGACCCGCTGCGTCTGCTCGACTGCTGCCAGGAGAGCGACGGCGGCCAAGCCATCGTCGTCACGAGCGTTGAGCGCGCCCGCGACCTGGTTCCGAACCCCGCCGTCATCGTGGCCGCAGCGCAGGGCATCGGCCCGCAGCAGATCTCGATGAGCAGCTACTCGCGTCGTGACATCGTCTCGATGCCCGAGGTCGAACTCGTTGCTCGTCAGCTGTGGCAGCAGGCAGGCATCACCCCGAACGACGTCGACGCCGCCATTCTGTACGACGCCTTCACGCCGATGGTGCTGTTGCAGCTCGAAGAGTATGGTTTCTGCGGCCGCGGCGAAGCGGCGGATTTCATCCGCGAAGGCAATCTCGAACTTGACGGAAGGCTGCCGGTCAACACACACGGCGGCCAGCTCGGCGAGGCCTACATTCACGGCGTTAACGGCGTCGCTGAGGGCGTGCGCCTGATCCGTGGCACGAGCGTCAACCAGCCGAACAAGCGCGTCGAGAATGTGCTCGTCACCGGCGGCACCGCCGTGCCTCACTCGGCACTCGTGTTGCGCACCGACGGAATCTCGTAATGACCCAGACGATCGGTCTCTCGGACGAACAGCACGAGATCGCCGAGATGGTAACGAGCGTCGCCGAACGCTTCGCCACCACCGCAGGCGACGTGCGGGAGCAGTCATTTCGCGACCAGCCTGCTGGGGACGAATGGCACAGCATCGTCGAGCAGGGTCTGCACGCAATCCACCTCCCGGAGAGCGCTGACGGCGCTGGCGGCACACTCCTCGATGCCGCTGTCGTTTTGGAACAACTCGCCGCGCACATTCACCCCGGTCCCGTCCTCGCGACCGTGGCCGCCAGCGCCGTCTGCGCGCTGGCGGAATCATCCGCTCACCTTCACGAGTTCGCGGCCGGAGCGACCGGTGCGGTATCGGTGGCCGAAGGACTCACCGCCGAACCGCACGCTGACGGGTGGGTGCTGAACGGAACCATCACAGCGGTCGTGGGAGCCGCCCAAGCCGAAAAGATGGTGCTGTCTGCGAAGCACGGTGACGAGCTCATCTGGGTGGTCACGTCTGCCGCAACGGCGACACCCGCCGATCACACTGATCTCACCCGCGGCGTTGCCGACATCACCCTCACCGACGTCGTGGTCACCGCCGATGACATCCTCGCTGGCATTGACCTCGAGCATGCCCGATCTATCATCGTGGCGCTCGCGGCAGCGGAATCGGCCGGTGTCGCCGGGCGGTGCGTCGCACTTGCCGTCGAGCACGCCAAGTTGCGCGAGCAGTTTGGCCGCACCCTTAGCTCTTTCCAATCAATGCAGCATCGCTTGGCGCTCATGCAGGTTCGCGCGGAGAGTGCCCGTGCGGCGGCGTGGGACGCGCTCAGTGCGCTTGACACACCGCCGAGCGACGATACCTCGACGGTGCAACGTGACCTTGCCGTCGCCGCTGCCGCCGTGACAACATTCGCGGCAGCAATTGACAATGCCGTTGAACTCGTCGTCACGCTCGGTGCGATGGGTTTCACGTGGGAGAACGACGCTCACCTCCTGTGGCGGCGCGCGCTCGCGAACGCGGCGATTGATCGCTCGAATGCCGCCTGGCAGGTGCGTCTCGGTCACCTTGCCGAACAATCAAAGCGTGAGGTTCGCCTCACCGACGACACCGCCCACCCTGAACTCCGTACTGAGGTTGCGGCTGTGCTCGCCGCTGTGGGTGGTCGTGCCCAGCGCGACAGTTCACACGCATGGCTGGCGGCTTCAGACGTCGCATGGCAGACACAGCTTGCCGACGCTGGGCTCGTCTCTCCGCACCTCCCCGCGCCGTACGGTCGTGGGGCCGACCCAAGCGAACAAGACGTCATCGCCGCCGAGTTTCGACGTGCAGGCATCACGCCACCCGACATCATCATTGGCAACTGGGTGCTGCCGACGATCATCACGCACGGTACAGCGCAGCAAAGCGAACGGTTCGTCTCTCCGACGCTCAACGGAGAAATTGTCTGGTGCCAGCTCTTCTCGGAGCCGGGTGCAGGTTCCGACCTTGCCGGCGTGGCGACCCGAGCCACGCGTGTCGACGGTGGCTGGCGTGTCACGGGGCAGAAGGTCTGGAACTCACTTGCCGACGTCGCGCAGTGGGGAGCAGCGCTTGTGCGTACCGACTCGACGGTCGCGAAGCACAAGGGTCTCAGCTACTTCCTCATTGACATGGCCTCCGAAGGCATCACGGTGCGCCCGATCCGTCAGGCGACCGGCCTTGCTGAATTCTGTGAAGTCTTTCTTGAGGATGTTTTCGTGCCAGACGATTGTGTTGTCGGAGAGCCAGGCGAGGGATGGAAACTTGCCACCACAACTCTCGCGAACGAACGATTGCGGATGGGGGAGGCCCTCGGGCACGGCGACTCGGCTCGGTTCCGCACCGTCATCGCGCAGGCAACAGACGACGAAACCCGCGCGCTTGCTCGGGCGGCCCTCGGCCGCGCTGCGGCTCGCGAGGCGGTGCTCGCGGCGCTGACCGTGCGCGGCGCGCTCCTGCGCCTGCAGGGACGTAACGCCGACAGCGAGACGAGTGTTCTCAAGGTCGCGAACATCATCGCGCAGCGTGAGGGCTCAATTGACCTGATGAGCTTCATCGACCACACCACACCCGGTCAGGCGGCGCTGACAGCGTCCGACACCCCCGGTGACGTTCTCGACCACCTGGGTTTGCCCGCCGTGCTCATGGGTGGCGGCACTCCTGACATTCAACTCGGCATCATCGCGCGGAAGGTGCTCGCCCTGCCATGACTCTCCCCACGGTGAACACTCATCCCAACTCCGAGCTGATGTGGGCGGCGCGTGGTGTTCTCGAACGGGCCGCGCTGGTCGATCTGACTGCAGAGCGATCCGCTGAGGTGATGGCAGCGCTCGCGGCCGTGCACGACCTGCTCGGGGAGCCTGAGCGCGAACGGCTCCTGCGCCGACCCTTCGACGCCGTGCAGAAGGAACGCGAACGCGGGGCTGACGCCCGCTGGTTTCCGACCGGATTCAACCCGGTGTACCCGCAGCCAGAGATGCGATTCGAAGACGACAGGGTGATCGCCAACTGGCGCTCCTCGGCCTTCGATGAGGGGCCGCCGAACAGCGTGCACGGCGGCATTAGCGCCTTCCTGATCGATGTCGTTGCCGGCGTCATGATTCAAGCGCTCGGCATTCGGGCAGTCACCGCACAACTTGATTTGAAATACCGTCACCGCCTGCCGCTCGATGCCGAAATCGAGATCGTCGCGCGCCTCGCTGAGGTCGACGGACGCAAGCACTGGGTCGATGCCGAAATCACCCATAACGGCGTAAAAGGGGTCACAGCGCGTGGCCTTTTCATCACCATTGACGTTTAAGTCTCACCCAACGGCATCGGCGTTGTACCGCCTATCCGACTCTTCATACGCTGGCGGCGCGCCGACTCCGGCGAGAGGCAATGAAGCCCACCCCCAGGAGGACAGATTCACATGAAGTCACAGACCCGTATAGGCATGGTGATGGCGGCCCTCGCCGTCACCGCGCTGGTGGCTACCGGATGCTCCAACACAGCAAGCCAGCCCCCGGCGGGAGGCAACGGTGGCGGCAACGCAACCGAAGCTCCGGCCCAGAACACCTACCCCGCAACCGTTCCTGAAATGAAGGATGGTTTCCTCAAAGCAGACGAAGGCGGCGACCCCGTCGAAGGCGGCGAACTGCGCTGGGCAGCATACGCCGAACCGCGTTCGCTTGACCCCGGCGTCACGATCGTCTCGGCAAGCACCGGCGGCGTCGAGATGCTCAACATCTACGACTCGATCACCCGTTGGGACGTAGAAAAGGGCGAGTTCGTTCCTCAGACCGCGAAGTCGGTTGAGCCGAATGCAACGTTTGACGAATGGACCGTCACACTCAACGAGGGCATCACGTTCTCAGACGGAACCGCATATGACGCCGCAGCCGTCAAGGCGAGCCAGGAGCGCTACGCTTCGATGCCCGCACCGGAAGCCGGCACATGGAAGGCAAACGTCACCGCGGTTGAGGTTGTTGACCCGCTTACCGTGAAGTACACGCTGAACAAGCCGTGGCCCGCATTCGCCGCTATCCTTTCGACCGGGCCCGGCATGGTCGTGGCCGCAGGCGTGGGCGCGGGTGAAACATTCAAGCCAATCGGCGCAGGTCCCTTCACGCTCGGAGAGTGGAAGGCAGCCGAGTCGATCACGCTCGAAGCTCGCGAGGACTACTGGGGCGGAAAGCCGCACCTTGACTCGATCACGGGTGTGTTCTTGCCTGACCCGCAGGCGACGCTCGACTCGATGGCAGCAGGCTCGGTGTCAGCGGCATTCGTGCTTCAGCCGAACTACGTACAGCAGGTTCTGGATGCTGGTTACAACGGACTGGCCAGCGGTGTCAACGGTGGAACCATCACCCTCATCAATGCTTCTGAGGGCTTCCCCGGGAACGACCTTCGAATCCGACAGGCCATCCAGCTCGCTGTCGACCCGGTCACACTTATGGACCGTGCCTTCGAGGGCGCTGTTCAAGGTGATGGCTCGGTCTTCGCTGACAGCTCTGTCTGGGCAACTGAAACCCGCGCACCAAAGGTCGACCGTGAAAAGGCCAAGGAGCTCCTCAAAGCCGCAATGGCTGACGGCTACGACGGTCACCTTGAGTACCTCGACAGCAACGACCCGGTGAGCCGCAACCGCGCTACCGCCGTTCAAGCGCAGCTCGAAGCCGTAGGCTTCACTGTCACCCTGGAGCTGACGCGCACGATCGCTGACCGCATCAAGCGCATTTCGGTCGACAAGGACTACGACATCTCTGCGTGGAGCTTGACAGCACGCGAGGCAGACCCGCTTCCGCGACTGATGTCGAACATGCACTCGACGGGTACCCAGACCTACCAGACGTACACGTCTGCAGAGATGGATGCGCTGATCGAAGAGTTCCAGGTCGCAACCACTAAGGACGCTCAGCTGGACATCATCGACCAGATCCAGCAGCAGATGAACAAGGACGTCCCGTTCCTGCCCTGGGCAAAGTTCACTGAAGTCTTCACCTGGTCTGACGATGTGCAGGGAGTCCTCGGATCCAGCGCATCGACAGTGCTTCTCAGCAAGGCCTGGGTCGACGCGAAGTAACACCCTGTGCTGCCGCCGGGCCCATCCGGCGGCAGCACACCCTATATCCGTAATGGAGCGGAGAACGGAGACGTACCATGGCCTGGCGCCGGGTAACGAATACTCTCGTAGACCTCATCATCGTGTTGTTCGTGGTGAGCCTCGGGACCTTCTTGCTGGTGAACCTGATGGGTTCAGACCCAGCGATCGCCATTCTTGGTGAGGGGTACCCCGAGGAAGAGTACGAGAAGATTCGTATTGAGCTGGGGTACTACGATCCCGCCATCGTCCGCTACTTTTCGTGGCTGGGCAGCGTCTTCACCGGTGACCTCGGCACACAGATGATGCCGCCGTACGCTCCGGTCACCGAGCGCATCGCCTCCGCGCTACCGATCAGTGTGCAACTTGCGGTGATGGGCCTCGGTATCGCCCTGCTCCTCGCCATTCCGCTCGCGATGATCTCGGCATATTTTGCCGGCGGCCGCCTCGACCGCATGATCAGCGCCGGTGCCTTCGGCATGCTGTCCATCCCGAGCTTCCTGCTCGGTCTCATCGTGATCATGGTTTTCGCGAACTGGCTTGGGTGGTTCCCGCGCGCCGAATGGGTGCGCATTACTGACGATCTCGGTCTCAACCTTTATCACGCGCTACTTCCCGCGCTCGTGATTGCGCTGGGGGAGACGGCAACGTTCACCCGCATTCTGCGCAACGACCTCATCATGACGCTGCAGGAAGATTTCATCCTGGCGGCCAAGGCCAAGGGCATGTCGCCGCTGCGCATTATGCTGAGCGACGCGCTGCGACCCGCATCTCTCTCGATGGTCACCATCGTTGGTATTTCTCTTGGACGCCTCATTGGTTCCACCGTCATTGTGGAGTATCTGTTCGCGCTTCCAGGGATGGGATCCCTCGTCATTAGCGCGGCCAGCAACGGTGACGTTGTCACCATCCAGGGCGCGGTCATGGTGATTGCCGTGATCTACGTCCTCACCAACCTCTTGATCGACTTCTCATACGGTCGCCTCGATCCCCGCATTCGGAGGGCACATGTCTGAGTCATTGACGAAAGCGACACCGCCGCGGCCCACGCCGCCGCGCACTGAGGTGGTTCGCCTGAAGAACAAGCGCACGCCACGCCCGCGCACGGTCAACCTGATCGTGGGGGTCGTGCTTGCCGCTGCGGGCATCGTCGCAGGTGTGATCGCGACGCTGCCGCTGCAGGGTCAGGGCTGGTTCCAGTTCGGCGCCTACATTCTCACCGCCATCCTGCTGTTCCAGGCGTTCGCCTACCTCGGTCGTGCCTGGCGCGGCAACGGATTTGATGCATCGCTCTGGCTCTGTGGCGCGTGGCTCGTTCTTCTCATCGGTGCGGCCGCGCTCGCTCCGATCCTGCCGTTCGGTGAATACGAGAACTCGGCTGCGACGCTCGATGAGCCGATCATGGCGCGCCCCGACCTGCTCTCGCCGAACCTGCTTGGCACGAACAACCTCGGCCTCGACATGCTCGCCCGCATCGTTTACGGTGCGCGCATCTCTCTTGTCGTTGCACTGATCGCGGTCGGCCTCGGCATGATCATCGGCGGACTACTTGGCATCATCGCCGGTTTCTACCGCAAGCTCCCCGACCGGGTCATCTCGATCCTCACCAACTCGCTGCTCGCGGTTCCGCCGCTCATCCTGCTGATCGCGCTCGCGACTGTTCTGGAACCGAACATTTGGAACCTGTCGTTTGCGCTCATGCTGATGGCGCTTCCGAGCATGGTGCGCATTGCGCGCGCCAATACGTTGACGTTCGCGCAGCGTGAGTTCGTGCTCGCCGGCCGTTCCATGGGGGCATCCAACTGGCGACTGATGTTTAGCGAATTGCTGCCCAACGTCTTCTTGCCACTCGCGTCGTACGGCATGGTGATGGTCTCGGTGCTGATTGTGGCCGAAGCCTCGCTCAGCTTCCTCGGGCTCGGTACTCCGCCGCCCACGCCCACGTGGGGAAACATGATTGCCGAGGGTGAAGGTCTGGCCTTCCAGAAGCACCCGCACATTGTGCTCGTGCCCGGCATCACGCTGTTCCTGACGGTGTTCTCGTTCAACATGCTCGGGGAGAAGGCGCGTGCGCACTTCGACTCCCGCAAGGCCAAGGTCTAGGAGCTGACATGACCGAAACTCCACTCCTGCAGGTCACCGATCTGCACACCAAGCTACAGACAGCGCGCGGCATGCTGCGTGCGGTTGACGGCGTCTCGTTCACGCTCAAGGCCGGTGAGACACTCGGCGTTGTCGGTGAGTCTGGCTCGGGCAAGAGCGTTCTGGGACGCACCGTGATGGGACTCATCACCTCGAACGCCACGTCCGAGGTGACAGGCAGTGTGCTGCTCGATGGGCAGAACATCCACGACATGTCTCCGAAGCAGCTGCGCTCAATCTGGGGTACCAAGGTCGGCATGGTCTTCCAAGACCCCATGACGGCGCTCAACCCGGTGAAGAAGGTCGGCATGCACCTCACCGAGGGGCTCCGGGCGCACAGCGGTATGAACAAGGCAGAAGCGCGTGCTGCTGCCCTCGACATGCTCGCTCGCGTCGGCATTCCCGCTCCTGAGCGTCGCTTCGATCAGTTTCCGCACGAGATGTCTGGTGGCATGCGCCAGCGCGTCGTGATTGCGATGGCGCTCGTCAACAAGCCGAAGCTTCTCATCGCTGACGAGCCGACTACGGCTCTTGATGTCACCGTGCAGCGCCAGATTCTGGATCTGCTCGACGAACTCCAGGACGAAATGGGCATGGCCACGATTCTGGTTAGCCACAACCTTGGCGTCGTCGCCGGCCGCGCTGACCGCGTGGCCGTGATGTACGGTGGCCGTTTTGTCGAGACCGCCGAAGCCGAAGAGCTGTTTGATGAGCCGCGTCACCGTTACACCAACGCACTGCTGCACGCGATTCCGCAGTTGGCAGACGCGCCACATGCACGTCTGGATGCCATCGCAGGCACGCCGCCGAACATGGTCAACCCGCCGACAGGCTGCCGCTTTGCCGCCCGCTGCCAGGCTGTACAGCCGGAGTGTAGTAACCCGCTCGATCTATTGACCGACCAGCGCACCCACCAGTGGGCGTGCGTGAATCCGGTGAGGTAATCATGCCGTTGACAGAATCGACCACGCAGAGCGTGCTCAAGCACGGTGCAAACGAGCCCGTTCTTGCCGTCGACAACCTCGTTGTCACCTTCCCTGTGCGCGGCGGACAGGTCAGCGCCGTAGCCGACGTCACGTTCGAAGTTCGCGAGGGGGAGACCCTCGGCATCCTCGGCGAGTCCGGCTGCGGAAAGTCCAGTGCCGGCCGCGCCGTCATGCAGATCCCGTCGCCGACCTCTGGTTCCGTTCGCCTCGATGGCCGGGAACTCACCGGCCTCACGCGCAAGCAACTGCGCACGGATCGTGCCGCGATGCAGATGATCTTCCAAGACCCGGTGTCGTCGCTGAACCCGCGCCGCAAGGTCAAGGATCTCGTCGCTGAAGGTCGCCGCATTCGCGGTGAGAAGGTCAGCGACGCCGAAATTCGGCAGCTCCTCACGGAGGTGGGCCTTGACCCTGACACCGTGTGGGATCGTCGCCCGCACGAGCTCAGCGGTGGTCAGTGCCAGCGCGTGTGCATTGCACGTGCGCTCATGATGCGCCCGCGCCTGATGATCTGTGACGAACCGGTGTCGAGCCTCGACGTGTCTGTGCAGGCACAGATCCTGAACCTTCTGGAAGATGCAAAGACCGAACACGCGCTCAGCATGGTGTTCATCGCGCACGACCTCGCCGTGGTGAAGAACATCAGCGACCGTGTCATGATCATGTACCTCGGCAAGGTATGCGAAGTGGTTCCGTCTGACACCCTCGTTACCGAAGCTGTGCACCCGTACACGAAGCTGCTGCTCTCGTCGGTGCCAGGTGCTGAAGACGACGTTCCGGTTCCGGCTGGCGAGTTGCCCTCGCCACTCAATCCGCCGAGCGGATGCCGTTTCCGCACGCGCTGCCCGTTCGCGACCGAGAAGTGCGCGGCTGATGAGCCCGCCCTCGAAACCATCGCGCCAGACCACCAGATTGCTTGCCACTACGCCCGGGAGTTGATGAACGCATGACGCTGTTCGCAGATGTTGTTCGAGCACGCGCCAACGACAACAAGGTCGGCCTCGTCTTTGAAGACCGATCCTGGACATGGCGTGAGGTTATCGCCGAGGCGTGTGCGCGCGCGGAGGCACTGGCCGAAATCATGCCGGTACCAGAAGGGCGCCAACGCCACCTCGGAGTTCTCCTGGAGAACGTGCCTGACTATGTGTTTTGGCTCCTCGCCGGCGCATTGAACGGCACAGCCGTGATTGGGCTCAATGCGAGCCGTTCTGCCACGGAGCTTGCCGCCGATATTCGCAATGCCGATATCGACGTGATCATCACCGAGGAGCGGCTGCGCCACCTTGTTGGCGACGTCAGCGACGCGATTGGTCACCCCGTTCTCACGATCGACGGCGACGGATATGCGCCCTGGCTTGCTGCGCACAGCGGGGCGGGCCTGCCAGATGCGACGATAGCGGGCACAGACATTGCGCTGTTGCTGTTCAGCTCCGGAACCACGGGCACGCCGAAGGCAGTGATCGTTGGGCAGGAGCGCCTTGGCACGCTCGTCACGAAGGTCGTCGACCGCATTTCGTTGCGCCGTGACAGCATCACCTATCTCTGCATGCCGCTGTTCCACGGCAATGCGATCATTATGAACCTGGCGCCCGCGCTCGTGATTGGTGCCACGGTCACGCTTGCTCGCAAGTTCAGTGCCACCCGCTTCGCGGATGATATTCACCGCTACGGCATCACGTACCTCAACTACGTGGGCCGCGCGCTTTCGTATGTGCTCAACCACCCAGCTGACCCGCGTGACGCCGACTCGACACTCGAGCTGGCATACGGAACCGAGGCTTCCGAGGCCGACATCCGCCGCTTTGGTGAGCGCTTTGGTTGTGTCGTGGTGGAAGGCTACGGACTCACCGAAGGCGTCTTCCGCATTGGCCGCACGCCCGACACCCCGCCTGGTTCGCTCGGTCGCCCCCAGGAGGGAACGGATGTGCGCGTCATGGACGAGAACACGGGTGAGGAATGCCCGCGCGCAGAGTTCACCGCTGACGGACGCCTCGCCAATCCGGAGGCTGTCGGACAGATGGTGGCCGTTGGCCTCGCGCATCTCTTCGAGGGGTACTATCACAACCCCGAAGCCGTCGCCGATCGCGTTCGCGGTGCCGACTTCTGGTCAGGCGATCTTGGTTATCGCGATGCCGATGGCTGGTTCTACTTCGCCGGACGCTCATCCGACTGGATTCGTGTTGACGGCGAAAACTTCGCCTCGGCGCAGGTCGAGCGCGTCCTTCAGCGTGCACCCGGTGTGCTGTCTGCGCCGACATTTGCCATCGCAGACCCGCGCACAGGTGACCTCGTGATGTGCGCAGTAGAGATGGAGACCGGTGCGACGTTCGACGTCGATGCGTTCGCCGCTTTCCTCGGTGAACAACCCGACATGGGGGCAAAGTGGTGGCCGGCGTTCATTCGCGTCGCCGACAAACTTCCGCTCACGGGCAGCGGCAAGATGGACAAGGCTCCGCTTCGCCGTGCTGCCTGGCAGTCTGACGACGACGTGTACATGCGCATCGGACGTACACCCGAGTACCGCCTGATGTCGGACGAAGACAAGGCCACTCTGGTTGACGAGTTCCTCGCGCACGGCCGCGCCGCGCTGCTGCCCGCCTAACGGTACGAAACACATTTTGGTCGGCGAGACACCACGTGGCGGCTGGCGTCTCGCCGACCAAAATTTTTTTCGCTAGGCGGGGGCTGAACCCGCGCGCAGGGACTGCAGGAGGTGCTGTTCGGCGCGCAGTGCGTCCGGCAGTGCCAGGGTGACCAGCGAGGCGGCTTCGCGAGCGGCGGCAACCGCGGCGACGGGCTGGTTTGCGATGCGGTCAGCGACCGCGAGGGCGGTATCGATGACGGTTCCCGGCTCCGCGACGCGCGAGATGAGGCCGAGCGTTGCTGCTTCTGCCGCACCCACGACGCGACCGGTGAGCACCATGTCCCGCGCGACCATGGTTCCGGCCGCTCGCGCCACATACTGCAGTCCGCCCATTCCGGGAATGATGCCGAGTGAAACCTCGGGCAGTGAGAACCGAGCGCTCGGATCAGCCACGATCAGATCACACGAAAGCGCGAGCTCGAAGCCGCCACCAATCGCGTGACCCGAGACCGCTGCAATCGACGGCACACCGGCATCGTGCAGACAGAGCCAACCTGACGGTGTGGAGCGCGTCGTCACCGGTGCCGTAAACACGGCCCGGTCAGCTCCTACACTAAAAGCGCGCTCTGAACCGGCGACCACAATCGCGCGGGCACCGCCAGCAACAGCGCTGGTGACGGCCTCGCGGAACTGATCACCAAACTCCGCCGTCATCGCATTCAGCGTCGCCGGACGATTCAACGTCACGAGCGCGACCGCGTTCTCCTGCGTGAGCGTAATCCATTCCCAGCGCATCTGAACTCCCTTGTTATGTGCACCCATCGTCGCGCCATGGCCACGCATTCGCGCGTTCGCTCCCACCAGCTGAGAGCGCGACAATGCGGGGGTGCGGGGCATGCCTATCGTGAGTCTCAGTTCCACGGCACAAGGAGGTCTCATGGCACGCCCTGTCATCATCGACGCTATTCGTACGCCCTACGGCAAGCGAGGCGGACAACTTAGCGGCATTCACGCGGTGGATCTGCTCTCCACCATTCAAAAGGCAGCGCTCGACCGTGTTGGCCTCGCGCCCGACGAGATCGACGAAGTCATTGGCGGCTGCGTGACGCAGGCCGGCGAGCAGTCCAACAACATCGCGCGATTTGCCTGGCTCAACGCGGGCTTCCCGACGCAGACCGGCGGCACCACGATCGACGCGCAGTGTGGTTCCGGTCAGCAGGCAGTGCACCTCGTTGCCGCACAGATCGCCGCCGGAATGAGCGAAGTCGGCCTCGCGTGCGGTATTGAAGTGATGAGCCGCGTGCCGCTGCAGTCCAACCTGGCTGACGGCCAGTTTGGTTACCCCCGCACGCCCACGTGGTCGGTCGACCTCCCCGCGCAGTACGAGGGCGCCGACCGGATCGCCGAAAACCGCGGATTCACCCGTGAGCAACTGGACGAATTTGGTGTGCGCTCGCAGCAGCGTGCCGCCCGTGCGTGGGACGCCGGATACTTTGACCGCCAGGTTGTGCCTGTCACGCTCGCCGACGGAACCGTGGTGTCGCGTGACGGCGGACTCCGCGAAACCAGCATGGCTGGGCTCAGCGGGCTTAAGTCCATCCGCGACGGTGGACTGCACACGGCAGGAACGTCATCGCAGCTCACCGACGGCGCGACGGCCGCCGTGCTCATGAGCGAGCAGCGCGCGAACGCGGCGGGGCTGGAGCCGCGCGGCTACATTCTCGCGCAGTGCCTGATCGGTGGCGAGCCCAAGTATCTGCTCGACGGACCGGTGCAGGCTGCCGAGCGCCTGTTGCAGCAGTCCGGCCTGAGCATCGATGACATCGACATCTTCGAAGTGAACGAAGCGTTTGCCGCCGTACCGATGTCGGTCGCGAAGGTACACGGTATCGATCACGATCGCCTCAACGTCAACGGCGGTGCGATTGCACTCGGCCACCCGGTCGGCTCTACAGGTATTCGACTGATCGCCAACGTGCTCGACGAGCTCGAGCGTCGTGGTGGTCGCTACGGCATGATTCTCACGTGTGCTGGCGGCGCGATGGCAGCAGGCACCCTGATCGAGCGTGCACGATGACGGCCGGACTCAGCGGCCGTATCGCGGTCGTTACCGGGGCAGGACGCATGCGTTCCATCGGCCGCGGCATCGCCCAACACCTCGCCCACGCTGGCGTTGACGTGGTGCTCATCGGCACCGGACGCGAACCTGCCCGGGGCGCGGAAGAGATCGCCGCCGACTGGCGTGACATCGAGTCGGTCGCCGACGACGTTCGCGCCGCCGGTGCGCGGGCTCTCACCGTGACCGCAGACATCTCAGACGAAGCATCGGTCAACGACATCTTCCAACGAGTCATTGCTGAGTGGGGGAGCGCCCCCACGATCCTGGTGAACAATGCGGCGGCCTCGCGAGGTTCTGACCGCGTCAGCGTTGCTGAGCTTGACGTCGCGGAATGGGACACGGTGATGCGTGTCAACCTGCGTGGCACCTTCTTGATGAGCCGTGCGTTCGTGCGCCTGGTTCCCGATGGCACCCCTGCAGGCATCATCAATATCTCGTCCATCGGCGGCAAGCTCTCTGGCCCCTTCACCGCCGCATATTCGGCATCGAAGGCGGCGATTCAGTCACTCACGTCGTCGATGGCGAAAGAGCTTGGCGCCCGCGGCATCCGTGTGAACGCGATCTGCCCGGGTGTCGTTGACACGTCCCGCCTTGGTGACCGCACTCCCGAGCAGTGGGCCGAGTACGTTTCAGCCACGATTCCGATGGCGCGAATGGGCGCGCCCGATGACATTGCCGATGCTGCGCTGTTCTTGCTGAGCGACGCGGCCAGCTGGGTCACCGGCCAGTCGCTTAACGTCGACGGCGGACAACTCACAATTCGATGACTACGCAAGGAACGACGATGACGTCACCCCGCACCAAGGAAGACATCTTCGCGGAACTCACGGCACCCGATTCGCTCTTCGAGGTGCGCACCGAGACAGTGCTCGGGCACCCTTCGCAGGTCTTTCACAACCTCACCACGACGCTCGGCGGTGTGCTGGAAGAATCCGCGCGCTACGGCGACGCGGAATATCTCGTCGCGGGCGATCTGCGCCTGAGCTATCTGGAGCACCGGGACTGGGCGCGCGCAACGGCCGCGCTGTTGCGCGATCGCCATGGCGTGGTGAAGGGCGACCGCGTCATGATTCTCGGCCACAACGGCCCGGAATGGTTGCTGGCGTTCTGGGCGATAACGTCGCTCGGTGCGATTGCCGTTGCAGGCAACTCGATGGGGGTGGGCAGCGAACTGGAACACCAGATCAGCCTCACCGAGCCCGTCGTCGTGCTCGCTGACCGCGACCTCCAGGAGCGGCTGGCTTCGTGTGACGTCGAGGGGGAGCACATCGTGTCGCTTGAGCAGACGGTTGCTTACGCTCGCACCCAATACCCTGATGCGCAGGCGATCACGGCCGACGTTGGCCTCGATGACCCGGCCGTCATCATTTTCACTTCAGGCACGACGGGGCGCCCCAAAGGTTCCGTGCACTCGCACCGTAACGTCGTGACGGCAGCGTGGTTCCACCTCTTTAGCGATGCGATGATTCGCGCTATGGGTATGGAGCGCCCGCGCCGTACCTACCTCCTGGTGTCACCGCTGTTTCACATTGCCTCGTTGCACAACCTTGCTGTCGCGCGCATCGTGACGGGCGACCGCGTGGTGATGAGTCTTGGAAAGTTCTCCGTTTCGAACATTTTGCAACTCATCGAGTCAGAACGCATCACCAACTGGGGTGCGGTGCCGACGATGATTGCGCGCGTGCTCGCCGAAGATACGTCGGCGTACGACCTCACGTCGTTGCGTACCCTGACCGTCAACTCGGCGCCGTCAAGCCCCACTCTGAAGGCGGCGTTCCGCGAACGCTTCCCGTGGCTCGCAGGCTCTTTCAGCACGACCTACGGCCTCACAGAGTCGTCATCTGCGGCAACCGTCGGCACGCCGGCAATGCTGGAAGCCGATCCGGAGTCGGTCGGAACGCCCATCGTCACGATGGAAGTTGAAATCCGCGGCGATGACGGAACCGTTAAGCCGGACGGCGAAGAGGGAGAAGTTTTCCTGCGTGGCGCGTTGGTGATGATGGGTTACTACGGCATGGGTGAGCGTGGCGGCATTGACGAAAACGGCTGGTTTGGTACCGGCGACATCGGACGCATCGAGGGCGGCGAGTTGCGCTTGCGTAGCCGACGGTCGGATCTCATCATTCGCGGTGCCCAGAACGTCTACCCCGCCGAAGTCGAGAACGCGCTTGCCGCACACCCGGAGATCGAGGAGTCGATCGTTTTTGGTGTGGACGATGAGGAGTGGGGCCAGGAGGTCGCGGCCATCATCGTGCTGACCCCGGAATCGACGCTCACGATCGACGATATTGTGGCTCATCTGGAGCAACGATTGGCCCGCTATAAGCGGCCCACCTTCATTCGACTGCGTGCCGAGCCATTGCTGCGTAACGCAACGGGCAAGGTGATCCGCAAAGACCCACTGCTGGTTGTCACAGCGGAGGACCGGGTGGCGTAGGCTCGCTCGACTTACGACGCCGACTCGCGACTCACGACGCCGCAGTTGCGTCACCGCATGCCGGAAGAACGGCGCCGCGGTTGGGTCAACCGCATGCCGAAGAATGGCGCCGCGTGGTGTTCTGTGGTGTTGGCGCGAAACAATGACATTTGGTCAGCTATTTTCGCGCGCAAACACATACGGACACTGTTCAAAATTTGTGGTCGATCTGGTGATTTGACGTTTACCAAGCAAGTGCTAGATTAGTCGCGTGGCAACGACGCCTCCGCCTCCTTTAGCTCCGCACTCCGCTCTTCACGAGCACGCAACGACTGCCGAGCTTCTCATCCGTGCGCTGAGTCAGAACCCCGACGCGGTCGCCCTCACGATCGGCGACCTCACCCTCACGCGCGCCGAGATGGCGCGGCGTATAAGCCAGTTCGCGCAAGAGTTCGCGGGCCGCGGCATCGGGCCAGGAACCCCGGTCGCTATCCTCGCCAAGAGCACGGCCGATGCGCTGCTCGCGCAGTTCGCTGCGCAGACGCGGGGTGCGCGCCTCACCCTGCTGTCTGCATCGGCCTCCACCGAAGACCTCGCCTTCATTCTCGACGACGCTGAGATTGAGGTGCTCATCGTTGATGCGGGCGCTTTCGGCGACACCATCACGACGCTGAACTGGGAGCGCCGCAGCCGCTGCCAGATTCTGACGCTCGGCGCAGCCGCCGTCGGAGATGACGTCGCACACGCATCGCGAGCGCACACGCCAACGCCGCTGTCATTCGCCGGGCGTGGCCCAGAAGGCATGAGTTCGATTGCCTACACGGGCGGAACCACGGGGCGCCCGAAGGGTGTGATCGGAACCTTCACATCGGCTGCGACGCTGATTCAGATTCAGCTGAGTGAGTGGGAATGGCCGAACCGGCCCACCCTGCTCCTGACAACGCCCCTCACGCACGCAGGCGGAACCTTCGTGTTGCCTGCCCTGCTGCGTGGCGGCCGGGTCATCGTGCTCCCCACCTTCCACGCGGCGACCGTCCTCGAGACGATTGAGCGCGAGCGCGTTGACACCATGTTTGTCGTGCCGACCATGTTGTACGCGCTGTTGAACGCTCCCGGTAGCTTCGACACGTCGTCGTTGACCACGGTCTACTACGGTGCTGCGCCCATTCTGCCTGCCCGGCTTGCGAGCGCGATCGCACGATTCGGTCCGGTCTTCTTCCAGTTCTACGGGCAGACCGAATGCGGCATGACAATCGCCGTGCTGAAACGCGAAGAGCACACTCCCAACCGGCTCACGACGTGCGGGCGGCCAGTGCCGTGGCTCGACGTTGCACTCCTGGACTCCGATGGCGCTCGTGTGGCAACGGGCGAGGTCGGCGAAGTCTGCGTGCGTGGCCCGCTTGTCGCCGCTGGCTACTGGAACCGCCCGGAACAGACCGCGGAGACGTTCCGTGGCGAGTGGCTGCACACGGGAGACCTTGGCCGCTTCGATGCAGACGGCTACCTCACCCTCGTCGACCGTTCGAAAGACGTCATCATTTCTGGTGGCTTCAATGTGTATTCCGCAGAGGTGGAAACCGTGATCGCCGCGCTGCCGAGCGTGGCTGATGTGGCCGTCGTGGGTGTGCCCCACGAGTACTGGGGCGAATCTGTCACTGCACTCGTGGTTCCGGCATCCGGTTCTCGCGTTGATGCGGACGCGCTTGTGCGAATCGTTCGTGAGCGCCGCGGTGCTGTGCACGCGCCTAAGGACGTCGTCTTCGTCGATGTCCTCCCTAAGACCCCGCTCGGCAAGGTCGACAAGGCTGCCGCACGGCGCCTTGCCGCATCGCTGCTTGCGGCACCCCACCAACCGGATGTCGGCACTATTGCCGGCGTCGCCAATTGAGTACAGGAGAATCGGATGACACAGCGCACCCTGCCCTTCGACGAAGATGTCGAACTGGATGATGCTCACGCCGACTCGCGCTCGAGCGTTATCGAACGCGTTTCGGACATTCTTGACGCGTTTAGCAAGAGCCCCGACCGCCTGCTGCTGAGTGATCTCACCGAGATGACAGGGCTGCCACGGTCGACGGCGTTCCGTCTGCTCACCCAGCTCGTTGACGTGGGCTGGGTACAGCGTGATCGCCGCGGCTACCGTCTCGGGCAGCGCATGATTGCCGTCGGTAAGAATCACGGCAACCACGGACTCATTCGTGAGGCGTCCGCACAGACGTTGCAAGATTTACACGAAGCGACCGGACTGTATATTCACCTGGGCGTGATGGAGGGGACGAGCCTCATTCACTACCTCGACAGGGTCGGTTCGATGAAGGGTGTGAGCTTTCCACCGTCGCGCGTTGGGTTCCGCTACCCGGTCGAGCGCACGGCTGCCGGCCGGTCGATTCTCTCCACGCTTGACCCCGAGACCGCAGACGCCATCCTCGCGCACCGTGAAACCGAGGCGGATATCGATATGGGTGAAGTACGTTCCGCCGTCGCGATCGCACGTCGTCGATCCGGCGTCGCGGCCATTCAGGGCGGCCTGGAATGGACCAAGGTGAACTCGGTGGGCGCACCGATTCTGGGGCCGGATGGGCCTGTCGCTGCGATCGCCGTGGCCGGTCAGAACCTGCAGATTCAGCCGCTTATTCCGCTCGTACTTGTCGCTGCCCGTCGCGTCAGCGCAGAACTGTACCCGCGCTGGTTTGAGGAGCGTCAGCGTCAGGCGCAGCGTCGTCGCCGCACTGCGTAGGTAGGCACCGATAGGCTGGATTCATGCGGATCCGGCTCGATATTGCGTACGATGGCACCCACTTTCGCGGGTGGGCGACGCAACCGGGGCTCCGTACCGTGCAAGGAACTTTGCAGTCGGCGCTGGAGCGCATCGCGGGCGGAACCATCCGGCTCGTCGTCGCCGGACGCACCGACTCTGGCGTGCATGCGTCGGGACAGGTCGCCCATGTGGATCTTGATGACGATCAGGTCGCGCGCATCATGCAGCGTCGTGCGGCCCCGGGTGAGGACCGCATTGCACAGATTGCACGCCGTATTCGCGGCGTCATCGGCGCGTACAGCGATGTTGACGTGATCGCGACGTCACGCGCGCCCGAGGGTTTTGACGCGCGCTTTTCTGCGGTGTGGCGGCGCTATGAGTACCGACTTGCCGATGAGGTCTCCGGATACCACCCGCTAACCCGTGCGTTCACGACGTTTCACAAAGCGCGTCTCGATGTTGACGCGATGAACGAGGCGGCATCGCGGCTGATCGGGCTTCACGACTTCGCGGCCTACTGCAAACCGCGTGAGGAAGCCACCACGATTCGTACGTTGCTCGAGTTTGACTGGCGGCGTGATGACGCCGGCGTGCTGGTCGCGCATCTCAAAGCCGACGCCTTTTGCCACTCCATGGTGCGCGCCCTTGTCGGTGCGTGTGCCGCGGTAGGGGAGGGCAGGCTCCAGCCCGACGACGTCGTCACGCTGCGCGATGCTGGCGCACGCACGAGCGCCTTTAAAGTGCTCGCCGCCCGCGGGCTTACGCTGGCTGAAGTCGGGTACCCGGCCGACGAACTGCTCGCATCGCGTGCCGAGCAGACACGCGCTCGCCGAGAACTTGATTAGTCCGACGCCAAGGCATACCTGTCGGGCGTAGGGTGGCAATGATGAGAGTCATTTCGTACAACCTGCGAAAGCATCGCGCTGTTGACGAGCTGCATGAGCTCGTGACCGCGCGAGGCGTTGACGTGTTGTGTCTGCAGGAATGCGACACCACGGATATTCCTGATCACATCGCGGGACTCACGCTTGCGGATGCCACCCGACTCAACAGACTTGGCCTCGCCGTCTACGCCAGGGACAGTGCGTACCGCGTGGGAGAGACGGTCTCACTTGCGCTGAAGAAGTCACTGCACGATCGCGTGCTTCGCCCGGCCCATGAACGCGTGCTCGGGGTTCGCCTGCACGATATTGACGACAACCGCGACTTCATTGTCGCTTCCTTCCATGCCGCACCCTTGACCGCGCTGAACTCCCTCCGTCGTCAGCAGATTCATGTCGCTCTTGCGGAGCTCGCGGCGCTCGGCCCGGGCCTGCCGATGCTGATGGTCGGTGACTACAACTATCCGGTTTTCAAAGAGAACCTCTCGCAGCGCATGCGCGAGGCTGGGTATGAACTCGCGATGAGTGATAGCCGTACCTACACGCGGTATCGCTTTTTCAAGGGTTACTACGACTTCGCAACGTCGGTGGGCTTTCAGATCGACGACATTAAGACGCTGCCGCAGGGCTCGAGCGATCACCTCCCGATTCAGATTGACGCTCGACTGCCGGAACGCGCGTCGCTTCCTGCCATCGTTTAGCAGCCGATCCGTCGACCCGGCTATCCGTTGATCTGTCGATCGGAACCACTCGGCGTCCGCTGAGTGCGTGGTTCCGTCGCGCCCCGGCACGCCCGTTTCGGCCTCACGACCCGCAAAAACTGACACCGAGCTATTTTTCACGGCTGTGCGTGCACATAAGCCCGCTCATTTTTCGATAGTGCGTAGGTTTGCACGTTAGCCTCGTGGGAGGAGGCCTGCCCGAGGTCTCAGTTCTGGGGAACATTGACATGCGTTATTTGGCGCGCCCTTTTGTGGCGTCATTGGCGGCAACAGCGCTTGCCGCATCAGTTCTATTGGTTCCGGCGGCGGCAGCATCAGCCGTCGCTACCGAAGGCAATGTGGCACCTGGCCGCGCTGAAGGTAGCGGCAAGTGGGGCTATGTTGGCCAGTTCGGTCAGCTGAACACCACGACCGAAGCAACGGCTGGCCAGTTCTTTTTGCCCTACGCCATCGACATTAACGGTGACACAATTGCCGTCACGGACTCCGGCCTCGCAGCGGGCGAGAACGGCTCCAAGACGATTGGCCACACTGTTCAGACTTTTACCCTTGCTGCTCGCCCTGGCTCCGTCGGTCATGGTGATTACGTGGGTAACGGCCAGTATGAGGTTGATGACACAAAAGCATCACTGATCGACCCGGGAAGCATCGTGAATCCACGCGGATTGCACTACTTCGAAGAGGGAAGTCCCCGGGGGCCTCGAGGTGTCGTTGTGAGACAAGACGACAGCCTCGTGATGGGCACGTATCAAAACGGTGCAGGCCGACTGGCAACGCGAGCATTCGATGATGCCGATCTCAGCGATGCACCCTATGACTTCGCAGGCAGCACGCAATGGAAGGTGCCTGGTTTCGTGGGAGGCGCGGTGCACGTGGACACCGACAGCCGCAACAACTTGTATGTGGCGGGCGGGACGCAGGCATCTGTCTTCGACGAGAACGGGAAGTTTTTGTCATCGGTTGGCCAGTATTTTGACGCCAACGGCAAGAACTGGAACATCATTTCATCGGCGACGGAGCGGCACGGCGACCCGAACTTCATCAACGAACTGTATGGAATTTCTGTTGTTGAGAAAGGCGACCAAACGATCGTCTTTGTTGGTGACACCGGTGTGCGCTGGGCCACCCCGCAATACCCTGCAACTATCAAGAAATTCATCGTCGAAAAGACCGGCGGAATCGTTGACGCGCGCTGGAACCCAGAAGGCTGGAAGTGGATGTTGGACTCGACGTTCGGCTCCAACGGTCAGGTGACCTACGCGAATACGTTCCGAGTCAACACAATCTTCGCGCTTGAAGCCGACAGCACGTCGAACGTTCTTCACTTCGCGACCGCTGGTTCATCGTTCCCTCCGGCGCTCGGTGCTGTCGATATGACAACGGGGCAACCGGTCGCAGCACCCACGACCATCCGTGCGTCAGATCAACAGGACTCCTGGATGCCGTATGTACGGGGCCTTTCCGTCGACGATGAAGGACTCCTCTACGCCACCACGCAGAACTCCACGTTGGCGACGAACAAACGCGCCATCGTGCAGATCTGGGGAATGACGCCCACATCGATTGCGGATACCGCCGTTGCAACGCCCACCGCCACGTCCGTGGAGCTGGCATGGGATGAGTCCACGAGGGGATACCAGCAGACGGAATTGCTCGATTACGTCGTGCAGTATCGCGCGGTCGGTGACACCGAGTGGACGATCGAGCCGGCAGCGACTCCCACGTCGACAGAGCGCACCCGCACGATCGATGACCTCGCGCCAGGTACAACGTACGAAGCGATGATCACGCCGTGGAACGAAGCGGGCTCAGGCACTCCTGCGAACATCACTTTCACGACTCTTGTGGAAAACCCGGAGCTCTCCGTGGTGAAAAAGGGCGACGGCGAGTTGGCGCCCACTGTCGATGATGCGGTTTCCGTGACCGCGGGTTCGCAGACCGCCTTCACGTATGACGTCACGAATACCGGCGATGTGCCGCTGAGTGATGTGACGGTCAGCGATGACAGAATCGCTGCAGTTTCCGCTCCCGGCGGTTTCGACGGAACCCTCGCGGTTGGCGAGACCGTGACATTCACTGCACGCGGAACCATCGCTGAGGGCGCATATAAGAACATCGCCACCGCAACAAGTGCGGAGTCTGAGCCCGCGCATGCAGAGTGGCACGGTGTAGGTGTGAAGGCTCCGGAACCGACGGACCCGCCCGTCGAGCCCACTGATCCGCCTGTGAAGCCGACCGATCCTCCTGTGGAGCCCACGGACCCTCCGGTGGAGCCGACGGACCCGCCTGTGACGCCGACGGACCCGCCGGTGAAGCCGACGGACCCGCCGGTCAAGCCGACCGATCCGCCTGTGAAGCCGACGGACCCGCCGGTGAAGCCGACGGACTCTCCGATGGTCCCCACCGAGGTTCCGGCAGCGCCCTCGTCTGACCCGACGCCAGCCCCAGCGCTACCCATTACCGGCGCGGACGGCGCAACAACAGCGCTCATGACGCTGCTCGCGCTCGGGCTTGTGCTCGGCGGCGTCGTCATCGCGGGAACGCGCCGACGCAAGACGCAATAGTCCGCGCCCCGTGGTTCCGGACCCAACCTCAAACACAGAGTGTGGTTCCGGAACCGCGGGAGCGTCGCGCGCACAGGCGTCGGTTTGGTGATCCAGCCCCGGTCACGTAAGCTATCTCATTGGTGCATGCGACTGCTCGGGTGCATCCGAACGTGAGCCCTCCACCGATGTGTTCAATCAGGTATCTGAACGAACCCTCCCGGAGTGGGATTCACGAACCTCTCCGTTCGATCCACAAGAAAGCAGCTCAATCATGACGCGCACTTTCACGCCGAAGGCTGGCGACGCCCAGCGCGAGTGGCTGGTTATCGACGCGACTGACGTCGTTCTCGGTCGCCTCGCTTCGCACGCCGCAACGCTCCTTCGCGGCAAGCACAAGGCCACCTTTGCTCCGCACATGGACATGGGTGACTTCGTCATCATCATCAACGCTGAAAAGGTCGCACTGACCGGTCAGAAGCTTCAGAAGAAGATGGCTTACCGCCACTCGGGTTACCCGGGCGGCCTCACCGCCGTCTCGTACGCCGAGCTTCTCGAGAAGAACCCGGTTCGCGCAGTGGAGAAGGCCGTTCGCGGCATGCTCCCGAAGAACACCCTGGGCCGTAACCAGCTCAGCAAGCTGAAGGTATACGCAGGTGCTGAGCACCCGCACGCCGCTCAGCTGCCTAAGACGTACGTTTTCGACCAGGTCGCCCAGTAAGCGCCGATTGACTAAGGACACACTCGTGGCGAAGATCTCTGACTCCATCGAAACTCCGCAGGAATACTCGACGTCGACCCCCGTTGACGAGACCGCGGTCGCAGCTGTGCGCCCGGTTCTCACCGTCTCCGGTGGCGCCGTCGGTCGTCGCAAGCAGGCTATTGCCCGCGTGCGCATCGTTCCTGGCTCGGGCACCATTACGGTCAACGGCCGTACGCTCGAGGACTACTTCCCGAACAAGCTGCACCAGCAGCTCATCAACGACCCGTTCACCGCTCTGAACCTTCAGGGTGCATACGACGTCATCGCTCGTATCTCGGGTGGTGGCGACTCGGGCCAGGCCGGCGCTCTGCGTCTCGGCATCGCTCGTGCGCTGAACGAGGTTGACGTTGAGAACAACCGCGCAACCCTGAAGAAGGCTGGCTTCCTGTCCCGCGACGCACGCGTCAAGGAACGTAAGAAGGCCGGTCTTAAGAAGGCCCGCAAGGCTCCTCAGTACTCGAAGCGTTAAGAAGCGTTTCGGTTACTATGCCGCTATTTGGCACCGATGGCGTGCGGGGACTCGCAAATGGTTCCCTCACCGCTGATCTGGCGCTGTCCTTGGCCCAGGCGACTGCTGTCGTCCTGGGCCAAGGCCGTTCCGCCGAGGCACGCCGGCAGGCAGGCAAGCGCCTGACTGCCGTCATTGCCCGTGACCCGCGCATTTCCGGCGAGTTTCTCGCCGCATCTGTCGCCGCGGGTCTCGCCTCCTCTGGCGTCGACGTTCTCGACGCTGGGGTGATTCCGACGCCTGCGCTCGCCTTCCTGGTGGCCGACATGGATGCTGACTTCGGTGTCATGGTCTCGGCGTCGCATAACCCCGCTCCCGACAACGGGATCAAGATTTTCGCTCACGGTGGCGTCAAGCTCCCTGACGAGGTCGAAGCGCGCATTGAAGCCGCGATGGCCGGTCCGAAGCTGCAGCCCACGGGGGGTGGCGTTGGCCGCATTCGTCGGTTTGCTGACGCTGAAGACCGCTATGTCGTGCACCTGCTGCAGTCGCTGCCGCACAAGCTCGACGGCCTGCACGTCGTGCTCGACTGCGCACACGGTGCCGCCGCAGGCGTCTCGCCCGAGACGTTCCGCGATGCCGGTGCCCGCGTGACCGTGATCGGTGCTGACCCCGATGGGCTCAACATCAACGACGGTGTCGGTTCTACCCACCTGGACAACCTCGCAGACGCGGTAATCGCACACGGCGCCGATGTCGGAATCGCCCACGACGGTGACGCCGACCGCTGTCTCGCGGTTGACGCCAACGGCAAGATCATTGACGGCGACCAGATCATGGCGATCCTGGCCGCATCAATGCACGAACGCGGCATCCTGCCTGAGGACACTCTCGTGGCCACGGTGATGAGCAACCTCGGTCTTCACCGTGCGATGGGCGAGCGCGGTATCGCTGTCAAGCAGACCGGTGTTGGCGACCGTTACGTGCTCGAAGAGATGAACCGTGGCGGCTTCGGCCTCGGCGGCGAGCAGTCGGGCCACGTCATCATGGCGAAGTACGCCACGACCGGTGACGGCATTCTCACTGGTCTCCACCTGGTCGCCGAAATGGCGCGCCAGAAGAAGACCATGGCTGAGCTTGCCGGCATTATGAAGATTTACCCGCAGATCATGATCAACGTGCGCGGCGTCGACCGCGACGGTGTCGCGGGCGACGCGGTTATCGCCGACGCCGTAGCCACCGTTGAGGGTGCGCTGGGCGACACCGGCCGTGTGCTGCTACGCCCATCGGGAACCGAGCCCATCGTGCGCGTCATGGTTGAGGCTGCCGATAAGGCAACGGCAACAGCGCACGCCAGTGCGCTGGCTGCCGTGGTGAAAGAACGACTCGCGCTGGCGTAACGCCTCGTGTGTGAAGGGCTCGTGCTTCAGCACGGGCCCTTCGTCGTTCGCAAGGTGAGCGTTCGTCGAGCGAGAGCAGAACGACCACGGTGAACGTGTCGTGGCGAAGAACGCCGCGCTCAGCGGCCAGTTAGCGCGGCCGGATCCCATGCGTTGAGCTCGGTGAAACGCAACAGCACACCCTCGCGGAGCGCCCACGGTGATGCTTCCAGCTCGTGTACATCGAGGGCGGTCATCGCCTCATGCAAAACAACGGCTCCCGCGACGATTTGGCGGGCGCGATCGGGAGTGATGCCAGGCAGGATCTCTCGTGAGGCCGTCGGCAGCTTTGCGAGCCGCGGTATCCATGAGCCCAACGACGAACGTGACAGCGTGACGCGGTCTGAACCGGCCCACCCGGTGTGCACGTCGCCGGCGAGCCTGGCAAGCGAGCGGATCGTCTTGGACGAACCAACAACGTGATCCGGAGCCGGTTGCTGGCGAAACAGCGCGGCAGCGGGGGCGAGTACGGTGCGCGCATGCTCCCGGAGGCGTTCAACGGCCGCTTCCCCTGGTGGGTCATCGGGCATGAAATCGATCGTCATGCGTCCGGCACCGAGCGGCATCGACAGTGCAATGTCCGGCACTTCCTCGCTGCCGCAGGCAAGTTCGAGGGAGCCGCCACCGATGTCGAAGCCGAGAATCTGTCCAGCCGACCAGCCAAACCAGCGACGCTGCGCGAGGAAAGTCAGGTGTGCCTCGGCCTCACCGTCCAGAACCGTGAGCTCGTGCCCGAGTGCCGCTTCGATCACGGCGATCACAGCGGGCCCATTGGTCGCTTCGCGCACCGCACTGGTAGCGGTGGCAAGCACGGTATCAACCTTTTCGGTTGCGACGATCGAACGGGCACGCGTCACCGCGTCAATGAGCGCCGTCACGCCTTCGGGGGAGATGGAACCATCGGCTTCCAGAAAGCGCATCAGCCGTACAACGGAACGGTCGCTGGTCGCGCCGAGCGGCCGTCCGCCCGGGTGAACATCTGCAATCAGCAGATGCACCGTGTTGGAACCTATATCGATGACGCCGAGTCGCACCTAGAAACAGTAGCGCGCGACGCGCGTCTCACCGAACCGCTCCCGGCAGATGGTTCCGTCTCGCGAAGATGGTTCCACATTTCTCCGCTTTACCCGCGTTCAAGTGTTACGCGCGCGAAGCGCACCCCGCAAGGGCGATAACATGACGGGGTGTCTGAAGAAGTTGCCGCCCCTGCAGCGCTAAGCCAATACCGCGATATCGATCGTGCGGATTGGGCGCGCCTCGCTGCGGGCATGACACAGCCGCTCACCGAAACCGAGATTGTGCAGTTGCGTGGCATCGGTGACCGCCTCGACATCGACGAAGTGCGCGAGGTCTATCTGCCGCTCAGCCGGCTCCTCAGCCTCTACGCCAAGTCAACCAAGCGGCTCGGTGAGGCCACGAGCGCATTCCTCCAGGAGGAAGACACCACGACGCCTTTTGTCGTCGCGGTTGCTGGTTCCGTCGCCGTCGGTAAGTCCACGATCGCTCGACTGCTCCGTGAGCTGATGAGCCGCTGGGCAGACACGCCGCGCGTCGAACTCGTGACGACTGACGGATTTCTCTACTCCAACGCCGAACTCGAACGGCGTGGCCTGATGGACCGCAAGGGCTTCCCTGAGTCATACGACCGGCGCGCGCTCATCGAATTTCTCACCGAAGTGAAATCCGGTGCTCCCGAGGCGCGTGCGCCGTTCTACTCCCACATGCGATACGACATTGTTCCGGATGCGCACGTTGTTGTGCGCCGCCCCGACGTCGTCATTGTGGAGGGGCTGAACGTACTGCAACCGGCGGCATCACCGAATGACGTCGCCGTCAGCGACCTTTTCGACTTCTCGGTCTTCGTTGATGCCGACGTTGACTACATCCAGAAGTGGTATGTCGACCGTTTTCTTGCCCTCCGCCAGGGGGCGTTCAGCAACCCGCACTCCTACTTCAACGTATTCGCTCACCTCACCGACGAAGAGGCCGAGACCACGGCCATGGGCTATTGGAACGACATCAATATGCCTAACCTCCTCGAGAATGTGATGCCCACAAAACACCGCGCGACCCTCGTGCTCCGCAAAGGTGCCGACCACTCGGTGGAGCGCGTCTCGCTACGCAAGCTCTAGCATCCGCACCATGTCGTCTCGCTGCGCTTTCAGGGCCGGGCGACGGGTGGCGAAAACTGAGTGCCTGCTGTGCGGTGGTTTTTTCATGAACGGGAGGCGGATCGTGAAACCGTAGGATAGAACGCATGTGTGGAATCGTTGGATATGTGGGCGCGCGCGACAGCCAGCCCATTCTGATTGCCGGCCTTGCCCGGCTGGAATATCGCGGGTACGACAGCGCCGGAGTAGCTGTCATTGACTCGCAGGGGCACCTCGGCATGCGTAAGCGTGCGGGCAAGCTTCAAGTGCTGAGAGACAACCTCGCTGAGTCCCCGCTCCCGGAGGGAACGACCGGAATCGGTCACACCCGTTGGGCAACGCATGGCGGCCCGACTGACGAGAACGCTCACCCGCACCTCGCCGACGATGACAAGCTCGCGCTTATTCACAACGGCATTATCGAAAACTTCGCTGACCTCAAGGCTGAGCTCGTCGCTGAAGGCTTCACCTTCCGTAGTGAAACCGACTCCGAAGTGGCTGCAGCGCTGCTCGGACGCGAATTTCGCAAGGCCGGCGATCTGCGCGAGGCGTTCCAGGCTGTTGTCGCCCGCCTCGAGGGCGCGTTCACGATCCTCGCGACGCACCAGGACGTTCCGAACCTCGTCGTCGGCGCCCGCCGCAACTCGCCCCTCGTCATTGGTCTCGGTGAGGGCGAAAACTTCCTCGGCTCTGACGTCGCGGCGTTTGTCGAGCACACCCGCCGCGCCCTGGCGATCGGTCAAGACCAGATCGTCGCAATCGAACCGCACCAGGTGACCGTCACCGACTTTGACGGCAACCCGGTTGAGGTCGAAGAGTTCGAGGTGTCGTGGGATGCTGCCGCAGCAGAAAAGGGCGGTTGGTCGTCCTTCATGGCAAAAGAAGTTTCGGAAGAACCCGATGCTGTCGCCAACACGATCCGTGGCCGCCTGAGCGACGGCAAGGTCATCATCCCTGAGCTCGAAGGCCTCGACGACCTGTTTATCGGCATCGATCGCATCATCATCACGGCATGCGGAACCGCGTCGTACGCGGGTGCGGTCGGCAAGTATGTGCTGGAGCGTTGGGCAGGAGTCCCCACCGACGTGGAGCTCGCTCACGAGTTCCGTTACCGCGACCCGGTGATTGGCGCGAACACGCTGGTTGTGTCGATTAGCCAGTCGGGCGAGACGATGGACACCCTCATGGCCGTCAAGTACGCGCGTGAGCGCGGAGCCAAGACGCTGTCGATCTGCAACACACAGGGAGCCACGATTCCGCGTGAATCGGACGCCATCGTGTACACGCACGCTGGCCCGGAAGTCGCTGTTGCCTCGACGAAGGCGTTCGTTGCACAGATCACCGCGTTGCAGCTTCTTGCCCTCCACATCGGCCGCGTTCGTGGTTCGTTGAGCGCCGCTGAAAGCGCCGCTAGCGTCGCCGAACTTGAGGCGATTCCCGACAAGATTCAACGCATTCTCGACGAGGAGCAGCCGCGGGTTGAGCAGCTCGGTCGCTGGATGGCAGACACTCGTTCTGTGCTCTTCCTCGGCCGCAACGTGGGATTCCCGATCGCCCTCGAGGGTGCGCTCAAGCTTAAGGAAATCTCCTACATTCACGCGGAGGGCTTCGCTGCCGGTGAGCTCAAGCACGGCCCCATCGCGCTCATCGAGCCGGGTCAGCCGGTCTTCGTGATCGTTCCTTCGCCGCGCGAATCGGCCCTCATCCACTCGAAGGTGGTCTCCAACATTCAGGAGATCCGCGCTCGCGGAGCACGCGTCATCGCGATCGCTGAAGAGGGCGACGCCGCGGTGTTGCCCTACGCCGATGAGGTGCTGCGCATCCCCGTTGCCGGCCCCATGTTCGAGCCCGTGCTCGCCGTCGTTCCGCTGCACATCTTTGCCATGGCACTCGCCACCGCAAAGGGACTCGACGTCGACCAGCCGCGCAACCTTGCAAAGTCGGTGACGGTCGAGTAACCGTGATTATCGGAATCGGCGTCGATCTGGTCGACATCCAACGCTTCGAGGACACCATCACCCGGACCCCGAAGCTGCGCGAACGACTGTTCACGCCGGCCGAGCGGGAGAAGCCAGCGCGCTCGCTCGCCGCTCGGTACGCCGCGAAGGAAGCGCTGATCAAGGCGCTCGGCGGCTCCGATGGCGTGTACTGGTCAGAGATTGACGTGGTGCAAGACGCTGAGGGCAAACCATCGTTTGCCCTCAGCGGTGCCACCGCTGCCACCGTCGTCAACCGTGGCATCACCGGCTTGCACGTATCGATGTCACACGACGGCGGGATGGCGACGGCGTATGTCATCGCCGAATCGACTCGCTCGGAGGGAACCTTTAATGTCCGCTCTGCCTGACGGCATTGCTCGTGAAGCGCTGATTGACGTCAGCGCGATTGCCGCGAACACGCGCCGTATTGCGCGCGTCACCGAAACTGACGTGATCGCCGTCGTGAAGGCGGACGCGTACGGACACGGTGCGGTGCGGTCGGCGCGGGCGGCCCTCGAAGGGGGAGCGACGCACCTCGGGACCGCAGACATCGCTGAGGCGTTGGAACTGCGTCGCGCTGGTGTGATGGCGCCGATCATTTCGTGGCTGCACGCACCGGGCGCGTCCTTCGACGAGGCCGCCGCTGCGCACATCGCGCTCGGTATTTCGTCGATGGATCAGCTCCAGGCGGCCGCCGCGGCGGCGACTGCTGACCGCCCGACACGCATTCATTTGAAGCTCGAGACCGGACTGAGCCGCAACGGCATCGCGCCGGGAGACTGGAACCATGTGGTCGCGGAAGCGGCCCGCTGGGAGCGGCTCGGCAAGGTCACAGTCGAGGGAATCTTCTCGCACGTCTCCAACACGTCGCTCGCCGACGACCTGGAGGCGCTCGGACGCTTCAACGAGGGCGTGGCCGCGGCTGCAACGCTGGGCGTGCACCCACAGATTCGCCACATCGCGGCGACGAATGCCGCACTCGCGCTACCCGCTGCCCGCCTCGATGCTGTGCGCATCGGTATCGGCTTGTACGGCCTGTCCCCGTTCGATGACCGCACATCGGCCGACCTCGGCCTGCGCCCCGCCATGACCCTGCGCGCCGCCGTCGCCAACGTGCGTCGCGTGCCAGCAGGCACCGGCCTCTCCTACGGGTACACGCACCGCACGACCCGCGAAACGACGCTTGCCCTGGTTCCGCTCGGCTACGCCGATGGCGTGCCGCGCAGCGCATCGAGCCGCGGAACCGTGGCAATCGCGGGCAAAACTTTCACGGTTTCCGGTCGGATTGCGATGGATCAGTTCATCGTCGACGTCGGAGATCACCCGGTCAGCGTGGGCGACGAAGCAATCCTGTTCGGCGACCCGACCCTCGGTGTGCCTTCGGCCGAAGACTGGGCGAGTGCCGCCGACACGATCAACTACGAAATCATCACGCGCATTGGGGCGCGGGTGACCAGGCGTTCGGTGTCGTCATGACACACATCGCTGGCACCCACGACGTCGCTACCGTCGACGCGATGCACGCGCTCGGTATCGAGTTCGGGCAGACGCTGAAGGCGGGCGACCTCGTCGTCATGACCGGGCCGCTCGGTGCAGGCAAGACGACGCTTACCCGGGGCATCGCCGAGGGGCTCGGTGTTCGAGGCCCCGTGCAAAGCCCGACATTTGTGATCGCACGCACGCACCCGTCGCTGGTGGGCGGTGTGCCACTCGTGCACGTCGATGCCTACCGCCTAGGTTCCGCGATGGAACTCGACGATCTCGACATCGACTTCGATGGTTCCGTCGTCATCGTCGAGTGGGGGCGCGGAATGGTCGATGGCCTCGCCGAACAGTGGTGGGATATCGAGATCGCCCGCCCCGTCGGTGTTGACGACAATGTCGCCGTCGAAGACCTCGATGGCGATGCCGCGCGCATCGTTACGATCACACGCCAGCTGTAGCGCGGCTGAGGCAAGATAACCTGGAACCATGATTCTTGCCGTCGACACCTCCCTTGGAACAGCTGTCGCCGTCGTCGCTTTAGACGGCGACGTGCGTGCGCAAGCGACGAGCGAGAACCACCTCGGGCACGCTGAGGTCATCGGAACCCTGATTGCCGATGCGCTTGAAGCCGCCGGAAACCCAGAAATCACCCACGTTGCCGCCGGTATGGGCCCGGGGCCCTTCACCGGTCTCCGCATCGGCATCGCCGCGGCACGCGCCTTCGCGCTTGCCCGCGCGGCGCACCTGGTTCCGGTCGTCAGCCACGACGCACTCGCCCTCACCGCTCTCGAAAACGGCACCACAGGCACGTTCATTATCGAAACCGATGCCCGACGCCGCGAGCTGGCATGGACAACGTACGCGGGTCTCGACGACACTGGACTACCGCAGCGGATGACGGAACCAGCACTCGTGGCGCAGGCGGAAGCGGATGAAACGCTGACGGCTGGCAAGCGCATTGTCGCGACGGAACTCTCCGGCGGCGCCCTCGGACGGGTGGCTGCCCGCGCCGTTGCGGCGGCACGCACGGTTGGCCCTGACGATGCGCTGTACTTGCGTTCGCCCGACGTCGCCGCACCGCGGGTGCAGGCATGACAGCCGAATCGTTAGACGCCGCCGTATTCCGTGACGCGACTGCGGCGGATCTCGACGCGATCATGGCGCTGGAGCGCGCCAGTTTTCCCACCGATGCGTGGAGCGAAAACATGATGGCGGAGGAGCTCGTCTCCCCGCATGGACGCTACCTTGTCGTCGAACAAGCGGGAGAGTTGCTCGGCTACGGCGGAGTGCGGGTGGTGCAGGGCTCGCACGAAGGCGACATTCAGACCATCGCGATGGGCGCAGCAGCCCGCGGGCGGGGCCTGGGCCGCGCCCTGTTGCGCGCGTTGCTAGACGCGGGCCTTGATCGCGGTGCCCGCGAGATCTTTCTCGAAGTGCGCGCCGATAACGATGTCGCCCACGCCCTGTATGTTTCTGAAGGATTCGTCGAGTTGGGGCGCCGCGCGCACTATTACCAGCCCGATGACGTCGACGCGATTGTGATGCGTCGCCACCTGCCACCAAAGGAGAACGTGTGAGTGCCGCTGAGCCCCTCATCCTGGGGATCGAAACGAGCTGTGACGAGACCGGTATCGGCATCGTCCGCGGGCGCACCCTGCTGAGCAACACGATCGCGTCGAGTATGGACGAGCACGCTCGATACGGTGGCGTCGTGCCCGAAGTTGCCGCGCGCGCGCACCTCGAAGAACTTCAGCCCTCGATTGAGGCGGCGCTCGCCGAGGCAGGCGTCACCCTGAACGATCTCGACGCGGTCGCCGTGACCAGCGGCCCGGGTCTTGCCGGAGCACTCATGGTCGGCGTGGGGGCAGCGAAGGCGCTCGCGGTCGGCCTGGGCAAGCCGCTCTACGCGGTCAACCATCTCGTCGGACACATCGCCGCTGACATTCTCGACGCCGGTGCTGAGCCGCTGGAATACCCGACGGTCGCGTTGCTTGTCTCCGGCGGCCACACCTCGCTACTGCTGGTGCGCGATCTCACGACCGACGTTGAGCTCCTCGGTGAGACCGTGGACGACGCCGCCGGCGAAGCCTTCGACAAGGTCGCGCGCCTGCTCGGCCTGCCCTACCCGGGTGGTCCGCAGATTGACAGGACAGCGATCGGCGGAGACCCGAAGGCAATCCGTTTTCCTCGCGGACTCTCGCGTGCATCTGACATGGCCAAGCACCGTTACGATTTTTCGTTCTCCGGGCTCAAGACCGCGGTCGCGCGGTGGATGGAACAGCAAAAAGCGCTGGGAGCCGAGTACGACCCCGCAGATGTGGCGGCCTCATTCCGTGAGGCTGTCGTTGACGTCCTCGTCGCCAAAGCGCTCGACGCGTGTGCCCAGTACGAGGTTCCGCGCCTCCTTCTCGGCGGCGGCGTGATCGCCAACAAGCGTTTGCGCGAGGTTGCGCTGGAGCGTGCAGCGAAGGCTGGAGTGACCGTGCGCATCCCGCCGCTGTCGCTCTGCACAGACAACGGTGCAATGATCGCGGCCCTCGCCTCCGAGCTCGTGATGAGCGGTCGCAAGCCGTCGACCCTTGCGTTTGGCGCCGACTCCACCCTGCCCGTCACCGAAATCCAGGTCGCCGAGTCGGCATGACTGGATTCCTGCGCCGCGACAATAAAGCCATGTCTTCCGACGCGGCCGAGATCGTTGCGCCCGCAGACCAAGCCCCCGAATCCGTCCAGGCTGTGAGCGGTGACGGGACAGTGGGTTCTGATGGTGGTGCCGGAACAGTGGGTTCTGGTTCCGTGCCGGGCGCGTCAGCAATCAATTCCGACGCGGAAACCGTCGTGATTGGTCGCGAAGCGGATATCGACGCCGCAGGCGAACAGCGCGCAGCGAGCGAGCCCGCCACCAGCACTGGCTCGACGCCGACCACGAAGACCCTCCGCTGGCTTCCCGCACCCTCGATTCGTAAGGGCTACGGCGGATCCGCCGTCTCGTTTGCGCTCGCCGGATTGGCAACGTCATTTTTCGTCGGCTGGGCGTTCCCGCTGGCGCTCATCGGCGTCGCGCTCGGCATTGTGGCAGTCCGCAAGCCTGAGGAGAGTAGCCGCTTGGGCGTCTGGGGTATTGCGCTGGGTATTCTCGCGACGATCTACAGCGCCGGATGGCTCTGGTGGGCAGGCACTCAGCTGCACTGGTTCGCCTAACCCGCCACGCCTTCCGTGCTCCCAACTGCGCCCACCAACTCGCGAGACTCACTTTGGTCGGCGAGACACAGCGCGGCCGCATGTTTCTCGCCGACCAAAATGTGTTTCGCGGGCTGAGGCCGGGATGGCGGAACGGCGGGTGCCGGAAAGCGACGCGGGCGCGGCCGCGTGGAGCGCAGGGCTCAGACGCGGGCGCGGCCGCATGAAGCGCAGGGCTTAGACGCGATCGGCGAGGATCGCGACGCGCTTGGAGCCTGCGCGGGTGAGGATCAGCGTTGCCGACTGCGACCCCTTGAGGTTCAGCTTCTTCCGGAACGCGGCGGGGTCGATGTCCATCCCGCGCTTTTTGATTTCCAAAGTGCCGATTTCGAGCGTTCGGAGCGCTTTTGCGAGGGTCTTCACATCGGCAGGGAAAACCTCGCGAATGCGAAATGATGACACGAACGGGCTCGTGAGCGCCGCATCCGACGTGAGGTAGGCGATGCCCTCCGCAACAGGGCCGGCTTCGAGCGAACGCGCGACGTCGCCGACAAGACGAGCACGGATAACCGAACCATCCGGCTCGTGCAGGAAGGATCCCAGTGCGCGCGGCTCTTCGTCAGGGCTATCCGCTGGTGCCGTCATCTCATGCGCATGCTCGCCGCGCACAACGAGGGCCGCGCGTCGTACCCCTGTGCGGGCGAGGGTGCCGGTCCAGACCACGAGTTCGACCACGTCACCATCGACGCTGACCCATTGCGTTTCGGCGTCCGCAGGCAGGCTGTCACGGTCGTGTGCTGGGCCGAGCTTCACGCCGATGGGGAGTTGATTTGCGAGCCCGAATACCCAGTCAAGGTGCGGCGAGTAGTCCGCGGCTGTGACTCGCTTGGTTTCGCTGTGACCTTTTGTGCGCCGAGCAGGGTCCAGCCATGCCGCTTCGATGCCGGTGAGGTCAACGTCCTCTGCGAAACTATGGCGAACCTCCGCACGGTCGCCGAACGGTGCGAGGTTATGCGCCGTGATACCTGCGGTCACCGCATCAGCGTCAACCGCGAGCACGCGCAGGCCCGCCCCGGCGAATGCGAGCGAATCTGCGCCGATGCCGCAACCGAGGTCAGCAACCGATGCCACACCTGCGGCCAGGAATCGTTGCGCGTGCCGAGCTGCGACCGGCATTCGCGTTGCCTGTTCAAGGCCCGCCTGCGTAAACAGCATGCGAGCGGCGAACGGGCCAAACTTCCCCTGGGCGCGGGTGCGCAACCGCGCCTGGGTCACGACAGCAGACGTGAGGTCGGGGGAGTGACCAGCCGCGCGCAAACGGGTGACTGCCTTCAACGCATCGTCGCTTGAAACAATCGGGCCGACCTCGTCGATGAGGTCGAGAGCCTCGCGCGAAAGCAGCGTGACGAGTTCAGACATCTCCATCCAGCCAGCCTAGTTTGCCGTGCAGCGCGGCACTGTTGTTCCGCTCGTCGCAGGTGCCCATGGTTCCGTCGGAATCCGCGACGATGGTTCCGCTCGCGTTCCGCCCAAAGCGATAACCGGAACGAAGTTGGCACTCGCGTTGCATGAGTGCCAATTGCAGTCGTAGACTTGCGTTAGCACTCACCTGGTGTGGGTGCCAATAATCTTGATTCGCCAGAAGGAAGAGGTAAACCGTGTCGGTTTCCATCAAGCCGCTCGAGGACCGCATCGTCATCAAGCAGGTTGAGGCAGAGCAGACCACGGCTAGCGGCCTGGTCATCCCGGACACCGCGAAGGAGAAGCCCCAGGAGGGCGAGGTCGTCGCAGTTGGTCCCGGTCGCATCGATGACAACGGCAATCGCGTGCCCCTCGACGTTGCTGTCGGCGACCGCGTTCTCTACAGCAAGTACGGCGGCACCGAGGTCAAGTTCGGTGGCGACGAGTTCCTCGTGCTGTCGACCCGCGACGTGCTCGCAATCGTCGTTCGCTAAGGCGCGCTTCGTACGCATTTCAAAAGGTCCACGTGATTCGTCACGTGGACCTTTTGCTATTCCCGGGATCGTGTGCGGAACCACGGAGCGTGGCCGTACGGATGTGGCTGCGGAACCAGGGGTGGAACCAGGGGCGGGCGGAACCATGGGGTGGCGGGACGACGGCTGCGGAACCAGGGACGCGGAACCAGGGGGTGGCGGGACCAGGGCAGCAGATCCAGGGCAGCAGAACCCGTGGCGCAGGAACCGACGCGGCGACGTGCACCAGGGCAGCCGAACCTGTGGTGCAGGAACCGGTGCGGCGACGGGCACCAAGGCAGCGCAACGTCGACACCGTATGTCCAACCGCGGCGATAGCCTGAGCATGTGACTTCTCCCGACGCCCGCGAGCGCAAACTCGGCTTCATCTACGGCTTGCTCGCGTATTTGCTTTGGGGCTTTCTGCCGCTGTACTTTCTCACCCTCGCGCCGACAGGTCCGTGGGAGATCGTCGCGATGCGGATCTTCTTCTCACTTGTGCTGTGCGCAATTTTGATTGCCGTCACCCGATCATGGGGGCGGTTGCGCGCCATTTTTGCGAGTAAGCGCACCGTCTGGCTGACGGTGCTTGCGGGCGTGCTCATCTACGTCAACTGGCAGGTCTTCGTTCTTGCAACGTTGACAGGCCACATTATTGAAACCGCGCTCGGATATTTCATCAACCCGATCGTCACAATTCTGCTTGGCGTTTTCGTTATGCGTGAGCGGCTCAGACCGCTGCAATGGGCGGCTGTTGGGCTGGTAGCGGTCGCCGTCGCCATCATCGTGATTGGCTATGGCGCATTCCCCTGGATCGCGCTGATTCTCGCCGGAAGCTTCGGATTTTACGGCCTCATTAAGAAGCAGATTGGTCCACGTGTTGATGCGCTCAGCGGGTTGACGCTGGAGTCGCTGTGGCTGGTTCCGATCGCCGCAGCGCAACTCATCTGGGTTGGCGGGACGGTGGGAATCACGTTTGGCAACATCAGCGTGGGCCACACGCTTTTGCTCATGTTCGCTGGGGTCGCCACCGCGGTTCCGCTTCTCCTTTTTGCCGCAGCGACGCGGCGCACCACGCTCACGGTGGTGGGCATTTTGCAGTTCTTGACGCCGCTCATGCAGTTCGCGACAGGGGTATGGATTATGGGTGAGCCCATGCCGCTGGAGCGCTGGATCGGGTTTGGTGTGGTGTGGGCGGCGCTCGCTGTTTTCATCGCCGACTCGGCGATCGCGGCGCGACGTGGGCGGGCAGTCGTCGGGGTTGAATCCACACCGTAAGCGGGTAGCAGATTCTGTGCATTGAAATGCCCCAAATAGGGGCGCAGGGGAAAACGTTAGCGCACTGAGACATTGTTAATGCGTCTGAACTCGTATTGTTGTGACACTGACCTGCACAAGGCGAGGTCAGACGAACGTAAGGATGCGTTTATGTACGGAACCCTGACCTCCCGTAAGGGCAAGGTTTTCGCTGGAGCAGCACTCGTTGCTGCTAGTGCGCTCGTACTTGCTGGCTGTAGCACCGGCGGCGGAGGCGACCCGACGACCGAGCCCACCGGAACAACCGAACCCGGAACGTCCGCCCCCTCGGGCGAAGCGCTCACGCTCAAGCTCGGCTCGCTATTGCCGCAGACGGGCTCGCTCTCATTCCTCGGACCGCCCATGGAATCGGGCGTGCTCCTCGCTGTTGAGGAAGTGAACGCCGCTGACGCGGGCATTACGATCGACTACACCCCTGCTGATGAGGGTGACACGAAGAACAAGGTCTTTGAGACCAGCATCGAGAGCCTGCGCGGTAAGGGCATCACCGCCCTCATCGGTGCAGCGTCATCGGGTGTCTCGAAGCTCATCCTTGATGGCAACGTCGAGGCCGGCATCATGCAGATCTCGCCGTCCAATACGTCGCCCGACTTCACGGCGTGGAAGGACAACGGCCTGTACTTCCGTACCGCGCCGAGTGACCTGCTACAGGGTGAAGTTCTCGGAAACCTGATCGCCGATGACGGCCACGCATCGCTCGCGGTGCTGTACCAGAACGACGCGTACGGTTCGGGACTCGACAAGGCCATCACCGAAACTTTCGAGGGTGCCGGTGGCGAAGTTGTTGAGCACCAGACGTTCAACGTTGGTGACACGCAGTTCGACGCGCAGATTCAGGCGGTCGTCGCTGCCAACCCTGACGCTGTGGCGATCGTGTCGTACGAAGAGTTCAAGGCGCTCGCGCCCGCACTTGTTTCGGCCGGAATCACCGCTGACCAGATGTATCTGGTTGATGGCAACCTGTCGAACTACGGCACCGACATGTCGATCGATCTGACCGGCGCACAGGGCACCCGCCCCGGCCCGAAGCTCGAAGACGACTTTACCGACCGCCTGCAGGCTGCATGGACGGGCGCTGGCAACAGCGAGGTGAAGGACTTCACGTACGCCGCTGAGGCTTACGACGGCGTCATCCTGACGGCGCTGGCAGCACTTGCTGCCGGCTCGACCGACGGCGCAGACATGGCAGCCAAGATGGCCGAAATCTCGGGCGGCACCGGCAAGGGTGAGAAGTGCACCGACTTTGCCGGATGTGCTGCACTGCTCGCTGAAGGCAAGACCATCGACTACGACGGCTACTCCGGAGACGTCACGTTCGACGAGAACGGTGACCCGAAGGGCGCCGCGATCGGCACCTACAAGTACGAGGCAGACAACCTGGCTACCCGTACCGACTAATCACGACACCGCAGGGAGGGGCTCAGCCGAGTCCCTCCCTTTGCGTTGCCCAGCGCCCCAGCGCTCCCGCTCACGTCTGCGAAACACATTTTGGTCCACGAGACACACGTTCCCCGCTGGTGTCTCGACGACCAAAATGTGTCTCGCCCGTTGGAAGGGGTGCTGGGTGGGAGGGAGAGCGGTGGGGCGGAACCAGGTGGCTGGGTGGGAGCGAGAGCGGTGGGGGCGGAACCAGGGGCGCGGGGGGGCAAAGGGAAGAGCCGGGCTCCGAAGGAGATCGGGAGCCCGGCTTGGTGAAGCAGGCTAGGCGGCCTCAGAGCCCAGCGTGCCGAGGTAGAGGCCAATGACCTTCGGGTCATTGAGCAGATCGCGTCCGGTGCCCTCGTAGGCGTCCCTGCCCTGGTCAAGCACGTAGCCGCGGTCACAGATCTGTAGGCATCGGCGGGCGTTCTGCTCCACCATGATCGTGGTCACGCCCGCTTTGTTGATCTCGGAGACGCGCAGGAATGCGTCGTCTTGGCGCACCGGGCTGAGGCCAGCGCTCGGCTCATCAAGCAGCAGCACGCTCGGGTCCATCATGAGCGCACGGCACATCGCCACCATCTGGCGTTCACCACCAGACAGCGACCCGGCACGCTGGCCGAGGCGGCCATCGAGTTCCGCAAAGATGCTGGTGACGAATTCGAGGCGTTCTGCGTACTTCTTGGGGGCCTGGAAGACTCCCATTTGCAGGTTTTCGGCGATCGTCAGCGACGGAAAGACGTTATTCGTCTGCGGCACAAAGGCGACGCCGCGTCTGACCAGCTTGTCGGCTTTGAGCCCGACAATGCTCTCGCCATTGACGGTGATATCGCCTTCGCGCACCTTCAGCATGCCGAAGATCGCCTTCAAAAGCGTCGACTTACCCGCGCCGTTCGGGCCGATGATGCCGATCAGCTCACCCTTGCGAGCAATCAGATTCGCGCCGTTCAGAATGTTGATGCCAGGCAGGTAGCCGGCGTGCACGCCCTTCATCTCAACAACGACATCACCATTCGCACCGGTGTTATCGGTCATTTCGACTCCTTCGTGTCAATGGTGGGGATGCGGCCAGTGACGACACCGAGGTCAATGTCCTGGTGGGCACCGAGATACGCGTCGATCACAGCCTGGTCTTCCATCACAGCATCAGGCGGCCCCTCGGCAACGATCTTGCCCTCCGCCATCACGACCACCCAATCGGCAATGTGACGCACCATGTGCATGTCGTGCTCAACGAAAAGCACGGTCATGCCACGGTCTTTCAGGTCGAGAACGTGGTCAAGCAGCGACTGTGTCAGCGCCGGGTTCACACCGGCCATCGGCTCATCGAGCATGACCAGGTTCGGGTCGTTCATCAGCGCACGCGCCATATCAAGAAGCTTGCGCTGACCGCCGGAGAGCGACGCTGCGAAGTCTTGCTCCTTCGCGTCGAGCTTGAAGCGTGCCAGCAGGTCACGCGCCTTCGCCGTGATCTCCGTCTCCTGCTTCCGCCAACGCCATGGCATGAGCGACGCCCAAAAGCCCTCGCCCTTTTGATCCTTGGCACCGAGCTTCATGTTTTCCAACACGGACAGGAGCGACAACGCCTTCGTGAGCTGGAACGTGCGCACCTGCCCCATCCGCGCCACCTTGAACGACGGCACGCCCGCGAGGCTGTGGCCGTCGTATGTCCACGTTCCGGTGTTGGGCTTGTCAAACCCGCACAGCAGGTTAAACAGCGTCGTCTTGCCTGCGCCGTTTGGTCCGATGAGCGCGGTGATCGCGTGCCGCGGAATCTCGAGGTGGTTCACGTCAACGGCCGTCACGCCTCCAAAGTTTCTGGTGACGTTATCGACGATGAGAATCGGGTCAACCTTGGGGATGCCTGGCGTGCCCGGTCCCTTCGCGAGGCCCGTCGTCTTCTGACGTTTCACAGCGACCGGCTCGGCAGCCTCACGCTCGGCGATAACCTCTTCGGGAGTTGCTTCGTGCACATCCTCTTGCTCGGGCGGAACATCGCCAGCGTCGGCCGCTGGTTGTGTCACCGCATCAACAACCGCAGCCGCTGGTTCCGGAACCACGGTGTCGGCAGTCGCATCGGGTGCGTGCACCGGAACCACGGGTTCCGGCTGCTCACCGGTGCTGTCGGGAATCTGGTTACTTGACAAAGGTCATCTCCCTCTTGTCTCCGAGGATGCCTTGTGGGCGGAAGATCACGATCAGCATCAGGGCGATACCCATCAGGAGCTGCACAATGGCCGCGCTTTGCGAATTGGCGAGCGGCAGTCCGAGGACGGGAATCACCGAGCCGAGGAAGGCGTAGACGACCCAGAACAGTACGGCACCGAGTGTGGGGCCGAAGACCGTCGCTGCGCCACCGAGCAGCAGGATCGTCCAGAGGTTGAACGTCATATCGGTGACGTACGAACCCGGGGTGACGGCAGAGGGCAACGCGTAGACGATGCCACCCATCGCGCCCATCACACCACCGATGATGAGGGCCTGCATCTTGTAGGCGAAGACGTTCTTACCGAGCGAGCGCACGGCATCTTCGTCTTCGCGGATGCCCTTGATAACGCGGCCCCAGGGGCTGCGCATCAGCATAAACACGACGATGATGCAGACGGCGAGCAGGATCAGGCCGAACAGGATGATCCACCAGCGGGCGTTGGTGTAGGTCCAGGTCCAAAAGCCCCACTTGTCTGAGGTCTGCCCGCCCATGAGTACCCACGGGTTCGCGGCCTGAAAGCCCACGTTGTAGCCGTCCAGGCCGTCGTTTGAGCCGGTGACCGAGTCGAACGCCGCGGTGTTCAGCAACAGGCGCACGATTTCTGCGGCGGCGATCGTCACGATGGCAAGGTAGTCGGCGCGTAGTCGCAGGGTAGGAATACCCAGGATGAACGCGAACAGCACTGCAGCGATCAAGCCGAGCGCCATAGCGCCGTACCAGGGGAGCCCAAACGTCAGAACACCGATCGCGTATCCGTACGCACCGAGGGCCATGAACGCGGCCATACCGAAGTTCAACAGGCCCGTGTAGCCGAAGTGCACAGCCAATCCGGTGGCCGCGATCGCGAACGCGATCGTGGTGGGTGAGAGCAAGAAGCGGAGCGAATCCGCCAACACAGCCATGAAGTCCATGTCAGCCCAACCTTTCCTTGCGGCCGAGCAAGCCTTGCGGCCTCACCAGCAAGATCACGATCAGGGCGAGCAAAGCGCCAGCGAACTTGAGGTCAGAGGGAATGAATAGCGGCGAGACCTCGACGACGATACCGATGATGATGGAACCAATGAGCGCGCCAAACGCGGTTCCCAAGCCGCCGAGGGTGATCGCCGCGAAGATCAACAGCAGCATCGAGGTGCCCATGTCAAACTTCACGCCGCGGAGGTAGTAGGCCCACAGCACACCGCCGAGAGCGGCAAGGCCACCTGCCAGCATCCACACCAGGCGCACGACAGATTCAACGTTGATGCCAGATGCTGACGCCAGCGACGGGTTGTCACTAATGGCTCGCGTGGCTTTGCCGAGGCGCGTGCTGGTCAAGAAGAACGCAACGCCGAGAATCACGACGATGCTGACGCCAGCGATGATGAGGTTGATGTACGTCGTCTTGATCGGGCCAAGCGGGAATTCGGTGACGTTCTGGCCCGGCACCTCATACACGTTGCCCTTGATCAAGATTTGATAGAACGAACGAAGCGCAATCGCGAGGCCGATACTCACCACGAGAAGCTGCACGATGCCGAGGCCCTTGCGCCGCAGCGGCCGCCACAACCCGGCATCGAGCGCGAACCCGAGCCCGACGCCGGCGAGGACGGCAGCAGCGATACCGACCCACAGCGGGGCATCCCAAATCGTGGAGACGATCATCATCACAATCGCACCCCACGACACCATCTCGCCGTGTGCGAAGTTCGACAGCCCCGTGGTTCCGTAAATCAGAGCGGCACCCATCGAAGCGAGCGCAAGCATCAGACCAAACACCACGCCGCGGAACAGGCTGTTCAGCAGCTGATCGCCGAACGACGTGGTCTCGCGGACGCCCTCGCCCAAGAAGAGGTTGACCGTCTTCTTGCCGGTGAGATCAAACGTCACGGTCTGCGATGCCGACTCGCCTTCAACGATGACGCCCTCAGGCAGGGTCGATTCGTCAACGGTGAGCGTGTACTCCGCGTTCTCAGGGACGAACAGTTCCCAGCGACCCTTGTCGTTTGTGACGGTCTCAGCGCTGAATCCGTTGCCCTCAATCGTGACGGTGATGCAGGGGAGCGGCTCATCGTTGAACTTGATGAAGCCGCTGAAGCGCCAGTCCGTCTTCTCTTGCTCTGCGGGCGGGTCACACGTCGCGGCAGCGACCGGAACCGTTGTCGCGCTCGCGGCAGTCGCCAAAGACGGTGCCACGATCACCAACCCGGCGAGAAGGAATGCGAACAATAGGATCAGCGCGCGCCACCGATGGCGGTACTGGGTTCGGGTCATTGAGTGAGACACACAACCTCCGCTTGTTGTTGGGATCTCCAGCAAACGCGTGGGCCCGATCGACAGTGATTCGGGCTGGAATGTGAGCCTATTGCGAAAAGCGGGCGAACGGGGAAGAAATATTCAGTCGTTGTCATGGTGTGACCAGCGAATTGTGCGCAGGTGACCTGGTTTTCGCACCAGCCACGGGGTTCCGGAACCAGGGTGCGGTGCACAGTCGTCGGGTGCGGCATGTTTGCCCGGGCGTGTCGCGATCAGTGGGCCCGCAGCTGGGCGGCGCAGCGGTCTGGAATAAATCGCGCGCATTGCGAATTACACTGGATAGACACGGACGACCCATCCGTGACAGGCCGCCGACGTCCCTCGCCCCGCGATAACCGCGCCATTAGCGCAGGAGGAACCTTTTCATGGAACAGAATGACCCCTTCGGCTTCACCGGCCTGACATACGACGACGTTCTCTTGCTGCCCGGTGCGACGGACGTTATTCCCAGTGACGCAGACACCTCCTCGCGATTCTCGAAACGCATCACTGTCGCCACCCCGCTGGCATCGGCCGCCATGGACACCGTGACCGAGTCACGCATGGCAATCGCCATCGCCCGCCAGGGTGGTATCGGCATTCTGCACCGCAACATGTCGATCGAAGACCAGGCCGCACACGTTGACCGCGTCAAGCGCAGCGAGTCGGGCATGATCAGCGACCCGATCACCACGACGCCGGAAACGACGATCGAAGAGGTCGACGCGATGTGCGCGAAGTACCGCATTTCGGGTCTGCCGGTCGTCGATGAAGAGGGTCGCCTTGTCGGTATCGTCACAAACCGTGACATGCGCTTCGTGCGCGGCACCGACCGCAAGACCACGCTCGCAAAAGATGTCATGACGAGCGAAAACCTCATCACCGCGCCGGTTGGTATCGCCGCAGAAGACGTCATCGCGCTGTTCGCGAAGAACCGTGTGGAGAAGCTGCCGCTGCTCGACGAGAATGGCAAGCTCGCAGGCCTCATCACGATTAAAGACTTTGACAAGAGTGAGAAGTACCCGCTCGCCACGAAAGATGAGCTCGGACGCCTCCGTGTTGGTGCCGCGATCGGCTTCTTCGGCGACGCGTGGCAGCGTGCCGAGGCGCTTCGCGACGCGGGCGTTGACGCGATCGTCGTTGACACCGCTAACGGACACTCATATGGCGTGATCGACCTCATCACGCGCCTCAAGGCTGACGAAACGTTTGCGCACATCGACATCGTCGGTGGCAACATCGCCACGCGTGAGGCCGCACAGGCACTCATCGAAGCCGGCGCTGACGCGATCAAGGTTGGTGTTGGTCCCGGATCAATCTGCACCACACGTGTTGTCGCCGGTGTGGGTGTTCCGCAGGTCACCGCGATTTGGGAGGCTTTCCAGGCCGCACGCGAAGCTGGTGTTCCGGTGATCGCAGATGGCGGTCTGCAGTACTCGGGCGACATCGCCAAGGCCCTCGTCGCCGGTGCTGACACCGTCATGATTGGTTCGCTGTTCGCCGGAACCGACGAATCACCGGGTGAGATCGTCTTCGTCAACGGTAAGCAGTTCAAGCAGTACCGCGGCATGGGCTCGCTCGGCGCGATGCAGACCCGCGGCAAGCAGACGTCGTACTCGAAGGACCGCTACTTCCAGGCAGACGTGCCCAGCGATGACAAGCTCATCCCCGAGGGTATCGAAGGGCAGGTTGCGTACCGCGGCCCGGCTGCTGCCGTCGCCTACCAGCTCGTCGGTGGCCTGCGTCAGTCGATGTTCTACGTCGGCGCTCGCACGATCGAAGAGCTCAAGGCCAAGGGTAAGTTCGTGCGCATCACGGCTGCCGGTCTGAAAGAATCGCACCCGCACGACGTACAGATCGTCGTCGAGGCTCCGAACTACCGCAAGTAGTTTTTCTGAGACGGAACCTCTCCTCGCGCCGCGAGGGGAGGTTCCGTTTTTCTGTGGTCGTTTGGTGCCGTTCTGTATGGGCTGCATCGGCTGACCGCAAAATGCATCGCGGATTTCGAAATGTCTTCCTCATGAGTCGCTCTGGTTCACTTCTGTCACACAATCCGTTGCATTTTGCAGCGGCGGGCGGAACCAGAGGGCGGGTTGGCAAGGAAAGGCTGCGGCCCGAGGTTCCGCTTTGAGGCCCGGGCCCGAGGTCCTGGCCGGCGTTATGCATCACGAAATGCGTTATGTCATGCTCATGTGCCTCACCAGTCACACTGGCACCACAATCCGATGCATAACGTCGCCGCCTGCGGGAGCTGGGGGCGAACGAAAACACCGACGAGGCGTAGCGGGCCGCTCGATGCCGCTATCCTGAAAGGCTCGCCTGCCGCGGGCGAGAGGATTACACCGTGGGATTCATCGACATCAACGCCGTGTCATACACGCTGCCCGATGGGCGGCCGTTGCTCGACGACATCACGTTTCGGGTCGGCGAGGGCAAGACCACCGCGCTGATCGGTGAGAACGGTGCGGGCAAGACGACGTTGCTACGCATCGTCCGGGGTGACCTCAAACCCGACAGTGGTGCCGTCACAATCAACGGCGGCCTGGGCGTGATGGACCAGTTCATTGGCCACGCCCGCGCCGCCGACCCGGCGAATCCACCAACCGTGCATACCCTGCTCGTTGATGTCGCGCCCGACCGCATCCGCCTCGCGGCTCGAGCGCTGGAGGCCACCGAAAACGCGCTGATCGATGATGACAGCGAGCGGAACCAGATGGCGTACGCGACGGCGATTGCCGAGTATGCAGATGCTGGCGGATACGAGTACGAAACGGTGTGGGATCGTGTGGCGACAGCGGCGCTCGGTGCCGGATTCGAGCGCGTGAAGTATCGGGAGCTGTCGACGCTGTCTGGTGGCGAGCAAAAGCGCCTCGCGCTCGAAGCGCTCCTTGCCGGCCCTGACGAAGTGCTGTTGCTTGACGAACCAGACAACTATCTTGATGTGCCTGGCAAACGCTGGCTCGAAGCGCGCCTGCGTGAAACCAAAAAGACCGTGCTGCTGGTGTCGCACGATCGTGAGCTGCTTGCCCGCGCCGCCGACCGGATCGCTACGCTCGAAGTCGGTGCCACGGGCGCGACCGCGTGGATCCACGGCGGCGGATTCAACACCTACCACGCCGCGCGCGACGCCCGCATGGAACGCCTCGAAGAGCTACGCCGCCGCTGGGACGAACAACACCTCAAGCTCAAGCAGCTCGTGGTCGCCCTCCGCGATGCGGCCAAGCGCAGCGATGAGCTGACCAGCCGCTACCGTGCGGCGCAAACGCGGCTCGCGAAGTTTGAGGCCGCCGGCCCGCCGCAAGAGAAGCCCCGCGAGCAGAACCTCGACATGCGCCTGCGCGGCGCGCGCACCGGCAAGCGATCCGTGGTCACTACCGACCTCGAACTCACCGGCTTGATGAAGCCGTTCACGACCGAAATCTGGTTTGGTGACCGGGTCGGCGTGCTCGGCTCCAACGGGTCAGGCAAGTCCCACTTCTTGCGCCTGCTGGCACGCGGCGGAACGGATCCCGACGGAACCATGGGGCACGTCACGACCGCGGGCCAGCGCGCCGCCGCGGTTGCGCACACCGGTCGAGCCGTTCTCGGCGCGCGTGTGGTGCCGGGATGGTTTGCGCAAACGCACCAGCACCCCGAGTTTGTCGGGCGCCCACTGCTTGACATTCTGCATCGCGGTGAGGATGACCGCGCCGGTATGGCGCGTGACGCGGCGAGCTCAGCGCTCAGCCGCTATGGCCTCGCGCTTCAGGCTGAGCAGAATTTTGAACAGCTCTCCGGCGGGCAGCAGGCCCGTTTTCAAGTGCTACTCCTCGAACTCGGCGGTGCCACACTGTTGCTGCTCGACGAGCCCACAGACAACCTCGACCTGGTCTCGGCTGAAGAACTGCAGGATGCACTTGAGCGGTTTGACGGCACAGTACTGGCCGTGACACACGACCGGTGGTTCGCACGCTCTTTCGATCGGTTCTTGATCTTCCGCTCTGATGGTTCCGTCGAAGAATCTGCAACGCCCATGTGGGACGAAAAGCGGGTGGAACGCGCTCGTTAGCTCGGCTGAGCCTGACGTGGCGGGCGGGCGATGGCGATGACCACGCCGGCGATGACGAGTGCGATGCCCAGGGCCTGAGTGGGGCCGAACGGTTCGCCGGCCACGATGACGCCGAGGACGACCCCAGACACCGGGTTCAGCAGTCCGATCGCACCGACGGCTGCGGCGGGCAGGTGGCGGAGGCCGGTGAACCAGGCGAAGTACGCGAGGGCCGTGCAGATCACACTGATGTAGGCGAAACCCGCGATTTCGGTGCCGGTCAGGGCGGGAGGTGCGCCCTCGAAAACGACCGCGAGAATAACGACCAGCACGGAACCAGTCATCAGTTGCCAGGATGCCAGCGTGACCGGGGCGATCGAGCCACCCCACCTAGCGGTCAACACAAAGCCGAGGGACGAGGCGGCCATCGCGCCGAGCGAGGCTGCCACACCCCAGCCGTTGACCTCGCTGAAGGACGCACCGACCATAATCGCGACGCCCGCGATGCCGGTGAGCGCGCCGGCCACCGGCAATAGGCGCGGCCGCTGACCGAGGAGTGCCCAGCCGAATAGCAGCATTCCGGCAGCGGCCGTGGACATCAGCGTTGCGGCGACGCCACTCGGCAGGGTCGCCGCCGCGACGTAGATGAGGGCGAAGAAGCCGCCGACGGTGAGAAAGCCGAGCACGAATGAACGCCAGATCCATTGCCCGCGGGGGAGTTCGCGAGAAACCAGAAACAAGATGATGGCGGCCGGAACCGCGCGAAAGACCGAACCCCAGAGGGGCGATTCGGCGGGCAGAAACTGACGCGTGACGACGTAGACGCTTCCCCACACGATGGGCGCGACCGCGGTAAGGAGGATCCAGCCGACCCGAGATTTCTGTTCCATGGAAGACATATTACTTCCTTGGAAGATATAGTGGTGCCATGTCGGATAGTCCGCGCGAGCCAGACCAGGTTGATGCCATCATGGCTGCCTGGCGTCGCGAGCGCCCGGATGTCGACCCATCGCCGCAGGGTGTGATCGGTCGCCTGCACCGGATCGCGCTTCTGCTTGACGGTCACCTCGATGCGAACTTCGCCCGCTTCGGACTCTCGCAGGGCGAGTTCGACGTGCTTGCGACGCTCCGCCGTTCCGGTGCCCCTTACGAACGCACCGCAGGGGAGCTTGCCGACCACACCATGATCACGACCGGTGGCCTCTCGAAGCGCGTCGACCGCCTCGAGGCCCGCGGCCTCATCGAGCGCACGGTCGACGCCATCGACACCCGTCGCCGCAATATCCGGCTCACTGCCCAGGGCCTGGCACTCGTCGATGAGGCTTACGCCGCACACATGGGGCTCGAGCTCGAGCTGATCAAGCACATTCCCGATCCTGAAGCCCTCGCCGCAGCCCTCCGCACCTGGGGGAGCGCCCTCCCCAATATCGATTCTTAGTCCGGTGCATGGGGCGGGCAAAGCGCCGGAGCCATTGAGGATGTCGGCGAGGCGGCGTAGCGTGCCGCACATGTGCCGCAACATTCACACCCTTCACAACTTCGAACCGGCAGCCACGAACGATGAGGTGCACGCCGCCGCCCTCCAGTACGTCCGGAAAATCGCCGGAACCACAAAGCCGTCGCTCGCAAACCAGGCGGCTTTTGACCGGGCGGTCGAGGAGATCGCTCACGCCACTCGGCACCTGCTTGAAGACCTGGTCGCGGTGCGCCCGCCCAAGAACCGTGAGGAAGAGGCGGCGAAGGCTCGGGCGCGGGCCGAAGCATCGGGCAGGTACACCGAGCGGGCGAGGGCAGGGGGTTCGGTGCATGCGTAAGCGAGGGTAGGCTTAGAGGGTGACCATGGAGATCGAGCTCGGACGCGGTAAGCGCGCTCGCCGGGCATACACGTTCGATGACATCGCCGTCGTACCCTCACGACGCACCCGCAACCCGGAGGATGTGTCGACGGCCTGGTCGATCGACGCTTATCACTTCGACACCCCGGTCATCGGTGCGCCGATGGACTCCGTGGTGAGCCCGAAGACGGCGATTGAGCTCGGCCGCCTCGGCGCGCTGGGTGTTCTCGACCTCGAGGGCCTCTGGACTCGCTACGAGACCCCGGAGCCGCTGCTCGCCGAGATCGCCTCGCTTGACGGCGAAAACGTCGTGCGTCGCATGCAGGAGCTGTACGCCGAGCCGATCAAGCCCGAGCTCATCACCTCCCGCCTCCGCGAAATCCGCGAAGCGGGCGTCGTCGTTGCCGGCTCGCTCTCACCGCAGCGCACCGCCGAGTTCTACGAGACTGTCGTCGCCGCCGGTGTCGACCTCTTCGTGATCCGTGGAACCACGGTGTCGGCTGAGCATGTCTCCTCCAGCGCCGAACCCCTCAACTTGAAGAAGTTCATCTACGACCTGGATGTTCCGGTCATCGTCGGTGGTGCTTCGACCTACACCGCAGCCCTGCACCTGATGCGCACCGGTGCTGCTGGCGTGCTCGTCGGTTTCGGCGGCGGCGCCGCCTCCACTACGCGCGCGACCCTCGGCATCCACGCACCGATGGCGACTGCTGTTTCCGACGTTGCTGCCGCTCGCCGCGACTACATGGACGAGTCAGGCGGACGCTACGTGCACGTCATCGCTGACGGTGGCGTCGGAACCTCGGGAGACATCGTGAAGGCGCTCGCCATGGGTGCTGACGCTGTCATGCTGGGTGTCGCGCTTGCGCGCGCAACCGACGCACCTGGTTCCGGATACCACTGGGGTCCGGAAGCACACCACCCCTCCCTGCCGCGCGGCAAGCGCGTGCAGGTCGAGCAGGTGGGCACGCTGGAAGAAGTTCTGCACGGGCCGACCCCTGTCGTTGATGGCACAGCCAACCTCATGGGGGCGCTGAAGAAGTCGATGGCCACGACCGGCTACTGCGACCTCAAAGAGTTCCAGCGCGTCGAGGTTGTGCTCGCGCCCTACCAAGCGCTGTAAATGACGTCTGTCGAGGCGCCCCTCTTTCCGCCGACGCTCCGCGAAGTTCTGCTGCGTCCGCGGTGGTTGGGCATTCTCGGCATCGCACTCATCGTCGCCGGCGTTTTCGCATGGCTCGGGCAATGGCAACTCGACATGGCGATCGATGAAGACCCGGTTCCGATTGAGGTGACCGAAGAGGTCAAGCCGATTGCTGACGTCGTTTCACCTGGGCAATACTTGCCGGAGCCGTACGTCGGACACCGGGTAGACGTTGCCGGATCCTTCATCGCCGACGACTTCCTCGTGGTGTCCTCGCGCCACAACGAGGGCGTCGAAGGGTACTGGGTTACCGGCCAGCTACGCCTTGCCGACACCGAGGTTCCGACCTCGCTCGCCGTGGCCGTCGGCTGGACAGACAGCCGAGAAGAAGCAGACAGCGTTGCCGCCCAGTTGAACGCCGATGCGCCGCAGGATGTCGCCCTCACCGGGCGAATCATCTCTGACGAGGGCGTGATGCCGCCGCGTGCGAGCCAGCCAATTACTGAAATGGTGCGCATGTCGCCCGCGCAATTGCTCGGCTTCTGGCATGACGCCGACGACCTCGCCGTCTACCGCCCGTATATGGCGTCAGAGAGCGCACTGGGGTCTCTCGACATGATCGTCGCGAACCCGCCAACGGAAGAAAGCTCGGTCAACTGGCTGAACATTTTCTACGCCATCGAGTGGATCGTGTTCGCTGGCTTCGCCTTCTTCATGTGGTACCGCCTGGCGAAAGACGCGTGGGAAAAAGAAGTCGAGCAGTTCGAAGAAGACTACCCGGAGATTGCGACCGCGTAGGTTTCGGCGCTGGCGAGCGGAACCCCGCTCGGCTGGGACGTATGGCCAGTGGCTTCGAGAGCAACGGTTAGGATAGAAGACATGGCTGCCCCGAAACTCGCCACCTTTCCGGCGATCCGCGGTGCACTGAAGTTCTATCAGATCGCGTCCATCATCACGGGTGTGTTTCTGCTTTTGCTGTGCGCCGAGATGATCCTCAAGTACACGCCCATCCACCTCGAGCTTTTCCTCGGTGGAAAGGGTGGCTTTCTGTGGTTAGCGCCGGTCGTGGAAACCGCTAACGGCCTGGAATCAACGGGCGACGGCATCAACCTTTCGCTCGTGATCCTGGTCGTCCACGGCTGGTTCTACGTGCTGTACCTCTTCGCATGCTTCCGCGTGTGGAGCATGATGCGCTGGGAGTTCCCGCGTTTCCTGCTGCTCGCACTTGGCGGCATTGTTCCGCTCTTGAGCTTCTTCCTGGAAGTTCGCACCGCTCGCGACGTGCGTGCCTACCTGGCGCAACGTGAAGCTGACGCGGCAGAATCAGACCAAACACCTCAGCCAATAACGGAGGCAAAGTGACCGAGACTCCTGAGACCGTGCAACGCCCGGTCCTGGTCGTCGACTTCGGTGCCCAGTATGCGCAGTTGATCGCGCGCCGGGTTCGCGAGGCGGGTGTCTACAGCGAAATCGTGCCGCACACGGCAACCGCTGCCGACATCCAGGCCAAGAACCCCGTCGGACTCATCCTGTCGGGTGGGCCGTCGTCGGTGTACGAAGACGGTGCTCCGCGCCTTGACCCTGCGGTCTTTGACCTGGGCGTTCCGACGCTCGGCATTTGCTACGGGTTCCAGATCATGGCCCAGACGCTCGGTGGCGAGGTCGCGGCGACGGGACTCCGTGAATACGGCGCAACCGACGCGGTCACCTCAACCGACGGTGTGCTGCTCGAGGGTATTCCTGCCGAGCAGAACGTCTGGATGAGCCACGGCGACTCCGTTGCCAAGGCTCCGGAAGGCTTCACCGTCAACGCCTCCACTGCGGGTGCGCCGGTGGCGGCTTTTAGCAACGATGAGCGCAAGTTCTACGGTGTGCAGTGGCACCCCGAAGTCAAGCACTCGGCACACGGTCAGAAGGTCATTGAGAACTTCTTGCACCGCGCGGTGGGCCTGGCTAACGACTGGAACAGCGGCAACGTGATCGCCGAGCAGGTTGACCGCATCCGCGCACAGGTCGGCAACGCTCGCGTGCTGTCGGCGCTGTCGGGTGGCGTTGACTCGGCCGTTTCGACCGCCCTGGTACACAAAGCTGTCGGCGACCAGCTCGTCGCCGTATTCGTTGACCACGGACTCCTCCGCAAGGGCGAGCGCGAGCAGGTGGAAAAGGACTACGTCGCCTCCACCGGTGTGCGCCTGGTCACGGTTGACGCTCGTCAGCAGTTCTTGGATGCCCTCGCCGGAGTGACCGACCCTGAGACGAAGCGCAAGATCATCGGTCGCGAGTTCATCCGCTCGTTCGAAGCCGTGCAGCGTCAGCTTGTTGACGAGGCAAAGGAAGCGGGCGAGCCGATCAAGTTCCTCGTGCAGGGCACGCTGTACCCCGACGTCGTTGAGTCCGGCGGCGGCGCAGGCACCGCAAACATCAAGAGTCACCACAACGTGGGCGGCCTTCCCGAAGACATGCAGTTCGAGCTTGTCGAGCCGCTGCGCACCCTGTTCAAGGACGAGGTTCGTCAGATCGGTCGCGACCTGGGGCTGCCCGAGGTCATCGTTGCTCGTCAGCCGTTCCCCGGCCCAGGCCTCGGTATCCGCATCATCGGTGAGGTCACGCAAGACCGCCTCGATCTGCTCCGCGACGCCGACGCGATCGCCCGCGAAGAGCTCACCGCCGCCGGTCTCGACAACGAGATCTGGCAGTGCCCTGTTGTGCTCCTCGCCGACGTTCGTTCGGTGGGAGTGCAGGGCGACGGTCGCACCTACGGTCACCCGATCGTGCTGCGCCCGGTCTCCAGCGAAGACGCCATGACGGCCGACTGGTCGCGCCTCCCGTACGACGTGCTCTCGAAGATCTCGAACCGCATCACCAACGAAGTGCGCGACGTTAACCGCGTTGTGCTCGACGTGACCTCGAAGCCCCCGGGAACCATCGAGTGGGAGTAAATGTCACGAAGAACGGCGCCGAGACTTCGGCGCCGTGCTTCGTGCTGGCCTCCAGACTGATCCCGGATCAGGATGGGGGCTTTGCTCGTGCCGTTATGCGCCGAGCATTTGATCTTCATAACGAGGGATTCCCGGTGACGGTGCTGACCGTCGACCCGGCTCCCACAGCAGCGCACGACGCGCACCGCGCCGAGTGGGTGCGCCGCGGCGAACTCCACGACGCAGCGCACATGCGAAACCTGTACGACGACCTTCGTGCTGACCCCCGCTGGCTGCGCACTGCGGCGAGCGGAACCACGGTGCCAGCTGCCGTGGAATACAACCACGTTGTTGACGCTGCCGGTCAGCGCCTGTTGTCGCTGCCGATCATCACCGGCGACGCCCGCTGGCACACCAGCGAGGCTCCCGTCATCGTGTACGACGAGGTGGGGGAAGCGCTCGGAAGCGTTGCCGGTTTTGGTGGGCTCTATCGTGCGTGGCTCAGCCACGTGGTTCCGGATGACGGCGTCGTCATTGTCGAGGCTCGCCAACTCGGCGATCTGCTGGCCTCGTGGTCGTCGCCTGCCCGGCTGATTCACACGATCCACACCAATCATCTGGAGTCGCCCTACACGCCCGATGCGCCGATCAATGCGCTGTGGTCAGGGTGGTTCGATATCGCCGGTGCGTTTGACGCGGTGGCGTGGCCGACCGAGGCGCAAATGCGAGACGTGCGTGCTCGCTTTGGCACCAAGCGTGCCGATGTGGTGGCGTCCAACGGTGTCGACATTGCGGGGTCTGCGGCCGGTGCGACTGGCAGCCGCCGCGCCGTGATGGTGAACCGTCTCGCCGCTGGCAAACGGATTGATCACGCGATTCGTGCGTGGGCAGCGGTGGTGCGCACTGTGCCCGACGCGACCCTCGACATTTATGGCGATGGGCCTGAGCGTGACCGGCTGGCGGCCCTCATCAGCGAACTCGGTCTGGACTCTGCCGTGACACTGCGCGGCCAGGTGGCTGACGTTGCGGAGTGCTACCGTGATGCCGCGTTCCTGCTGCTCACCACGGCATATGAGGGGCAGGGACTCGTCGTTGGCGAGGCCCTCGGAACCGGTACCCCTGTCATCAGCTACGACGTTGCCTACGGCCCCCGCGACGTGCTGAGCCGCGGCGGCGGCCTTCTGGTTCCGTCCGGTGATGAAGCGGCCCTGCGTGAAGCGATTCTGCGCCTGCTCCAGGACGATGAGTTGCACGCGCGCCTTGTTGCCGAGGCTCCCAGCGCGGCGCAGGTCGTCGAGCGCTCTGCCGCCAGTCGCCGCTGGGCCGACCTCGTGCGCACCGTGGCATCACGCCCCGCTGCTCGTCACCGATAGCGCCAGAAACGACGAAAGGGCCGCCAGAAGGCGACCCTTTCGCGAGAGATATTCTTAGTCGCTACCGCGCACGATGGCGATGATGCGGAGGATCTCGACGTAGAGCCAGACGACCGTCACCATGATGCCGAAGGCGCCCATCCAGCCGTACTGGCGAGGAGCACCGTTGCGAACACCCTGCTGGATGCCGTCGAAGTCAAGCACGAGCGAGTAGGCGGCCATGACGACAACCAGCACACCGATGATGACACCGAGCGGAATGCCGGCGATTTCTGCGCCACGCATGCCCCACGGGTTGGAGACGATGCCTGTCCACATGAAGACCAGGTTCAGCAGCGAGAAGACCAGGTAGCCGATCATCGCGATCATGAAGATCTTGGTGGCCTTCTTCGATGCGCGGATCTTGCCGCTTGCGAAGAGGGCGAGCGTGACGCCAACGACCGAGAGTGTAGCGAGGGTAGCCTGCACCACAATGCCCGGGAGGATGGCCTCAAAGTAGGCCGAAATACCACCGATAAACAGACCCTCAAGGGCTGCGTAAGCGAAAATCAGGCCGGGACGAATCTTCTTGCGCGAGGTGAAGATGATCACCATCGAGAGGACGAACGCGCCGAGCGCGCCGACAATCCACGGCACGAGCGAGACGTTGCCCGTGAAGTATGCGCGGCTGGCGTCAAACGTGCCGCCGAGGGTCCATACCCAACCGACGAGCGCGGTGACCAGCAGAATGCCGAACAGGCCGACCGTCTTCATGACGGTGTCTTCGACGGTCATGCGGTCGGTGTCGAGGGCGCCGGCGGAGGGAGCGGCGTACATGCCCTCCATCTGCGACTGGAAAGCAGCCTGCTGAGCGGCGTGCTGAGCCGACGACCACTGCGCCTGGTTCTGCCCCTGCTGCGCGTTCTGCGCGTTCGGGGGCGTCAACGGCTGACCGTACTGGCCCTGCTGCGGCGGGTACGTGGGGCTCGGCGCGCCCTTGGGGGCGTAGCCGGGGTAGGTCTGCGCGGCGCGCGAGTCCTGAGAGAACGCGTCGCTGTTGAAGACGGGGTTTCTGAGGGCCATGTTGTGACTCACGCTCCGTAACTTTGGTGCACAGCATTTGCTGTTCCCAACAGACTAGTCGCCGCACGGCGTCTTCTCTCGGGATTTCGGCAACTTCCCGGCATTCGTTCGCTCTCAGCGACTATGCTTCTCAGGTGCCTCGCCCCTACCCGCTCATCATCGGTCACCGGGGCTCTCCCGGCTATCGTCCGGAGCACACGCGCTCCTCGTATGACCTCGCTCTCGCGATGGGCGTCGACGCTGTTGAGCCCGACCTTGTCATGACAAAAGACGGTGTCATCGTGGTGCGGCACGAGAATGAAATCTCCGGAACCACGGATGTTGCGTTTCATCCGGAGTTCGCCGATCGCAAGACCACGAAGAAGATCGACGGTCACGACCTCACCGGCTGGTTCACGGAGGATTTCACGTGGGCGGAGCTTTCGACGCTGACGTCGCGTGAGCGTCTACCGAAGATTCGCCAAACCAGTGCCACATTTGATGGGCAGCAGGGCATCCTGCGCCTCAGCGATCTGTTGGAACTTGTTGAGCGTGCTTCTCTTGAACAGGGCCGGCGCATCGGCGTTGTGCTGGAGATCAAACACGCAACGTACTTTGAATCGATCGGCCTGGCACACGCCGACCTCCTCCCTGCCGAGTTGCGCGCCGCCGGATGGGACCAGGGCAAGCTCCCGATCTGGATCGAGAGCTTTGAGCAGACCGTGCTCACACAGCTTCGCGATTCGGGCATTAAAGCGACCTACATCTACCTGCTTGAGCACAAGGGCGCCGCGTTTGACCTTGTCGCACAAATGGGGGAGCGCGCGGTGGGATACGCCGCCCAATTCAGCCCGCGTGGCCTTGACCGTCTGGCGCACGAGGTCGATGGCATTAGCGTTGATAAGCGGGTGATCTTGTCCCCAGATCGGCTCGGCCGTTCAGCAGGCGCATCGTCGGTCGTGAGTGACGCTCATGCCCGCGGCCTCCAGGTATTCACCTGGACAGTCCGCCCCGAAAATCAGTTCTTGATTCGCCAGTTTCGGACATCGACAGACAAGAGCGCCTTCGGCAACTACGAAGGCGAGTGGGCGATTATTCGCGACTCTGGCGTCGACGGCGTCTTTGTCGACCACGCCGACCTGGGCGTCGACTTCTTCCGCCGCTGAACCTCAGCTCTGTTCCGCCGCTGAGCCTCACCTCGCGCGGACGCTCGTGAGGGCCGGAACCATCACCGCATGAAAAAGCGGGGGTGCGGTCCCGAACGCACCCCCGCTTGCGGCTCGCTAAGAGCGAGCCCGGCGCGCAGCGAAAGTCTTCTGCGCGTGCCTGATGAGCACCACCAGCGCGCTGATCACGGCGATTGCCGCGATCACCAGCACGATGTAGATGCCGACGGTGAACGGTGTGAGCGTCATCGCCCACGGGATGAGGCCATCAATGCCGAAGCCCGAGAGCAAGAACCAGATTCCGAATCCGGCCATGCCAGCTAAAACGAATCCCCACACAATCCCTGCCCAGCGTGTGCGTGGTTCCGCAACTCCCAGCGGAAGCTGGTTTGGCGCGTCAGCCGAATCGTCCGCGACGGTCGAATCGACAACCCCCGCATCGGTGTCTGCCTGCGTCACTGCGACCACGGGATCGATGGTGGGTTCCACCGATGCGTCATGTGTCATGTCGGTCTCCATCACTTCTTGATAATGATGTCGGGGGCGACGGCGTCGGCGGTGTCGCCGTCGACGGTCCAATCGGGCTGCACAATGATTTCGACCCACCCGCTGGCCTGATCGAGCGTGATCTTCTGGGTCGTCGACGCGGCATCGCTGCGATAGGTGCGGATGTCGACCGCGAACGAGTTCACGTCGCCAGAGGAGTAGGGGGCGACATCTTGAACCTGGGCATCGCCCGTCATCGAATCGGCGATAACACGCACGCTCCCGTCGTTGCCGATGGTGCCTTCGAACTTCAGATTGACGCCGGCATCAACAAAAATCATTGTGTAGCCATCGCCCTTCGTGATCGTGAGGGGTTCACGGTTTTCTTGGTACGCGTTGGCGTACACCTGGAGCCAGCCGAACGGCTGATTGACCGTCGGCATTTCGCCCGCGAAGACACCCGCGCCGTCCCACACCAGGCTCGTCGGTTTCGACGCGACAGTGGCGCCACCACCCACGACGAGCGCGACAACCGTGGCCAACGCCAAGAAACCGCTGCGGCGACGCATCGCTCCGGCAATGATCATGCCGAGTGCCAGCACCAGCGCACCGGCGAAAGCGCCGAGAGCAATAGCCGCAGGTAGTCCGTCAGGAACGCGCGCCAGCACGACGACGCACGCGGCGACACCGGCCGCGCCGACGATACCGAGGTTATAGCCGAGGCTTGCGCGCGGGTTCGATGCCCGTCGTTCCGCTCGGCGTGCAGCCATCTGCTTCAAGAAGTCACCACGCTGTGCGGCCTTTTCGACGCGGGCACGCTCGGCCGCCGAATCATCGGTTTGCTGCGCGACCAAGAATGCATCGCGATCCTTTTGGGTCTGCGCGTGCTGCTCTCGCCACAGCGCAAACTCATCAGATGAGGCGGGCCCGCGTTCGTCTGCGACTTGCCCCGGTTCATCAGCAAGCACGGCGGTATCCGCCGCCCACTCCGGCACGTTGGCGTCCGGTGTAACCGCACCCGTTGGTTCCGGAACCAGGGCGGCAGCCGCTGCATCTGCGTGCGCTGCGCGGCGGTGCCGAGCAATAACAATCACCGTGATCGCCCCGATGAGCGCGACGGCAACGGCAGCCATCGGAACCAGCAGCGACATCGCACCGTTGAAGGCGTAATCGGAATAGGTCGAATAGTACGTGATTCCGCCATCCCCGTTATCGACGGCCACCATCATCGCTGGCTGGGTGAGTGCTTGCCATGCGCGAGTAACGAGTGAAGAGAACGGAACCATCGCAAAGAAGAAGGTGGCAAGGATTCCGATCAACTGCGGCTGGAAGCGCCCCCGAAAGATCTCTTGCAGAGGGATCGAGTCGTGCTCGTCTGGAAGCAGGAGCCACAGGATTGCGTAGAGCAGAATGGCGGGAAACCCGAGGAGGGTGATCACCACGAGAATGCCGCGGATGAGGGCGGCGTCGATGCCCGTGCGATTCGCGATGCCGACGGCAACGCCGCCAATCCAACCGCGAGTGCGCACAATGTCCGCCTCGCGAATCCAATCAAAGAACACGTTGGGGCGCGGCCGGGTCGCCGCCGACGGCGGCGCGCTGGATGCCGATGGCGGCGCTGGCGGAATGTTCGGCGATGTCATACCTCTACCCTCGGTCAGAGCCGGAGTGCGCCGCTATGGGGGAACCCCCTGACGCGTCCCTGGAATCACGACAATTCGATGTTTGCGTGCGTGCGGAGTGCTTGACTGGTCATTATGAGCTTGCCGTCCGCCCGTGCGCGCCCCGCCCTGCGGCGTCCACGTGCGTGCGTGGCGACGGGGGTGTCTGCGGGACTGGCCCGGCACTTGGGCTGGAGCGTCACCGCCGTACGATTGGTGTTTGCGCTGACCGCGCTGATTGCGGGTGCCGGTGTGCTGCTGTATCTGTGGCTGTGGATCTTCGTGCCGCTCGATAGCGAACCGCATGACACGACACCGACGCGATCCGCTCCGGTGGCGTGGATCAGCGTGGGTGTTGCCGGCGCCGCACTCATCCTTTCCGGCTGGACAATCGTGTGGGGAACCGTCGGATACTCCTTCGCCGGCGCACCGGAGTGGGTCACAGCGAGTGCCGTCGCTCAGGTGGCATGCGTTGTCGCGGGGCTGTGGGCCGGATTCCTTGACGTGCATGACCCCGCACGCGGTCCCCGCCACGTTCTCGCCGTCCGGGCTAGCGCCACCGGAATCTTGCTCGTCGTCATCGTGATGTACGGGTTCGACTTCGCCGCGCGCGGCTCGTCCGTTCTGGTGTTCATTGCCGCCATCTGTGCGGTGATCGCGCTCGCGGCGGTATACGCCCCGGCACTCGTGCTGTCGCTGCGCGGTGCCACCCAGGAGCGCATCCGTCGAATTCGTGAAGAACAGCGCAGCGAAATGGCCGCGCACCTGCACGACTCCGTGCTGCAAACGCTCGCCCTCATTCAAAACCGGGCTGGCGCCTCAAGCGAGGCCGCGCGACTCGCCCGCGCGCAGGAACGTGAGCTCAGGAGCTGGCTCTACGACGGTGATGACCCGGCCGACAGTGACCTCCCCACCGACCTGCGCGACTACGCGGCCGCGCTCGAACTGGACTACCCGGTCGTCATTGACGTGGTCGCGGCTGGGGAGTCGACGGAGCGGGCCAGCGGGGAAGTGGCCGCGGCCGCCCGTGAAGCCATCTTGAACGCCGCCCGTCACGCACCCGGCCCGATCTCGGTGTACATCGAAGGCAGCGAACGTGCCGTCGATGTGTTCGTGCGCGACCGGGGCGCAGGGTTTGATCTCACTGCTGTGCCAAGTGACCGCCTCGGTGTGCGGCAATCCATCATCGGCCGCATGCGCCGAGCCGGGGGAGATGCTCGCATCCTGCGCCGCGAATCCGGCACCGAAATCCACCTCACGCTCGACTACGCGCGGGCTGCCCTTCGAAGCCAGGAGAAGTCATGACGCCACTGCGCATTGTCATCGTTGATGACCACTCGATTTTCCGGTCAGGTCTGCGCGCCGACCTCGACGACACCGTCGACGTTGTCGGCGAAGCAGCCGACGTGCCCAGCGCGGTCGCGATGATCTCGGAGACGAAGCCCGACGTCGTGCTCTTGGACGTGCACCTTCCCGGCGCAGACGGCGAATTTGGTTCCGGAGGCGAAGCCGTCTTACGAGAAGCGTTGCCACTCGCGCCCGATACCCGGTACCTGGCTCTCAGTGTCTCCGACGCCGCAGAGGACGTGGTGCGGGTGATTCGTGCTGGCGCTCGCGGATACATCACCAAGGGTGCTTCTGGCGCGGAAGTGAGTGCGGGCGTGCGTGCTGTTGCCGCCGGTGATGCCGTGTTCTCGCCCCGCCTCGCAGGTTTCGTGCTGGACGCTTTTGGCGCGGTGACCGGCGAGATTGCCGCGCAACCGGATGAGCTCGACCGGCTGTCTGCCCGCGAACAAGAAGTGATGCGGTTGATCGCCCGTGGCTACTCCTACAAGGAGGTCGCCGCCGATCTGTTCATCTCGGTAAAGACAGTTGAAACCCACGTTTCTGCCGTGCTGCGCAAGCTGCAATTGTCATCGCGACACGAGCTGACAGCATGGGCGTCAGCTCGTCGCCTGCTGTAGCGCGCGGCTGTTCTGGCTGTGTGGCAATGGGGGCGTCGGAACCTCGCTAAGATTTGGTCATGACTCTGGCCGATCAACGAGGACGACGCGCGATTCTCATCGCTGTCTCCTTGGCCGCGCTGGCAGCTGTCGTGGTGGTGTTGAGCGAAGCGATGCTGCGGGTAAACTCCAACGCTGTGTTGGCGCCGGAACGCGCTGAGCGCGAAGAACTGATGGCATGGCTCGCTCGTGGCCTGTTCGTTCTCGGCGCTGGGTGGCTGACGATCGGTATCTTCGCCGCACGCACGAGCCTGGTGCGTCGTCCTGGTGCGGCCGCCGCCCGAGCCACGTGGCTGTCGTTTTCGCGACCGTGGCGTGCTCGTGAGTCCATGCTCGGCCTGCTCGCGCTTGACCGTTGGCTTCTCGTCATTATTCCGGCCGGCCTGCTCATTGCCACGCACCTTGTTGTTGGTTCTTTTCTCTCCGTTATCCCCGTGCTCATTGCGAGTGCGGGGTGGTTTGTTTTCGGAGCGATCATCATCGTGCTGGTCTGGCCGCGTTCGTCGTGGCCGGTCATCTCCGCGGTGTCTGGCACCGCTGTGGTGTGGAGTCTTGTCATGCTTGCCGGAGTCGCGATCGCGGGGCCCGGAAACTTTTGGTTGCTGCTGTGGGATACCTCGTGGCTGCGTTTCATCGTATTGACCCTCGTGTTGGCGGTGCTCGCCTGGGCGCTGATCGCCGCAGGCGGCGCCATTACCCCGCAGATCGGCCCGCTGGCTGCTGTGGGAGCGGTGACCGCAAGCATTGGCGGAACCATCGCACTGGTGTCGCTGGTGATGGCGGTTCTCGGGCCGGTCTGGTTGGGCGCACAGTGGCAAGATGAGGCCGTCGAAGTCATGGCAGAACCGGTCGCGGTGTGGATCAACTTCGCGGCGGGCATCGTCCTGCTTGTCGGCGGTCTCGTGGTGACCTTTTACGCACGACGCGTGCGTGCCGCTTCGCAGCGTCGCTAGCGGACGGCAATGTCAGAGCTCCGGCCTAAACTGGAGTCATCATGACCGAGTCTGTGCAGCCCATTATCGTCGGCCGAAGCGCCGAGCCTTCTGCGGCTGGAGATCCGCTTCTCGACGGGCTCAACGCACCGCAAGCTGAGGCCGTGACCTATCGCGGTCAGGCGTTACTCATCGTGGCAGGCGCGGGTTCCGGCAAGACACGGGTGCTGACGCACCGCATCGCCTCCCTGTTGCGCTCACGTGAGGCGTGGCCAAGCCAGATCTTGGCGATCACCTTTACGAACAAAGCGGCAGCCGAAATGCGTGAACGCGTTGGGCACATCGTGGGCGACGTGTCTAAGGGCATGTGGATTTCGACGTTCCACTCCGCGTGCGTGCGCATTCTGCGCCGCGAGGCGCAGCAGTTTGGGTTCACTTCCTCCTTCACGATCTATGACTCTGGCGACTCCCGCGCGCTGCTGAAGCGCCTCGTGAAAGAGCACGAGGCCGATGCCTACGGGCTCACTCCTGCCAGCGTGCAGGGCCGCATTTCAAAGCTCAAGAACGAACTCGAAGACGCGGACTCGTTTGCGCGCTCCGCCAACATGAACGACCCGGTCGAGCGGAAGTTTGCCGATGTGTTCCGCGATTATCAGCGCGCGTTGCAGAAGGCGAACGCCTTCGACTTTGACGACCTGATCGGTCAAACCGTCTACCTGTTCCGCGCTTTCCCGCACGTTGCTGACGTGTATCGCCGCCGGTTCCGTCACATTCTTGTCGACGAGTATCAAGACACGAACCACGCGCAGTATTCGCTTATTCGTGAGTTGACAAAGCCGGTGGTCGGCAGCGCAGCCGAGCCATATTCCGCCGGCGGAATGATGATTTTTGAGGCAGACCAGGCACCAGAGCTTGAAGGCGCTTCACTCACCGTCGTGGGTGACTCTGATCAGTCGATCTACGCATTCCGTGGCGCTGACATTCGCAATATCAGCGAGTTTGAGCATGACTTCCCTGGCGCGAAGGTGGTGCTGCTCGAGCAAAACTACCGTTCCACACAGAACATTCTGGGTGCGGCCAACGCGGTGATCAGCAACAACTTCGACCGCAAAGAGAAGAAGCTGTGGACGGACAGCGGTGACGGTGAGAAGATCGTCGGCTTCACCGGGTATTCGCAACACGATGAAGCACAGTTCGTTGCCGATGAGCTTGAGACACTGCACCGCGGCGGCATGCCGTACAGCGAAATGGCAGTGTTCTACCGCACCAATTCGCAGTCGCGTGCGCTGGAAGAGATCTTCATCCGCTCGGCGCTGCCCTACAAGATCATGGGCGGCACGAAGTTCTACGACCGCGCTGAAATCAAAGACGCACTGGCCTACCTCGTCGCGGTCGTGAACCCGGCAGATGACCAATCGGTGCGCCGCATCCTGAACAGGCCGAAGCGTGGCATCGGTGACGTCAGCGAGACGAATATTGCGGCGTACGCTGCCGAGCACAACATCTCGTTCCGTGATGCCCTCGCAAACTCTGAGGCGCTTGGCTTCGGCCCGAAGATTCAGAACGCGATCGCACAGCTCGACGCTGTGCTCTCCGAAGCGGCGAACATTATGGTTCCGGCATCGGGCGAGATTCCGCCGTCGACGGCTGTCGCGGATGGGCTGCAGGTGCTCTTGCAAAAGAGTGGATACCTCGATTCGCTGCGGATGAGCAAAGATCCGCAAGACGAGGCGCGTGTCGAAAACCTCGATGAGCTCGTTGCCGTCACCCGCGAGTTCGCGCGCAACAACCCCGAGGGCACGTTGAGTGACTTCCTCACCGAGGTTGCACTGGTGTCTGACGCTGATGACCTCGACGACGAATCCGGTGTCGTCTCGCTTATGACGATGCACACGGCGAAGGGCCTCGAGTTTGATGCCGTCTTCGTCACCGGCGTGGAAGAAGATCTCATTCCACACCGCATTTCGGCGGGGGAGCCTGGTGGTCCGCAAGAAGAACGCCGGCTGTTCTATGTCGGTGTGACGCGTGCGCGCAAGCGGCTGTTCCTCACGCTCGCCATGACGCGTGCGCAGTTCGGCGAGGTTTCGGTGGCAATGCCGAGCCGGTTCCTGCAGGAGATTCCGGCCGACCTGATCGATTGGCGTCAGTCGCCAGGGGATGTCAACTCCCGCGGCGGCACGCAATCACGCGCGCTGAACGCTCGCCGACCAGGCGGGGGCTTCGGCGTGCAACAGCTCCCATCCGGCCGTTCCGGCGGATTCGGCCCCAAGACCACCTCACTCGAGAAATTCCCGAACCGTATTCCCTCTAAAGTGCGAGACAACGGTGCGCTTGAGCTTGCTCCAGGCGATCGTATTCGCCACGACGACTTCGGTGAAGGCCGTGTCGACCTCGTGACTGGCGAAGGCGCGAAGCGTATCGCGCACGTGCGTTTCGATTCCGCTGGCGCAAAGAAGCTGTTGATTAAGATCGCGCCGATCGAGAAGCTCTAGGCTCGACGACTGTCTTCATCAGGCAGAACCGGTGCTTGCGTGGTGTGCGCAACCGGCGGTTCCGTGAGCCGCGCAGCGGGTGTTCCCTGAAGACCAGGCTCTGGTGGCATCCCCGCCGCGCCACGCTGTTGCATGGCGCGGATGCTGAGCGTCTGGTGGGCGAGGCGGCGAAGCGCCAGGATAATCGGCTCATACATGGCCGTGCCCATCACGGCGAAGCCAATAATGTCTTTCGGGCTCATGCGTGCCATGGGTTGCAATTCACGCTGCGCCATGGTCATCGCAATGGTGCCGTAGAACGCGATGTCTTCTGCCTCCCAAAACAGGTCGGCATCCTTCACGGCTTGGATTGCGCTGTTGAGCTGCTTGACCGCAGCCGAGCGGGTGTCGTAAATGTAGTCGAGCGCGGCCAGCGCATCGCGGGCGAGCGGGTAATCGCCGTCGGCGGAATCGGGGATGTACGGCGGCAGCGCGCTGATCGCGCGGCTGAGCGATTCGGATGGATCAGGCAGTGGCGCATCCACCAGGCCAAGTATTTCCTTCACTCTCGCCATCGGCAGCGAACGCACATCGGTGAGTGCCGTGATCAGTCGGATGCGCTTGACGTGTTCGTCTGAGTATTCCGCGCGCTTCGTGCTGACGGCGGTGCCGCGGGGAAGGACGCCCTCGCGGAGATAGAACTTGATTGTGGCGATCGACACACCGGTGGCAGCGGAGAGGGCTGAGATTTGCATCGGGCTCCTCTCAGCAGGCGTGGACGGTGCGGTCATTCGCGATTCCACTTTACGATTCTTGCGCGGCTGAGCGCTAGATAGCGCTTGTATCCACCGCGCGCTAGACTGAGTGCACACCGCCAGGGACGGTGATAATCGCATAGCGGACCACGACGTGTGGGGGAGCGCTTCGACGGGGGTCGAGCGCCGCGCGCGTGCTTAGTGAGAGATCGCTTTTCGTTCGGCGCTAGGCGATATTTTCTTGGGTCGTGGGTGCCGCGTTTGCAGCGCAGCACCCACGACTTCAGGAAAGAATCCCCCGATATCTTTGCATCCGCGCCAAGCGCATTCTTTCCGCACGTTAGGCTGACTCAATGGCACTGTTCTCTCGCCGCAAGAATGACCCGTCCGATCGGACACCCGAAACCGGTGTCGTCGCCGAGGGCGCTGATGCCCCCGTCGCTGACGCCCCCGTCGCCGACGCAACCGAGTCTCAGGCTCCCCCCGAGGTTCCGGCCGAGCCGCAGGCTCCTGCCGAGGCCGTCCCGCAGGTGAACATCAGTATGACGTCGTTCGGCGGGCTCGGCTCCACGCCCACTCCGGCTAAACCTGCTTTGCTGCGCCCCGAGAAGCCAGAAGACGTCGTGCTCCCGCTCGCTCCGAGCGACCCCCCGACAAATCTGGAGACCATTTCGGGGCTGCGCGATAACGGCGTGCTGCGTGATGCACTCGCGGCACTCGGCGCAACGCCGACCGGTCCAGAACTGCTCGGCGTTACCCGTCAGCTCCTGCAGGGACACGTCTATCTTCGAGTACGTGGCGACGCTCGCGAGCAGATCGCTGCGGGCGAATCGCTCCAGCTCGGTATTGTCAGCGACGGCGACCGTCAGTTCATGCTGGCGTACAGCTCAGGTCGTTCGCTTCGTGACGCGTTCCAGAAAGACAACGACGCCAACACCAGCGCCTTTGCTCAGCCCGCGTACGCCGTGATCAACAACGTTCTCAAGGGCAACCTTGCGGGGTTGATCCTCGACAACGATTCGGCGCCGGCGCGCGCGGTTATTCCGACCGACGTGCTCAAGCGTGCGATGACGCAGGTCGAAGACGAAATGAAGCTCAAAACGATCCTGTGTGAGCCGCGTGCCGAAGACACCAAGGATAAGGTGCTTGCGGCTCTCCGCGACGCACGCCTGTGGGTTGCTGTCGGTGTTGCCAGCGAGAAGGACGGCGAAAAGCAGTACGGCATTGCCGAAGCGCACACGCGCGATGGCCGTCGCCTGTTGCAGCTGTTCACGCACCCGCTTGAGGTCGTGGCGCTGCAGCGCCCTGAGCAGCCGATGCCGTTTGGCTTCGACAAGCTGCAGAGCGCGTTCGTTGAGCATGGCAGCCTTGCCGGCGTCGTGATCGACCCGGCAGGGCCGAGCATTCGCATCACCCGCGACGAGCTCGCAGCGGTGCTCGCCGAAGCGTAACGGCACGCGTACCCCTCGCGCACGAGCGCGAGCAGGCATAGGGTCGCCGTATGGCGAGCGAACGTGTGCTTTTGACGGTTCCCGGGCCTGATGGCGTGCGCGAGATTTCGCTGTCGAGCCCGAACCGCGTGGTGTTCCCAGCCGCGGGCGTGACCAAACACGAGCTCGCGGAGTACCTGATTGCTGTCGCGGAACCATTCCTCGCGGCAAACGGCAATCGCCCGGTTTCGCTCGAGCGATTCGGTGGCGATGTCACAGCGGACGGATTCTTTTCAAAGAACCCGCCACGAGGGGCACCCGACTACGTCTCCAGCGTTGAGGTGACCTACCACTCAGGCCGCCACCATCCGCAAATGGTGCTGACCGAGATCGCGGCGGCCGTGTGGGCAGTGCAAATGAACACCGTCGTGTTTCACCCGTGGGCGTCACTCGCGAGCAATCCAGATAACCCGGTTGAGCTTCGTATCGACTTCGATCCCCAACCAGGTACCGGCTTGCCTGACGCGATCGTCGCGGCCCACGCGATGCGTGAGGTGCTCCGTGAGGCCGGGTTGACGAGCTTCATCAAGACGAGCGGCAACCGCGGCCTCCATCTGTTTGCGCCCATTCAGCCCATGCACGAGTTTCTCGATGTGCGCCACGCCGTCATCGCGGCTTGTCGTGAGTTGGAGCGGCGCTTGCCTCAGCGCGTCACATCGGCCTGGTGGAAGGAAGAACGCGGCGAGCGAATCTTCCTCGACTACAACCAGGCCAACCGCGACCGCACAATGGCGGGTGCCTATAGCCCGCGACCGTTACCCACGGCCACTGTCTCGACGCCGGTGACCTGGGATGAACTCGACACAGTCGATCCCCGCGCATTTACGGTTCGTACCGTGCCCGATCGGCTGCTGGCGGTGGGGGATCCGTGGGCGGGGTTCGCGGAGAATCCCGGAACCATTACTGAATTGCTGCGCTGGTGGGAGCGTGACGTCGACAACGGGTTGGGCGAGTTGCCGTTTCCTCCGGACTTTCCGAAGATGCCTGGGGAGCCGCCGCGCGTGCAACCCTCGCGCGCGAAGAAGTCTGCGCAATAGTGCCTCCGGCAGCGCGACGCGCCGCTTGAGGCACTGGCCGCGCGTCCTGTTGCCCGCGTACAGTGTGAGTCACTACACGAAAGGCACCTCATGAGCATCGTGACGAACATTGTGGCTGTCGACCTCGCTGTGACCGGAGCCGACCCGATGCCCTGGTGGTTGTGGGCGATCGCGGGCGCGCTCGTTGTGCTCGGTATCGTGTTTCTCCTGCTGCGCCGCCGGGGCGACGACGATGCCGATGAGGCGCTGGCAGCCCCCATCATCGCGACCGTTGACCCGGCCACCGGACAGGGCATCGCGGCGACGACCCCGGTGCCAACCGATGTGAGTGCGGATGACGCTGCCGCCCAGATCTTCAAGCCCACGCCGCCACCTGCCGATGATGCCGCAGCACCGGAGGAGCCGCCGACAGCGGATGACGGCTCCGACGGTAACGCCGGCTCCGACGCTCAGTCGTGACCGCTGCTGATTGTCCGTGCGGTACCGGCCTCCGCTACGCCGAATGCTGCGAGCCGTTTCATCGCGGCGACGCGCTCCCGCCGACGCCGCTTGCGCTGATGCGATCGCGGTACTCGGCGTTCGCGCGCGGTCTTGACAGCTACCTCACCGCAACCTGGCACCCGGGGACGCTTCAGGGTGACGTTGTCACGGACGCTGGCACACGATGGACCCGCCTTGAGATCATCGACGCGCCAGAACCAACGCCGCGTCGCGGCGTCGTCGAGTTTGTCGCGCACTACCGCGAGGGCGGGCGCGATCACGAGCTGCACGAGCGCAGCCGGTTCGTCTTTCAATCCGGCCGCTGGTGGTACCTCGATGGTGAGCACAACTAGGCGCGTATTGCCTGCATGATCGCTCGGCCCGCCTTGGCGTCAAACAGGCGACGGCATCCGACACCCGTAACATCAAAGGGTGACTTCGCGCTTTCGACCCGTTTCCGCCACCGGATCCCTCTGGGGATTGCTGGCGTCCTACTGGTTCGCTGTCGCTGCCGTGATTATCATCGTGATCGCTGTCGGCCGTTCGAATCCGATGACCGCAGTGTGGATCATTCTGCTCGCGCTCGCGGGACTCCTGCTGGCAACGGCCTTTGCGACAGGTTCCGCAATCATCGTCACCGAGCAGGAGATCATCGTGCGTCGGCGGATGCGCGCCGAGTGGAGTATTCCGGTGGCCGCCCTGACCACAATTGAAGAACACATCCCCATGCGCCCCCGTGCGCGTTCGCTCGCCGGATGGGTGTTTCGGGCCGACGGCTACCCTCAGGCGACCATCGAAATGGCCATGTTTGCGCCGCTCGACCGCCGACGGCTACGAGCGGTATTCGCCGACGTTCTGGTCTCGCCTGATTTAGGACGGCCCACTCGCGACCGATGAGGTCTCAGCGCCGCGTACCCTTAATAGGTGGCCGTTGCAAAAGTTCTCCTCTACTACCAGTTCACCCCGATCGCTGACCCTGACGCCGTGCGCCTGTGGCAGCGCGATCTGTGTGAGTTGCTCGGTCTGCGTGGGCGCATCCTGATTTCGAAGGATGGTATCAACGGAACCGTGGGTGGCGACATCGCCGCCGTCAAGAAGTATTGGCGCAAGACCCGTGATTACCCGGGCTTTAAAGACATCGACTTCAAGTGGTCAGAGGGTACCGGCCTCGACGAGCAGGGTATGTCGCTGGACTTCCCGCGCCTGTCGGTCAAGGTGCGCGATGAGATCGTCAGCTTCGGCGCTCCGGGTGAGTTGCAGGTTGATGAGAATGGTGTTGTCGGGGGCGGCGCGCACCTCACGCCTGGTGCTCTGCACAAGCTCGTTGCGGAGCGCGGTGACGACGTCGTCTTCTTCGACGGCCGCAACGCATTTGAAGCCGAGATCGGCAAGTTTAAGAACGCCATCGTTCCCGACGTGGAGACCACGCGCGACTTCGTTGCGGAGCTCGACTCGGGCAAATACGACGACCTCAAGGGCAAGCCCATCGTCACGTACTGCACCGGAGGGATCCGCTGTGAGGTGCTGTCCAGCCTGCTGGTGTCGCGCGGGTTCGGCGAGGTATACCAGCTCGACGGCGGCATCGTACGGTACGGCGAAAGCTTCGGCAATACGGGCCTGTGGGAGGGATCGCTCTACGTTTTCGATGGGCGCGAATCCGTCACGTTCGGCTCGAAGGCCGCAGTGATTTCGACATGCGCGACGTGCGACAGCGCCGAATCGCGCATGGTCAACTGCGCTGATGACGACTGCCGCAACCGCGTCGTGCAGTGTGAATCGTGCTCGAATGACGGCGTCGTCGCGCTCTGCTCACGCCACGACGAAAACGTCGCCGTCTGACACCTGGGTGCATGGTCGCCGGCTGACATTCGCGGCACCATTTGCGGACGGTGCGGGTCTACGCGACAGCGGCTACCGCCTGCGCGACAGCGTGACCGTGAACTTCGGTGTGCGACTCATCTGATCGGTCGGCCCCACGATCCGCTCTAGCGCCGTGCGATGGCGCAAGTGCGAGTTGTAGACGACGGCAAGTGAGCCACCCGGGCGCAACATTCGCGCCGCCGAGCGGAACATCCGGTGCGACATGTCTTCATCGACCGCCGCCCCGTCATGAAATGGCGGGTTGAACAGAACCATATCGACGGTGCCGTCGGCGATCGTCGCGCCCGCATCATCCTGCGTGACCGTCACGCGGGAACCGACGCCAGCGTGATCAACCGTCAGACGCGTCGATGCCACTGCTGCCCACGATCGATCCGTTGCCGTCACTCGCGCCTGCGGCAGACGCAACGCTGCGCTGGTTGCCAGCACACCGGTTCCGCACCCCAAATCGACGATGTGCTCAATGCTCCCGCGGTGCGACGCAAAGATCGCCGGAAACGCATCGAGCAACGCGCGCGTTCCGATGTCGAGCGTTGCGCCAGCGAAGGCGCCGCCGCGCGCGTAGATCGCGAATGGGACGTCCACAGACGCGTGGCGCGGGTAGGGAAGTGGTGCCCCAGGCTGCGGCCCACGCGCCCGGAGGGCCCGGGACTTCTGTCGGCCGCGGCTGGCAGAGACGTCGTGGAACCACGACTCGAGCGCTGTATTCATGCCGCGGCTCATGTGCTTGTCGCGGCCGGCGAGCGTCACGATGGCATCGGCGGTGACGCCCCCTGCCGCGAGGGACGCGATGTCGGTGAGCTCGGCAATTGACTTTGGCAACAGTCCCACGACGAGGTCGGAACCATCGAAGAGCGCAGGGTGAAGCGGGAAACGGGTGAACCCGACTGCCGGATGATCGAGAGGTGTCAGATCGTCGAAAGCGCGGACGGTGGCGCCCGGGTAGCTAGCGGCGACCGCGAGAGTCAGGGCGTCGGGGCCGATGACCGTGATGGTAGCCGCAGCCGGGCTCAGCTCTCGAGCATCATCGAGTGCGAGAGCAGCGACCGGAGCGAGCGGTGGAACCGGCGTAAGCGACATGGTTCCATGCTGTCACGAATGTGCGCTCAGCCGAGCTGTGCGCCGACGCGGCGTGCGATTTCGGCCGCGGGCATCGAGCGCGGAAACACGGCGACGACGAGGTCGTCGGCCCGGGGGTTGCTGGTGGCGTCAAGAACTCCGAAGCGCCGCATGGCGTTGTCGAGGTGCTGGCGCAACACGGAGGCAGGCACCTTATGACCGCGCAGCATCTGACGGAGCACATGGTTGTGGACAGCGGCGATCAGTGCGGAGTAGCTCACAGCGTCGACAGGGTCGATCTCGGGCAGCTGCTCGCGCAGGTATTCGTCAAAGAGGCGTTCGTAGCGGAACACAGCGACGATCTCACGTTCGCGCAGCGCGGGAATTTGGCGCACCAGTTGGTAGCGGCGGCGCGCAACGTCAGCGTTGTCACTGAAGTAGCGGAACACCAGCATGGCGCCCTCGCACACGGTTGCCCACGGGTCCTCGTGGGTTTTCGTCAAGAATTCGCGGAGCACGGTGAGGAGCCGCTCGTGGTCGGCAAAGATCACATCGTCTTTGCCGCCGAACTGGCGAAAGAACGTGGAGCGGGAGACGCCCGCTGCCTTCGCGATTTGCTCGACAGAGGTTGCTTCAAACCCCTGCTCGGCGAACAGGTCGAGCGCCGCCGCAATCACGCGGGTGGTCGCTGCCTGGGGGTCGCGCTCGGTCATCGGCTCAGCATAGCGGTGGGCGTCAGCCCAGCGGGTTTTGCGCGCGGATCTCGTTAAGCATCGCGAGCGGCAGGGCAAAGGCACCCTTGTCAAGGTTGACGAGCAGCGCGAGGTCTTGGTTCATTGCGCTGACAATGGCGCGGCCCTTCATCGGCACCGCGAACTCAGCAACGTCACGGGTCTGCTGCAGCGCAAACTCGGTCGCGGCGACAACGAGAAAATCAGTCTCGTCGAAGTTGATGGTCACCGGGCTGATCTCACCGTCTGCGGGGTCATCGGTGGAAGGCACAAAGATCGTCGCGTTCAAGAACGTGTCGAGCAGGTCGTCGTGCGCGATGGTTCCGGCTTCGGCCTGGGCGACGAGGTCGGCGAGGTCAGGAGTAGGTGCGTCAGTCATGATGCATCAATTGTCTCATTGCTTCCTCAGCGGCTCATCCCGAGGTTTCGTCGACTGCCTCGTCCCGAGGTTCCGTCGACTGCCTCATCCCGAGGTTCCGTCAACTGCCTCACCCGAGGTTCCGGAGCTGTCTCACCCGAGGTTCCGGAGCCGTGCCATGCGATTGGCGAACTCCGTGCTGATCACAACGGAAGAAATTCGGGGCACTCAGAAAGGAGTAGTAGGCTGGTAGTTGGTCGATATCTCGATATCGAGAGACTTTCATCAACCGCGCCCACGAAGGAAGCACAGTGGATCTGTACGAGTACCAGGCACGTGACCTTTTCGAGAAGTACGAGGTGCCGGTTCTCGCCGGTATCGTCGCGGACACTCCCGAAGAGGCTAAGGCCGCCGCCGAGAAGATCGGTGGAGTTGTTGTTGTTAAGGCCCAGGTCAAGACCGGTGGTCGTGGCAAGGCTGGCGGCGTTAAGGTCGCCAAGACGCCGGAAGAGGCATACGAGGCTGCTCAGGCAATCCTCGGCCTCGACATCAAGGGCCACGTCGTCAAGCGCGTCATGGTCGCACAGGGCGCACGCATCGCGCAGGAGTTCTACTTCTCTGTGCTGCTTGACCGTGCAAACCGCTCCTACCTGAGCCTGTGCTCGGTTGAGGGTGGCATGGAGATCGAGGTTCTCGCAGTTGAGAAGCCCGAAGCTCTGGCACGCGTTGAGGTCAACCCGCTGCGCGGCATCGACAAGGAGAAGGCCGTCGAAATCGCGACGGTTGCAAACTTCCCCGCAGAGCTCATCGAAAAGGTCTCAGACGTTTTCGTCAAGCTCTACAACGTTTACAAGGGCGAAGACGCAACGCTCGTTGAGGTCAACCCGCTCGTGCTCACCGAAGAGGGCGACATTATTGCTCTCGACGGCAAGGTCACGTTCGACGACAACGCGTCGGAGATCCGTCACCCCGAGCACGAAGCGCTCGAAGACAAGGACGCAGCTGACCCGCTCGAGGCAAAGGCAAAGGCTGCTGGCCTGAACTACGTCAAGCTCGACGGTGAAGTTGGCATCATCGGTAACGGTGCTGGCCTGGTCATGTCGACGCTCGACGTTGTTGCTTACGCTGGTGAGAACCATGGCAACGTTAAGCCGGCAAACTTCCTCGACATCGGTGGCGGAGCTTCGGCAACGGTCATGGCTGCCGGTCTTGACGTCATCCTCGGCGACGAGCAGGTCAAGAGCGTTTTCGTCAACGTCTTCGGTGGCATCACGTCGTGTGTTGCTGTTGCTGACGGCATCGTCAAGGCCCTCGAAATCCTCGGCGACGCAGCAGCTAAGCCGCTCGTTGTGCGCCTCGATGGCAACCAGGTTGAAGAGGGTCGCGCGATTCTCGCGGCCGCCAACCACCCACTCGTAACCCTGGCCGCAAGCATGGATGAGGGTGCCGACAAGGCCGCTGCCCTCGCCAACGCCTGATTCGGACTGAAGGAAAAAGGGACTTAAGAATATGTCGATCTTCCTGAACAAGGATTCCAAGGTCATCGTCCAGGGCATCACCGGTGGCGAGGGTACCAAGCACACCGCGCTCATGCTCAAGGCAGGCACGCAGGTCGTCGGTGGCGTCAACGCACGCAAGGCTGGCACCACGGTTGAGCACGTTGACGCAGCTGGCAACCCGGTTTCGCTCCCCGTGTTCGGCACCGTTGAAGAGGCAATGAAGGAGACCGGCGCTGACGTGTCGATCGCTTTCGTTCCGGGTGCCTTCACCAAGGCCGCCATGGTCGAGGCTATTGACGCTGAGATTCCGCTGCTCGTCGTGATCACCGAGGGTGTTCCCGTCGGCGACTCGGCAGAGGCTTGGGCATACGCGATTGAAAAGGGCAACAAGACCCGCATCATCGGCCCGAACTGCCCTGGAATCATCACGCCCGGCGAGGCTCTCGTTGGCATCACGCCGGCAAACATCACGGGCAAGGGCCCGATCGGTCTCGTCTCGAAGTCGGGCACACTGACCTACCAGATGATGTTCGAGCTGCGCGACCTCGGCTTCTCGACCGCAATCGGTATCGGTGGCGACCCCATCATCGGCACGACGCACATCGACGCACTCGCTGCGTTCGAGGCTGACCCCGAGACCAAGGCCATCGTCATGATCGGTGAGATCGGTGGAGACGCTGAAGAGCGTGCCGCTGACTACATCAAGGCGAACGTCACCAAGCCCGTCGTCGGCTACGTTGCTGGCTTCACGGCACCCGAGGGCAAGACCATGGGCCACGCTGGCGCCATCGTCTCCGGCTCGGCTGGTACCGCACAGGCCAAGAAGGAAGCCCTCGAGGCTGCCGGCGTTAAGGTCGGCAAGACGCCGTCCGAGGCTGCTGAGCTGATGCGCGCCATCATCGCTGCGCTGTAATCCACTCGGATTCTCGAACGCCCCCGGAGTTTTCCGGGGGCGTTCGTCGTTTCTGGGGAGGTTCCTCGGGGAGGTTTCTGGTTTCGTCGTTTCTGTTCCGTGGTTCCGTCATCTCCGGTCCCCGTGGTTCCGTCGCGGGGGTGCGGGTCGGGGCGGGGATGTCGTGAGAACCAGAGAATGTCGCGACAGCGATAGATTTTTCGCGTATTCATGTGGGTGTCGGTGTTTTTTGTGGTTCTCGCGACATGGTTCCGGGCAGAAGCATGCCGCACAATCCAGGGGGCGGAACCAAGGGAGGCGGAACCAAGGGAGGCGGAACCAAGGGCGCGGAACCGGGGGACGGAACCAAGGGCGCGGAACCAGGGGGCGGAACCAGGGGGGCGGAACGCTCGCGCGGGCAAATGAAAGAAGGGAGCCTCCGCCGTGTGGCGAAGGCTCCCGAATGCTCGTGCGTGAGCGAGCGTGTGATTTACGCGAACAGCGCCTCAATCGGGCCGCGTGCGAAGAAGATCACGAAGCCGGCAGCGACGATCCACATCAGCGGGTGGAGGGTCTTGGCCTTGCCAGCGAGGGCCTGAACGACGACCCACGTGACGAAGCCTGCACCAATACCGTTAGCGATCGAGTAGGTCAGCGGCATCGTGGCGACCGTGACAAAGACCGGCAGCAGCACAGCGAAGTCGCTCAGGTCGATGTTCTTGATCTGACCCATCATCATTGCGCCAACGATCACGAGCGCGGCGGCGGCAACCGAGCCGGGCACAAGACCGGTGATCGGCGTGAAGAACATCGCAACGATGAACAGCGCGCCGGTGACGACGTTTGCCAGACCGGTGCGAGCACCTTCACCAATACCCGAGGATGACTCGACGAACACGGTGTTCGAGCTCGTCGACGTGAGACCACCAGCGATCGCACCAACACCCTCAACAACAAGCGCGGACTTGATGCTCGGGAAATCACCCTTCTTGTCAGCCAGGCCCGCTTCGGTGGCGAGACCCGTCATGGTTCCCATCGCGTCGAAGAAGTTGGAGAACAACAGCGTGAACACGAGCATCACGATGGCGATCAGAGAAACCTTGGTGAAGTCGAACGAGAAGTCGACCGCGCCGATCAGGCTGAGGTCGGGCAGGCCGACAAAGCCGGTGAAGTTGAACAGGCCTTCCTGCGGGTTGATCAGGTTGATGATGCCTGCGATGACGGATCCAGCGACGAGGCCGAGCAGCAGGGCGCCCTTTACCTTGAGGGCGACGAGCGCACCCGTAATAAGAACCGTAATGACAAACAGCAGGGTGCTGATCGAAGCAATCGAACCGCCCTGGCCGAGCTCAACAGGCGGCGACGGCAGGGTGGTCGACGTGGAGAATCCAGCGTTCACAAAACCGATGAACGCGATGAAGAATCCGATGGCGACCGTGATCGCGATCTTGAGCTGCATGGGAACCGCGTCGAAGATCATCTTTCGCAGGCCGGTTGCCGCAAGCAACACGATGAGCACACCGTTGATAGCAACAAGCGCCATTGCCTCGGGCCACGTCACGTGGCCGACAACCGAGAACGCCACAAACGCGTTGATTCCGAGACCAGCGGCGAAGGCGAACGGAAGGCGAGTCACCAGACCGAACAGGATCGTCATGACACCGGCGGTCAGCGCGGTTGCCGCGCCAACAGCTTCGAACGTGAGTTCGTTGCCAGCCACGTCGGGCTTGCCCGACAGGATGATCGGGTTGAGGATAACGATGTATGCCATCGTCACGAACGTGACGACGCCACCGCGAATTTCGGTACCGACGGTTGAACCGCGCTCCGAAATGTGGAAGAAACGGTCAAGACCTGATTTCGCTTCAGTAGGCGTGCCAGTCGCCATGAAATCTCCTGTACGGGTTAGGGGATGAACGTGGCGCGGATCCGGGAAAGGAAAAATATGCCACTCACAGGAATTTACCAGCCAGGAACGTCGGAATGGGCACGTATTCAGGCAGAAGCCTTCGAATCATCGGGCGGAACCAGCCGGGGCGACATCGACGGGAGGCCGATCATCGTCCTGACGACAGTGGGCGCAAAGTCTGGTTCCCTCAGAAAAACGGCGCTCATGCGCGTCGAGCACGAGGGCAAGTACGCCGTCGTGGCGTCGCTGGGCGGTGCGCCGAAGAATCCGAGCTGGTATTACAACATTCGTGCAAACCCGCATGTCGAACTGCAAGATGTGAGCGACAAAGCTGACTATGTTGCTCGCGAACTTACCGGTACGGAACGGGATGAGTGGTGGGCGCGAGCGTGCGCGGCTTTCCCGCCGTACGCCGGATATCAGCGCAAGACCGACCGGATCATCCCGGTGTTTCTGCTGGAACGTGCGGAACCAGTAGGCAAGTAAAGCGCGGAACCTGCAGGCGAGTAGAGCACGGAACCAGCAGACAAGTAGAGCGCGGAACCTGCGGGCAAGAAACGCGCGGAACCTGCAGACGATGAAAGCGTTGGCGTAAAGATTGTCAGTCACAGCGCGGGATCAGGGGCGGGGGAGCTCTGGCCGGTAGGGTCAAATGGCCATGCACCGCTTGATCATTGCCCTCCTCGCCGCGTTTGACGCACTCGTCGCGGCGGCCGTCGGGATCGCCGCAGTTCTTGCACCGCTCACGGTGATGTGGGCGCTGTCACTCGGTGCGACCTACTGGGAGGGACTGTGGCCCGCGACGGCTGCGGTCTGGCAACTCGGTCATCACGTTCCGCAGGCCGTCGAGCTCGCGCCTGAGTATCTCGTCGCCAGCGGTATCCCGGCGGAGGGGGCGTCATTCGTCCTTTCGCTTGCACCACTCGCGTTCCTTGCCTTCACGGCATGGTCGGGTGCGCGTTCGGGCATCCGCGCCACGCGTGCCGGCGGCTGGATCACGGGATTCATTTCTGGCGCTGTGACGTTCACGCTCATCGCGGTGGTCGTTGACATCACGTCGGCTAACCCGATTGCCACGTCTGACCCATCCCTTGCAATCGTGCTTCCCGCTGTCGCATACGGGGTTCCGCTTCTTATCGGCGCGCTCGTGCGTGCGTGGATTGATGGCGACGAGGGCATCATCGATGCCCTGCACGATCGCGTCGATCAACTCCCGACGGTGTGGGCAGAGACGCCTGGGCTCATTGTGCGCGGCACGGGGGCCGTGCTCCTCGGCTTCATCATGCTCGCGGCCATCGGCGTTATCGTCTCCGTCATTACCCGTGGCAGCGACGTTATTGCGCTGTATCAGGCGTCAGGTGTTGATGCGATGGGTGCGACGATTTTCGCGCTCGCCAGCATCGCATACCTGCCCACCCTGATGGCGTGGGCGCTTGCCTGGATCGCGGGGCCAGGTGTTGTCCTCGGAACGGGCGCGTCCGTTTCCCCCGCGGCAACCCACCTGGGCGTCCTGCCGGGTTTGCCCCCGCTCGGCCTGGTTCCCGAGGTATCCCACACGTTCTTGCTCGCCGTCGTGCTGCTGCCCATTGGCATTGGTGTGCTCGCTGGCTTCATGCTGCGCTCCCGCTACACCGTCGTCGTCGGCGACGACGAACCATACCTGCCCCGTATCGTCATGACGGTCGCCGTCTCGGCGCTCGCTGCCGGGGCAGCAGCCGTGGTGTTCGCGCTCGCCAGCGGTTCGCTTGGTCCTGGACGCATGGCTGAGTTCGGCCCGCAGATTGGGCTTGCGACGCTCGCGCTGTTCGTCGAGGTTGCCGTCGGCATCGCTGTGCCCCTGCTGGTGCCGCGGTCGAGTGATGACGAGTTCGAGGGTGATGACGCATGGGGCGACGCCGACGTCGAGGCCGATTACGCGACGGCCGAACATCTTCGCGCAACCGCCCCTGCGACGGCGACGGTGCCGTCATCTGGCCTGTTGGTTCCGGAACCATCGGCAGCTGCTGAGGCTCCGCTGACGAACGATGACACAGAGACAAAGCCCATCAGCGACGCGGACTAGACTGGTCAGGTGCTAACGGTCGCCGTACTTATCTCGGGCACAGGATCCAATCTGCGTGCGCTGCTTGAAGCAGCAAGCGACGCTGATTATCCGGCTCGCATCATTGTTGTCGGTGCCGACCGCGAAGCTGACGGCCTTGCACATGCCGAGGCCTTCGGGATCCCCAGTTTTGTGGTTCCGTGGCAGGGTAAAGACCGCCGCGCCGAGTGGGGCGCTGAGCTTGCCGCGCAGCTGGCCGTATGGAACCCCGACCTCATCGTGCTCTCCGGCCTGATGCGCCTGCTGCCCGCTGCCGTTGTCAGCGAGTTCGCGCCCAACATCATCAACACCCACCCCGCATACCTGCCGGAGTTCCCGGGTGCGCACGGCGTGCGTGACGCGCTCGCTGCGCAGGTTTCGCAGACGGGCGCCAGTGTCATCGTGGTCGACGAAGGTGTCGATTCCGGTCCGATTCTCGCTCAGGAGCGCATCGCGATCCTGCCTGGCGACGACGAACATGCCCTGCATGAACGAATTAAGCCCGTCGAGCGGCGTTTGCTGATCGACGTGGTCCGTGACATTGCGAACGGTGCCATTGATTTGGCGTCGCTGAGCGAACCAACCCCGCACTCCTGAGAGGACGCACCATGGCAGGCCCCCGCCACGATTCTGCTGATTACCGTGAACGCGACGTCGTACCCGTTCGCCGAGCACTCGTCTCGGTCAGCGACAAGTCGGGTCTGCTTGACCTGGCTGCCGCTCTCGCCGACGCTGGCGTCGAGATTGTCTCGACCGGTTCGACGGCGCAGACGATCCGTGATGCTGGCCACGACGTGACCGACGTTTCGAGCGTCACCGGCTTTCCGGAGTCCCTCGACGGCCGCGTGAAGACGCTGCACCCGAGTGTGCACGCTGGCCTCCTCGCCGACCTACGCCTGGAAGACCACGAGCGTCAGCTCGGCGAGCTGGGCATCGCGCCGTTTGAGCTTGTCGTCGTCAACCTCTACCCGTTCGTTGAGACGGTCGCCTCTGGCGCCCAGGGCGATGACGTTGTCGAGCAGATCGACATCGGTGGCCCCGCCATGGTGCGCGCATCCGCGAAGAACTTCGCAAACGTTGCCATCGTCGTCTCGCCCGCTTCTTATGGTTCCGTCATCGAGGCGGTCAAGGGCGGCGGAACCACGCTCGGCCAGCGCCGTGAACTTGCGGCTCGCGCGTTTGCGCACACCGCGAAGTACGACACCGCCGTTGCCGCTTGGTTCTCAGAAGAACTGCTTAGCGACGGGTACGAGCTTCCGGAGTACCTCACGATTCAGGCGGAGCGCCTGTCGACCCTGCGCTACGGCGAGAACTCGCACCAGCGCGCTGCCATCTACACTCGTCAGGGCGGCCGCGGTATTGCGCAAGCGCAGCAGCTGCAGGGCAAGGAGATGTCGTACAACAACTACGTTGACGCCGATGCTGCGCTGCGCGCGGCTTTTGACATGATCAAACCGGCCGTTGCGATCATCAAGCACGCGAACCCGTGTGGCATCGCGGTGACGGCGCCCAACGCGCTCGACCCGATCGCATCTGCTCACTTGCGTGCCCACGAGTGCGACCCGGTGTCGGCCTACGGCGGCGTGATCGCCACGAACGGCAAGGTCACACTGAAGATGGCGGAGAACCTGCAAGACATCTTCACCGAGGTCATCGTGGCGCCGAGCTACGAGCCCGAGGCGCTGAACCTGTTCAGCAAGAAGAAGAACCTGCGCGTGTTGCAGCTACCGGAAGACTGGCAGCAGGAGCGCATGGACGTGCGTCTGGTTTCCGGTGGTCTGTTGTTGCAAGACGCCGACCGCTTCCCCGACAACATCGCGTCGGTCGCCAACGACTGGCAGCTCGTTACCGGCGAGCGTCCAGATGACGCCACGATGGAGAACCTCATCTTCGCGTGGAAGGCCTGCCGCGCGGTGAAGAGCAACGCGATTGTGCTTGCGAAGGGCTCAGCAACGGTCGGTATCGGCATGGGCCAGGTCAACCGCGTTGACTCCTGCCGCCTCGCCGTCGAGCGTGCCGGTGAGCGCGTTGTCGGCTCGGTTGCCGCATCCGACGCATTCTTCCCGTTTGCTGACGGCCCTCAGGTTCTCATCGACGCCGGCGTTTCGGCGATCGTGCAGCCCGGTGGTTCCGTGCGTGACGACGAAGTGATCGCCGCCGCTCGCGCAGCGAACGTGACGATGTTCTTCACCGGAGAGCGTCACTTCTTCCACTAAACAGTGATTTTCATTGGGCGTCTGGTCTTCTGGCCAGGCGCCCAATGGCGTTTGCGGGGCGGAACCAGGGGGAATGGGCTTCGACGGAACCAGGGATCCGGCTGTGGGGTCAAGAAACTGTCATGTCCGATTTCCGCTAGGTCGCGCTTTATGCGCGTGGCACAGTAGAGGCATGACATTCACGGCCACATTCGATGAGCGGTACCGCGCGATCAGCGCGCGCGATGCCCGCTTCGATGGCCAGTTCGTCACGGCGGTGCGCTCCACCGGGATTTATTGCCGCCCATCGTGTCCGGCGCGAACCCCGAAAGAAGCGAACGTCACGTTCTATCCCACCTCGGCGGCAGCGCATGAGGCCGGCTATCGCGCCTGTAAGCGGTGTCTGCCGGAAGCCGCGCCAGGATCCCCGGAGTGGGATCTGCGTTCCGACACCGCGGGCCGTGCGATGCGGCTCATCGCCGACGGCGTCGTGGAGCGCGAGGGCACCGAAGGGCTCGCGCGCCGCCTGGGATACTCGAGCAGACACCTTGGTCGCTTGCTGACCGCGGAGTTGGGAGCTGGCCCGCTCGCCCTCGCCCGCGCACACCGGGCACACACGGCCAGAATGCTGTTGGTCGGCACCGATCTCAGCGTGACCGATGTTGCCTTCTCGGCTGGATTCGCGAGCGTGCGGCAGTTCAACGACACCATTCGCGAAGTGTTTGACATGACGCCGGGAGCGTTGCGCGCGCGCCGCCGTGACCATGCAGATGCCCCTCCTGGGCTCATTGAGCTGACGCTTCCTTATCGCGAACCGTTCGATGCGGCCGGACTGTTTCGCTGGATGGCCGCCCGCGCAATTGCAGGCACGGAGACCGCCACCGACACGTCGTACAGTCGCGTCGTTGCGTTGCCTGGCGGACCCGCCTGGATGCGCCTCACCCTCTCCGGTACGCGCCTCGCACTCGCGGCACGGCTCACCACGCTCTCCGACCTCCGCGTGCTGGTAGCGCGCGTGCGACGCCTCTTCGACCTCGACGCTGATCCGCTCGCCATCGACGCAGCCCTTGCCCAGGTTCCGCTCGCTCAGCGACTTGTCGCCGACTGCCCCGGTATTCGCGTGCCTGGTGCGATGAGCGGTGACGAGATGCTGATGCGGGCGATGGTAGGGCAACAGATCTCGGTGCCCGCGGCCCGCACACATCTCACCCGCCTCACTGCAGAGTTGGGGGAGATGGCCGATGTCGGGCCTGAATCCGCGCGGCTGTTTCCGACGATGCGCGCGATCGCCGACCACGGAGCGACGGTCTTGCGCGGGCCCGCTGCGCGTATCCGCTCGATTGTGGAGGCTGCGCGCCGTCTCGCCGACGGCGACCTGGCGCTGACGAGCGGCGACGACTCGCACGAGCAACGCACCGCCCTCCTCGCGCTGGGTGGCGTTGGCCCGTGGACCGCCGATTATGTGCGCATGCGCGTCGTCGGCGACCCCGACATCACCCTCCCAGGCGACGTCGCCGTGCGCGCAGGTGCCCGGGCTCTCGGAGCGCCAGACGACCCCGCCGGCTTCGCGCTCTGGGCGGAACAGTTCGCCCCATGGCGCTCCTACCTCACCGCACATCTCTGGCGCGCGACAGCGCCAGAGTCAACCCGCGATATCCCACCCGCACCGAAAGCCGCATCCGCAACGAAAGCCGAAACCGCAACGAAAGCCGAAACCGCATGAGCGCCACGATTGAATTTCTTGACACCGCCGATGGCCCCTTCGGCATTCTCGCCCGCAATGGTTCCGTCATCGCCTCCGGCTGGACGGACAGCGCCGACGCCCTTCTCAATCGCCTCGCTCAGGCCCATCGCCCCGTCGACGTCGCTGAGGGTGACACGGGCGCCGCGGCCGATGCCGTGCGCGCGTTTTATGCGGGAGACCTGCAGCCGATCATGGCGGTTCCGGTGACGCAATACGGAACCACGCTACAGCAGGCCGGATGGCACGCGTTGCGCACGATCACGCCTGGCGCGCCGCTCACGTACAGCGAGTTTGCCGTGCACCTCGGGTCGCCTTCTGCCGTGCGTGCTGCCGCGTCGATTTGCGCCCGCAACGCGCCCGCGCTGTTTGTGCCGTGTCACCGGGTGCTCCGCTCCGACGGAACCATGGGCGGCTTTGCGTGGGGAGTGGCCGTGAAGCAGGCGCTACTGGCGCGCGAAGCGGCAGCCTAGCGTCCACGCGCGCAGTGGTTCCGCAGCCCGTGCGCACCGTGATTCCGAAGACCGTGCGCACCGTGGTTTCCTAGTGCGCGTGCGGGAACAATCCGCCGAAGTTCAAGGTTGCAACTGAGGTGACGGAGTTGTCGCCAAAGATAAACCTTGCGCTCAGCGAACTCACAGCTATAGTCTGGAGGGCTGTTGTGTCGACCGGCACAGCATCCCTGAGGTCGAGGAGGCCACCATGCACACGAATGCCATTATCGCGCTTGTTGCCCCGCGCCCCGGCTTCACTCGTCGCGCGCGTTAGCGAAGCGAGGCAACGCCCCGCCTGAGGCGTAATCAGGACTGCGAGCTGGTTTCGCAATGCGCCCTTGGCGCCCCGTTTGTTTTATTTAGCTTTTCAATCCCGCAAGGATCATGACTACTCCCGCGCCTTCTGTAAAGAGCTCTTTGTCGACCACGCGCGCACTGTTGCGCCTGAAACCCTTTGTCCGTCCGATCTTCGGACGCCTCATCCTCGGTGGCCTCAGCGCCCTCGGCGGCGCGGTCATCGCGCTGATGATTCCGATTCTGCTGGAGTCCGTGATTAGCGGCCCCGTCGCCGATGGCGACATGGTTGCCATCATCTGGGCATCAGCCGCCGTGCTGCTGCTTGCCCTCGGTGAGGCCCTCATGGTGTGGCTGCGTCGCTACTTCGTGCTGACGCCCTCCATGAAGGTCGAATACGACATGCGCATGTCGTTCTACTCGCGCCTGCAGCAGCTTCCGGTCTCCTTCCACGACCGCTGGGGTTCCGGCCAGCTGCTGAGCCGCATGATGCAAGACATCGGCCTCATTCGCCGGTGGCTCGCGTTCGGTCTCATCCTGTTGGTGGTCAACATGCTGACCATCGCGATCGGTGCGGTGCTGCTATTCCGCTGGCACTGGCTGCTCGGAACCATCTTCTTGCTTTCGGGTATTCCGCTGTGGATTCAGGGGTACCTGTTCGAGAAGAAGTACGGTGCGCTTTCGCGTCTGAGTCAAGACCAGGCTGGTGACCTCGCGACCCAGGTAGAAGAGAGCGTGCACGGTATTCGTGTGCTCAAGGCGTTTGGCCGCGGCAAGCACGCGCTGCACAAGTTCGCGAGCCAGGCAGAAAGCCTGCGCGAAACGGAAATCAGCAAGGCCAAGGCTGATGGTGCCATTTGGTTCTGGCTTGTCATGATTCCCAATGTCGCGTTCGGCGCCAGCCTGCTGGCTGGCGTGTGGCTGACGACGCAGGGCGCCCTGGATGCCGCCCAACTGTTCGCCTTCTTCGCAATGGCGGCGGTTCTGCGCTGGCCGATCGAGTCCATCGGTTTCCTGTTCTCCTTCATGATCGATGCCCGCACCGCGACTGACCGCGTATTCGAGGTGTTCGACGAAATCAACACCATCGCTGACCCGCAGACACCCGTCGAGATGCCGACATCGCGCGGAGAGCTGGTGTTCGACAACGTTCACTTCCGGTATCAGGATGCCGGTAGCGCCGAGCATGATCTGCTGAACGGTGTGGACCTCGCGCTCAAACCGGGCGAGACCATGGCACTTGTGGGCCTCACCGGTTCGGGTAAGACCACGCTGACCACGTTGCCGACGCGTCTGTATGACGTGACGGCTGGTCGCGTACTCCTCGACGGCGTCGACGTGCGTGACTTGCGCTTGAAAGACCTACGCCGCCACATCGCGATGGCGTTCGAAGATGCGACGCTGTTCTCTGCAACCGTGCGCGAAAACGTGCTGCTCGGTCGGGCTGAGCTTGACCCGCACAGCCCCGAGGCGGAACGCGTCATGCGGGAAGCACTCGACATCGCGCAGGCCGCGTTTGTTGACGACCTGCCCGAGGGTGTGGAGACCGTGATCGGTGAAGAGGGGATGAGCCTGTCGGGTGGTCAGCGCCAGCGATTGGCGCTCGCCCGTGCGGTCGCGGCCGCGCCAGCGGTGCTGGTGTTGGATGACCCGCTGAGCGCGCTCGATGTTGACACCGAAGCGCTGGTAGAGGCCGCGCTGCGTGAGGTGCTGCAGACCACCACCGCGCTCATCATCGCGCACCGTCCGTCGACCGTGGCGCTGGCTGATCGCGTTGCCCTGCTCGAAGCCGGGCGGGTCACGGCCGTCGGTAAACACTCCGAGCTGATGGCTTCGAGCGAACACTACCGACACGTCATTTCGAGTCTGGAAGATGAACAAGCCCGCGCGCGGGAGACGGAGGTGAACCTGTGAGCACCGTCATCGGAACCCAGGGTGAAGAACGCCTGGACTACACGAAGGCCGAGAGTAAGGCGATCCGTCGCCGCTCGATGAAGCTGCTTGGCTCGCTCGTGAGCCCGTTGAAGTGGTGGCTTGTGCTGGCCGCACTCGTGCTGGTTGTCTCCACTGCGTTCCGCGTGGCGGTGCCCGCCATCATTGCGTACGGGATTGACGTCGCGCTCCCCGCGGCTACGAAACAATCAGAATGGGCGCCGACGTGGCTGGCGTCGATTCTGCTCGTGATCGCCGGTATCGGCGGAGGTGCGTTGATCGCGGCGTACGCCGTGCTCGCCGCAAAGCTCACCCAGGCGGTCATGCTTGACCTGCGCAAGCGCATCTTCCTGCACACGCAGCGGCTGAGTCTCGAGTTTCACGAGTCGTACACGTCTGGCCGCATTATTTCGCGCCAAACGAGCGACCTGGAATCGATCCGCGAGCTGCTCGATGGTGGGCTGAACCAGCTCGTCTCGGGCCTGCTCTACGGCGGCTTCACGCTGGCCGCGCTCATGATGCTGGATTGGCAATCGGGCATGGTGCTGTTTGTCATGTTCATTCCGCTGTACTTCCTGATGCGCTGGTTCTACACCCGATCGCAGCTCATTTACCGTGAGTCGCGCGTGGTATCGGCAAAGGTGATCGTGCAGTTCGTGGAGACCATGACCGGCATCCGCGCCGTCAAGGCGTTCCGCAAGGAGCCCTCGAACGACGACAAGTTCGCCGATGTTGGTGGCCAGTACCGCGACGTGAACCTGCGCTCGATGAAGCTGTACGGCACGTTTGACCCGGGCATGATGGCGATCTCCGCGCTCGCGCTTGCCCTCGTCGTGCTGTTCGGCGGATTGCGCTCGCTCGAAATCGGTGTGCTGCTGGCCGCCGTGCTGTACGTGCGCAACTTCTTTAGCCCGCTGCAAGAGGTCGCGATGTTCTTGAACTCGTATCAGTCGGCAACAGCCGCCCTCGAAAAGGTGTCTGGTGTGCTCGAAGAGCAACCGACGGTTCCGGACCCCGTGAAGCCCATCGACCTGTGGGAAGCCCGCGGTGACCTGACCTTTGACAAGGTGACCTTCGGTTACTCCGCAGGCCGCACGATCCTGCCGAACTTCTCCCTCGATATTCCGGCTGGGCAGACGATTGCGCTGGTCGGAACCACGGGTGCAGGAAAGACGACGCTCGCGAAGCTGGTGTCGCGTTTCTACGACCCTTCCGAGGGTGCCGTGAAGCTAGACGGCGTTGACCTGCGGGCCATGCACCCGAAGGACCTGCGCCGAGCCATCGTGATGGTGACGCAGGAGGCGTACCTGTTCAGCGGCACGGTTGCCGACAACATCGCCCTCGGTAAGCCCGAGGCGACGTTCGCGGAGATCAAGGCTGCCGCCGAAGCGGTGGGCGCTGCCAGCTTCATCGAGGCGCTGCCCGACGGCTACAACACCGACGTCAACAAGCGTGGCGGACGCGTGTCTGCCGGTCAGCGCCAGCTGATCTCGTTTGCGCGCGCCTTCTTGGCTGACCCGGCGGTGCTGATTCTTGACGAAGCGACGGCGTCGCTCGACATTCCGTCTGAGCGTCAAATTCAAGAGGCACTACAGACGCTGCTCGCCGACCGCACCGCGATCATCATCGCGCACCGTCTGTCGACGGTGGCGATTGCTGACCGCGTGCTCGTGATGGAACACGGCCAGATCATCGAAGACGACGCGCCTGCCGCGCTCATCGCGGGCACAGGTAAGTTCGCCCAGCTACACGCGGCCTGGCGCAACAGCCTGGTGTAGTTCTGGGCACGAGGTCAGTGCGAGACGTTGTCTCGTGGCCGTGAGGGGCTTGAGCCTTGCGACTCAAGCCCCTCACTCATATCCCGCGCTGGTTCCGCCCCTGGGCCCGCATCCGTGGTTCCGCCCTGGTTCCGCATCCGTGGTTCCGCCCTGGTTCCGCCTTCTGATTCCCGCGCCCCACGTGGTTCCGTGCCCCACGTGGTTCCGTGCCCCACGTGGTTCCGTGCCCCCGGGAGAAGGTAAATGACGTGACAGAAGGAGATTTCGGCGCAGTTCTCCTCCTGCGACACCAATCTCCTTCAGCCACGACATGAGATCTGGCCCGATCTCGCTTCAGAGCTCAGGAAAAGGATCTGCGAGGGTGCAGATGGAACCCCGCGGCAATGGCGCGCATGATGATGCGTTCGGTTTGCGGCCAGTCACGCATAACCTGCGCATAGGTGAAACGCAGAACTGTATAACCCCGCAGGGTCAGTTCGGCGTCGTGAGCGGCATCGCGCGCACGGTCCGAGGGGCTGCTGTGATGCTCATGGCCATCGGTTTGCACGACGAGCCATTCGCCTATGAGCCCGTCGACCGGACGGCCAGCGAGCCAAACCTGTTGCCTCACGGTCACTCCGCGCCTGGCCAGCCGAGTGACGAGAAATGTCTCGAGGCCCGAGTCGGCAAGGCCCGTGCACTCCTGCGCAAGGTGCTGCGCGCGGGCGCTGCGCCATCGGACAATGCGTAATGAGGCGGTATCCAGCTTCTCCTGCCGGATCGCCGACTCCCACACAGTGAGGGCGTCATCCATTGGTAGGCACTCGGCCACATGGCGTAGGGAATCGAGGGATGATTCAATCAGATCGCCCACGCCGCACGGTGTGATCGGGGTGTTCCAATGCCGTGCGTATTGTTGCGCGCCGTGCCCATTGGGGCGCATCCATAGATGTCGTTGCGCGGTGGTTCCGGGTGGCGTCCACCAGCCTCGATGCGCGGCCGCACTGATGCAAGCAAGCCTGCCGTGATGAGTTGCGGCGCACACGAAGTCTTCATCCGCACTGTCGAGGAGTAGCCATTGTCGCTTGAGCACCGTCACGGTGCCGTCGAGGCGGCATTGGCGAATCGTTGGCGTACTAAAGCCTGCTCGAAGCGCGTGGTGTCGGTGCGCGATGCCGTTGCGTTGGGCGAGCCACATGATCAAGTCCATACCGTGATAGTCATACGTGCGGCCTCTGCGGTGGGCGCATCATCACGGATACTGAATAACCTGGCAACCGGTGGCTGATGGGGAGGAAGTAGACGGCGCGGGGCAACCCCGAGAGTAGGTAAATGACGCCGGAGGAGGAAAAATACGCCGAAATCTCCTTCTGTCACGTCAATTGCCTCCCGCCGGGACAGCGCGCGGAACCTCGGGCTGGGGGAGAGGCGGCGGAACCATTGAAAGTGCGGGTGAGACGGCCAAATGATGTGGGATGCCATAGACTCGCGCCGTGTCTATTTCAGCTCTTCAGAATCAATTGTCAACACCCTCCGGTTTCGCAGCCGCGGTGAAGGCGCCTAAAGGTCTCCTGGTTGGTGCACTCTCTTCACTCGTGGCCGCCGCGGCCTTTATGGGAATGAATCTCTTCCAGTTGGGGTCGGTCAGCGACTGGGACTGGCTTTACATCGAGCGTTACTTTCTCACCACCGAGGCCGTGCAATTCTCAGGCGGACGCGCGGGCCGTTCCGAGATGTGGCGCTTTCTGTTCGTGTGGGGGCCGATGGTCTTGATCCCGCTCGCTATCGTGCTGCTTATCCTGCATTTCGCAATGAAAGGCAGCAAGGGCGCCAAGTTGTTCGCTGACTTCCAACAGCGCGGCTGGGTCGGCCGTCAGCGTTCGCTCGGCCTGAGCGCGATCAACGGCAACCGCCCGGCACCCCTCGCGCTCATCGGCCCGGCCGCGGCACCGGACGGGTACGTTGACCAGCCGGCGCTACAGTTCGGATCCTGGATGGCAACCCTCGATAAGAAGACCATCAAGAAGCTGTCGGCAGGGGCGACGAAGGCCAACGCGATCAAGGGCACACCAGCGCCGTTGGTTCATGAGAACCTCCCTGGCGACATGATTGTCGCGGCAGAACAGAAGGGTGGCGAACTCGTCGCCGTCATTCCGCCTGCCACCGGCACCAAGGGTTACAAGGTCTTGATGATCAAGGGTCAGGAAAACTAACGTCAGCACATGAAAGGGCGGTGAGGACACCTTGTCCTCACCGCCCTTTGTTGATCGCTTAGGGTGCGCTGATCTTGGCCACAACCTCGCCGTAGTCCGTCTCGCCGATGGGGGAGAATCCGACAGACTCGAAGAAGCGCTCCGGGCCGCCCTCGCCTGCTTCGTACATCACGGTGACGTGGTCAAAGCCCTTTTCAGCAGCCACGCGGCGCAACTCGCCGACGATGAAGCGGCCGACACCGCGACGCTGATCATCGGCGTCGACGTTGATACGCCACAGCACGCTGCGGAAGTGCTCTTCCAGGGCCTCGGGGTCAAAGTTGGCGCTCACGAACGCGACAACCTCATCGCCGTCCAAGACAACGCGCTGCCATGTGGTCTGTGGGTTTACTACCGTGGCCGCGATGCCATACGAGATTGGGGCGAGAAACGCCTCCTGGCCTGGCTTGAGGCCCAGCTTGTTGACAGCGACGATGGTAGCCGCACTGAGTTCTACGAGTCGGAGGTCGGTCATGGGGACAGGCTAACGCGTAAACGAGCATCAAGGCCAAGAATTCACCGGATACTGTGCACGAGACGCACGGAGGATCTGAGAAAAGCGCCGATCTTCCGGGATAACCACAAATATCCAGATGTGAAACAATTCACGCACGCGCCCGCTCTTTTTCTCCTCTGTGCAACCTGAACGAACCGCCTCCTTGAGCTTCCGGAACCGCCTGCGCGGCCTGAGAGAGCCTGCACGGCTCGTGCGACGAATGCGACCAGATCACGCCACAGGTGCGACGAAACACCAAGGGCCGCCCCCGTGCTCGGAAAGCGGCCCTCAGTATCAACCGGTGCTTAGTCGTGCACCCAAACTTCGGTTCCGATTGGCGTCCAGTCCCACAGCCACTTGGCGTTTGCCTCACTGAGGTTCATGCAGCCGTGGCTCATCTTGTTGCCAAAGTTGTCGTGCCACCAGGTGCCGTGGAAAGCCTCATCGCCGTGGTAATACATAACCCACTTGACGTCTTTCGTGCAGTAGTCATAACCGGGCACACAACCCATGTCCTGCATCACGACGTGCGAGTTGATGCGGAACGTGCCACGAGTTGATTCGTGCGGCGGAAGACCCGATGACGTCAGCATGACGCGCACGGTCTCGCCGTTTTCCCACACATACACCGTTTGCTCGCTGACATCGACTTCAATCCAGCGCTCGAGCGTTGTTTCTTTGGGAGCCACCGTCGTTACGGTCAGCGGGTAGTGTCCGCCCTTGCCTGATTCAAGCTGCGCGGCAAACTCGGTGGCGATGTTCGAGACGTCGCCAATCGTGCGGCCCTCGACACCCTCCTTGGTGTAGATCGAGTCGGGAAGCTGTGAACCTTCGCGGTCGACCAGCTTCACGCCGTCAACCGGCTGCCGGTCGACCTTAGCTGCGAGAGTGGCAGTGAACTTTTCAATCTCCGCTTTGTCTGCCGTGATCGTCACGGTTCCGTCGTCAGCGATGGTTGGTGTGATCCACGTTGAGGCGAGTGCAGGATCGACCGGAACCGTGCGCTCGTCGCCGACGTAGAAGCCCATGTCTGCGGTGAGCGCATTGACCTCATCGGCCGCGGCCTGCGCTTCTTCGGTCGTCAAGAGTGCCGGAATTGCGACGCTCGTCACGTCGACAGCCGCTTCACCCTTTTCTGAGGCGACGGCCTTTTCCAGTGCGGCGTGCACGGTGTCGAGTGACACGCCCTCGCCGTCGGTCGCGGGTGTCACCGAGTAGTTGCCCGTTGCCTTATCGAGGGTTACCGTCGCGTCGATCGGGTCGACGTAGAGGTCGGGGAGTGCATCGCGAAGCGCAGCGAGTGCCTTCGTTTCGTCGATCACAATAGGCGCGTGAGCGGCGGCGCTGCCCCAGCTGCCAAACTTCCATGCGGGTGCCGCGCTGAAGGCCTCAGCGGCAGCGGCTTCGGCGTCAACGCTTGCGCCCAGATCTGCACCCGTGAGGGTGACAGCACCCGACGGCGTATTGAGAGTCACAGCGGCGTCGGCAACGCGAGCCGTGATCGCATTGGCAGCTGCCGACTGCGTGAGCCCGCCGACAGGCACGCCAGCGGCACTGACACCGGGAGCGATAAGCGTCATCGAGGCGATAACGAGGCCTGCGACAACACCGGCGGCTGGGATGGCGATCCACGGCCAACGGCGCTTGCGCTTCTTTGGCTCGTCGCTCGCAGGAGCCCAGGCATACACCGGAGCGCTAGCGGCAGCGCTCTCGTCTGGCGCAACGTTCGCGACTGAGCCATCGGTTCCGTCTGCGGCAGTGGTCTCGTCGGAGGCCGCCTGAACGGCTGCGGAGTCGTCGCTGACGGCTGCGTCCTCGACGGAATTCTCCGGAGCGCTGTCGCGCTCCTCATGTGCGTTGGCCAAGTTGGGCCCCCTTCATCAGTCCCCAACCCCAATCGTAAATGAGGACGCCAGCATAAAAGGCGGGATCGGATCACAGTTCTGTCGCGATTACCTCCCGACTTCCTGCGCATCGTGATTTCGCTTGCGACGTGCTGTTTCTTGCGGGTTTGTTTACCGGCTTAACTTTAGCCATACACTGGCGCCGTGACCTTGAATCTTGCCAATCTCAGCCCGTCGCTCGCACGCATCGGCCGTGTTCGTCTTTATCGCAGTGTCGCGATCGCTGGCCGCGATGGGGTGCACGACGTCGTGGTCGAGGGGCGACGTATCGTCGGCATCGGAACCTTCGCGCGCGACGAATTTCCGGAGGGAACGGTCGACATTGATGCCGCAGGCTTGACGCTGTCACCTGGACGTGCCGGGGGCGGAACCATTGCTGACGGCACGACCACACGCATCGTCTCGTCCCTGGCTGGGTCTGCAGTCTCATCCGGTGCGAGCGGAGAAATGCAGAATCTGGCAACGGCAGTTCCGCCAACAGACGGACCCGATCCGCGCGGAGTGATTCGCGAACATGCCATTGCCGACCTGGTGCTGGAAGACCTCCTTCAGAACGAGGGGGCACCTGGGCGGGTATGTGAAGTGCTCGTGGCGGGGCAGGTCGCGTATCCGGCTGGACAGCACAACGCGGGTGAGATCGTGCTGCCACTTGTCGCCCGCGACGACAGTGTGATTCCGCGCGTGCAGCGTATCGGCGATTGTGGCCACGACCGTGTTCGGTTTGGGGTGGTCACGGGCGAAGCGGCTGGCGGCGTGCGGGCGCTCCTCGGCGAGGCCGATTGCGACGGAGTATCGGTCACGACCCAGGTCGCAGCGGGGGCCGCAGAGGGGGTTCGCATTGTCGTTGCGAGCGATGGCGTTACGCTTTCAGCAGGGTCGCCCGCTGGGCTGGTGCGCGCGGCGGCTGCCCTCGACCAGCTTCGCGACGCTGACCGGACGGCACCGACTGGCCAGTGGGATGCGGACGCCCCCGCGTACTCGTGGCGCGGCCTCATGCTGGATGTCGCTCGCCACTTCCGACCGGTCAGTGACGTGGAGCGCATCCTCCTCCTGATGGCGCGTCACCGTCTGAATGTGCTGCACCTGCATCTCACCGATGACCAGGGGTGGCGCTATGAGGTTCCGGGCTACCCGCGCTTGGCGACGGTGGGCGCAACCAGAGCGGAGACGCAACGCGGGCATGGTCCGCAGAGTGCCGTTGTCATCGGGGAGCACTCGGGCTTTTACACTCGTGCAGATTTGGAACGCATCGTGGCGTATGCCGATGCGCTTCACATCACCGTGGTTCCTGAGGTGGAATTCCCCGGGCACGTGCAGGCGGCCATCGCCGCCTATCCTGATCTCGCTACTACCGGTGATGTGCCTACTACTCCGTGGCCGCGGTTCGGGCTGAACCCGCACACGCTCAATCTCCGTCCCGAAACGCTGGAGTTTTGCCGAGCGGCGATTGCGGCCCTTGTCGATGTCTTTCCATCGCGGTGGATCGGCGTCGGCGGCGATGAGGTGCCGACGGCACAGTGGGCAGCAGACGATGTCACGCGCGAGCGGATGGCTGAGCTCGGCATCGATGACGTTCATGGCGTGCAACCGTGGTTCACCTCTCAGCTCGTCAGTATCGTCGAGGAGTTCGGACGCGCACCCTTCGCGTGGGATGAGGTGCTGGCCGGCCCCATCGACCCCAGCCTGCTGGTTGGTATTTGGCGAGGCCATGTTGCCGCTCGTGCAGCGCGTCGCCGTGGGCACGATTTCATCTGGTGCTCTGATCTCGAGGCCTACCTGGATTACCGCCAGGGCGAGGGGGCAGACGAACCGATTCCCGTCGGGCCGCCCCTCACGGTGGAAGATACCTGGCGGTTTACTGTCCCCGAGGGCGCTCGCGGCGGCCAGGCAAACGTCTGGACCGAACACCTTCCCACCCGTGACCGTGTGGATTTCGCCTTCTTTCCTCGCCTTGCGGTGATCGCCGAGCGGCTGTGGGCCGGCGGGGAACCGGGGGAGTGGAACGAGTTTGCGCGCCTGCTGCCAACGCACGTGCAGCGGCTGGAGGAGTGGGGCGTCTCGTATCGACCCTTCGATGGACCTCGACCTGACCAACGCGTGCCAGGGGTTCCCGGTGTTCCACGCTCGCGAGAAGAGCGCGAACGCATCGTCGCAGGCCTCGTCGCCGACATCGGCGATGTGTAACGAATCTGTAACAGGAGAAGAGAATTTGATGATTGCTCTTGCGTTTGAGTTTGTTCGTAAGGTCTACTAACAAACATCATGATGGCATCGGAAGCGCAAGGTAGCGCAACACCACAGGCAACCCAGGTGCGGGTCGCGCAGTTTCCCACTGCACGTTCGGCTCGCTCCCGCGGCAAGGTGTTGCCGGAGCATGCCCGCAACCACAATCGATCCCTCGTGTTACAAACCCTCTTCCATGAGGGAGCGATGAGCCGTGCCGACCTGTCGCGTGAAACGGGGCTGACGCGCGTCACGATCTCTGATCTGGTTGCCGAACTCATCGATGACGGCATCGTCGCCGAAAGGGGACTGCGCGAGGGCAATCGTCCTGGCAAGCCGGCAACGCTGGTCGATATCGACCGCCCCGGACACCAGATCATTAGCATCGACCTGTCTGAGCCTGACGTCTTCCGTGGAGCGATACTCACCCTCGATGGCGAGATCGTCGTTCGCGTTGATGAGCACGGAGCGCACGGCATTACCGGCGACGCCGCACTCGGAGCCACGATCGAGCTGGCCCGCACGCTGGTTTCGCAAGCCACTGCGCCTCTGCTCGGTATCGGTATCGGCACGCCCGGTGTGGTCAACCTCGACGGCGTCGTGCTGACCGCACCAAACTTCGGCTGGCGCGATGTGCCGATGCGCGACCGCGTGCATGCTGCCACCGGTCTGCCTGTGGTCGTGGCAAATGACGCCAACGTTGCTGTGCTCGCCGAGCAGACGTTCGGTGGTGCCACCGCAGACACCCTCCTCGTCCGCGTCGGACTCGGTGTTGGTTCCGGCCTCTTGGCCGCGGGCCAGGCGATGATCGGCGGCCACTTCGCCGCAGGTGAAATCGGCCACGTCACCGTCGCAACCGACGGCGGACCCCAGTGTGCGTGCGGCAAAGTCGGCTGCTTGGAAGCGTGGCTTGCGGTGCCAGCCCTCGTCGCCCGCATCGCAGCGACTGGCGACCGCGAGGGTGTGCTTCGTGACGCAGGAGAACGCCTCGGCATCGCGTTAGCGCCCGTCATCGGCGTGCTCGACCTCTCGGAGATCGTCATCGCGGGGCCGGAAGAACTTCTGGGCGGAATCCTCATGGACACCGCGTTGACGACAGTGCGGGCACGCACCCTCGCGGGGATCCACGACGGCGTCGACATGCGGCTCTCTGAACAGGGCCCAGACATTGTTTTGCGCGGAGCAGCCGTCATGGTGCTCGCGACTCAACTTGGAGTGTTTTAGGACGCTTCGATCGGGCATAGACGCCCACCCACCCACCAAGAAACAAAGGACAAACTATGAACCGGAAGCTCGCTGCGGTCGCCACTTTTGGCGTTGCCGCTCTTGCACTTGCGGGTTGCTCCAGCGCGGCCAATGACGGCGGCAACGGCGGCGACAACGGAGGATCGGCCGAAACGGGCGAACTCACCGTTTGGATTATCGGATCGGACACGCCCCAGGACGCTCGCGACTACCTGAAGGAGACCTTCGAGGCGGAGAACGAGGGTTGGACTCTCGCGATCGAAGAGAAGACCTGGGCTGACACCAACGACGCATACGTTGCAGCACTCGGCTCGAGCGACGCACCTGACGTCGTCGAGGTCGGAAACACGCAGGCTCAGGGCTTCATCGACCAGGGTCTGCTGCTCGACATCACGAGCGAGAAGGAAGCACTCGGCGGCGACACCATGCTGCAGAGCTTCGTTGAGCTCGGCTCGGCTGATGACGCACTGTACGCCGTGCCGTACTACGCAGGTTCGCGCATCGTCTTCTACTCGCCCGAGGTTTTCACTGGCGAACCGCCTGCGACGCTGGAAGAGTACGTTGCCGCTGGTAAGGCAATGAAGACCGACACCCGCTCGGGCATCTGGGCACCGGGTAAGGACTGGTACAACGCTCTCGCATTCGTCTGGGCAAACGGCGGCGAAGTTGCTGTCAAGGACGGCGACAAGTGGGACGCACAGTTCTCCTCGCCCGAGTCGATCAAAGGCCTCGAAATGCTTCAGGACGTATACCTGAACGCGAACGTTGCTCCGGCTGACTCGAACGAAGCTGACCCGCAGGTTCCGTTCTGCCTCGGCGAGACCGGCTTCCTGTCGGCTCCGTCGTGGGTCAAGTGGTCGATCCTGGCAGCGGCTGACGCTGACAACCCGGGTTGCCCCGACACCTACGGCAAGGACCTGCAGGCTATGCCCCTCCCGGGCATGAAGGCTGGCGAAGCTGCACCGGTATTCGCTGGTGGTTCCTCGATCGCTGTTGCGTTCAAGTCGGATGCACAGGACAAGGCGAAGGCCGCTGTTGCGATCATGCTGTCGGACGGATACCAGAAGATCATGGCTGAGAACGGTCTGATCCCGGCGCTGACGACGCAGGCACAGTTCCTGCCTGACGACGAGATCACCAAGGCTTCTGCTGCGGCAACGGCGGCTTCGCGCGCTGTTCCGGCGAGCGCTAACTGGGCTGGTGTTGAGGCTTCGCTGGTCATCCCAGACACGCTGGTCAAGATCGCTCAGGGTGGCGACATCAAGCCGCTGGCTGAGGAACTCGACAAGAAGATCGAAGAGATCCTCAACAAGTAGTAACAAGCTGGAGGGGCTCCGGGGACACCCACACACATCCGGAGCCCCTTCCTTTTTTGTCAGGAAGGACCGCGCATGAGCGCCACCGTGACGCGCGCTGAAAAGGCGTCGCACGAGAAGCCCCGAACCCGAGGGGGCGAGAACATCGAGCAGCGTGCTGTTCGTGACGCTAAAGAGCGGGCGCGCAAGCGCACGCTGCGCGAAGCCGTTGGCGGCTGGGGTCTGCTGACTCCCGCACTGATTGTGCTCGGCGTCATGGTGGGATACCCCGCCGTGCTCATGGTGATTCAGTCGTTCACCAACCTCACCACGAAGAACAAAGTTCAGGGCACCATGCCCGACTTTGTCGGATTCGATAACTACATCGACATCCTGACGCAGAGTGACTTCCCGATGGTGCTGGCGCGCAGCCTCGGGCTCATGGTTGTCATCACGGCCTGCATCATGCTGCTGGGCACGCTGATCGCCGTCATCATGACGAAGCTCAGCAAGTGGTCTCGCATTATGGTTTCGGTCGGTCTGCTCCTCGCCTGGTCGATGCCGCCGCTGGCATCCACGGTCGTCTGGGGCTGGATCTTTGACACGCAGTACGGCGTCGTCAACTGGGCCCTGAACACGATCACCGGAACCAACGACTTCACCAACCACGGCTGGTTGGCGAACCCCTGGACCTTCATGGCGATCGTCGTGATCATCGTTGTCTGGATGGGTGTTCCCTTCGTCGTCTTCACCCTGTACGCCGCTCTCGGCCAGGTGCCTGGTGAAGTGTTGGAGGCTGCTGCCCTCGACGGAACCACGGGCTTGCGCCGCTTCCGTTACATCGTCTTCCCGTACCTGCGCAGTGTCTTCACGGTGGTGCTGATTCTGCAGGTGATTTGGAACCTCAACATCTTCACGCAGGTCTACGCCCTGCAAAGCCGCGGTGGTACCGCGAGCGAGACGAACGTGCTCGGCACCTACCTGTACCGCCTGGGCGCCGGTGACTACGGCATGACCAGTGCGATCGGTGTGATCATGGTGGTCATCCTGCTCACCCTCTCCATCGGCTACATCCGCAATTCTCTGAAGGAGGAGGAACAGTGAGTACCCTCACCGAAACCCTCGTGGCACCAACCGGGCAGAAGCCCGCGAAGCTGCCAGGCCAGCGCAAGCCTTCGGCGCGCAAGGTCTTCACCCGCACCGGACTCAACATCGCGGCCGTGGTGATCTTCCTGTGCAGCATCTTCCCGGTGTACTGGATGATCAACATGTCGTTGACGCCGTCCAACAAGATCATTAGCCGCACGCCGAGCCTGTTCCCCTCCGAGTTCACGCTGCGCAACTATGACACCGCGTGGAACCGCCAGGCAGCTCCCGGCCAGACCGACTTTCCGAATGCTCTGGTCACGACGACGCTGATTACGCTTGGTGTGCTGGTCGCGACGCTGATTGTCGCCTTCATCGCGTCGATTGCGTTGGCACGCTTTCGCTTCAAGGGCCGCAAGACCTTTATCGTCTCCATCCTGATCATTCAGATGATCCCTGGCGCCGCCATGATGTTCACGATCTTCGGAATGATCGATGACTGGCGTCTGCTGAACACCATGGTCGGCCTTGGCATCGTGTATCTCGCTGCCGTGCTGCCGTTCACAATCTGGACTCTCCGCGGCTTCGTCGCCGGGGTTCCGATTGAGCTCGAAGAAGCCGCCATGATCGACGGCTGCACCCGTGCACAGGCCTTCTGGAAGGTTACATTCCCGCTGCTCGCACCTGGTCTGGTGTCGACGGGTATCTTCGCGTTCATCCAGTCGTGGAACGAGTTTGTGATGGCTTTGCTCATCATGAAGGGCCAGAACCTCACCCTGGTTCCGTGGCTGTACTCCTTCCAATCGGCAACCGAAGCCACCAACTGGGGTGCGGTGATGGCGGCATCGACGCTCATCTCGCTGCCGGTTGTCGTCTTCTTCCTCTTCGTGCAAGGACGCATGACTGGCGGACTCGTATCGGGAGCAGTGAAGGGCTAATGAAAGTAGGACTCGACGTCGGCGGCACGAAGGTGCACGCCGTGGCGATCGGGGACGACAACACGATTCTTGCGGAGGCGCGCTTGGCGACCCGCACGGGTGACGACGGGGTGGTGGCATCCATTAGGGACGCCATCGCGCAGGTCGTGCCAGAAGGTTTCGTTGCTTCGTCCATCGGTATCGGAATTCCTGGCCAAATCGTGCCAGGCACGAACCGCGTGCAACACGCGGTAAACCTGGGCATCACAGACCTTGATCTAGCCGCGGCTCTGGCGCCGTACACGGCGGCTCCCGTGCGCATCGAAAACGATGTGAAGGCCGCCACGATCGGTGCGCACGCCCTGCGCGGCGGCGGTGATGCGTTGGCATACCTGAACATCGGAACCGGTGTTGCCGCTGGTCTCATGCTGCACGGCAAGCTGCACCGCGGTGCGCAGGGGATCGCGGGCGAGATCGGCCACATGAGTGTCGATCCAGCCGGGCCTGCGTGTCGGTGCGGTCAGCGCGGTTGTATCGAGGCGCTCTGCGGTGGTGGCGCGGTGACGGAACGCTGGGGACACTCAGGCACGCTGCCGATCCGCGATATTTTTGACGCCGCTGATGCGGGCAACGAGCGTGCAGCCGAACTTCGATCTGGCATTGCGCAAGGCATCGCAGCGGCGGTTCGCGTGCTGGTGCTTTCCACCGATGCTGATGCTGTCGTTGTTGGCGGTGGCGTTGCTGCTGTCGGCGACCGACTGTTCGACGATGTGCGCGCCATCTTCCGTCAGGCAGCCGAATCCTCGCCGTTTCTGCGGTCGCTGGGTTTCGATGCCAGAATGGAGACGCTACCGGCGGCGTCGCCCGCGGCGGCATTGGGTGCCGCTCTTGTCGGAGTAGCAGAATTTTCTGAAGGAGCATTGGCCCATGGCTGAAGTTGTTATTGTCGCGGACCGTGATGAGGCCGGCCGCCTGGTCGCTAATGAAATCGCGCGCCTGGTTCGAAGCAACCCGCAGACGGTCCTGGGGCTGGCAACCGGTTCCACGCCGTTGCCTGTGTATCAGGCATTGCGTGAGTCGCTCGAAGGCGTCGACGTCTCACACGTGCGCGGATTCGCCCTCGACGAGTACGTCGGTATCGACCCGGCGCATCACGAGAGCTACCGCAGCGTGATCACCCGCGAAGTTGTTGAGCCCCTTGGCCTCACCCCCGAGAACATTAACGTTCCAAACGGAGCGGTCGAGGGCATCGAGCACGCAGGCGCTGATTACGAAGAGCGCATCATCGCGGCAGGCGGCATCGATTTGCAGATTCTTGGCATTGGTACTGACGGGCACATTGGTTTCAACGAACCGGGCTCATCGTTTGCCTCGCGCACACGCGTGAAGACGCTGACGGAGCAGACCCGCTCAGACAATGCCCGCTTCTTCGACAGCAAGGACGAGGTTCCTGTGCACTGCATTACGCAGGGACTCGGAACCATTCTGCGCGCTCGCCACCTGGTGCTGTTGGCATTTGGTGAGGGTAAGGCCGACGCTGTTGCCGCGGCCGTTGAAGGCGCCGTCAGCGCGCTCGTGCCCGGCTCTGCCATCCAGTTGCACGAGCACGTCACGGTGGTCGTTGATGAGGCTGCCGCGAGCAAGCTGAGCCGTGCGGACTACTACAAGTACGCGTGGGCAAACAAGCCGGCGTGGCAGGGAATCTAACCCCGCGCTCGCAACACTTCGTTCACAGGCGCTTCTCCCCACGCAAGGGGGAGAAGCGCCTGTGTGCTGAGTGGGGCGATTGTGACGCTCGGCAGGTCGGTTAGCGTGAGCCAGCGCGCCTCGGCAATCTCGGCTGCCGCCCTGATCATGCTGATGTCGGTCAGCTGAAGTGCGAAACAGTCGGCGACGACGTCGAACCCACGTTCGTTGGCAGCCGCCGTACGGTGCACGCCGAGCGGTATGAGAAGGGCGGGATCAACGACGATGCCGAGTTCCTCAGCGAGTTCGCGCACCGCCGTCTCTGCGGGAGTTTCCCCTGCCTCCGGCTTTCCGCCCGGTTGCATGAAGGCGTCGGTGCCGCGCTTTCGCACCATCAGCGCGCGGTTATCGGCATCGGTGATGAGCACCGCGCTGACGCGAATGACAGCACCAGTCATGAGGCAAACACCTTTCCGGGGTTGAGAATGCCTGCCGGATCAAAAGCACGCATCACTCGCTGTTGCAGCTGCCATTGCGCGTCACCCAGTTCAGCTTTCAACCATCGGCTCTTCAACACCCCGACACCGTGTTCACCCGTCAGCGTCCCGCCCACCCGCAGCGCCGAGGTGAAAAGGTCATCCGCCGCTTCCCAAATATGATCCGGAACATCCTGGCCGTCAAAGACGAAGTTGGGGTGCAGGTTGCCGTCAGCTGCATGCGCAACGGTCGGAATCGTGACGCCGTAGGCGCGCTCGATGCGCGCAATTTCGTCGAACATGTCGGCGAGACGTGATCGCGGCACGGAGACGTCTTCAATGAGCGTGGTACCAAGCGTTTCCATGGCCGGGTGCATGGAGCGTCGAATGCGGAGAAGTTCGGTGCCGACGTCCGGATCGTCGGTGACAGCCACCTCAGCACCTCGAGCGGTGAGTAACGCCGCGATCGCGTCTGCCTCCTCCGTTGCCGCGACGCCATCCGTCTGAATCGTCAGTTGCGACGCGCCGACGGTCGGAGGATCGAGCTCGAGCAGTCGATGTACGGCGTCAAGCGATGTCGCGTCCATGAGCTCCATGATCGCCGGCTGAATGCCTGCGGCCGTCACGGCAGATGCTCCGGCTGCCGCGTCGCGAACCGAAGAGAATACTGCTGTCACCGTGCATGTGGTTCCGCTCACCGTGCGGCGCAGCTTCAGCGTGGCGCCCACGATGACGCCCAAACGGCCCTCAGAGCCAATCAGGAGTGACGTCAAATCGAAGCCCGCGACACCTTTGACCGTGCGCTTGCCGCAGTGGATGAGTGTGCCGTCGGCGAGGACGACATCGACGCCGAGTACGGCATCCCGGACGACGCCGTATTTCGCGCACAGGAGTCCACCAGCACCGGTGGCGATATTGCCACCCACGGTAGAAATTTCGCGGCTGGCCGGATCCGGTGCCCACCAGACGCCGTGCGGGCGCAGAGCTTCGTTGAGCGCGGCGTTGATGATGCCGGGCTCAACAACGGCGATGAGATCGTCGGGATGGACCTCGAGAACCCGGTTCATGCGGGTTAGGGAGAGGCTGAGCGCGCCTGCGCCGGTGTTCGCGCCGCCAGCAAGGCCGGTGCCTGCACCGCGCGGAACCACGGGGGTGTGCGTTTCAGTCGCGATGCGCATGATGGCTTGCACGTCTGCGACTGATTCCGGGTACAGCACCGCGAGCGGCATGCCTGATGCCGCGTGGCCTGACTTATCGGCGCGCGCATCAGCACGCGCCGCGTCGGTCGTGTCGACTCGGCCAGGCAACACCTGCCGCAACCGATCGACAACCGAAATCATGCGATGTTGCGGCGGCCTGCGACGAGGCCCGTGGCGACGGCGACAACGCCGAAAGCAATACCGATGACGGCCTGGCCCATGTCCCACCAGGCGAGGGTCGCTGCCACGAAGACGAGCAACTCAACGAGGGCACGGATGTAGGGGTGGACGCGCAAGACGGCCTTGGGCGAGACGAACAGTGCCCAGACCAGGATCGCGAGGGCGGGAGCCACAATCGCGACGACGATGTTCCACGGGAAGGCGAAGCCGAGGGCACCCCACAGCGCGAGGGTCGCGAACGCGGTCAGCCCCACCACAAAACGAACGATGTCGACGACGGAGAGCGCGGGGCGAACGTCGTTCGCCGAGGGTGTTTCAGCCATGACACCAGTTTACCCGCGGTTCAGCAGCGCATTCCATTCGTCGCCGGTGAGCGTCTGCGTTTGCTCCTGCTCACCGTCGAGGTAGCGAAAAGAGATCTCCGCGTCACCGATGCGGCGCCACGATACGAGCAGCACCGATGCTGAGCCATTGGAAATAACACTTGATGTGCCCTGGTTTCCGTCGATCACCACGGCCACTTCGCGGCCATCGGTTCCGGCGATGACGACACGAGCGATGTGGGAGCCATACAGTGTCCAGCTGTCGACCGCGGGCGTATCGCTGACGGGCGGAGAAGGCTCAGGCGTCGGATCGACTGTCGGTTCCGGGGTGGGTTCCGCTGTTGGCGTCGGTACTGGTGTCGGTGTTGGCTCCGGTGTCGGTGTTGGTGTCAGTGTTGGTTCCGGTGTTGGTTCCGGTGTCGGCACCGGCGTCGGGTCGATAGAGGGGCTCGGCTCCGGCGTGGGTTCAGGCGCCAAAGACGGATCCGGCGCGGGCGCAGAAGTCGGGGCAACGGACGGTGCCGGTGAAGCCCCTAACGGTGGAGTTGGTTCGGGCTCAGGAGACGGCAGCGGCGCCGGATCCTCGGTTGGAGCCGTCGACGGTGCCGGCTCGACCGTGGGCAGTGGTGCGGGCGATGGCACACGCGAAGGTGAGGGAGCAGTAACGCTCGACCCGGGCGGTGCAGGCTGCGGTGTGGTGCGGGGAGCCGGAACCAGCATGCGCGGCACATCACTTGGGGATGGGGAAGGTAGCGGGTCAAGTACCTGGATGACGGCGTCGCTGTCGGGGGTAGCCATGACGATGTCAGGCATTGTTTGTGCGCCAAGGACGAGCGTGTTTTCTGCGCTGGCCTCGTTCATCGTTTCCGGAGACGACGTTGCCACGACCGTCGCGGTAATAACGGCGGCGCCCGCGATGACGGCACTCGCGGCGGCAACAGACAAAACGCCGACGAAGCTCCCTGTTCCGGCCGCGGCACCGACTCCTGACGATCCGGCACCCGCATTGCCCACGACCGACATGACGGAGGCACTTCCCGCGCCTGCACCTGAACCGAGCACGGTGCCTGCACCGGATGCGAGGACGGTGCCTGGCATTGCAGGTGCGGTTCCAGACGCCAGCGCAACGAGTGAGAGGCCGCCACCCTGCAACGTGGCCAGATATCCCGTCGCTCCCGTCGCCCCCAAGGCAAGGGGGAGGAGTACAAGAGCGAGGCGTGAGGAGACATGCTTGGCTTCGCCAGCAACAATCGCGCAACGGGCGCACTCGCTGAGGTGCGCATCGATCTTCGTACGGTCGCGGGAGCTGACGGTGTCGCGCGTGTATGCGGCGAGACGTTCGATCGTCCACTGACACATCGATCCGTCATCAAGCGACTTGAGGTGAGCCGTGATCCAGGCTTCGCGCAAACCTTCGCGTGCGCGAAGGGCGAGCTGCGCAACGGCGCTCGCTTTCATGCCGAGCAGCGGCGCCGCCTGCGATGGCTTTAGTTGCTCGATTTCGGTGTACCAGAGCACCTCTTGCCAGCGAGTCGGGAGGCTGCGAAAAGCGGTGTTGGTCAGGCTGCGGTCGAGTGCCGCATCCGTTTCGGTAGCGGATGATGCGGGATCAATGACGTCAAGATCCTCAACGTTGGTCTCTGACCTGGCCCGCCCCCATGACGCCGCCGTGTTGCGAATACAGGTGAAGAGGTAGGCGCGGAAGGCGCCGTGCGGGCCGCCGCCGTGCTGGATGGCCTGGAAGATGCGCGTGAACGCTTCCTGTACCAGGTCGTCGGCATCGAGCGATGTCGTCACAGATCTGGCAGCCAGGACTCCGGCGGAGTAGTGCCGCAACCACAGTTCGCCGTAGGCCAGCGAATCGCCCGAGCGCGCGCGCTCAATAAGCGTCGCGTCGGGGACGAGCTCGGCGTCAGGCGCAGTCAGGAAGTCTTCGGTCACAGCTTTTCAATGCGTTGAATCGGGGAGCTCTTCGGGTGAGCTCAACACTCCATTTTCGCGGAAATATCCTGGGTATCCAAGGAATCCGCGCAAATGCGCGGATCGACAGTAAAGTTCTTGGAGTTCCACAGTAATGAGGGCGCGTGCGTGGCTGTGGCGAGAGAAACCATACAAACGATGTTGCAAGCAAGTGGCGCCAAGCGGTGGGGAAAAAACAATTCAAAAATTGTTTTCATTTTCGCGTTATGAATCGACCACTATCGCGTCTCTAATGGTGAGAGACCGGATGCGTTCTTCGGGGGAAGAGCGCACGACCGGACTCAGACCGGGGGACGGTTCCTGGGGAGGGCCGTATGGCAAAGTGGGGCTCGAGACATCGAGCCCCACTTCTGCATGTGGTGGTCGTGATGCCTACCGGGTCGTGATACCTACCCGGCCAGCGCAATCCATTCCGCGCCCGTCATGGTTCCGCTCGACTCGGTGCCTGTGCGGGTGCCTGGGCAGGCGGTGACGGCGATGCTTTCACGTCGTCGACATTGGGCTCGACTTGGGGGTCGGGTATCGACGGAAGATCGCTCGGAGACGGCGTCGGGGTCGCGCTCGCAGGAGGAGTCGCGGTGGCCTCCGGCTCGACGGACTGTGGGGAGGGAGCCGCGGCGACGTCGATCGGATCAGCGACCGGCGCCGTCATCATATTCGTGACGACCCCGCCGGCAGCGACCAGGCCGACGACGGTGACGGTGAGCGCGATTCTTGCGCCAACCGAAGTACCTGTTGTCGCGGCCACTGCCGCAACACCGGCGCCAGCGCTCATTCCCGTGGCAGTGACCGCGCTGGGCATGGCAGGAACAGCGCCTGCGGCCAGCGCGACAACGCTCGCGCCGCCTGTGGACACCGTGGCGAGGTAGGTTGCGGCTGCCGAACCGCCAAGTGTAAGCGGCAGCAGAGTAAAAGCTAGCCGTGAGGAAACGGAGTTGGCCTCCGCAGCGACGGCGGCACAGTTGGGGCATTCCGCGAGATGCGCCTCAATCTTGGCCTTTTCGTGAGAGGTGGAGTTATTACGTGCGTAAGCGCCGAGACGCTGAATGGTCCACTGGCAATGAGAGCCGTCGTCAGGCGTTCAGGTGGGCGGCTACCCAAGCCTCTCGCAGGCCTTCCCTCGCTCGCAGCGCAAGTTGAGCGGCAGCGGCAGGCTTCATGCCCAGGCGTGGGCCAACCTGTGCGGGCTTCAGCTGGTCAATTTCGGTGTACCACAGCACCTCTTGCCACCGCGCAGGGAGGCGTCGAAATGCCGAGAAGACCAAGACGCGATCGACCCCGGCGTCCATCTCTGCCGCGGAAGATTCCGGGTCGATGTACATGTCGAGGCCGTCAAGTGGAACCTCAGCGCGAGCGCGATCCCACGATGCGGCGGTGTTGCGGATGCTGGTGAAGAGGTAGGGGCGAAAAGCGCCTCGCGGGCCGCCCCCGCTCAGAAGGGCTTGATATGCCCGGGTAAACGCCTCTTGTACGAGATCGTCGGGGTCGATCGAGGACGTTAGGGCGCGCGCCGCGGAGACGCCTGCGCGGTAATGACGTGACCACAGTGTCGCGTATTCATCCGAATCGCCCCGACGCACATCGTCGAGGGGGAGTCCGTCTTCTGGAAGTATCGATTGCGTGCTCACAGGCGACCATCTGCTGGGGAACTGGACTTCGGGTCCGTAAACCATCCTCAGGCATTATCTCGCAGGTACCAACCTCGAGGGTGCGTACCACGCACGTGGTGGCCGCTTTCTGTGCGTGCTATCCGTGAGTGTCGTGCGCAGAACCGTGTGTGACGCGCGCGATGAAGCTAAACGCGCGTCGCGTCTGCCCACACCGCGCGCACGTTGAGATCGCGGTCGAGCAGCACGGCATCGGCGGCATAACCGGGGCGTACCCGTCCATAACGGTCGGCGACGCCGATGGCCTCAGCGGCAACGCGGGTGAGTGCATCAATCGCCGTGGCGACTGGAACGCCGACACTCACGACGTTGCGCAATGCCACATCCTGGGTCAACGTGGAGCCAGCAATTGAGTTGCCGTGCGTGAGGCGAGCGACGCCGTCGGTGACGGTGACCGCGAGATTGCCGAGCACGTAGTCGCCGTCGCCAGAACCCGCTGCCGCCATGGCGTCGGTGACGAGCACCACACGCCCAGGGGCACTCGCAAAAATCATGCGAATGAGGTCGAGGTCAACGTGGATGCCGTCGGCGATCAGCTCAAGGTACATGCGCGGGTCAGCGACGGCCGCAACGACGGGGCCGGGAGCGCGGTGGTGGATGCCAGGCATGGCATTGAAAGCGTGCGTGATGACGGTCGCGCCCGCGTCGCATGCGTCACGCGTGACGTCCGCATCGGCGTTTGTGTGACCGATCGCGGCGACGATGTCGTTCGAGACAAGCGCGCGGATCGCATCAAGGCCGCCGGGAAGCTCAGGGGCGATCGTGATCTGACGGATGACGCCGTTCGTCTCGGCGATGAGGCGCTCGATGGCGGCAGGGATTGGTTCGCGAAGGAGCGACTCTTCGTGGGCGCCCTTGTGGCCGGGGTCAAGGAAAGGGCCCTCGAGGTGAACACCGAGAATGTCAGAGCGCTCCGTCATGCAAGCCGCGACGCTTGCCGTGCGCTGCAGGAGCGTATCGAGGTCAGCCGTGACGAGCGAAATCACCGCACGGGTGGTTCCGTGCATCCGATGCATGTCGCGCGCCGCCTTGATGGCTGCAGAACCGTCATCAAACGAGTGTCCGGCTCCGCCGTGCCCGTGAATATCGATAAACCCCGGGGCGAGGAGCGCGCCGTTACCTGCGAGTTCCTGTGCGTCGATGACGGTCGTGCCGCGCTCGACGAGGTCATTCCAGCTATCGCCGGTGCCGGAAGCGACGACGCCATCGGCAGCGAGCAACACCCACGAGTCGGGTTGCAAGTCGCCGGCGTCTGCGAGTGTCGCCGAGTGGATAAGCGTTCTTACGCTGGAATCCACGAAATCTCCTCGGAGTTGTGAAAAGTGATTCCCTCAGACTGCCATGCCGATGCATGCGACGCGACTCGTGCACGGAAGGAGTCCCACGTGCGTTCCGGGGCATCCTGTGGGCTCCACGCGATCTCGGCGACGGCTGCCGCGCGAGGGAAAGCCAAGGTGAAGACGTCGTCCATGGTGCGAGCCGATTCCGTCCAGAGCGGGGCCTCGACACCAATGATGGCGCTGGCCGGAACGCCCGAAATGATGTCGGTGGGCTCCCACGTGTATGCGGATTCGACCGACGTTGGACCGTTCGCCCAGATGAGGCCGAGCGGGTGGTCTGCGGTTGGTTTCATGTCGAGGTAGCTGACGTCGGCAGGGGACAGAATGAGCGAGCCGCCGTTTGTCACGAAGGCGCGTGCCTCATCGTCGTAACCGGGCTGGGGCTGCAGGTATCCCCAGTACTGCCCAATGGTTCCGGCTGCCAACCCCGGAGCCTTACCGGCTTCGTGCCAGGCGATCGGGGTCTTGCCTGTCTCGGCGACAGCACGAGACGCCATCGCGATGAACGCTGCGAAGTCTTCGTCCGTCGTGCCGAGCGACTCATCGCCACCCAGGTGGACGTACGGGCCGGGGGTTGCCGCTGCAACCTCACGGAAGATCTCTCGAACGAAAGCGTCGGTGGCGGGGTCGTCGATCTTGAGGCTGGAAAAGCCCACGCACCATCCGACGTATGACTCGCCGTGAATGGGGAGGTCTTGCTGGAAGAGCTTCGCCGTGTCGGTGACGGAGTCCATGATGGCGGTCGGTTTGGTGAACTCCGGATAGGCCACGGTGACGGCGTGAGTGTGGCCAGGAACATCAATTTCCGGGACGACCGTCATGTGGCGCGATGCAGCATAAGCAACGATTTCGGCGTAGTCCGCCTGGGTATAGAAGCCGCCACGGTCACCGAGCGCCGCCGTGGCTGAAGCCTTCTCGGTCAACTGGGGGAATGACTCACTCTGCAGACGCCAACCCTGGTCGTCGGTCAGGTGAAGGTGGAGCACGTTGTACTTATAGCCGCTCATCGCGTCGATGTACCGCTTCACATCATCGACGCCAAAGAAGTGCCGAGCCACGTCGAGCATGACACCGCGGTACGCGTATCGAGGGGCATCAGCGATGCGTGCACCCGTAATGAACCAGCCGTCGTGGTCGTGGCTGAGGAGTTGGCGCACCGTCTGGGCTGCCCAGAAGGCCCCCGCAGACGCAAATGCTGTCACCTCAACGACACCGTCCGTCGTGTCGATGCGATAGGCCTCGACAGATAACGGAGCGTCGGTCTCCAAGCGAAACACAATGTCACCAGACGTCATGTCGGCGGAGTCTGTGACGACGAGTTCCAGACCCGTGCGTGCGGCGATCGCGTTGGCCAGGCACTGCGCTTCGCGTTGCAAGCCGGCGGGCGCAACCACGCGACTCATCCCGGTCAGATGGACAGGGGGAGCGGGTGCAAGAGATTCCGGAAACGGAACCAGGGACGGCGTCGTCGCAACGAATGTCATGTAAGGAAACCTAACAAACCTGACGATCTCCGACAAGTGAACAGGAAAGGGTATGCTTTTTTCGTCGCGACTGGCGTTCAGGTGGGTGACCACCGGGGAGCGAACACATTCCTTCGACCGCACGCCTGGGCCGATGTGTACATCTCTCAATCCTTCGTGGAGGTAACGCCGTGACCGAATCCTTCTTCAACGCTCCGCTGAGCGAGGTAGACCCCGAGATCGCAGAAGTACTTGAGCGCGAACTGGTTCGCCAGCGCTCGTACCTCGAGATGATCGCGTCGGAGAACATTGTTCCCGTCGCTGTTCTGCAGTCGCAGGGCTCGGTGCTCACCAACAAGTACGCCGAGGGCTACCCCGGTCGCCGCTACTACGGCGGTTGCGAAGAGGTCGACGTGGCCGAAGAACTCGCAATCTCGCGCGCCAAGGAACTGTTTGGTGCTCAGTTCGCTAACGTTCAGCCGCACTCCGGTGCCACCGCGAACGCTGCCGTGCTGCACGCCATCGCACGCCCGGGTGACACCCTTCTTGGCCTCGCCCTTGACCAGGGTGGTCACCTGACGCACGGCATGAAGATCAACTTCTCGGGCCGCCTCTACAACATCGTCGCGTACGGCGTTAACGAAGAAACCTCGCTCATTGACATGGACGAGGTTCGTCGCCTCGCCCTCGAGCACAAGCCGAAGGTCATCATCGCCGGATGGTCGGCATACCCGCGTCAGCTCGATTTCGCGAAGTTCCGTGAGATTGCTGACGAGGTTGGCGCCTACCTCTGGGTCGACATGGCTCACTTTGCTGGTCTCGTTGCCGCTGGCGTTCACCCGAACCCGGTGCCGCACGCACACGTCGTCTCCTCCACCGTGCACAAGACGATTGGTGGCCCGCGTTCGGGCTTCATCCTGACGAACGACGCTGACCTGGCGAAGAAGATCAACACGGCTGTCTTCCCTGGACAGCAGGGTGGTCCGCTCATGCACGTTATCGCTGCGAAGGCGACCGCATTCAAGCTCGCGGGCACCGCAGAGTTCAAGGACCGCCAGGAGCGCACACTTCGTGGTGCTGCCATCCTCGCCGACCGCCTCACCCAGGCAGACGTTGCGGGTGCGGGCATCTCGGTCCGCTCGGGCGGAACCGACGTGCACCTCGTGCTCGTTGACCTGCGTAACGCTGAGATCGACGGCAAGCAGGCAGAGGATCTGCTCGACGAAATTCACATCACCGTCAACCGCAACGCGGTTCCGAACGACCCGCGCCCGCCGATGGTGACGTCGGGCCTGCGCATCGGTACGCCGGCGCTGGCAACGCGTGGTTTCGGCGACGCCGAGTTCACCGAGGTTGCCGACGTGATCGCTCTGGCTCTGCAGCCGGGCGCAGACGTAGAGGCTCTGCGGGCACGCGTTGACGTGCTCGCGGCAGCTTTCCCGCTGTACCCCGAACTGCAGCAGTAAGCATGACCGCGCAGATTCTTGACGGCAAGGCTGCGGCTGCGGCGATCAAAGAAGAGCTGACTGCGCGCGTCGCTGCTCTTGCAGCGAAGGGCGTGGTTCCGGGTATCGCCACTGTGCTGGTTGGTGCTGATCCGGCGTCGCAACTGTATGTCGGTATGAAGCACAGGCAGTCTGAGGCCGTCGGGATGAACTCGATTCAGCGCGAGCTTCCTGCCGACGCCACGCAGGCTGAGGTGGAGGCGCTGATCGACGAGCTCAATGCCGACGAGACGTGCCACGGGTACATCGTGCAGCTCCCGCTGCCGAAGCACCTCGACACCGACGCGATTCTTGAGCGCATTGATCCTGCGAAGGATGCCGATGGGCTGCACCCGACCAACCTTGGTCGTCTTGTGCTGAATGTCAACAACCCGATCACAACGCCGCTTCCCTGCACGCCGCGTGGCGTGATCGAGCTGCTGCAGCGCAACGGTTACGACCTGAACGGCAAGCACGTGGTCGTCGTTGGTCGTGGCGTCACGATTGGCCGGCCCATGGGCCTGCTGCTCACGCGCCGTGACATCAACGCCACCGTCACGCAAGTGCACACCGGTACGCCCGACATGGGCCCGTACCTGCGGCAAGCGGACGTCATCGTGGCCGGTGCCGGTGTGAAGCACCTGATCCGTGCGGAAGACGTGAAGCCCGGCGCCGCCGTGCTTGATGTCGGTGTGACGCGCGAGACCGATCCGGAGACGGGCAAGAGCCGCGTCTTCGGTGACGTGCACCCGGGTGTTGCAGAGGTCGCTGGCTTCCTGTCGCCGAACCCTGGGGGTGTCGGCCCGATGACGGTTGCCCTGCTGATGACAAACGTGGTGGAGGCTGCTGAGCGCGCCAGCGCTTAAGACCCCGCACGCGAACGAATGGCTGCGCCCGAGCTTGGGTGCAGCCATTCGTGTTTTCCTGCGGTTTTGAGGGCGCAGCCATGATTCCGGGTGCGTCTATCGCGAGCGGCTCCCTGTGGCGTTCACTCCGTGGCGGGGGTCACGGGAACAGCATTGGGGGCCGGGATGGCCGTGGAAGACAACAGTGCGCCAATCTGGTCGGCGACCTGAAGGACAGCCGACACATGGTCCCGAATTTCGCCCAGGTTCTCACGCTTGTGCTCACCAATGCTGACTGAACCGATTGCGCGGCTACCGACGTACACAGGCGCCGCAACTGCACGGGTATTGAGGTCATATTCGCCGGCGGAATATGCCCAGCCGCGTTCAGCGACAGCCACCATTTCCGCCTCGATCGCGGTGGCGTCGTCGGCCGTGAGGTCGTTGAATTTGGCGAGCGGAATCGTGTACATCAGGGCCTGCCGCGCTGACGCTGACAGGGTGGCGAAATACGCTCGGGAGGTCGCTCCGGCGTGTGCGGGGTAGAGCTCGCCCACCATGGAATGATCGCGCATGGGGGACTCGTTCGCGCCATCCACGTACGCCACGGCGCGGACATACGCGCCGTCAGCAACCGCGAATACGGCACTGCGGCGCGTGGCATCTGCCAGTGCGGTCAAATAGGGCTCGACAAGCGCGGCCATGCCGCCGCGGCGCTCCCAGGTTGAGGCAATTCGCCATAGTGCCGGGCCGAGCCTATAGCGGCGCGTTGTCGGGTCGGCGTGGAGGAAACCGCGCGAGGCCAAAGTTGCAAGCAAACGTTGCGCTGTCGACTTGTCAAGGTCGAGCTCTCGCGCCAGTTCCATCACTCCCCAGTCAGTCCGTCGCGAAGAAAACGACAACAAAACGTTGAGTGCCCGATCAACGGTCTGTAAGACGCCGCTCGATGTTGACGATGAGCCTTCGGCCACGTGTGCTCCTTCATGTGGTCGCGAGAAAGCCTGCGCTGATCTGCACATTGCTGGTTGCGTTGTGGGCCCGTCTATCGCTGATGGCGACGGCCGTTCCCGATGCCTAAGCCTAGGGGTCGATGTGCCTGAATGGGAAGCCGTCTCATATAATGAGAAACGGTTGCGAAGTGGTCTACGCACACCCGATAGTTGCATCACGTCATAACAACGTGGCTGACACACGGCTCGAAGTAGAGCTCTGACCAAGGGAGCACAGTGCGCACCGTACTCCGGCGAATCGCCGCGATGATCCCCACTCTGCTGGGCGTCATCGTGTTGATCTTCCTCATCACACGAGTGCTGCCAGGCGATCCTGCTCGCACGCTCGCGGGAGAGAACGCGGCAGACAGTGTGGTGGATAAACTCCGCGAAGACATGGGGCTCAACAAGCCCCTGTGGCAGCAATTCTTCGACTATTGCGCTGGCCTCTTTCAGGGCGACCTCGGTTTCGCCTGGCACACAGGTCGCCCGGTGGCAGAAGACTTTGCGACCCGCTTCCCCGCCACAGTGGAACTCGCACTTGCGGCACTGCTGATCGGTATCTTGATCGGCATTCCGCTCGGCATCCTCGGTGCCATGTACCGCGGTCGCCTCGCTGACCACGTCGCCCGCGTGGTTGCCCTCGTCGGCGCTTCGATGCCGTTGTTCTGGCTCGGCCTCCTGGTGATCTCGCTGTTTTACGGAACTCTCGGATGGGCACCTGCCCCCATCGGGCGTATCGATGATTCGATGAACCCGCCCACCACAATCACGGGACTGTACGTCATCGACAGCATCCTGACCGGCGATATGGCGGCGCTCGGCAGCGTGCTCGCACACCTGTTCTGGCCGGCGATGGTGCTCTCGGTGGGCGCGATCGCGATCATTTCCCGGATGACGCGCTCAGCAATGCTCGAAGTGCTCGGACAGGACTACATTCGCACCGCGCAAGCGAAAGGCATGGGTCCAGGCAAGGTGATCGGTGGCCACGCGCTAAAGAATGCTGCTCCCTCGATCGTCACCATTGTCGGTCTTGAACTCGGACAGCTTCTGGGCGGTGCAGTCATCACCGAAACCATCTTTAGCTGGCCGGGCGTCGGTAACTACGTCGTGCAGTCCATCAACGCGACCGACTACGCCCCGGTCCAGGCGATGACGCTTCTCGCTGCCGTGATCTATCTCGTCGTCAATCTTCTTGTTGACGTCTCCCAGGGAATCTTCGACCCGAAGGTGCGAAATGCCTGACACCACTCCCACCACAAAAATGACCACCTCGACGATGGCGATCGTGACTCGCGCAAACCGCGAGCCCGGCACGAACGCATTCACGCTGTTGCTACGCAACCCGGCAGCGGTTGCCGGCGCCCTCATCATTCTGCTGTGGACAATCGGTGGCATCGTCACCATTTTCTGGACGCCATACCCGCCCAACGAGACCGGCGTCGGTCCGCTCCTCGAGGCACCGTCCGGCGCACACTGGTTTGGTACTGACAACTACGGCCGCGACATCCTCTCGCGCGTTCTCGCCGGCGCACGCGTCTCGCTATGGACCGGCCTCATCGCGGTCGCCGTTTCGGTTGTGATCGGCGTACCGCTCGGTGCGATCGCCGGTTACGTCCGCGGTGCCACCGGCATGGTGATCATGCGCATCATGGACATGCTGCTGTCGTTCCCGTCGCTGCTGCTGGCGATGGCGCTTGCCGTCGCACTTGGCCCGGGATTGAGCTCCGCCATGATCGCGGTTGGGATCGTCGGCATCCCGGAGTTTGCCCGCATCATGTACGGACAGACCACGTCGCTGCGCGAACGTGAGTTCGTTGAGGCTTCTCGTGCGATTGGCCTGCGAGACGCCGTCATCCTTTTCCGCCACATCTTGCCCAATGGCCTCGTGCCGATCATCGTGCGCTGTGCGCTCGGTATGGGGTACGCCATCCTTACCGCCGCAGCGCTGAGCTTTATCGGCCTGGGCGCACAGCCACCGCTCGCTGAATGGGGTGTCATGATCTCCGACGGTCGCGGATACATCATTTCAGGCGAATGGTGGATGACTTTCTTCCCCGGCCTCGCGATTGCGACGTCCATCCTGGGCTTCAACCTCCTGGGCGATGGCCTACGCGACGTGCTTGATCCGCGCCTTCGTACCTCCGCTCGCTGAGTTTCCCTACCCCCGCAACACCACAGAAAGAGCAGTTACATGAAGAAGATGTATCGCGCCGCGGCTGTCGTCGCGTCGTTCGCGCTCGCGCTGAGCATCGCCGGATGCGCCCCGAATGCCAACTCGAACTCGGGTTCGAATGGCGGCGACACCGGCGACAGCAGCGCTGCGTCGCAGTCGCTCACCCTGGCGTACTCCGAAGGTGGCAAGACGCTGAACCCCGCTGAGGCTAACGATGGCACCAGCGACACCCTGGTTCTTGCCGCATACGACCAGTTGGTGACCTACGGAACCAAGGAGCAAGACGGCAAGCGCGTTTCTGACACAGCGACTATCGTCCCGATGATCGCATCAGAGTGGTCGGTGGATGACACCAACACGGTCTACACCTTTACGATCCGTGAGGACATCACGTTCCACAGTGGCAAGACGCTGACCAAGACTGATGTCGTGCGTAGCTTCCAGCACATCGCCGACTCGTCCTCCGCCAGCTTCCTCTACGGCATGGCAGGAATCTCCACGGTAGAAGAGGGCGAAGGAAACACGGTCATCATCACGTTGACCGCCCCGAACCACCTCTTCCTGCAGATTCTGCCGATGTACTCGTTCTCGATGCTCGACATGGACGAAGTTGAAAAGAACGGTGGTGCCGAGTGGCTGTCCACCAACACGGCAGGTTCGGGCCCGTACATCATCAACAGCTGGGATCCGGCAACGGAAGCCAAGTTGACGCGCAATGAAGATTACTGGGGCGACGAGCCGCAGATCGACACGATCAACATGAAGTTCATCGGTGACGCGTCGAACCGTCTTCAGCTGCTGAAGAAGGACTCGGTCGATGTCGCGCTGGAGATTGCGCCGAAGGACCTGCAGGGCCTGGATGGCACCAACGGCATTACGGTGGACTCCCGCCCGAGTAACAAGATCCTGTTCTTCGCGATGAACAATAACGTGGCACCGTTCGACAACGAAAAGGTGCGCCAGGCCATCACCTACGCCATCCCGTACGACAAGCTGCTCACCGACGTCATGAAGGGCGAAGCGAGCCCCATGCGCTCGTCGGTCGCCAGCTCCACGCCGGGCTTCACCGACGCTGGCAACAACGCCACGTATGACCTCGACAAGGCGAAGCAGCTGCTCGCTGAAGCGGGCTACGCTGACGGCTTCACGTTTGACTTCACGCTGGGTTCTGGCTTCTCTGACTGGAACGACGACGCCGTGCTGATCCAGGCTGAACTTGCCAAGATCGGCGTCACGATGAACATCCAGAACATGGCTCGCGCGCAGTTCTTGGAGGCGCTAGCCGGTAAGAACGTGCAGGCCTACATCAGCCGCTGGACGTCGTTCGTGAACGACCCCGGCTACCACCTCGGTCTGCTGATGACTGACAACGGCACCAGCAACTACATGAACTACCACAACGCTGAGGTCAACGAACTCTGGGCGGCGGCGGCGACCGAACCCGATGCAGACAAGCGCAGCGAGATGTACGGCAAGATGCAGGAAATCATCAACACGGAATCCCCGTGGGCCTACCTGTACGAGTACAACATTGCCGTCGCACACAGCGATGACATTGCCGGATACACCTCGTACCCAGACGGACTGATTCGCTTCTTCCAGCTCAGCATCACCGAGTAAGCGCTCGACGCTCACGCGTCTTCTCGCATCGACAAAACGGCGTCAACAACGCCAGAAAGAAGTAATGCCATGACCACCCCCATCGATTGGGAAGCACGGGTTCTCGCCGCCATCGACGAGTCCGCCACGGAACTGCTTGACCTTGCCGGTCTGCTGATTCGCACCCCCAGCGAAAACCCCGAAGGCGACTGCACCGAGATTGCGGGCGTGATCTCGACGTACTTCGCGAACGCCGGGCTTGGTCATGAGCAGTTCGATGCCGGAGACGGACGCGTGAGCGTCGTCGCTCACACCGGCGAAAAGGGGGAGGGCGACCGTCACCTCGTTTTCGCCGGACACCACGACGTGGTTCCCGTTGGCGACACCAGCCGCTGGAGTTTCTCTCCACTCGCAGGCGATGTCGTTGATGGCTGGCTTCGTGGCCGCGGCGCTAGCGACATGAAGGCGGGCCTTGCCGGTCTCATGCACGTCTACGCGCTTCTCAAGCGCCTTGAGGTTCCGCTCGCAGGAAAGCTGTCGTTCGCTTCGGTGCCTGACGAAGAAACCGGCGGCCGCCGCGGAGCCGACTGGCTGCTTGATCAGGGTGTGCTTGAGGGAGCAACCGGCGGCATTATCGCCGAGCCAGCCGAGCGCAACCACCCGACGATCGGTCAAAAGGGCAGCAACTGGTTCCGCCTGACAATTGCGGGTAAGCCCGGGCACGGTAGCTTGCAGCCGCTGCACGGCACCAGCGCCAACCTGCTCGGAGCGCGCGCGATCATCGCCCTGCAAAAGCTGTGGGACATGACGCCCGAGGCCCCGGAAGAACTGCGCGAGCTCATCGAGTTCTCCAAGTTCTACGCTGAAGAGCGCGAAGGCTACGAAGCCGGTATTGGCGCCGTTTTTGAGAAGGTGACGCTCAACGTCGGCACTATTCACGGCGGAACCTCGACGAACGTTGTTGCTGACACGTGCGTTATCGAGTTTGATTCGCGGGTGCCGATTGGCCTCACGCGTGCACAGGTCCGCACGCGTATCGAGGAGATCCTCGACGAAGAAGGTATTGAAGCCACGATCGAACCGATCGGTTTCATGAGCGAACCGAACTGGACAGCTCCGACCGACCCGATTGTGGAGACCCTCGTTGGTTCGCTGCGTGAACTGAGCGACCCGGAGGCCGCTGGCGTGCTGCAGTGGGCGTCGTCAGATGCCCGCACGTTCCGTAGCCACGGCATTCCCGTTTTGCAGTACGGCCCTGCTGACCTCAAGACCATCCATAGCTTCGACGAGCGCGCCCTGGCCAGCGATGTGGTGCTCGCGGCCAAGGTATACGCGCTCACCGCACTCCGCTACCTCGGCCTGTCGGCCTGATACCCCCAGAAGAAAGAAGAATCATGCTGAACCATGTGCTCGATGTCGTCGATCTGCTCGACTCACCGCAGACATCTGGGGAGTTACTCGCCGCATACCTGCGCGAGCAGGGGGAGACGAACGCCACCATCGACGTCACCGTCGTTCCCGGTAAAGACGGTCTGTCCACCGACTTCATCAAGGTTGTCATTCCCGGCTCGCGCGGCAAGATCCAGGGCGGGGACGCTCCCACGCTTGGCGTCATCGGTCGCCTGGGCGGCGCAGGCGCCCGCCCCGAACTGATCGGCTTTGTCTCGGACGGAGATGGCGCGGCTGCTGCGCTCGCGGCGGCTGCCAAAATGCTGCGCATGAACGCGCGCGGCGACGTGCTTCCTGGCGATGTCATCATTGCCACTCACATCACTGGGTGGGCACCAACGCAGCCGCACGACCCGGTTCCGTTCATGGACTCGCCCGTCGACATGGCCACCATGAATGACTTCGAGGTTGACCCCGCGATGGACGCGATCATCTCGATCGACACCACCAAGGGCAACCGCACCATCAACCACCGCGGTATTGCAATCTCCCCGACGGTCAAGCAGGGCTACATCCTGCGCCCAAGCGAAGACCTCGTTGCCACGGTTGAAAAGGTCACCGGTGTTCCGGCAGTCGTGTTCGCTCTCGCGACGCAAGACATCACGCCCTATGGCAACGATCTGCACCACCTCAACTCGATCCTGCAGCCGGCGACGGCAGCCACGGTTCCGGTTGTCGGCGTTGCCATCACCACCGCGGTCCCGGTTGCCGGATCCGCAACAGGGGCAAGCCACGCCATCGACATTGAGCTGGCGGCACGTTTCTCGATCGAAGTGGCGAAGTACTTCGCCACCGGTGAGATTGCGTTCTACGACGAAGCACAGTTCGCTCTGCTGACCGGCCTGTACGGCACAGCTGAGCACCTGCAGACCCTCGGAACTGTCAAGGCCTGACATGACTGCACTGCTTCGCGTCGAAGACCTTCGTGTTCAGGTGCAGTCCCGCCGTGGCACCTCGTATCCCGTTGATGGCGTTTCGTTCGATATCGAACGTGGCGAGACCGTTGGTGTGGTGGGGGAGTCAGGATCGGGCAAAAGCCTCACGGCAATGTCGATCATTCAGTTGCTGCCGACTCGCGCGGTCAGCATGGTCGGCGGGCGCATTCTCCTCGGCGAGGACGATATGGCGACCTTCGACGCGAAGCACATGCGAGATGTTCGTGGTCGGCGGATTGGGACGATCTTCCAAGAGCCGATGACGGCACTCAACCCCGCGTTCACGGTCGGGTACCAGATCGCGGAACCGTTGCGCCGGCACCTGCGCCTCAGCCGAAAAGCGGCGAAGGCGCGGGTGCAGGAGTTGCTGGAGACCGTCGGTATTCATCGTGCCGACGAGATCGCCGCCTCCTACCCGCACCACCTCTCTGGTGGCATGCGGCAGCGTGTGATGATCGCGATCGCTATGTCGTGCGAGCCAGATCTCTTGATTGCTGATGAGCCGACTACGGCGCTCGATGTCACCACTCAGGCGCAAATCTTGGACCTCATGAACGACCTTCAGGAACGCCACGGTATGGGCATCCTGCTGGTCACCCACGACCTCGGCGTTGTGGCGCAGTCCTGCGATCGCGTCGTGGTGATGCGTCGCGGCAACGTTGTCGAACGAGGAGACGTGAACCCTCTGTTCGCGGCTCCTCAGCACCCTTACACGCAAGCGCTGCTCGAATCGATGCCGGCACGTAACGTCGGAAAAGACCGTTTGCCTGTCGTCGCTGAAGGAGGACTTGCACGATGAATGCACTGTTGAGCGTGAACGGACTCGTTAAGGAGTACCGACGCCGTGGCGCTGGCCGCAAGGCTGAGCCTTTCCGTGCCGTTGATGGGGTGTCGTTTGAGCTTGGAGCGGGTCAGACTCTCGCCATCGTTGGTGAGTCAGGGTCGGGCAAGTCGACCACCGGTCGGTGCGCGTTACGACTGGTTGAACCGACGGCCGGAACCGTGACATACGACGGCGTGGATCTCACGGCGGCGTCGCCAGCCGAGTTACGTAAGCATCGACGTGACATGCAGATTGTGTTTCAAGACACCTACGCTTCCCTCGATCCGCGGTGGACGGTCGGGCGCCTGCTGAGCGAACCTCTGATTGAGCACGAGTCGCTGTCGCGGTCAGCGCAGCTCATGCGCGTTGGCGACATGCTGGAACGCGTTGGTTTGGAAGCTGCACACGCGAACCGTTACCCGCATGAGTTTTCCGGCGGCCAGCGCCAACGTATCGGTATCGCACGGGCTTTGATGCTCAACCCGAGACTGGTTGTGTGTGATGAGCCCGTTTCGGCACTTGATGTCTCGGTGCAGGCGCAGGTGCTGAACCTGATGAAAGACCTGCAGGATGAGCTCGGCCTCAGCTACCTGTTTATCTCACACGACATTGCCGTCGTAGAGTTTATGGCAGACGAGATGATCGTGATGAAGCACGGCAAGGTTGTTGAAGCTGGCGATGCCAAACAGATCATTGGTGATCCGCAGGACCCCTACACGCGCGCTCTTATCGCCGCCGTGCCGATTCCGGACCCGACCGCTTACGTTGACCGTGCGGAACGTCGTGCCGTGATCGCCGCCGGAGTCGGGCAACTCTGATGAGTACCGTCGCGCTGATCACGATCGGCCAGGCGCCGCGCGTCGACATCTGGCCAGACATCGAAGGCCTACTCAATGCTCACACGGTGATTGAGCACGGTGCACTTGATGAGCTCTCAGCAAGCGATATTGCTCAGCTGGCGCCAGCTCCTGGTGAGGAACGCGTCGTTTCGCGGTTGCGCGATGGAGGGTCGGCCACCATGAGCGAACATGCACTGGCACCCCTCGTACAGGGTGCGGTTGATCGCGCGGTTGCCGCTGGGGCGCAGGCCATTCTGATTATGTGCACGGGAAATGTCCCCGACGTGACGGCGCCGGTTCCGCTCTACACCGCTGAGAAGCTGGCACGTGCAGGCATGGCTGGTCTCGCCGACGGACACCGTCTCGGCCTCGTGGTTCCGGAACCAGAACAGCAGGATGTGATTCACCAACGCTGGGCTGATGGCTACGGAATTGACGCCGCCATTGCCGCCGCGAATCCGTACGCCGGATCTGCGGTAGACCTCTCGGCAGCCGCTCAGCTCCTGGCTGATGCCGGTTCGCACATTATTTTTCTGGACTGTGTGGGGTACACGCAGGCGATGGCCGATGAGGTCACACGGGTCACCGGTGTGCCAGCGGTGACGGCGCGGTCTCTCGCGGTGCGACTGCTCGCCGCTGTCGTTTGAGTCATCAAAAGTGTTCGCGGCCGCAACCTGGGGAGGGAGCGGCCGCGAATGTCTCGGCAGGGTTAGAGATCTTCCATCATTCGACGCTGCTCGGGAGTGAGCCCATCTTTCAGTTCGTCACGTGCGGCACGTGTGGCGGGTGACTCGGGGGAAGGGGAGGCGGGCTGTGCCCCCGCATTCTTCTCGTTGACCGCGGACTCGGCCTTGTCGTACAGGTCGCCAGCGACCTTCTCGATGCGGTCGTCGATCATGTCATAGATAAACCATGCGGCCAGCAGAACGACCGGAGGCAGCAGGATTCCGGTGAAGAAGTCCCACGTGTAGACGCCCGAGAAAATACGCACCAGAATCCACACCACCAGGGCGACAACGAAGACAATGCCGTACTCGATCGCCTTCTGAACTCCGGCGCTCATGCTCTTGCTGGAGTTTGACGTGGCGTTCTTCAAGAACTTGGTTACTGCAGGCTTTACGAAAATCGTTGCGGCCGTGAGAATGACGGCTCCCCACAGCGCGCTCCAGCCCACATAGACGCGCGGGATAAGCGCGCCGATGAGCCACAGCACGACGACGTTGAACACATACAGCGATCCGAAGCGGACAACCCAGGTTTTCATGCCTCCATGATGGCAGTCGGGTCGACTCTTGGCTAGGGCACTCATCAACAGTCGAATACTGTCAAAAGTCAGTAATTGGCTGTGCGTATGGTCACAGCGAACATTCAGGCACGGATAGGCTCGAGAGACATCTGTAACAAAGGAGTTGCTGCTATGCACACGACGCAAGCGCGCACAGAAAAGCGCAGCTTTATGCGCCCCATCAACCGCTTCCTCGAGCGCTGGATCCCGTCGGCGCTCACGTTCGCCATCATCCTCACGCTGATCGTCGCGATCCTTGCGATGACCCTCACCCAGCAGAGCCCGGTCGAGGTTCTTACTGGTTGGGGCAACGGGCTCGCGGGGCTCCTCGCCTTCATGACCCAGATGTGCCTCGTGTTGTTGTTGGGCTACATGCTCGCCAACACGCGTCCGGTGCGTAAGCTTCTGCGTCGCGCCGCACTGGTTCCGAAGACCGCTGGCGTCGCGTACGTCTTCGTCTTTGTCGTCGCCGCGATCGCCAGCCTCTTCACGTGGGGTCTTGGGCTCGTTGTCGGCACGCTGCTGGCACGCGAGATTGCGGTGCAGGCACGCGAACGCGGAACCATGAAGGTGCACTTCCCGCTGCTGGTCGCGTCGGGTTACTCCGGCTTCGTCATTTGGCACATGGGTTACTCGGGCTCCGGGCCGCTGACGGCGGCAACGCCCGGTTCGTTCCTGGAATCCAGCCTCAACGGCAAGATCGTACCGATCACAGAGACGACGTTCTCGACGTGGAACATGCTGACCGCACTCGCCGTCATCATCGTGTGTGCCTCGCTGATGTACCTCATTCGCCCCAAAGGCAATGACCCCATCTTCGAGCTGCCAGCAAACGTCGGTTCGGAAGAACACGACGAGGCAGATGACGCCGTCGAGACGCCGGCCGACCGCGTGGACGCGTCGCGCATCCTGACGCTCGTGCTCGGAGCAATGCTTGCGGCCTACCTGATCATTCACTTCGTCCAGGGCGGTAGCCTCACGCTCGACATCGTGAACTGGTCGTTCCTGGCTCTTATCCTGCTGCTCGTGCGCAACCCGTTTGAGCTGATCCACCTCACGAAGCAGGCTGCCTCGAACGTCGGTGAGATCCTCCTGCAATTCCCGCTGTACGCAGGCATCCTCGGCATTATGTCGACGTCGGGCCTGATCCAGCTGTTCTCGGACGCCTTCGTGTCGATCGCAAACCCGACCACGTTCGGCGCGCTTGCACTGCTGTCTGCCGGTATCGTCAACTTCTTCGTCCCCTCGGGTGGCGGCCAGTTCGCGGTGCAGGGCCCGATCATGCTCGATGCCGCGAACCAGCTTGGTGTTGACCCGTCGATCGCCATCATGGCAATTGCCTACGGTGACCAGTGGACCAACATGATCCAGCCGTTCTGGGCGCTTCCGGTGCTTGCTATCGCTGGCCTGAAGATGCGTGACATTCTCGGCTACACGTTCGTGACCCTGATCGGTTCTGGTCTGGTGATGGCGGTTGCGCTGACCATCGTCAGCACGATGTAACTCGTCGCATAGATGCCTGAAGGGCGGCCGTCGGAATGATCCGGCGGCCGCCCTTCAGCGTTTGAGACGTTAGTAGGAGGTGCGCTGCTCCGCGTCGGTAGCGGGGATGAAGCGAGCTGCAAGAGCTTCGGAACCACGGGCAAGCACAGAGACATCTGCGGCGACAGCGACGAACGCTGCGCCGTCGTTCATGTACTGCTCGGCCTGCTGCGGGTCGAAAGCGTTGACGCCCACGGGCTTGCCTGCCGCCTTCACAGCCTGGAACGTGCGAGTGACGGCAGCGACGACATCGGGGTGGCTCTGTTGACCGAGCAAACCCATCGACGCAGCCAGATCAGACGGGCCAACGAAAACGCCGTCAACGCCGTCAACCGCGGCGATCTCCGCCGCGTTCTCGACGGCCTCAGCCGACTCGATCTGCACGAAAAGCGAAACATGATCGTCCGCATTCTGCAGGTACCCGTCGACGCGGTTCCACCGTGCCGAGCGCGACAGCGCCGACCCGACGCCACGCACACCGCGCGGCGCGTACCGCACGGCAGATACCACAGCGCGTGCCTGCTCGGCGTTGTTCACCATCGGCACGAGTACGTTCTGCGCGCCAATATCGAGCACCTGCTTCAGCGACACATCATCGCCATACGGCACACGCACGACGGGAGAAATCGGATAAGCCGCTGCTACCTGAAGCTGGTGCAACACCGACTCCAGCGAGTTTGACGAGTGCTCCATGTCGATGAGCAACCAGTCCACGCCGGATCCAGCGAAGATCTCGGCCACCAGGGGAGAGCCAGACACCACCCACAGACCAATCAGCGGACGCTCACGGTTCGCGAGCGCATCCGCAAACGTGGGGTCTAAACGAAGCGGCATGTAATGGTTCCCATCTGCCCGTAGTCTGCCAGCACACTATCGCCCTTCGATACCCACATCGGCCGGGTGAAGGAGCCGGCGAGAATAATCTCGCCCGCCTCGAGACGGCTGCCGTGCTGGTGGAACTTATTCGCGAGCCACGCGACACCGGTCGCCGGGTGATTCAGCACACCAGCGGCAACGCCCGTCTCCTCAATCGTTTCGTTGCGGTACAGCAGCGCCGATACCCAACGCAGGTCAATCGCGTCGGGGGCCATCGGGTTGCCGCCGAGCACCATGCCGCCGTACGCTGCGTTGTCGGAAATCGTGTCAACGATCGTGCGGCCCTCAAGCTCAATGTGCGAGTTCAACACTTCGAGGGCCGGAACCACGTACTCGGTTGCGCGCAGAACATCAAAGATCGAGCAGTTTGGGCCTTCGAGCGGCGCCTTCAGCACGAAAGCGAGCTCCACCTCGATGCGCACGTTGGAGAACGTGTCAAACGCAATCTGTGAACCGTTTTCATACACGGTGTCATCAAACATCACGCCGTAGTCAGGCTCAGTAATGCCCGTCGCCTGCTGCATCGCCCGCGACGTCAACCCGATCTTGCGCCCAACGAGTCGGCGGCCAGCGGCAATGTTCTTGTCACGCCACACGCCCTGAATCGCGTAGGAATCCTCCACCGTTGCATGCGGATAGCGCGCCGTGATCCGAGGAATCACCCCGTGGTTCCGATCGGCCTCCGCCAGTTCTTCGGCAATGGCCTCAATCTCATCCTGCGACAACATTCTTCAATCCTTCCCTAGAACTGGCGTATCGGGGGTGGTTCCGTTGCGGTTCCGCGATTTGTTGGCCGGGGCGTTGCGGTTCCGCGATTTGTTTTTCCTCGCCGTCTCCAGGCACGGGCCTGCGGCCCGCGCCCGCCAGGCCCAACCAACGTCGAGGAAAAACAAATCGCTCCACCTCCACTCGCAAGACGGCGGCGGCAGAGATAGGGGAGTGTGAATCAAACCCACACGACGTGGAGAGCACAGCGTGAGCGGATTCTTTTTCCGATTCGCTGGCTGGGCCTGGCGGCGGAGGGCCGCAGGCCCGAAGCTGGAGGCGAAACGGGAAAAGAATCCGCGGAAGCGGAGCGTCCCAACCGTTCTGATCGGCCGCGGAAGTGAAACCCCGCGGCCGATCAGAGTTGGTTAGAGCTGGTTGCCGAGCTTGCCTTCGCGCTCGTCGGCGCGGGTGTAGCTGAAGCCGTCGGCGCCGATCGTGACGGCCATCTCCGACGAGTCGGTGCGGGCGACGACGGGCTGCGGGTTGCCGTCGAGGTCGAGCACGATGGAACCGTCGGTGTACCAGGACGGAACAACGGGGTTGCCCCACCAGTCACGACGCTGGTTGTCGTGTACGTCCCACGTGACGACCGGGTTGTCGGGGTCACCGGTGTAGTAGTCCTGCGTGTACACCTCGACGCGGTGACCGTCGGGGTCGCGCAGGTAGAGGTAGAACGCGTTGGAGACGCCGTGGCGGCCGGGGCCACGCTCGATGGAGTCAGAGCGGCGGAGCGAACCGAGCTTGTCGCAGATCGCGAGAATGTTGTGCTTCTCGTGGGTAGCGAAGCACACGTGGTGCATGCGCGGGCCGTCGCCACCGGTCATGGCGGTGTCGTGCACGGTGGGCTTGCGGCGCATCCACGCGGCGTACACGGTGCCCTCTTCGTCCTGGATGTCTTCGGTCACGCGGAAGCCGAGGTCCTGCATGTACTTGACGGCGCGCGGAACATCGGGCGTGATCTGGTTGAAGTGGTCAAGGCGCACGAGTTCACCCGTAATGTGCAGGTCGTAACGCCACGACATGCGCTCCTGGTGGTCGGACTGGAAGAAGAATTCGTACGGGAAGCCGAGCGGGTCGACGACGCGCACTGAGTCGCCGATGCCGTCAACGAAACCGTTCGGTTCGCGACGTACATCGCAGCCGAGTTCGGTGAAGAAGGCGACGGCAAGGTCGAGGTCTTCCGGGGTACGCACGCGGTAGGAGAACACGCGCACGGCCGCCACATCACCCTTGCGCAGGATGAGGTTGTGGTGGATGAACTCCTCGGTGGAGCGGAGGTAGATCGCTTCGTCGTCTTCCTTCGTGACGTACAGACCGAGGATGTCGACGTAGAACTCGCGGGAAGCGGCGAGGTCGGTGACGATCAGTTCCATGTACGCGCAGCGCAGGATGTCAGGCGGCGAGCTCTGCGGCGTCGCGATCGGGTTGTCCGTTGAGATGGGGGCCTCTTGCGAAACCCAGAATCCCGACGAGGTCAGTGTCATATTGTCGCGGTGAGTCATGTCAAAGCGTCCTTGCTATGCCTTAGTTCTTGCCGAAGGTGGGGTTGTGCGGCTCGCCCAGCGTGATGTGAACGGCCTGCTGGTCGGTGTAGAAGTCGATCGAGCGGTAACCGCCCTCGTGGCCAAGACCCGAAGCCTTAACGCCACCGAACGGGGTACGCAGGTCACGCACGTTGTTGCTGTTCAGCCACACCATGCCTGCCTCGATCGACTGTGCGAAGTTGTGCGCGCGCTTGAGGTCGCTGGTCCACACGTATGCGGCCAGGCCATACTTCGTGTTGTTTGCGAGGGCGAGAGCCTCTTCATCAGTGTCGAACGGCGTGATCGCGACGACCGGGCCGAAGATCTCTTCCTGGAAGATACGCGCGTCGGGCGCGACGTCGGCGAACACGGTCGGTGCGACGTAGTTTCCGGTGGGGAAACCCTCGGGGCGGCCACCGCCGGCAACCAGGCGACCCTCGGTCTTACCAAGTTCGACGTAGCTCATGACCTTGTCGTAGTGCTCGGGGTGCACGAGTGCGCCGACCTCGGTCGACGGGTCTTGCGGGTCGCCCACCTTGATGCGCTTGGCCTGCGCTGCGTAGCGCTCCACGAACTCGTCGTAGATTTCGCGCTGCACCATAATGCGCGAGCCTGCGGTGCAACGCTCGCCGTTCAGCGAGAACACGCCGAAGATGCACGCGTCGATCGCGACGTCGAGGTCAGCGTCAGCAAACACGATTGCCGGGCTCTTGCCGCCGAGCTCCATCGACAGACCCTTGAGGTAGGGGGCCGCGTTGCTGAAGATGATCTGGCCGGTGCGGCTTTCGCCCGTGAACGAGATGAGCGGAACCTCGGGGTGCTTGACGAGGGCATCGCCCGCGTCTTCGCCGAGGCCGTTGACGAGGTTGAAGACACCCTGGGGGAGTCCGGCCTCCTCGAAGATGCCTGCCCACAGCGATGCCGACAGCGGCGTGAACTCGGCCGGCTTCAGCACGACCGTGTTACCCGTTGCCAGTGCCGGGCCGAGCTTCCACGACTCGAGCATGAACGGCGTGTTCCACGGCGTGATGAGGCCGGCAACACCGATCGGCTTACGGTTCACATAGTTCATCTGCTTGCCAGGAACCTTGAACGCGTTGTCGTGCTGTGCCACGATCAGGTCGGCGAAGAAGCGGAAGTTCTCGGCTGCACGACGGGCCTGGCCCAGAGCCTGCGTGATCGGAAGACCGGAGTCGAAGCTCTCCAGCTCGGCGAGGCGCTTGTCGCGTGACTCAACAATGTCGGCGATCTTGTGCAGAATGCGTGCGCGCTCGCGGGGGAGCATCTTGGGCCACGGGCCCTCGGTGAATGCGCGACGAGCAGCGGCAACGGCCTTGTCAATGTCGGCCTTCTTGCCGGCAGCCGCCTGCAGGTAGGTTTCGTTGGTTACCGGGTCGAGCACGTCAAACGTGTCGCCGTCTTCCGAGTCGACGAACTGGCCGTCGATGTAGTGCTGAATGCGTGCCGGAAGATCAACCGGGATGTGGCGTTCGGTCATGGTGTCCTCAGTTCTTCGGGGAATCGGTCAGGCCGCGCGCGTCGCGGTAGGCCTGAAGGGTGTGCCAGCGGTGTGCCCTGGCGGCTTCTTCGATCTCACGGGGGTCGGCACCCGTGCGGATCAAGTGGAGAATTTCGCCGTGTTCGGCGACGGAGTGACGTGCGCGTCCTGGGACGAAAGCGAACGTCGAGTCACGCAGGCCGGCGAGGCGTGCCCAGTCGCGCTGCACGAGTTCCACGAGGTGTGCGTTGGGGCATACCTCGAACAGGACCGCGTGAAACTGCTGGTTCAAGATGGTGAAAGTGTGCGGATCAAAATGATCAAGCAGCGCTTCCATCCGCTCGTTGATGGCGGCGGCGCGGGCGAGGGTTGCCTCGTCGAGCAGCGGGGCGCTCAGCGCGGTTGCTGCGCCCTCAATGATGCCAAGCGACTCCATCGTGTTGACGTAGTCTGCCGCGTTCACGAGCGTGACCTTTGCGCCCACGTTACGTTCAAACGTGACGAGTCCTTCGGCTTCGAGCCGGCGAATCGCTTCGCGCACCGGAACCACGCTCATGTCGAGCTGATCGGCGATGGTTCCGAGCACGAGCCGATACCCGGGGCCATACTCTTGACGGCTAATGCGCTCGCGAACCCATTCGTATGCGCGTTCCGATTTCGATCCGCCGCGCTGAGCGTCGATCGTCGCCAGCTCAGTTGCCATGGTCGGCCTCATAGCGTGCGCGCCACTCGGCGTTCATCGGGAACAGCCCGTCGACCGGGTGGCCGGCCGCAACCTGCTGCGCGATCCAGCCGTCTTCGTCCTCCTGGGCGAGGGCCGCATCGACAACCTCTTCGACCATGGCAGGCGGAATCACGATCACGCCGTCGTTGTCACCCACAATGATGTCGCCTGGTTGCACCGTTGTTCCGCCGCACGCCACCGTGATGTCGTGGTCAAACGGCACGTGCTTGCGGCCGAGGACGGCGGGGTGGGCGCCGTTCGAGTAGATGGGAAGACCCACGGCCTGCACCGCGTCGTAGTCGCGCACGCCACCGTCGGTAACGATACCGGCAGCCTTTGCCGCATTAGCGCGGATCGCGAGAATGTCTCCGAGTGTGCCAGAGCCCTTTTCGCCGCGCGCCTCGATGACGAGAACTTCGCCCTCGCGCACCGCGTCAAACGCACGCTTTTGCGCGTTGTAACCGCCGCCGAGAGTCTTGAAGAGGTCTTCACGGTTCGGCACAAAACGCAGCGTCTTGGCGGTGCCGACGAGCTTGGCGTCGGGGTGCATGGGGCGCACGCCGTCAATCGTGACGTTGTTGAGACCGCGCTTGCGTAGCTGCGCAGACAGCCCGGCGACGGGGGTGCGCATCAGCTTGTCGTACAGCTCCGCGCTCAACGCCGGTGCTGGTTCCGCCATGCCGGCAGCCTCGCGCGAACCCCACGCTTCAATGCGTTGCGTGTCATCCACGGCGGGAAGTGAGCCGAGGGTCGCATCAAAAGCGACCTCACCCTGCGTGACGGTGGTGACGAGCTTGCCGCTCGTGAGGGTGGTGCCCGCAACGTCGACTTCGATTTCAACGACATCGCCAGGAACCACGACGGAGGAGCCTGCGGGGGTGCCGGTGAGAATGATGTCGCCGCGCTCGAGCGTGAAGTGCTGCGAGAGATCGGCGATCAACTGCGTGAGCGGGAAGAACATGCCTGCGGAGTTGTCATCTTGCGCGATGGTTCCGTTCACCCATGCACGCACACGAATGTTCGTGGGGTCAACGGCTTTCGCATCAATGAGCTGGGCGCCGAGCGGAGTGAATCCGTCGCCGCCCTTGTTGCGAACGTTGGAGCCCTTGTCGTTGGCACGCAGGTCGTAGAGGCCGAAGTCGTTGGCCGCGGTGATCCAGCCCACCGCGTCCCACGCGGTCTCGCGCGTGAGGTTGCGGCAATCCGTGCCGATGATGACGGCAATCTCGGCCTCGAATGCGAGCAGTTCGGTGCCAGCGGGGCGCACAATCGTGCCGCCGGTGGCCGCGACCGATGACGACGGCTTGAAGAAGTAGGACGGGTGTGCGGGCTTTCGGCCACGCTGTGCAGCGCGCGATTCATACGCCAGGTGTACGGCAATGATTTTGCCCGGGCGCTGGGGGAGTGCGGCGAATCGGGGATCGAGATCCGTCATGGGGTTTTCTCCTTTTGCTCGGACTCGGCGGGCTGTCGTGAACTCGCTACCGCGAAACTCGACCTTGAGTCATATCTGAAATCGTATATCATCATCTCAAGCCCGGCAATGATTACCCGACTATTAGGCGCCGGCGAATGACAAAGGAGTCTCCCATGAGTGCAGACAACGGCTCAGCACTAACGCCCACCGGCACGATATCGAGCGCCACAGATCGCCGTCGCGTCGTTTTCGCAACCGTCGTCGGAACCGCCATTGAGTGGTACGACTTCTTCACCTATGCCGGTGCGACCGCCCTGGTGTTTGTTCCGCTGTTCTTCTCCGGAGCAGGCGAGCAGTTTGCCGGCGTCGTCGCCTTCCTCGGTGTCGGCCTGAGCTTCCTGTTCCGCCCGCTCGGTGCCTTCCTTGCCGGTCACTTCGGTGACAAGCTGGGCCGTCGCAAGGTGCTGATGATCACGCTCATCGGTATGGGTGCCGCCACCACGTTGATCGGTGTGTTGCCGACCTACGCCCAGATCGGTATTGCCGCTCCCATCCTGCTGCTGACGCTGCGCGTGCTGCAGGGTATCTCCGCCGGTGGCGAGTGGGGTGGCGCGGTCTTGATGGCCGTGGAGCACGCACCGAAGGACAAGCGTGGCCTGTTTGGTGCCGCCCCTCAGATTGGTGTTCCCCTCGGTCTGCTGCTTTCGTCCGGTGTGATGGCAACAACGCGTGCGCTGACCGGTGAGGAAGGCTTCCTGGAGTGGGGCTGGCGCGTGCCGTTCCTGCTTTCTGTTGTGCTGATCATTGTCGGTTACTGGATCCGCCGTGGCGTGGAAGAAAGCCCCGTCTTCGCTGAGATCGCAGAGCGCGCAGGTCAGACGCGCACGCCGATCGTGCAACTGCTGAAGAAGCACCTGGTGCTCGTTCTCATTGCCGCCCTCGTCTTCGCCGGTAACAACGCGGTTGGTTACATGACCACAGGTGGATACATCCAGCGCTACACGACGGACCCGACCGGAACCGTCAAGGCTGACGCGACGATCATCCTCTGGATTGTTGCCGCCTCCGCCGTCTCGTGGCTGATCTTTACCTGGATCGCTGGGTGGCTCTCCGACAAGATTGGCCGCCGCAACACCTACATCATCGGATGGATCGTGCAGCTGGTGGGTGTGTTCACGCTGTTCCCGCTTGTGAACACCGGATCGCTGATGAACATCGCGCTCGCGCTGATCTTCCTGACTGTCGGCCTCGGCCTGACGTACGGCCCGCAGGCAGCGTTCTACACCGAACTGTTCCCGGCTTCGATCCGCTTCTCCGGCGTCTCGATTTCGTATGCCATCGGTGCCATCCTCGGTGGCGCGTTCGCGCCGACCATTGCTGAAGCCATCGTGAAGACGACCGGTTCAACGGAGAACGTGACCTGGTACCTGGCAGGCATGACCGTGATCGGTTTGATCGCCACGCTGTTGCTGAAGGACCGCGCGCGCATTCCGCTCGGCCCTGACCACGAAGAAGAGCAGTCGGTCAGCCCGGTTTACGGCCTCTCGAAGGTCTAAGACAACGAAACGCCCCCCACCAGGTGAAATTCACCAGGTGGGGGGCGTTTCGCTTTGCCACTATTGCCGGTCAGATTCGTGTGCGGGAGCGGGAGCGTTCATGGCGAGCAGTGCGGCAAAGATTGCCCACAGAATCGCCAACGGCATGGCGGTGTCTTTACCGTTCCATGAGCTTGACTGCCACATCGCAAACCACTCGGAGCCGATCACGATGAACCCGATAAACCAGATCGCCAGGCCGACCGCGTAGGCGGCGTATCCCCAGGTGCGGGCGCGATCGTACGTGACGCTGTCAGCGTTACGACGCAAGAACAGGAGAACGCCACCGACCAAGCCGAGAGCAGCGAAGGTGCCCTCGGCGATGATGATGCCGATGTATCCCACCGTCCAGACCCATGGTTCCGTGATGGCGCGCCACATCAGTGCGTTTCCATCGAACGTCGTGTCCATCGATAACACGTGCTTGACGAACTGGTAATTGGAGTCGTAATCCATCAGATTTCCGAGGAAAACGAAGAGGCCGTAGAGGCCGGCACAGAACACAGTGAACGCCTGCAAGAGGCGCAGCGGATGATTCATTTCGCTACCTTTCGGGTGAACACCAGATCGAGATGAGGGTGCGACTCAGACTCAAAAGTGATCGCTTGTACAAAGGTCCACCCGGCCGCCGCGCGCACGCGAATCTCGTTTTGGTAATCGACGTCATATCGAAATCCGGCGCGAGTACGCGCCGCTGGAATCCGTACAAATTCGTACTCCTGCATGAAGCCACCTCCTGTGAGGCCACCATGGCAGGGGGAGGGGCTCTCGTCAAGAACCTCGTCAGAGCAGCTAGCGGCTGTTCTCCGAGACGATCGTTGGCGACGTGTTTACCCGGATGATCTCTTCCTGGTACGGCGCGATGATGGTTCCGGAAATCCGGCAGTCCAGCATCAGGAACTTGCGTTCACTCGGGTCGATCGTGACCCACTCGGCGAGGCGATCCAGGTCGCTGAGCGTGCGCACGACGACGCCTTCAGCGCCGACGGCCTCGGCAAGGCCCGCGAAATTGACCTCGGGGATCAGCATCGGGCCGGTGGCGAGGCCCTTGAGTCCATAGAGGTTGACTTCGGCACCATAGGCCGCGTCGTTCCAGATCACGCCGATGCCGTGACCCGCGGCAGCGCGCACGGCCGATTCGAGGTCAGCGAGTGCCATCAGGCCGCCGCCGTCACCGGAGTTCAACACGACCGTGGCCTCGGGCTTGGCGCGTGCCGCACCGACGACGCTCGGAAAGCCCATTCCAATCGACTGGTATGCCGTGCCAATCATCATGTGGCGGTCGGGGGACGCCACCGGCCAGTACATGTTGCCCCAACCGAGGAAGTGCCCACCATCGGTGACAACGACCCGGTCCTCTGGCAACAGTTCGGCCAGGCGAATCGCCAGTGAGCGGGGATCGAGGCGCCCGTCGGCTGCCTGTGCGTCGCCGGGCTCGCGCTGGAGAGCCGCGGCGATATCGACCTGCTCGCGCCACGGTTCACCGGTGCGCTCACCGAGCTGCGCCGTGATGGCGTGGGCAACGATGGCGGCATCGCCGCGGATGAAGGAGCCAACGTGCGGGTGGGTGGCGGCGGGTGCGGTGTCGACCTGAATCACCGTGGTGCCGGGGGCAAAGAGCTCACCGAAACGCATCGTGAACTGGTTCAAGCCCGCACCAAACACGACGGCAACGTCGGCCTCGCGAATGAGTTCCATCGCGCCTTCAGCCCCAAAGCCGCCGGTGACTCCCAAATCGTACTGTTGCTCAGGGAAAATACCGCGGCCGAGCGCCGTCGATGAGGTGAGTGCGCCGGTTGCTGCGGCTAGCTCGCCCAGTGCCTCGCCCGCATCCGCGAGCCACGCACCAACTCCGGCGAGGAGATACGGCTTCTTCGCGGCGGTCAGGGCAGCAGCGGCCGCAGTCACGTGCGCGTGCATGACGTCGCCCTGAATCGTGATGGGTGCAGGGCGGCGAAGTTCGGGCAACGCCGGAACCTCGCCCGCCTCGATTGCGGAGACATCGTACGGCAGTGCGAGAACGACAGGTACACGGAAGTTGAGGGCGTGCTCAATCGCAATGATGGTGGTGGCGGCAGCATCCGTGCGCCCGACGGTATAGGTGCGGGCGCCAACAGCGGCAGCAAGCGCAATCTGGTCGACGTCCCACGGGCGGGGGCCACTCGTTGGCTCATCGCCGACAACGAGCACGAGCGGGATGCGAGCTTGGGCAGCTTCGGCAAGCGCTGTGAGCGTGTTGGTGAAGCCAGCGCCGTAGGTGGCTGTGGCTACGGCCAGTCCGCCGCCTGCCCGGTAATAGGCGTCAGCAGCGACCACGCCACCCATCTCATGACGGACAGCGGTGAACGTGACAGACCCGGAGCGCTCAAGCGCATCCAAGAAGTAAGCATTGCCATTGCCCATCACCCCGAAGATGTGATCGGTGTGGGCGGCCAAAGCGTGCGCAACGTGCGCAGAAACGGTAGACATACGGCTCCTGAGACAGAAACGGAAAAAGGTGAACTGATCCGTATGTGTCTCGCGCGAGCGTCGTCAGTGGCGGTCGGCTGAGTGCCCATTTTTCGAGCACCGGGGCATGAAGCCCGGACGCTTTCACTATAGAGGATGCTGACACAGCAGAAGGGGCGCGGATCAGATCCGCGCCCCTTCATGGCAGGAAGATTACTTCTCCCAAACAACCGGGTTGTCTTCGAAGTCGGTGCCGTAGGGCTTGAACGTGGCGCCGCCAATGTCGTCGCCATCGGGGCCAGCAACGATGTAGCAGAACGTCTGCGGGGTGCCCTCGTCAAACGTGGCATCCAGCGATGACGTGTTGCACGGCTCAAAATCGCCGATGATCGACACCGTCTGCATCTTGCGGCCGTCGGCGTTGATCGCGCTCATGTCGCTGTACAACGACTGGTATGCCAGCTCGGCGCCCGCGAGGTCGACCTTTTTGGCTTCGACGGTGATGTAGTACGGCGTGAAGCCTTCGAGCTTCGCCTGGAAGTCTGCACCGACGACGGCGAAGTCATCGATCGTTCCGGCGGTAATGCTCTTCACCGTGATGCTGACCGGCTGCGCGGGAGTGTCATCTGACGGTTCCCACGAGACGATCGCTTCTTCGCCGACAGCAACCGTGGTTCCGGGTGCCGCCGTGTCACCCTCGGTGGCTGGAGCGGTCTCTTCCGGCTCTTCAGCCTTTTCAGTCTCTTCCGGCTTTTCAGACGGCGCCGACGAAGCGACCGGCTTGTCGGTCTTCTCCGGCTCCTCTGCGGGCGATGAGCTGCAACCGGCGAGCCCGAGTGCAAGCGTGAAGGCAGCGAGTGATGCGAATACCTGCTTGTTAATAGCCATGGTGATGTTTCCCCCTCAGGAATCACGAAATGAACAGCTCAACCCTCGGGGAGGAGTCTGAGCGCCCTCTGCGAATCTGCGCTGGTCGCGACCCTGAACCATGCAATTGCCGCGAATTTTCAAGGGTGTCGGCCGCGGTGAGAATATTCTCACGCGCCGCCGGGGCGGTGCATATGCGCCAACGGGGTGCGGAACGCTCGAAAACGAGTGGGTTGCGTTCGAGAAAGAACATGACTTTTTTACGAAGAATCAAAAGAGATAAACCTCACTTCCTGTTTTGGACGTCAAGGCGGGCTGCGGGAATTTACGCTGGTAGGGCGGGTGCATATCTTGGCGCTCGCCCATTCACGGCCGCGAACCGGTTGAACTGCAAGGATGCGCATGAACGATTTCGACGCCCACCAGAAGTCTTGGAACAGCAACGAAGAGCTGGCCGAGCGGATGATCCCGCACATTGGTGCCCTGCACCGCGACCGCGGCGTGGTGACATCCATTCACGGTCAGCGCCTGATGGGTCTGTCGACCACCGGCATCATCGAGGCTCACGAAAAGGCGAGCCAGCTCGGCCACAGTGAGCTCGCGCTCGATGAAACTCTCGCCGTGCTCGAGCAGATCCACGAGCTTTCGCCGCACACCGCGTCGATTGACGTGGCACGTCTTGTCAGCGAACGCCCCGCCGATGCCGAGCTTGACGCCTACCTGCGTGAGCAGCTTGCCGAGGTGCTCAACGGTTCCGAGCGCGCACCAGAGCGCGACGTTGTGCTTTACGGTTTCGGCCGCATCGGTCGTCTGCTTGCGCGCATTCTCATTTCGCACGCTGGCGGCGGCACCGGCCTGCGTCTGCGCGCGATCGTCGTGCGCAAGGGTGCAGACAACGACATTGCCAAGCGTGCTTCGCTGCTGGCTCGCGACTCGGTGCACGGACCCTTCGAAGGTTCCGTCACGGTTGATGAAGAAAAGAACCAGATCATCGCCAACGGCGTACGCGTTCAGGTGATTTACGCGAACGACCCGGCTGCGATCGATTACACGGAGTACGGCATCGACAACGCGATCGTCGTCGACAACACGGGCCGCTGGCGCGATGAGGAGGGCCTCAGCCAGCACCTCCAGTCGACCGGTGTGTCGCGTGTGCTGCTGACCGCTCCCGGTAAGGGCGCGATCAAGAACATCGTGCACGGCATCAATGACTCGTCGATCACCGACGCTGACGCAATTGTGTCGGCAGCATCGTGCACGACGAACGCGATCACGCCGGTGCTTGCCGCGATTGACGAGGCCTACGGCATTGTGCAGGGGCACGTCGAGACGGTGCACTCGTTCACGAACGACCAGAACCTGATTGACAACTTCCACAAGGGCGACCGCCGCGGCCGCTCGGCGGTTTTGAACATGGTCATCACGGAGACGGGTGCGGCGAAGGCCGTGTCGAAGGCGCTGCCGCAGCTGGAAGGCAAGCTGACCGGTTCCGCTATTCGCGTTCCTACCCCCGATGTTTCGCTCGCCGTGCTGCACCTGACGCTGGAGCGTCCGGCAGACCGCGACCAGGCGAACGACTACCTGCGTCGCGTTTCGCTGCACTCCAAGCTGCGTCAGCAGATTGACTATGTCGAGTCGGCCGAGATCGTGTCGACCGACTTCGTCGGCTCGCACCGCGCCGGCATCGTCGACGGCCTCGCGACGATCGCGAATGACAAGACCATGATTCTCTACGTTTGGTACGACAACGAGTACGGCTACTCGCGTCAGGTGATCCGCGTGCTCGAGCGCATGGCAGGCACCCACCCGGTCGTGCTGCCGCACCGCCGCGACGTGCGCCTGGAAGGCTAATTTCTGTTGTGATGGCGGTGCTCCCGAGTTTCTGACTCGGGAGCACCGCCGTTTTTGTCTGCGGAACCATTGAATAGCGTCGGAGGTGGCGCCTAGGGTGGCGACATGACCGATGTGTTGCAGCGCCGCCTGGAGAGCCATCTGCTTGGTCGGGTGCAGGGTGCGTCGCTCGTCGACACCGCCAGGCACATGATGGCGACGCAGGCTCAAGAGCTGTGGGGTGGCAAGTTTGCGCTGTCGGCGCGAACCGCCGGTGCGCCCACCGCCGCTGACGTTGATGCGGCGTTTGATCGCGGAGACCTGGTGCGCACATGGCCGTTTCGCGGCACACTTCATGTGTTGGCTGCGACCGACGTGGAGTTCGCACTGACGGTGGCCCGTGATCGCATCGTGTCACGCACAACCGCGCCACACCGCGAGAGGTTAGGGCTGGAGAACGATGACTATTCGCGTGCCGAACGCATCGTGCGTGGCGCGCTCGCTGCTGGGCCGCTGACGCGCGCCGAGGTGTTCGACGCGATGCTCGCCGGCGGGCTTGATCCTGCTGGCAACCGCGGCACGCATCTGATCGTCGCAATTGCGTTGCGTGGTGTGGTGCACTGGGGCCCGACGGTAGATCACGTGTCAGGCAGCGCCACCCAGCAACTTCTGAGACTGAACGATGAGTTGCCAGCGCAGACCCCGGTTCCGGAGCATCGTGACGCCGAAATGTACCGCCGCTACCTCCGCGGCCACGCGCCCGCGACGCCGGAAGATTTTGCGTGGTGGAGTGGGTTCACGCTGACGCAAGCGCGGGCGGCTGCCGCAGAGATTGCCGATGAGGTCGACGTGGATGATGCGGGCCGTCAGACACTTCGTGAGCCGGCGGTGGGCGTCGTTGCGGTGGTGCCGCGATCAGAGCAGTTGCTGGCGTCGTTCGATGAGTACTACATGTCGTATCGCGACCGCACGCTCACGTGCGCGCCCGAGTTCATCTCCACGGTGGGGCCGTCAAAGAATGGCAGGGTCGAGCCGATTCTGGTGCGAGACGGCGTCGTCGTTGCGACATGGAAGCGCGATCGAACCATGGTTGTGTTTGACGAGACTCTCACTGCTGGCGAGCGAGAAGCGGCGCTCGCCAGCTACCGCGAGCACATCGCATGACGCGTTAGGCGCGAGTGAGCGCGCGCCTACCCAGTACCGCGATGGCGAGGGCGATCGCGATGATGCCAGCACCGGTCAGGCTCGCGCCCGCATAACCCGAACCCATCACGAGCACGCCGCCGATGGCACCGCCTGCACCGATGCCGAGGTTACACATGGAGTTGATCCAGGCTCCCGCCATCTCTGGGTTATCTTTACCCACTCGAACCAGCATGTTCTGGTAGGTGGAGTTGACCGGTCCGAACGCGCCCGTCCACAGAAAGACAACGATCAGGAGTGGCCACAGCGCCGGGTACGCAATGGCGATACCGGCCTGCAATGCGACGAGGGTTGCAGGCACAAACACCATGAATGCGAATGGGTGGCGATCAAGGTGCGGGGCGACGAGACGGATGCCGATGAAGCCGGCGATGCCGAACGCAACGAGCGCGCCGCTGAGCCAGGGCTTGGCGAGGCCCGCGTCGAGCAGCATCGGGCTGACGTAGGTATAGAGCGTGTAATAGCCGAGAAAGCAGAGCCCGGCGAGGCCGGCCACGATGATGAGGCGGCCGCCGCCTGGCACGAATTGTTTGCCCGCCTCTGCGTCGTGTGACACGGGAGGCAGCAGAATCATCGCCATCACACCGCACAGACCCACGAGAATGCCAAGGCTTGCGAACGTGGCGCGCCAGCCGATGAGTTCACCGAGGGCGGTCCCTGCAGGCAGGCCCAACACGATGCCGATACTGGTGCCAGTCGCGACGAGCGCGATGGCGCGACCGGTTTGCCCCACCGGGGCGATGCGTGCGGCATACCCAATGACGACGGCGAAGAAGAGCGAGTGCGCGAGGCCGCCCAGCGTGCGCGCTGCAACCAACATTTCGAAAGAATCAGCCACAGCTGCCCACAAATTCGAGGTGCTGAAGATCGCGAGCGTGATGAGTAAAAGGGGCTTGCGAGCCACCCGGCGGGTGAGCCGCGTGAGCGGAACCGATGACACGGCAATGAGGCCGGCGTACATCGAGACGAGCAGGCCCGCTGTGGCCTTATTGACTCCGAACGCCGTCATGATGTCGGGCAGCAGGCCGATGGGCGCGACCTCAATGGTGATGGCGCCAAAGACTGCGATCGATAAGACGGTGAGACCGACCCAGGCAGACTTCGGCGACACGGTGCTCCTGCTGATCTGGCCGCCCAGATGCGACTGATCTAGCCTAGTCGGCAGGCCAGTTCCATATCGCCAGACGTTGTCACATGCGTGTACTCGACGCCCGGGTGCAGGTGCTTGGCGACCGCAACCACATCACCCCACTCATCGGGCGTGCCACCGCGTGCCCGGTCGATGACGAGGCAGTCAGGCGCCGGGTTCTTATTGCCGAGCCAGAACACTTCGTGATCGTCGACGAGGTAAGACATGATGCCGATATCGGTTTCTACGCTTGCACCGGCCGGAATATTGGCGATGATGGCGGCCGCGTCGTCAGCCCGTTGCGGGCGTTCCCACGCCCCCGGCTTGAGCGGGTCAGCGAGCGGAAGCTGCGGCAACAGCATGACGGCAACCGTGACGGCGACGGCGACACCATGCTTTGCGTAGCGGCGCAGGAGCGGCCTGTCGCTGGTTGCGGCGCGCTGGATGCCGTCAAGGAGCACCGCAAAGGCGATGGGCATGAGCACCGTGCTGTAGTGCCAGTCTGGACCCCAATATCCTTCGTTCGTGGAGAGAAAGCGCCATGCCAGCGTGGGGAACATGATCACCGTGAGCGGGGAGCGCAGCAAGAACCCTGCCGTGGTTGCCAACAGCAGGAGCACCGTGTGAGTTTTGGGGTCGGCAAACCACGTGTCTGGGTTCGCGAGGAATCCGCCAGGCGAAGCGTTGGAACCGTATGCCCAGGCACCATCGGGGTTCAACAAGGGCAACACGACGAAGATGGCAATCGCGAACCATGCAACGCCCCACAGTGCGAGCCACAGTCCGCGAATCGTGCGCTCCAGGTAAGCGATGACGAGACCGATCATCAGCACGGTGAGGCCCAGGTCTTCCTTCACGAAAACCAGGGGCGCTGCCCACAGCACCGCGGCCCGGTAACGCTTTTCTACGATGGCGCCGGTGGCCCCGGTGAGCAGCGGAACCGCGAGTGCGATTTCGTGAAACTGCGCTTCGACCGCGTACTGCAGACCCCAGCTGAGGCCGAAGGCGAGTCCGAGGAGGGTGCCGCTGATGCGGGAGTGGAGGACGCGGGTGGCGACCGCGGTGAACATGCCAGCGGCAACACCAAAGCAGAGCGCCTGAATGACGAGAAGCGTAAACGCGTGCGGGAAGATCGCGAAGACCGGGGTCAGCATCGCGAGGAGCGGGTGGAAGTGATCACCGAGGAGGTTGAAGCCATCACCCTTCACGCTGACGATTGGTTCCTGCCATTGCGAATACTGCTGCAACAGCTGCGTGAAGATGCTGAGATCCCACGACTTCACCGCAATCTGGTTCCACTGCCATGCGGAATACCAAATGTAGGCGGCGGACACGAAGGCCGTCACCGCCAGCGGCGCAATCCACGGCAAGAATCGGCGGGTACCCGTGGCGATCGCCTGGGCCTTGGTCGTCGTGGTCATGCCGGCATTAGCCGTTGTGGCGATCCAGGAACTCGTAGACCTCGCTGTCGTCGACGCCGGGGAAGGCACCGCGGGGGAGCGGGGAGAAAATGTGCGTGTGCACGCGGGCGCTCGGCCACGCCTTGCCCTGCCAGCGGTCGGTGAGATCCGGGTTGGCGCGTCGGCAGCACGATTCGTCTGGGCACGTCGATACCGCGCGCGACTGCGTTTCGCGGCCACGGAAGTACTTCGCGTCGTCGAAGGGCACACCCACCGTGATCGAGAAGTCTCCATCTTTGGACGAACCGGTCTGCGTGGAGCACCAGAAGGTTCCGGCCGGCGTATCGGTGTACTGGTAGTGCTCGATCGTACGGTTGGTCTGCTCGAACGCGGTGCGCGCCGAGAACTTACGGCACACAATCTGGCCCTCGACCGAACCGGTGACGTCTTCTGGAAGCGGCAGCCCGTCGTTCTCGTAGACGCGGGAGATGGCTCCGGAACCATCAACGCGCAGGAAGTGCAGCTGAATATCGAGGTGAGTGGTGGCGAGATTCGTGAGACGGAGACCCGCTGCTTCGTGGGTCACGCCGAAGGCATCGCGGAAGTCCTCAACGGCGAGGTTACGGTCCTTTTTTGCCTGCTGCAGGAAAGCGGTTGCGGCGGTCTCCGGCATGAGACAGCATGCGGCGTAGTAGTTGATCTCGAGACGCTGGCGCATGAAGTCGGCGTAGTCGGTCGGTGGCTTGTGTCCGAGGAGGCGGTGGGCCATCGCCTGCAGCGCCATTGAGCGCAAGCCGTGGCCACCGGGGATCGATGCAGGCGGCAGGTAGATGCGGCCGTTCTCGATGTCGGTGATCGATCGTGTTGACTCTGGCAGGTCGGAGACGTAGATGAGTTCGAAGCCGAGCTGCTCGGCCATCAGGCTCACGGAGCGGTGGCTAAGCGCGCCTGAGACGTGGCCAGCGAGTTTGAGTTGTTTCTCGGCGAGCTTCTCAATCTCGGGCAGGTAGTTATTCTTCTCCCGCATGCGCAGACGTTGCTCGGTGTTGGCGCGGCGGGCTTCTTCCGGCGTGGCAATGGCTTCGCGCTCGCGGCGGTGCAGCTCTTGATGCAGACCCAACACGGCTTCGATGGTTTCGTCGCTCATCGACTTTGATACGCGAACGGGCGGAATACCGAGCTGGCGGAAGACAGCAGATGTCTGTGCCTTTTCCAGTTCAATCTCGAGGGCTGCGCGGCGGTTCGGCGGTTCGCCGGAGATGAGGTCGGTGACCGCCGTCTCGGTTGCCTGCGCGATCGCCTGAAGGAGCGAGAGCTTGGGCTCGCGCTTGCCGTTTTCGATCAGGCTGAGCTGGGATCCAGCGACGCCGACTTTGGCGCCGAGTTCGTCGAGCGTGAGACCCATTTCAAGCCGGTGGTGTCGAATCCGGTGGCCCAGGGTCGCGAGTTCAATGGCGGATGGCATGTCTTGAGTATATGTAAAGAACCACGATTCTTTCACCTCCATTTTGCCGAAATTACCTCGATCAGTCACGCATTCTTGATGGAGGAGTTACATTCCGCAACCCAAGGAGAAGTTTTTTATGGCTCTTGCTGAAGCCTTCGGAGCTCGCCCGACGCGTGGAGCCCATGCGGCGCCCGCGCGTTCTTTCGGTCAGCGCCCCGAGTATTCGGGGGAAGCTTTTGCTGAGCTGGTTTCCTGGGTTGACGAGGTTGCTGCGCTCCTGAAGCCCGACGCGGTTTTCTGGGTTGACGGTTCCGAGGAAGAAAACCAGTACCTGCTTGATCTGCAAGTGAGCGAAGGCCGCCTCATCAAGTTGAATGAGGAACTGCGTCCTGGTTCTTACCTCGCGCGTTCGCACCCGAGCGATGTTGCTCGCACTGAAGGTCGTACTTTCATCGCTTCTGAGCGTGAAGAAGATGCGGGCCCCACGAATAACTGGGCTGACCCGGTTGAGATGCGCGCCAAGATGAACGACCTGTTTGACGGCGCGATGCGCGGTCGCACGATGTACGTGGTTCCGTTCTCGATGGGGCCGGTTGGTGGCCCGCTTTCGCAGATCGGTGTACAGGTTACGGACTCGACGTACGCCGTTGTTTCGATTGAAATCATGACCCGCGTTGGCAACGACGTTGTGCGTGAGATTGCCAACGGCCAGGAATGGGTACGCACGATTCACTCCGTCGGTGCGCCGCTTGAACCTGGTCAGCAGGACAAGGCGTGGCCGTACAACGATGACAAGTACATCGTTCACTACCCCGAGGCGCTTGAGGTGCACTCGTTCGGGTCGGGTTACGGTGGCAACGCGATTCTCGCCAAGAAGTGCTTCGCCCTGCGTATCGCTTCGGTTCTGGGCCGCGACAACGGATGGCTCGCCGAGCACATGTTGCTGATTCGCGTGATTAACCGCGAAGGCAAGAAGTTCCACGTTGCGGCGGCGTTCCCGTCGGCGTGCGGTAAGACGAACCTCGCGATGCTGCGCCCGACGATCCCTGGCTACACGGTGGAGACGCTTGGTGATGACATCTCGTGGCTACGCCCTGGTGACGACGGCCGCCTGTGGGCGATCAACCCGGAGGCCGGCTTCTTCGGAGTTGCTCCTGGCACTGGCGAGTCGACCAACGTCACCGCCGTTGAGACGCTGTGGGGTAACACGATCTTCACGAACGTTGCGCTTCGTCCCGACGGTGACGTGTGGTGGGAGGGCCTTACCGATGAGGCTCCGAGCGAGCTGACGGACTGGCAGGGCAACCCATGGACTCCTGACATGGGCCACCCGGCCGCGCACCCGAACTCCCGCTTCACGGTGTCGGCTGCTCAGTGCCCGCAGATTTCCGAGGACTGGGATGCGCCGCAGGGTGTGCCGCTGGACATCATTCTGTTCGGTGGCCGTCGTGCGACGAACGTTCCGCTCGTTGTTGAGGCGACAGACTGGACGCACGGGGTGTTCCTCGGCTCGACGATCTCGTCTGAGCGCACGGCCGCGGCTGAGGGTCTTGTTGGCGAGTTGCGTCGCGACCCGTTCGCGATGCTGCCGTTCTGCGGATACAACATGGCTGACTACTTCGGCCACTGGCTGAAGGTTGGCGCATCGCTCCGCTTCGACCGTGCGCCGCGCATCTTCCAGGTCAACTGGTTCCGCAAGGGTACCGACGGTCGCTTCCTGTGGCCCGGTTTCGGTGACAACTCGCGTGTCATTGACTGGATTATTCGTCGCATTGAGGGTCAGGTTGAGGCTGTGGACAGCCCGATTGGCCGTCTGCCGAAGACCGCCGATCTGAATCTCGAAGGTATCGAGGTTTCGGACCAGGATCTGGCTGAGCTGTTTGACGTGAACGCTGCGTCGTGGGCTCACGAGGCAGATCTGACGGAAAAGTTCTACGAGACGTTTGAGGGTCGCGTTCCGGCGGCGCTGACAGACGAGCTCACCGCGTTGCGCACACGCTTGGAGGCTGCCTCCGCATAAAGACTCGTGCAGGCGTCTCACCCTTGCTCCGGTGATGAGGCGCTCGCACGGAAATACGTGGCACCGAACGGGCCTTGCTCCGGTTACCGTTCGAAGCCACGGGAACGATTCGCGTCGGTGGGTCGCCTTGCTCCGGTTAGGCCCACCGACGCGAACATCTTTTTGCGGTGATGTGATGTGCTGCGGTGTGGTGCGGTGTGGTGCGGTGGTGTGATGCGTTGCGGTTGCGATGCGTTGCAATGAGATGCCGCGGGATGCGGCGGACATGCTGAGCTACGCGTGGCTGAGATCGGTGGAACATCGCCTGGCCAAAGTCAGGCGAAGGGGAGCGTGTTGTTAGGTGGCCGTGTCGTTAGGCGGCGATGTCGTATCGGGCGCGGCCGCCGAGGCGTGGGGTTTGTGTCGGGTCGACGGTGGCGGGTGGGATGATCCACACTTTCGAGGTGCGTTTCGTGCCGTCGACACGGATATTCCAGCCATTGTCATGAATACGGTGATGGCAGCTCGTGCAGAGCAGGACCCCGTTGCTGAGATCTGTTGGCCCGGTATCTCGCTGCCACCATCGGATGTGATGCGCTTTTGTCATTTGGGGTGGGAGCCCGCACATGACGCATCCGCCGTCTCGTTCGACGAGGGCGAGGCGTTGCGCCTTCGTGAAGAGTCGCTTTTCACGACCCCAGTCGAGGATTTCACCGTCGGATCCGAGGACTGCGGGGATGACACCGCCGCTCGCGGCCATTTGCCTGCAGGTGCTGATGCTGATCGGCTGATCCGTGCCATCGATCGTCGCGACACCGGTGCCGGTGGTGAGGTCATCAAGGCTCACGCGGACAATGACAGTCGCGCCCGTGAGGGGGAGTTCGTTGTTGTCGCATCCGGTGAGGTGCTCGCAGATCGCGGTGAGTGCGTCGGCTTGGAGTTGCGCGACGGTGCGACGATCGTCACCCGGCATGGTCCACCCCTCGGGAGCGTCCCCGGTGGCGGTGCCTTCGCACGTTTCACTGTGACCGGCGGCGGCGTGGGCGTTGGAGTTGCGGGCTTGGAAGGTCGCAGTGACCCAGGCTTGGATCGCATTCTTAATCGGGGCGCCCGACGCGACGTCGGTGCGGAAGTTCACGAACAAGGAGCCGTCACGTTCAAACATGGTCAGTGACCGGCTGGCACGGGCCTCATCTTCACGTGGTTCGACACCGTCGGGGTTTAGCCAGGCTTCGGCCCGGGTGACGAGTTTGCGGACGTCATCACACGACAACCCCGCAGCACCCTCCACCAGAAGAGCTTCGGCTTCACCGATCTGTTCGGTGCTGGCGTTTAGGCGGGCACGGTCAAGCATCGCGACGATCAGTGACCCGGCGGCCGCGGCAATCGTGCCCCGCTGCAGCGCGTCTTGCACTGCCGGATATTTCGGCGGCAACTTCTCACCGAGCAGGTTCGACCGCGGCGCGGTCGCTTTACCCAGTTTGGTGAGCTTTGACGCATCGCCGGTCGTGCCACCGGTGGTTGCCGCGATCAGCGTCGCCGAGTTCCGAAAACCCTGCTGCTTCGCGAGCCCATCCGGCCCCAACTCAGGACGGGATTCATGCTCGATTCCTGCAGCGACTTCCGCGCGGAGCCCGTCAAACCTTCGTTGCAATGTTCCCATCGCGGCATTCACCGCCAGTAACTGCGTGCGGGTTAAATCGGTGCCACATTCCGCATCGCACCACGCCGACTCGAGCGCCGCAACGGCTTCGAGAAGAGGGGTGAGGTGTGGATTGGTCATACCCCCATTTTAGAACACAGATTCGAATGACGCAAGGGTTTTATGAAGAAAGTTGCATTTGAGTATAGGAGCTAGGTTCTAGTGAATTTGGCAAGTTGCGGAGAGATCGCGTAAGCGAGGGCCAGAGTCGGGCGGGATCGGTGGAGCGGGTCATGGCGTCGGCAGGCGATTCCTATTTTCGATAGTTGGCACGCAGTGTCGGTCGGCAACGCACAGTGCGGAGGAGTGACGCACGGTGTCAACGAGCAGCGCCTCATGTCAGCGAGGGATTCGTCGTGCCAGCAAGCGATACGCAGTGCCGGCGAGTGGCGCACGGCGTTGGCCAGTGAAGGGGAAGTGCAGCGCCGGGCGAGCGATTCACAAACTCAACCCACGCATGACACGACGACAGCTCCCGCGGGCCAAAGCAGGCACCCACCCACATCCCGTATCCAATGTCGGTGCATCTTGGTAAGTTTTCTCCGTGCCAGAAGCAGTGATTTCAGCGCGGAACCTGCGCAAGACCTACGCCGTCAAGGGCAAGCCTGAGTTCGTCGCCGTCGACGACCTCACGTTTGACGTGGCGCCGGGCGAGTCCTTCGGCCTACTCGGCCCGAACGGAGCAGGCAAGTCGACCACAATGAAGATGATTGGCGCCGTCTCCACCCGCACGTCCGGCGACCTCAGCATCCTGGGCCTTGACCCCAATGACTACGGTCCGGAGATTCGCTCCCGACTCGGCGTGGTTCCGCAATCCGACAATCTCGACGCCGAGCTCAACGTGCGCGAAAACCTCTATATGTACGGGCGATACTTCGGATTCTCCGGAGCCGAGTGCCGGCGCAAGGCTGACGAGCTCCTCGCGTTCGCGCAGCTCGAAGAGAAGGTAAAAGCGAAGGTCGATCACCTCTCCGGCGGCATGAAGCGGCGCCTCACGATCGCACGCGGCTTGATCAACGACCCGCGCATTCTGCTGCTCGATGAGCCGACAACGGGGCTCGACCCGCAGGCTCGTCACGTGCTGTGGGATCGCTTGTTTCGTTTGAAAGAACGCGGAACCACGCTGGTGCTGACAACGCACTACATGGATGAAGCGGAACAATTATGCGATCGTCTCATCGTGGTCGACAAGGGTGCGATCATGGCGGAAGGATCACCAGCGTCGCTCATTCGCAGCTACTCGAGTCGTGAGGTTCTCGAAGTACGGTTCGGGTCTGAGAAGAACTCCGAAATCGCGCCGCATCTCGAAGGCATTGGAGATCGCGTTGAGGTGCTTCCCGATCGCGTCCTGATCTACACCAACGACGGTGACGGTGCGCTGAATCGTATCGTCGAACTCGGGCATCATCCGCTCACGTCCCTCGTGCGCCGTTCCAGCCTCGAAGACGTTTTCCTGCGTCTCACCGGACGATCGCTGATCGAATGAGTACTGACCGGTCCAGCGCCACATCGCGGGCGCAGCACCCCACCCTCGACGAACTCCGCGCCGAGGCGATCCGCGCTGCGCGCAAGCCCCGTGCATTCGGCTGGTTTTACGTGCTTGAACACATGGTGCGCGCGATGCGAGCGTACGGGTGGACGATTGTCGCCAGCGCCCTCGGTCAACCCCTGCTCTATCTGTTCGGGTTGGCGCTCGGCCTGGCGGCCCTGATCTCCACGCCTGTCGATGACGGCGGAGTCTCGGTACGCTACCTGGTGTTCGTCGCGCCCGCCCTCATCGCCGCCGCCACGATCGCGGTCGCCACCGAAGAAATGACGTACCCCGTGATGAGCGGGTTTAAATGGCGGCTCTACTTCTTCGGATTCTCCGCATCGCCCATTTCCAGCGCGCAAATCGCCACAGGCGTCGCCCTCGCACCGGCGTCTCGCATGCTGGCAGCCGCGGTTCCGTATTACCTCATCGTGTGGATCTTCGGCGGCGTCGAAACCCCCGCCACGGGGTGGCTCGCGATCGGCATCGGCGTGCTCGCCGGTCTGGCATTCGGCACACCCCTGATGGCCTACGCCGCGAGCATTGAAGATGACAAAGGCCAGTTCGCCCTCGTGCAACGATTCATCTTCATGCCGATGTTTCTCTTCTCCGGCACGTTTTACCCACTCACCAACCTGGAATGGTGGCTCGCCTGGATCGGATGGATATCACCGCTCTGGCACGCCTCCGAGCTCGGGCGCATGGCCATGTACGGCAAACCTATCGGTACCGGCATGATGTGGATCCACATCGCCTACCTCGTCATCCTCGCCGTCGGCGGGTACCTCATGGCCCGACGCATGTTCTCGAGAAGGCTCGAGAAATGACCCTGACAGAAAGCGGAACCAGAAGGCGCGCTGGCGGCGTACGGGCGCTGTGGGCAGGCAACCCGCTTGCTGTCGTGCAGCGGGGCCTCGTCGCGGCGCGCTCATCGAGCTGGGCTGTCGTGCTTTCCGGATTCTTCGAGCCGGTGTTCTACCTGGCATCGATGGGCATCGGGTTGGGGAGCATGATCGGGCTCATCACCCTCGCAGACGGCACAAAAGTCGAATATGCCGCCTTCATCGCGCCAGCGCTGCTCGCCGTCAGCGCCATGAACGGCGCGATCTACGACTCCACGTGGAACGTCTTCTTCAAACTCAACTACGGAAAGCTCTACGAGGGCATGCTTTCTACGTCCCTCGGCCCGCTCGACGTGGCCCTGGGCGAGATCATGTACGCGATGCTTCGCGGGCTGGTTTATGCCAGCGGCTTCCTCATCATCATGCAGGTCGCGGGGCTCAACCTGTCATGGACGGCCGTGCTCGCGTTGCCAGCGGTGCTCCTCATCGCGTTCGGCTTCGCAAGCCTCGGCATGGCCGTCACGAGCTACATGAAAACGTTTCAGCACATGGACTGGATCAACATGGTGCTCCTGCCGATGTTCCTGTTCTCGGCGACACTCTTTCCGATCACCAACTACCCCGAGTGGGTGCAGGGCATCATTCAGGCCTTCCCGCTCTGGCACGGTGTCGAACTCATCAGGGGGCTGACCACCGGAGCGCTGCACATGGGCATGCTCTGGCACGTCGTCTACTACCTCGTGATGATCGCGGTCGGGCTGCTGTTTACGACGAAGCGGTTGCGGGCACTGTTCCTCGACTAGCGGCGAATCTGCCCACGCATACGAATGGAGGGGCTGGTACCCCAACGGATACCAGCCCCTCCATTCGTACGATCGACTACGGCAAAGCGGCCGAAGAAACGTCGCCAGTCTCGCTGGCACCACCAGTTTCTTCTCCGGCGTCGCCTGCGAAATCGGAGTCTTTCGTCTCGCGCATCAGGATCGCGGCAATCAGCGTGAGCACCGCCATCACCGAAAGGTACACGCCGACGAGCCACGGGTTACCGCCCGCAGTGCCGAGCAACGCCAGGGCAATGATCGGAGCCAGCGCTGCACCGAGAATCGATGACACGTTGTAGGCGATGGCCGAGCCGGTGTAGCGAACGTTGGTCGGGAACAGCTCAGGCAACAGCGCACCCATCGGGCCAAACGTCAGACCCATCAGGGTGAAGCCGATGATCAAGAAGGCCAGCGTCAACCAGAACGTGCCAGCACCTGCCGGATTCTCGCGCGGCATCAGGAAGAACGAGAACGTCAAACCAAACAGCACGATGGCAGCCGTCACCCAGATCAGCGTCTTGCGGCGACCGAAGCGATCAGCCAACGGTCCGGAGATCATCGTGAAGACTCCGAAGAACACCACACCAACGATCTGCATCAGCACGAAGTCGGTGTAAGCGAAGCCCTGGCCAGGAACGAAGGTTGCGGGGTCGCCGCCCGCGGGCAACGTCTGAGGCTTCGTTCCAAACGTCAGCGTGAAGTTTGTCATGAGGTAGAACAGCACGTAGGTCGCCAGCATCAGGAACGTACCGAGAATCATCTGCCACCAGTAGCGGCGGAACGCCTCAGCGACCGGAACCTTGCGGATGGTTCCCTTCGATTCCGCCTTCTTGAAGGCATCCGACTCGACCAGCTTCAAACGCACCCACAGGCCGACAATGACCATGATGGCGCTGAACCAGAACGGAACGCGCCATCCCCAGTCCAAAAACGCCTGCGACTTCTGCATGGGGTCGTCGGAGGGGAGGGCGAAGTTGATGAACAGGAACAAACCGTTGGCGATGATGAAGCCGAGCGGTGCACCCAACTGCGGGAAGGTTCCGTACCATGCGCGCTTTCCGGCAGGCGCGTTCTCCGTCGCCACGAGCGCCGCACCCGACCACTCACCACCGAGCGCGAAGCCCTGCGCGAGACGGAGCAGGAGCAGGAGCGCGGGAGCCCAGAAACCGATCTGGTTGATCGTTGGCAGGCAACCGATGAGGAAGGTCGCGACACCCATCGTTAAAAGTGAAGCGACGAGCGTCGCCTTGCGCCCGTACTTGTCACCAAAGTGACCGAAGATCACCGCGCCGATGGGGCGAGCGATCATCGCCGCGCCGAACACCGCGAACGACGCGAGAAGCGACGCGGTGGGGTCGGAACTGGGGAAGAACAAAACGGGGAAGACCAGAACGGCCGCCGTCGCATAGGCATAGAAGTCGTAGAACTCGATCGTGGTACCGATCAAGCTCGCGGTGATGACGCGGGAGCGTGAGTTCGCAGGTTTGGTGGATGTCGTCGACATGATTCCTCTTCGAATTTCAAGTGCGTGTCGGCGTCGGACACGGCGGTGAAGGGGAACCTCAGGCACAGGGGTATTGTGCCTGGCGGCTCAACACTGCGTCACCTCATCGTCGGATTGGTGCCCGACAACGAAACAACCCTACTCCTGTCAGGCGCGAGCGCCTACTTGAGCGGCGATTACTCCGCGTCGGTGCTCGGCGGCGTTGCCGCCATAGCTGCTTCGAGGCGTCCGTCGGCGATGATGTGCCCCATGCGGTCACGCTTCGTCTCGAGGTATCCGTGGTTGTTCGGCCCCACCCCGACGACGAGCGGAACCTGTTCCACGACCGTCAGACCAAGATCAGTGAGCTGAGCCACCTTGTTGGAGTTGTTCGTGAGGAGCCGCACGTTCTGTACGCCCAAATCTTGCAGCATGGCGGCTGCCGCACCGTAGTCGCGCGCGTCGGCAGGCAAGCCGAGCGCGAGGTTGGCGTCGAGAGTGTCCAGACCCTTTTCTTGCAGGCTGTACGCGCGCAGCTTGTTGATCAGGCCAATACCGCGACCCTCATGACCGCGCATGTAAATGACGACGCCGCCGGAGGCATTAATCGCCTGCAGTGCCGCATCGAGCTGCGGGCCACACTCGCACTTTTGCGACCCAAACGCTTCACCCGTCAGGCACTCCGAGTGCACACGCACGAGCGCGGTATCGGTGAGCTCGCCAGACACGATGGCGAGATGATCCATGCCCGTCACGTGATCCTTGAACGCGAGGAAGCGGAAGGTGCCGTGATTGGTCGGAACCGTGGCCTCGGCCCGCAACGATACCCGGCGGGGTCGGGGAGTCGGTTCGCTACCGTCGGTTGCGTGCTGCCGCCGGTAAGCGACAAGATCGGCGATCGAAACGATCGGCCAGTCGCGCTCGGCGGAGAGCGCGAGGAGCTCGTCCGGGCGCAGGGTCTGGCCGTCTCGGGCCACCAACTCGGCCAGCGCGCCGACCGGGGTCAGCCCCGCGAGCTTGAGGAGATCAACTGTTGCTTCCGTGTGGCCGGCGCGAGCGGTGACGCCACCCTCAGCCGCGATCAGCGGCACCAGGTACCAAGGGCGGTGCTCCAGAGCGCTGTCGGTTGCCGCAATTGCGCGCAGCGCTTCTGCACGAATTTCAGCGTCGGCTCCGGCTGCTGGAGCCAGCGACGGCGACGTCGGGGTGAGCTTCAACACGGCAGCATGCTGCGGGCAGACAGGCAGACCGATCAAACCGCCCATCCAGTGGCCCATGCTGGCAAGCGTCTCGGTCGTAGCCGTCTCAGCTGCCAACACGACGCTGCCCTCAGACTCGCGCAGCTCGTCGTCAATGACAATGACGGGCGTGCCAGCACGAAGAGCATGAAGGGCGTCAGAAATGGGGGACAGGCTCACAGCGAGCCTCCTTTAAAGCGAAGGGTGGGCAAGGATGCGGGTTTGGTGGCGGGATTGCTAACCGGAACCATCAGCACTCGCCTCACGGGTCACACGTATCAGAATATCCTCGCCCAGAATTGTCACCTCGGGGCGGTGAAACCGCATAATGTCGGCGATCGTGCCAATTCCGATCTCATCAAGCGCGACATGGGGCCCGCCGAGGAGCGCGGGGGCGACATAGACCAGCAGTTCATCGACGAGGCCAGCGCGCAAGAAGGCGCTGGCAACGGTGGGACCACCCTCGATGAAAACGGAGTGAATGCCGCGTTCGTGCAGGTCGGCAACAATCACAGCGGGGTCGTGTTCGCGCACGTGAATCATCTCGCGCGGGTGCTGGCGCACGCGGGCGGAGGGCGGAACCTCGCGGTGGCCGACAACGACGGGTTGCGGTTGGGTGGGGAGCAGGTTGTCACCATCGCGCGCCGTCAACGCGGCATCGTCAGCCAGGATGGTTCCGATGCCCGCGACAATGGCGTCCGCTGCGGCGCGACGGCGGTGCACGTCGGCGCGGGCGGCGGCGCCGGTAATCCACTGGCTGGTTCCGTCGGCTGCGGCAGCACGACCATCGAGGGTCTGCGCCCACTTCACCGTCACGAACGGTCGACCGAGTCGTGTGCGCGTGAGCCAAGACGCGATCAGCTCACGGGCTTCACCTTCACGCAGGCCCTTTTCCACGTCGACGCCGGCGGCACGCAGCCGCTCGGCACCGCCGCCTGAGACCGCGCCCGGGTCGCTCGTGGCGTAGACAACGCGGGCGATTCCGGCGTCGATGAGCGCGAGTGCGCAGGGGCCGGTGCGACCGGTGTGGTTGCAGGGCTCAAGCGTGACGACGGCGGTCGCTCCGCGAGCCTGGCCAGCGTCGAGCTGAGAAAGTGCGTCTACCTCGGCGTGAGCGGTGCCGCTGCCACGGTGGTAGCCGGTGGCGAGCACCGACCCATCTGCGGCCAGAATGACGGCGCCCACCTGAGGGTTGACCCCGCGCGGCCCCTGGGCGGCGAGCGCGAGCGCCTGCGCCATGGCGGCGTCTTCTGCTGCAGTCGTGCTCACTGGTCCTCGTTCGGGTCGGCGTCGGCGAGCGCGAAGCGCACGCACGTTCGAGTGTATTCAACGCCGCCGACGCTCAGTCATTCCCAAACCACGCAATTATCCCGAAACACATTTTGGTCGGCGAAACACGCACGGGCCGCATGTTTCTCGCCGACCAAAATGTGTTTCGCATGCTGAGGGTGGGGGAATGGGCACGCTCGCACGGTGGCATCCGGCTAACCTCGAATGACACAGGACGATGGAGTACACGTGAGCACCTACATCATGGCGATCGACCAGGGGACGACGTCGAGTCGTGCAATTCTTTTTGACCGCAGCGGAACCATTGTGTCGTCCGGTCAGAAAGAGCACAGGCAGATTTTTCCGCGCCCAGGCTGGGTCGAACACGACGCGATGGAAATCTGGGGCAATGTTCGCGAAGTCATCGGCCAGGCACTCGCAAAAGCCAACGTGACGCGTCACGATGTCGCCACTATTGGCATCACGAATCAGCGTGAAACCGCGGTGATATGGAACAAGAACACGGGCAAGCCGATCGCCAACGCCATCGTGTGGCAAGACACCCGCACGCAAGACATCGTTGATCGGCTGGCGGCCGATGGCGGCCTCGACCGCTTTCAGGCTCAGGTCGGTCTCCCGTTAGCGACGTATTTTTCGGGAACGAAGATCGCGTGGCTTCTCGACAACGTTGCGGGTGCGCGCGCCGCTGCGGAGCGCGGCGAGCTTCTGTTCGGCACGACGGATACCTGGGTGCTGTGGAACCTCACAGGCGGCGTCAACGGCGGCGTACACGCGACAGACGTCACGAACGCCTCCCGCACGATGTTCATGGATCTCCAAACCCTGCAGTGGGATGACGAGATCTTGGCCGCGTTTAACGTGCCACGCTCGCTGTTGCCCGAAATTCGCTCGTCGAGTGAACTGTTCGGTGAAGCGTCGTCGCAGAGCTTGATGCGTGGTACCCCGATTACCGGCATTCTCGGCGACCAGCAGGCCGCCACGTTTGGCCAGGCCGCCTTCCGCGCTGGTGAAGCGAAGAACACCTATGGCACGGGCAACTTCCTCATCTTTAATACGGGGGAGGAGATTGTTCCGTCCCGCAACGGCTTGCTCACGACCGTCGCATACAAGCTCGCGTCAGAGCCTGCCCGCTACGCCCTTGAGGGGTCCATCGCCGTCACCGGATCGCTCGTGCAGTGGTTGCGCGACAATCTCGGAATCATTTCCTCATCGAGCGAAGTGCAGACCCTGGCCGACACCGTCGAAGACAATGGCGGAGCGTATTTTGTGCCTGCGTTCTCTGGCCTTTTTGCGCCGTACTGGCGACCGGATGCGCGCGGTGCGATTGTCGGCCTCACTCGATACGTCACAAAAGCGCACATTGCGCGCGCGGCGCTTGAGTCCATCGCGTACCAAACCCGCGACGTTCTCGGGGCGGTGAACGCTGACGCTGGCGTTGAGCTGAGCGAGCTGCGTGTCGATGGCGGCGCCACCGCGAACGACACCCTCCTGCAATTCCAAGCTGACATTCTCGGCGTCGACGTGGTGCGCCCTGTCGTCGCTGAGACGACCGCGCTCGGAGCGGCGTACGCCGCAGGCCTGGCGATCGGATTTTGGGAATCCCGCGAAGAACTCGCGCAGCACTGGAAACAGGATCGACGATTCACGCCGGCGATGGAACCAGAAGAGCGGGAGCGCCTGTATCGCAATTGGCAGAAGGCAATCACGAAAACGCTGGACTGGGTCGACGACGACGTGCGATGACGTGCGGTGCGCGTAACAGCGGCTACTTCAGTAGCCGCGACAGCCGCCGATCCGCAAGGATCTTGCCACCGGTCTGGCACGTCGGACAGTATTCAAGGCTGCGGTCGGCAAAGTAGACGCTCCGCACCGTATCGCCACACACCGGGCACGGCTGACCTGTGCGGGCGTGTACGGCGAAACCGGCGCGCTTGGCGTCTTTGAGTTCGGCAGGTGGCTTGCCTGACGCGTGCTCGATCGCATGGCGCAGGGTATCTTTCATGGCCGTGTAGAGCGTCGTGATGTCGTCGTCGCTGAGGGCCGCTGCCGATGCGTACGGGGACAGCCGCGCGGCGTGCAGAATCTCATCGGAGTACGCATTGCCGATGCCGCCGATCAACGATTGGTCGCGCAGCACGCCCTTAATCTGGGTGCGTCTGTCGCGGAGAATATCGGCGAAGCTCTCGCGCGTGAAGTCAGCGGCGAGCGGATCGGGGCCGAGCGTGCGGATACCGGGCACGACCTGCGCGTCACGCACCACGTACACCGCCAGCGACTTCTTGGTTCCGGCTTCTGTCAGATCAAAACCCGAACCATCGCTAAACACCACCCGCAGGGCGATCGGGGTCTTGCCTGGCTTAATGACGGCGGGGGAGATCTGCTCGGCGAAACGTAGCCAGCCCGCCTTCGCGAGATGAAACACCACATGGAGGTCTTCATCGGGGCTGAACAGCGAAATATCGACGAACTTGCCGTGGCGGGTGACATCGCGAACCACGGAACCACGAATCGCCTCGAGCGGCGGATCAAACGTCTTCAGCGCAGAAATTGCCGCCAGATTCACGCGCGTAATGCTCACGCCGCGAAGACGCGTCGCAAGAAAATCGGCGAGCGCCTGCACTTCTGGCATCTCCGGCATGCGCCCCATGATGCCACCAACTTCCGACATCCGTCAGGGTGTGCTCGGCCACTCTTACCGGGGTAGCCGGGCGCTTCTCAATCTCTTCGCGGACGCCGCGAAGCGCCCGGAAACCTGCCCGCACCCGGAGCGGCTTAACGCGCGAGGACGGGCCACGGAGTGCGCTTGCGGGCGTCGTGAAACAGCAACCCGGCAACCCACGCATCGACTCGGCCGCGCGGCGTCAGCATCGCCCCGCGCCGGAGCCCCTCGTATTGGAAGCCCAGCGCGCGAGCGGTCCGCGCCGACGCGACATTGCCGACCGCGCCGTTCCACTCGATGCGATCCAGCAGCATGCCGTCGATGGCAAAACCGTCGTCGATGACAGCGGCAGCGGCCTCGGTCATATAGCGCTGGCGTCGCGCGTCAGCGGTGATCCAGAAGCCGAGTTCTGCAGTGTCAGGAGTTGACCGTGTCAACGACACCACACCCAACAGCCGGCCCGATGCGCGGATCACCCAGTGCCGGGCGCGATCATCCTGCTCAGCCTGGGTAGCGTGCGCGACAAACCACTCCGCATCCGCCCGCTCGTAAGGCGAAGGCAGCGCCGTCCATTCCCGTAGCGTAGGGTCTTGGCAAGCGTCAACAATATCGTCGATATCGCGCGCAGAAGCGAGCGTCAACACCAAACGTTCGGTCGTGAGCGGGGCGATATCGACGGCCGAAGCCGTCACGATTAGCGTGCGCGGCGCAGCAGGCCGACCTTGTCGTACACGTCGGTGAGAGTCTTGGTCGCGACCTCTTCTGCCTTGTCGGCGTTGCGCGCGAGTACGCGGTCGAGTTCGGCCCGGTCATCAAGTAGCTCAAGCACCTTTTCGCGCACCGGACCAAATTCGTTCACGACGGCTTCGGCGACGGCCTTTTTGAAGTCACCGTAACCACGACCGGCAAACTCGTCTTCAATCGCGGGGATCTGGCGACCCGTCATGGCCGCGTAGATCACCATCAGGTTCGAAACGCCGGGCTTTTCTTCGCGGTCGTACTTCACAACACCGTCGTTGTCGGTGACAGCGCGCATGATCTTCTTCGCGGTCTTCGACGGCTCATCAAGCAACCACAGCACACCGGCATCGGTCTCTGCCGATTTTGACATCTTCGACGTCGGGGTCTGCAGATCGTAGATGCGCGCGGTGTCTTGCTGAATCATCGCGTTGGGCACCGTGAAAGCCTCGCCAAAGCGCGAGTTGAAGCGCTCAGCGAGGTCGCGGGTCAGCTCAACGTGCTGCTTCTGGTCGTCGCCGACCGGAACCACGTTTGCCTGGTAGAGCAGAATGTCAGCTGCCATCAGCACCGGGTAGGTGAACAGGCCAACGCTCGTCGAGTCGGCGCCGTAGCGCTGCGACTTGTCTTTGAACTGCGTCATACGGCCAGCCTCACCGAAACCGGTGATGGTCGACAGAATCCACGCGAGCTCGGCGTGCGCGGGAACGTGCGACTGCACGTACAGCGTCGACTTTGCCGGCTCAATGCCAGCGGCAATGTACTGAGCGGCCGTGCGGCGGGTCTTCTCCGCGAGAATCTTGGGGTCTTGCGCCACGGTGATCGCGTGCAGGTCAACGACGGAGAAGAAGGCATCGTAGGAATCTTGCAGATCGCGCCACTGCATGAGGGCACCAATGTAGTTGCCGATCTGGAGTGAATCGGCGGACGGCTGCATTCCGGAATAAAGACGCGCTTTCTCAGTCACTCGTCAACCCTACTCGTTCTGTGCGCACTGCTCACGCGCTGACATACTGTCTGCATGCCTAAGCCGCAGTCCACGATCACCATTACCGACGCTGATATGCGATCGCACGGTCGCGACGTGATGCGATATCTGATGACGACGCCCACGATGCTGATCGCGTTCGCTTTTGTCGCCCTCGCAAGCGTGGCCGCGATCGTTGTCTCGCTGATGACCAATAACGTCACCATGCTGATCGCGGGGCTTGGCATGATTGTCATCACCGCGCTTGTGCCGTTTCTGCTGCGCTCGCAGGCGAAGAAGATGCTGCGTGCGGCGGCGCCTGAGGGGTCACGTCTCGCGACGAGCATCACGGATGACACCGTATGGTTGCAGTCGCCGCTGGCCACACAGACCCTGAAACTTAGCGGCTTCCAGAAGGCGACGCTCGTCGGCGACACCCTGATCCTGCGGTTCCGTGGCTCGACGAACTATTTAGCGTTGCCTGTGCGTGCTTTCACGCCAGACGCGGTGGCAACGGCACGCGAACGCGTGGGTGCATAGCCCCGTCGCCACGTGGCCGCGTAGCCAGGTAATCGCGTGGCCGCGTAGTCGCGTCGCTACGTGGGCGCATAGCCGCGTCGGTGCCACGTAGACGCACGCGACGCTGCGCCTGCTTAGCCGAGGCGGTAGTCGACCGTGACCGGGGCGTGATCGCTCCAGCGGGTGTCCCAGCTGGGCGCGCGCCAGACCGTATAGTTTTCCACGCGTTCGGCGAGAGCGGGGGAGGCCATGTGGTAATCGATGCGCCACCCGGTGTCGTTGTCGAATGCCTTGCCGCGGCTTGACCACCACGTGTACGGGCCATCGATCTCGCCGTGAAATGCGCGGCCAACGTCCACCCAACCGAGGCCAGGCCCCGTGGTTCCGTCGACTCCCGTCACGTCGGTGCCGTGCGCACCAAAGTAGCGGTCGAAGTAGGCACGTTCGCGCGGCAAGAAGCCGGCCTTTTTGACGTTGCCCTTCCAGTTGCGAATGTCGAACTCGCGGTGACCAACGTTGAGGTCGCCGGTGACAACGGCGAGTGCAGAGTCAGCCGAAAGCTCGGGCAAACGCAGATTCATCGCGTCTAGGAACGCCCACTTCGGGTCTTGCTTCGCGGGCGTCTCAGCCTCACCGGTCGGCACGTAAGCGCTCACCACGGTGACACGCTCGCCGTTAATGTCGAAGTCGGCTTCGATCCAGCGGCCCTTCGTGTCGTGCTCGTCGAGGCCGAACGCGGTGCGTACCGCAACCGGCTCTTGGCGTGAAGCGATCGCGACGCCGGCTCGCCCCTTCGCTGTCGCCTCATCGTCGACGAGCGTCCAGCCAGGCAGAGCCTTCTCGAGCTCAATGCGAGGCGCACGCACCTCCTGCAGAGTCAGAATGTCGACACCCGCGTCGGCAAGCCACGGGTGCATGCCCTTGCGAGCTGCCGCACGAACGCCGTTGACGTTGACCGAAGAGATACGTACCATGCCACAAGCCTAGCGGCGAGGGACGACAGTGATCTTGCGTTTGCCTGACTCTTCCAGCGCCGCTTCGGCCGCTGCCACCTGTAGCCGAAGTTCTTCTGCGCGTTCAGCCCAGTGCCGCACCTGACGGGTAGCCGCAGGACGAACGTACCAACGCGCCCCAGCACGCGCGATCCGCGCTTCGCGATAGCGCACGAGTGCCGCGTCGTGCAGGGTGCGCGCTTCCAGGAGCGCCCGTTCTTCATGCGATGGCAGCACGATGGCGATATTGCGGTCTTCGGCACTCACGGCCACCCATGCGGCGGCGAGGAGGATCACCGTCATGATGAGGCGGAACCACAACAGCAGACCGATGATCACAACGAAAGATGCGAGGAGGGGATTGGATGGCGTCTTACCGAGCAGATAACCGGCACCAACCTGCAAAATCGCGAGGCTGACGCCGCCAAGGAGTGCTCCGGGCAGGATCGGCTTCGTTTTGAGATCAGTACCGACCAAGAACCGGAACAACACGATCAAGGTGAAAATGTTGATGACGCAGGCAACGGCAATGGCGAGCACCTGGGTGCCCGTGCGCAGGAGCCACTCGTTGTCGGATAAACCGATCAGGTCGAGCACAAAGTTCAGCGTGCTGGAACCGACGGTCGACAGCACCGCACCGATCAGAAGCAGGATGGCGAACCCAATAGAGGCCAGGAGGTCGCGAACCTTGAGGATCACAAAAGCGCCGGTCTCGGGCGGGAGGCCAAAGATGTCACGAACAGCCTTGCGCACGTAACCCATCCAGCCGATCGCGGTCCAAATCACGGCGAGCAGTGCGGCGATACCGGTGATCGATAGCGCGCCGGTGGAGCTGACGACAACGTCACGCACCCGATCAGGGGTGAACAGGCCGCCGCTTTCTGCGATGACACCGGGAAGATACCCGTTGATGACGTCGATCAGGCCGTTGACTGCGGTCGTGCTGGCGCCCAGCCAAAACCCGAGAATGACGAGCGCGACGTAGATGGCGGCGGCGATCGCAAAGAACGCTTGGAAGCTCGCTCCAGACGCCAAGATAAAGCCATTACGCAGAGAGAAGCGCTGGAACACCCGGACTGGGAAGGAGCCCATGACCTTCTGCGCTGTCTCCGTCGCCTTTTCCACCACAGAGGCACGTTCGTCTGCAGTGGCTGTCTCCTGGTTCCGCTCTTCGCTCACACCCCCAGCGTACTCAACGGCGACTTTTCTGCGATGCACAAAAAAGTGGGCGCCACCCGAAGGTGACGCCCACTCACATGAAGATCAGCTGATCAACGACCGCCGCGCAGGACAGCCTGCTTGACCTCGGCAATAGCCTTGGTGACCTCGATGCCGCGCGGGCATGCCTCGGAACAGTTGAAGGTGGTGCGGCAACGCCACACGCCTTCCTTGTCGTTGAGGATGTCGAGGCGCACGTTTGCGGCATCGTCGCGCGAGTCGAAGATGAAGCGGTGTGCGTTCACGATGGCAGCCGGGCCGAAGTACTGGCCGTCGGTCCAGAACACGGGGCATGACGACGTGCACGCTGCGCACAGGATGCACTTGGTGGTGTCGTCGAAGATGGCGCGGTCCTTGATGGACTGCGTGCGCTCCTTGCCCGGCGTGGTGGGGGAGTTTGCCTGCAGGAAGGGCTGAACTTCGCGGTAGGAGGCGAAGAACGGCTCCATGTCGACGATGAGGTCCTTCTCCAGGGGCAGACCCTTGATGGCCTCAACGTAGATCGGCTGCGAAATATCGAGGTCCTTGATCAGCGTCTTGCACGCGAGACGGTTGCGGCCGTTGATACGCATAGCGTCGGAACCACAAATACCGTGTGCGCACGAGCGGCGGAACGACAGCGAACCGTCGACCTCCCACTTGATCTTGTGCAGGGCGTCAAGGACGCGGTCGGTCGAGTAGAGCTCGACATCGTAGTCAACCCAGCGCGGCTCTTCGTCAACTTCGGGGTCGAAGCGACGAACGATGAACGTCACAAGGAAAGACTGAACCTCATCGGATTCGGGCGTGCTGGCCTCAGCAACTGCAGTCGACATCAGTACTTCCTCTCCATGGGCTGGTAACGCGTCACGACGACGGGCTTCCAATCGAGCTTGATGTGGTCATCAGCGTTGGACGAGTGCGGGTCGCCCGTCAGGTACGCCATGGTGTGCTGCATGTAGTTCTCATCATCGCGGTTCGGGTAGTCGTCGCGCATGTGACCGCCACGGCTTTCCTTACGGTTCTTCGCGGTGACGACAACAACCTCGGCGAGGTCGAGCAAGAAGCCCAGCTCGACAGCCTCAAGCAGGTCGGTGTTGTAGCGCTTGCCCTTGTCATCGACGTGGACGTTCTTGTAGCGCTCGCGCAGCTCTTCGATCGTCTCGAGAACTTCGCCGAGCGACTCGTCGGTGCGGAACACCTGAGCCTTCGCATCCATGTCGTCCTGCAGCTTCTTACGAAGCGTCGCAATACGCTCGGTGCCCGGGTTGGAACGCAGGCCCTCGATCATCTCGCGAACTTCCTTCGCCGGGTCTTCCGGCAGTGGAACGAAGTCAGCGGTCTTGACGTACTCAACAGCGTTGCGGCCAGCGCGCTTACCGAACACGTTTATGTCAAGCAGCGAGTTGGTTCCGAGGCGGTTCGAGCCGTGCACCGAAACACATGCGCACTCGCCCGCGGCGTAGAGACCCGGAACAACGGTGGTGTTGTCGGCGAGAACCTCGGCGTTGACGTTGGTGGGGATACCACCCATGGCGTAGTGAGCGGTCGGCATCACCGGGACGGGCTCAACAACCGGGTCAACACCCAGGTAGGTACGAGCGAACTCGGTGATGTCGGGAAGCTTAGTCTCGAGGACCTCAGCACCGAGGTGCGTGCAGTCGAGGAGAACGTAGTCCTTGTGCGGACCAGCACCGCGACCCTCGGCTACTTCCTGAACCATCGAGCGCGCAACGATGTCACGCGGTGCGAGGTCCTTAATGGTCGGTGCGTAGCGCTCCATGAAGCGCTCACCCGAGGCGTTACGGAGGATAGCGCCCTCACCGCGAGCACCCTCGGTGAGGAGAATGCCGAGGCCGGCAAGGCCCGTCGGGTGGAACTGGAAGAACTCCATGTCTTCCAGCGGGAGGCGCTTGCGCCAAATGATGCCAACGCCGTCACCTGTCAGGGTGTGTGCGTTCGACGTCGTCTTGAAGATCTTGCCGAAGCCACCCGTTGCGAAGATGACGGCCTTCGAGTGGAAGACGTGCAGTTCGCCCGTTGCCAGCTCGTATGCCACGACACCGGCAACCTGCGTTGCACCGTTTTCGTCTTCAACCGTAATGAGGTCGAGGGCGTAGAACTCGTTGAAGAAGTTGATGCCCAAGCGCACGCAGTTCTGGAACAGCGTCTGCAGAATCATGTGACCGGTACGGTCAGCGGCGTAGCAGGCGCGGCGCACAGCGGCCTTACCGTGGTCGCGGGTGTGACCACCAAAGCGACGCTGGTCGATCTTGCCGTCTTCCGTACGGTTGAAGGGAAGGCCCATGTTCTCGAGGTCGATGACCGCGTCGATGGCTTCCTTTGCGAGGATCTCAGCAGCGTCCTGGTCGACGAGGTAGTCGCCACCCTTAACGGTGTCAAAGGTGTGCCACTCCCAGCTGTCTTCCTCAACGTTGGCGAGGGCTGCAGCCATGCCACCCTGTGCCGCACCGGTGTGCGAACGCGTCGGGTAGAGCTTGGTGATGACGGCGGTCTTCGCACCCGGGCCAGCTTCGATAGCTGCTCGCATGCCTGCTCCACCAGCACCGACGATGACAACGTCGAACTGGTGGTAGTGAACGCCGTCGCGGATAACGGAATCTGAAGTATTCACGTGGTTGTGCCTAGCTTTTCTACTTGCCCGTCAGTTCTGCACATGCTTCCCACAGCGCGCCATCTTCGAAGACACCGTTGCAGGGGTCAAACGTGAAGACAACAAGCGTGCCGAGGACGATGAGCAGACCGACAGCGATCCAGATCGCGGAGACGAGCACCTTGCGGGCTGTCTTGTTCAAGACGTAGTCGTTGGTGATGGTGCGCATGCCGTTTGCACCGTGGATGAGACCGAGCCACAGCATGGCGACGTCCCACCACTGCCAGAACGGCGTGGCGAACTTGCCGCCGACGAAACCGAAGTCGATGGCAGAGATGCCGTCGCCGACCATCAGGTTGACGAACAGGTGACCGAAGATGAGAACGACCAGCACGACACCGCTCACGCGCATGTACAGCCAGCCCCACTTTTCGAGGTTGGCGCCGCCGTTGCGGGGAGCAGCCGCCGAGGAGCGGGGAGTCGCGAGAGTTTCAGCAGACATCAGTGACCTCCTCCTGCGTGCGCAAGAACGTTCGGGATGTGGCGAACGGCGAATGCGCCGACGAGAACAACCCAAATGCCAATGACGATCCAGAACATCTGCTTCTGGTACTTCGCGCCCTTGGACCAGAAGTCCACCAGGATGATGCGCAGACCGTTGATCGCGTGGTAGACGATGCCGGCGACGAGGATGAGTTCGCCGAAGCCCATGAGTGGGTTCTTGTACGTCGACATGACGGCGTCGTACGCGTCAGGAGAGACGCGAATGAGTGCAGTGTCCAAAACGTGGACAAGCAAGAAGAAGAAAATCGCGACACCTGTAATTCGGTGCAGCACCCATGACCACATACCCTCATTGCCGCGGTAGAGCGTTCCACGCGGCGTTTTTGAGGTGGTCTCGGATACCGACGGTGTCAAGCGAGCGCTTGCGGACACGTCGTCCTCCCTGATCGATGCGAGCTTTGCGGGCGCCAATGAAGCGCGAGCGTAGGTCTCTATCCTATTCCTGTAATTTCGCTGGGGGCGAATGAGGCATACCTAAACGCGGGCATAAATGGCGACAATGTGCCTGAATCGTGATCTTGATCGCGCGAAAGCTGGCGTCCCGCTTCGCGTCGTGGTGCGGCGGTGTCGCGGGAGCGACGGGCTAACCTTGCACCATGCAAGGCAAGCTCTCTGACTTTTATGCCGTTATTCCTGCCGGTGGTATCGGTAGCCGCCTCTGGCCGTTGTCGCGCGCAGACGCACCCAAGTTCTTGCACGACCTCACCGGTTCCGGGCAATCTCTGCTGCGTGACACGTGGGATCGCCTCGAGCCGCTCTCGGGCAGTGACCGGATCGCCGTCGTTACCGGCCGCGCCCACCGTGCCGCCGTCGAACACGAGCTCCCGGGAGTCGCCGACCTCAACGTCTTTCTCGAATCAGAGCCGCGTGAATCTGCGGCAGCCATCGGGCTCGCTGCCGCAATTCTGCAACGCCGCGAACCCAATGTGATTATTGGTTCCTTCGCCGCAGACCACGTTATTCAGGGCACCAACCGCTTTGAATGGGCAGTCGAGCAAGCCGTCGCCGTCGCCCGCGAGGGCTATATCTGCACGATCGGTATTCCACCGCTCGAGCCGAGCGTCGGGTTTGGTTACATCCGCAGTGGCGATGAGCTGGAGGTAAAGGGCGCTCCTGAAGCCCTCCTCGTCAGGGAGTTTGTCGAGAAGCCAGACCTGGAAACGGCGAAGCGCTACGTCGAAGCGCGCACCTACCTGTGGAACGCTGGCATGTTTATTGCTCGCGCCGACGTCATCCTCGCCGAACTTGCGAGAAATGAGCCTGAGCTCCACGCTGGGCTGATTGAGCTTGCCGAAGCGTGGGACGACCGTGACAAGCGCGGACCAGCGGTCGATCGGATTTGGCCGGAACTGAAGAAGATTGCCATTGACTATGCGGTGGCGGAACCAGCGGCTGCGGCTGGCACGCTGGCTGTGATTCCCGGGCACTTCGATTGGGATGATGTCGGTGACTTCGCCAGCCTCGCCAAGCTGAACTCGCGCGGCCGTGGCAATGACCTGGCCATACTGGGGGAGAACGCCCGAGTACTTGCCGATGCATCAAGCGGAATTCTCGTTTCACAGACCACGCGCGTCATCTCCGTAGTGGGAGTGAAAGACATTGTGATCGTTGACACTCCGGACGCGTTACTCGTGACCACAAGTGAGCACGCACAACGCGTGAAGGGCGTCGTTGACGCACTGAAACTCACCGGCAGAGGCGACGTACTCTAACGAGAAAGGCGTGCACTTCTGAGTGCTCATATGAGCAATCTGTTTCGGCTTTGTAACCTTTGCCGTCAGAGTAAGGCAACACAAGCGTCATGCGGGGTAACTTTCTGGGAGCGAACCCGTGAATGGCGCGGGCGATCAATCGCGGAGGCAACCTTGACTATTTCCACCACCAAGAAGCTTGCTGGCGGCGTCCTCGCTGCTGGCCTCATCTTCTCGCTTGCCGGTTGTGGCCAGGCGCCGGCCACCGAGCCGACGACCGGTGCAACCGACGGCGCAACGACCGAGCCCTCGGCTGCAGCAACCGACTTCCTCGGCTGCATCGTTTCGGACGCCGGCGGTTTTGACGACAAGTCGTTCAACCAGCTGTCGTTCGAGGGCCTGATGCGCGCAACGGACGAGCTCGGCGCTGAGTCGAAGTCCGTTGAATCCAACTCTGAGGCTGAGTACGGCCCGAACATCGACGGCCTCGCAGCTGAAGGCTGCAACGCTATCGTTTCGGTCGGCTTCGCTCTGTCGGCGGCAACCGTTGAGGCTGCACTGGCAAACCCCGACACCGACTTCATCCTTGTCGACGACGCCGCAGACAACGACTTCGACGGCAAGAAGGACGCCGAGAACATCAAGCCGCTGCTGTACGACACCGCTGAAGCCGCGTTCCTCGCTGGCTACCTGTCGGCTGGTTACTCGGAGGCTGGCAAGGTCGGCACGTTCGGTGGCATGGAGTTCCCGACCGTCACGATCTTCATGGACGGCTTCAAGCAGGGTGTCGACCACTACAACTCGGTCAACGGCACCAAGGTTGAGGTTGTTGGTTGGGACGGCAAGACCGGAACCTTCACCGGTGGCTTCGAAGCTAACGCTGACGCCAAGACCGCAGCATCGAACGTCATCGCTCAGGGCGTCGACGTGATCCTGCCCGTCGGTGGCCCGATCTACCAGTCGGCTCTCCAGGCAATCCAGGAGTCGGGTCGCGACATCGCCCTCATCGGTGTTGACGCTGACCTGTTCGAGACCGACCCGAACACTCAGGACTTCGTGCTGACGTCGATCCTGAAGTCGATGGACCTGTCGACCTACGAAGCAACCATGGCTTCGGCCGAGGGCACGCTCGACTTCGACGCATACATCGGAACGCTGGAGAACGGTGGCGTCGGCATTGCTGACCTGCACAACTTCGCGGACAAGGTCGATGCGGCACTGCTCGCTGAGGTTGACGCTCTCAAGGCTGACATCATTGCAGGCAAGGTCACGGTTACGAGCTACCTCGACTAAGACCTACAGATAGAGGGAGGTCGGCGCATGCCGGCCTCCCTCTCCTGTCCACAGCCGGGGATAGCCCTGGCTCAACACCGCTCACTAGGATCTGACCATGAAGCTCGAGCTGCGCGACATTACAAAGAGGTTTGGGGCTCTCACCGCCAACGACCACATCAACCTGACGGTCAACCCCGGTGAAATCCACTGTCTCCTGGGCGAGAACGGCGCTGGCAAGTCCACGCTGATGAACGTTCTCTACGGCCTCTACCAGGCTGACGACGGAGACATCCTGCTGGACGATGTCGTGCAGTCGTTCTCCGGCCCAGGCGATGCGATGGCCGCTGGCATCGGCATGGTGCACCAGCACTTCATGCTGATTCCGGTGTTTACCGTCGCCGAAAACGTCATGCTCGGCCACGAACCCAACAAAATGGGCGTGCTCGATCTGAACGCAGCCCGAGAACTCGTGCGCTCGATTTCGCAGCGCTTTGGTTTCGACGTTGACCCCGACGCTGTCGTTGAAGACCTTCCCGTCGGCGTGCAGCAGCGCGTGGAAATCATCAAGGCGCTCTCCCGCGACGCCAAGGTCTTGGTGTTCGACGAGCCCACCGCCGTGCTCACCCCGCAGGAAACGGATGAGCTGATGGCCACGATGCGCCAGCTCCGTGATGCGGGCACAGCCATCGTCTTCATCACCCACAAACTTCGTGAGGTCCGCGCTGTTGCTGACCGCATCACGGTTATTCGTCTCGGTAAGGTCGTTGGCGAAGCCAGCCCGACCGCGACAAACGAAGAGCTGGCGTCGCTCATGGTCGGCCGCGCTGTCGCGCTCACGGTCGACAAGGGCAAGGCACAACCCGGTGAGGTCGCCCTCGCCGTTCGCGACCTCACGGTCGTCGATCCCAAGGGCATCGTGCTCGTCGACGACGTGTCATTCGACGTTCGTGCTGGCGAAGTCCTCGCCATCGCTGGTGTGCAGGGCAACGGGCAGACCGAACTGACCGAAGCCATCATGGGCCTGCAACCGAAGACGCGTGGTTCCATCAACCTGAACGGCGCCGAACTTGTCGGCCGCTCCGTGCGTTCCATCGTCGAAGCCGGTGTCGGCTTCGTGCCGGAGGACCGCAAGGTCGATGGCCTCGTTTCGGAGTTCTCCATCGCAGAGAACCTGATGCTGACGCGCTCATACGGCAAGCCGTTCTCCCGCTTTGGAACCATTCGCTCGCGGTTCCTGAATGACTACGCACGCAAATCGATTGACGAGTTCGACGTGCGCACGCAGGGTCCCGACCAGGCCGCAGGCCGGTTGAGCGGCGGAAACCAGCAGAAGGTGGTGCTCGCTCGTGAGCTCGGCCACGACCTGTCGCTTTTTGTTGCCGCACAGCCGACGCGTGGCGTCGACGTCGGCTCGATCGAGTTCATTCACAAGCGCATCATTGAGACTCGCGATGCTGGTGTCCCGGTGATCGTGATCTCCACAGAACTGGATGAGGTCGCCGCACTCGCCGACCGCATCATGGTGATGTACCGCGGAAAGGTTGTTGGCATCGTGCCTGGAGATACTCCCCGTGACGCCCTCGGCATGATGATGGCCGGTATCACTCCGGAAGGAGTCAGCGCATGACCACGACCGCAACAGCCCCGCAGGTTGAAGAAACGGCGCCCAGGAAGGGTCGTTTTGACGGCGTCGGCCGCGAAATCATGATGAGCCAGTTCCCGGTGGTCCTTGGCGCATTTGTGCTCGCCGTCATCGCCGGATCCCTGCTCATCGTCTTTACGAACGAAGGCGTGCAGGCAACGGCCGGCTACTTCTTCGCCAAACCACAAGACATGCTGGCCGCCGCTGGCAACGCGATTGCCGAAGCCTACTCAGCGCTCTTCCGCGGTGCCATCTACGACTACACGAAGCCGACCTTTGCCCAGGGCATCGGTAGCCTCATGAACTCGTTGCACGAAGCAACGCCGCTGATCGCTGCCGGTCTTGGTGTCGGCCTCGCGTTCCGTGTCGGCATGTTCAACATTGGTGGCCAGGGACAGATTCTGCTTGCCGCTGCTGGCGCTGGCTGGGTTGCGACGCGCATGGAGCTGCCCGCTGGAGTCCACCTCATTGTCGCGCTCGTCGTCGGCGTCGCATTCGGCGCGCTGTGGGCGGGTATCGCAGGCATCCTGAAGGCACGAACGGGCGCACACGAGGTCATCGTGACCATCATGCTGAACCACGTCGCACGGTACCTCCTGCTGTTCGCCCTCGGCACCCAGTGGCTACTGCAGGCCATTGGATCCAGCAACGTAAAGACGGGCTACATGGCTGAGACGGCCGTGCTTCCGAAGCTGTTCGGTGACCAGTACCGCGTCACGATCGGCCTGGTCATCGTCGTTATCGCCGTGTTCTTCGTGTGGTGGCTCCTGGAGAAGTCGAGCCTCGGCTTCCGCATGCGTGTGGTGGGGGAGAACCCGGCAGCCGCACGCACCGCCGGTATCAATGTGGGCCGCATGTACTTCCTCGGCATGCTGATCGCCGGTGCCCTCGTCGGCATCGCCGGCGTGACGCTCGCCCTGTCGAGCAAGGCTCCCTTTGGTGACGGCGTCGATGCCGGTATTGGTTTCGACGCGATCACCGTTGCCCTGCTCGGTGGATCGACGCCCTTCGGTATCCTCGCTGCTGGCCTCCTGTTTGGCATGTTCCAGGCGGGCTCAGTGACGATGAAGATCGCCCAGGTTCCTGCTGAACTTGTCGACATCGTGCTGGCACTTATCGTCCTGTTCATTGCGGCTCCGCCCCTGGTGCGCGCGATCTTCGGATTGCCGAAGCCAGGCAAGCCGACGCGTGCCGAGCGCAAGGCACGCAAGCGTGCTGCTGTTGACCGCGCTAATCTCGGCGCCGCGATGGTGGCGCCCAGCGTCGCGACGATCGCCGTAGACGCCGCGGACGCCGCCGAAGAGGCGCAACCCATCGACGGCATGCCAGATGCAGACGTGATCTCGACTGATCTCGCTCATGGCAACGTTCAGCCGGTGGAGGGCGATGCGGTCGGCCTCGATCCCCTCGACGAGGAAGGATTCGACAAGTGACCAGTGCAGACATGTCGACAATTGTCGAACCGCGCACCGTCGTTGTGCGCTCCCTGAAGAACCCGATCGTGATGACCGTTGTCGCACTCGCGATCACGGCACTCGTCGTGCTGGTTCCGCGTCGGGGCGTCGCAAACTTCTGCATCCAGGTGCTCTGCTCCGGCGGCGAAGGCATCGTTGAGGTGCCGGCTGGCCCCGTCAGTATCGCGTTTGGTATTGTCATGCTCGCGATCGCCGCGTACTCGTTTGTGCTCGCCAACAAGGGCAAGAAGATGCCGATGGCGCTGACCGCGCTGTTCATTTTCTCGCTGGTTTTTGCGTTTGCAACCTGGGCAAGCTCGGGCAAGATGCTCACCGTCGTCACCCTGCTTTCCGGAGCACTGGCCCTTGCCATTCCGCTCGTGCTTGGTGCTTTGGGCGGCGTGATCGGTGAGCGTGCCGGTGTCGTCAACATCGCGATCGAAGCGCAGCTGCTTGGTGGCGCGTTTACCGCTGCGGCGGTCGGAACCATGACGGGCTCGCCCTGGTGGGGTCTGGTGGCAGCCGTGGTTGCTGGCGCGTTGATCGGTCTGGTGCTGGCTGTCTTTGCCATCACGTACTACGTCAACCAGGTGATCGTCGGTGTGGTGCTCAACGTGCTGATCGCTGGCCTCACGACGTTCCTCGTGAAGGCCTGGCTGGACCCGGCTGGCCTCAACTCGCCGCCGCTACTGCCAAGGGTCAAGATTCCGCTGCTCGGCGATATCCCGATCATTGGCCCGGTGTTCTTCGACCAGTCCGTGCTCGTCTACATCATGTTCGTCATTGTTTTCGCGGTGTCGTTCGCGATGTTCCGCACCCGCTGGGGTCTGCGTCTGCGCGCCGTTGGTGAGCACCCGCAGGCGGCAGACACTGTCGGCATTAAGGTCGCACGCACCCGCTACCTCAACGTGATGATGGCCGGTGGGATTGCCGGAATCGGTGGCGCCTACTACACGCTCGTGGTAAACCCCGAGTTCGGTGAGAACATCACCGCAGGCGCGGGCTTTATCGCCCTCGCCGCCGTGATCTTCGGTAAGTGGGATCCGATCAAGGCAACGCTGGCTGCCCTGCTGTTCGGCTTTGCCACCAACCTGCAGTCCCAACTGTCTGTGATGAACTCTGGCGTTCCCAGCCAGTTCCTCGCGATGGTTCCGTACCTGCTGACCATCTTTGTTGTCGCCGGACTCGTCGGCCGGGCTCGCCCGCCGGCAGCCTCGGGCGAGCCCTACATCAAGAACTAATCGGAGAATCATGACGGATATTGACTGGGACGAGCTGCGCACAGCAGCAACCGAAGCGATGAAGAAGGCCTACGTGCCGTACTCGCGCTACCCGGTCGGAGCCGCGGCACTGGTCAGCGATGGCCGGATCGTTTCCGGCTGCAACGTCGAGAACGCGTCGTACGGTGTCACGCTGTGCGCAGAGTGCGGCCTGGCATCGCAATTGGCGATGACCGGCGGCGGCAAGCTCGTCGCGTTCGTGTGCGTTGACGGGCACGGTGCCACGCTGATGCCGTGCGGTCGGTGCCGTCAGCTCCTGTTCGAACACGCACTGCCTGGCATGCTGCTGGAGACGGTGTCGGGTATCCGCACGATTGACGAGGTTCTGCCCGATGCCTTTGGCCCGCGCGACCTTGAGGAGTTTGGCCGATGAGTATCGAAGCATTTGACGCCGTAGACGTTATTCGCGCGAAGCGCGATCACAAGCCGATCCCCGAAGACGCGCTGCGCTGGCTGATCGACGCGTACACGCGTGAGTATGTCACCGATGCGCAAATGGCATCGTTTGCCATGGCCGTGCTGCTCAATGGCATGACCCGCGATGAGATCCGCGTGATGACCGACGCGATGATCGCATCGGGGGAGCGGATGAGCTTTGCCGGTCTCGGCAAACTCACTGTCGACAAGCACTCCACCGGCGGCGTCGGCGACAAGATCACCCTCCCGCTCGCACCGCTTGTTGCCTCGTTCGGTGTCGCGGTTCCGCAGCTCTCCGGCCGTGGCCTCGGCCACACCGGCGGCACGCTCGACAAGCTTGAGTCCATCTCGGGCTGGCGGGCGGCGCTGTCGAACGAAGAGATGTTTGCGCAGCTGGGCAGCGAGGTCGGCGCGGTGATTTGTGCGGCAGGCTCTGGCCTGGCGCCAGCAGATAAGCGTCTGTACGCACTGCGTGATGTCACCGGAACGGTCGAGGCTATTCCGCTGATTGCCTCGAGCATCATGTCGAAGAAGATTGCAGAAGGAACCGGCGCGCTCGTTCTTGACGTGAAGTTTGGTTCCGGCGCATTTATGCAAGACATTAACCGTGCGCGTGAGCTCGCGGAGACGATGGTCGCGCTCGGTACGGACTCGGGCGTTGCCACGACGGCGCTGTTGACCGACATGAACAGCCCGCTGGGCCGGGCAATCGGTAACGCGAATGAAGTGCGCGAATCGGTTGAGGTGCTTGCCGGCGGCGGACCCGCCGATGTCGTTGAACTCACGGTGGCGCTCGCTCGAGAAATGCTCTCACTCGTTGGCCAGCCCGATGCTGATGTGGAGGCCGCGCTGAAGGATGGCCGGGCGATGGACTCGTGGCGTGCCATGATTTCCGCGCAAGATGGCGACCCGGATGCAGCGCTGCCGACGCCGAATGAGACGCACACTGTCGTTGCGCCGCGGTCGGGTGTTGTCACCCGCCTGGAAGCGCTGCCTTTCGGTATTTCGGCGTGGCGTCTGGGCGCCGGACGCGCGCGTCCGCAAGACCCGGTTATTCACGCAGCTGGCATTGATCTGCACGCGCAGGTAGGCGATACGGTTGAAGCTGGTGCGCCGCTGTTCACGCTGTCGGCAAATGACGAATCCCGATTCTCTCGTGCGCTTGAATCGCTTGAGGGAGCGTGGGAGATTGGAGACACGGCAGTTGTCCGTGGTCCTCTCGTGCGCGAGCGCATCACCGCGTAAAGACTCTCAGAACAAGGGGTATCTCATGTCAATCGACCAGCACGGTGACGCCAAGTTGGAAGGCGTTTCGCTGCGGAGCCTGCCGAAGGTGTCGTTGCACGATCACCTCGATGGCGGCGTACGCCCGGCGACGATCATTGAGCTCGCCGACGAACACGGGATCACAACCCCGGCCGCTGACGCCAAGGCGCTGGACGCCTGGTTTGCGAAGCAGGGCGAATCCGGTTCGCTCGTCGAGTACCTAAAGTCGTTCGAGCTGTCGACTTCGGTCATGCAAACTGAGGCGGCGCTGACGCGTATCGCACGCGAGTTTGTTGAAGACTTGGCCCAGGATGGCGTCGTCTACGGTGAGATGCGCTGGGCACCGGAACAGCACGTGGCCGGTGGCCTCACGCTGGAGCAAGCGGTCGACGCGATTCAGGACGGCATCGAGGAGGGTGAGGACGCAGTCGCGAGCCGCGGCCACGATATTCGTGTCGGCCAGCTCATTACCGCGATGCGCCACACCGATCGCTCACTGGAGATCGCGAAGCTCGCCGTTGACTATCGCAATCGCGGCGTCGTCGGTTTTGACATCGCTGGCGCCGAAGACGGATTCTTGCCTTCACAGCACCGTGACGCGTTTGACTACCTCGCCACGAACTTCTTCCCGACCACGGTTCACGCGGGAGAAGCAGCTGGCCTTGATTCGATTCGTTCCGCACTGATCGATGGCCGGGCGTTGCGCCTCGGCCACGGCGTTCGCCTCGCCGAGGATCTTGACGTCGTCGGTCGCGACGATGAAGAGGTGCGCGTGCAGTTTGGCGACCTTGCCCGCTGGGTGCGCGATCGGGAGATTCCGCTTGAGCTGTCACCGTCGTCGAACCTGCAGACCGGGGCGATTGCTGCGTGGGGCACCGAGATGGTGGATCACCCGTTTGACCTCTTGTACCAGCTCGGTTTCGCTGTCACCGTCAACGTCGATAACCGGACGATGAGCCGCACGTCACTCACGCGCGAGCTCAAGCTGCTTGCAGACGCTTTTGAATACACGCTGGAAGACATTGAAGCTTTCCAGCTGAACGCCGCCGCTGCCGCCTTCCTCGCGGTGGAAGAGCGCGAAGAACTCATCGAGATCATCGCCGAGGGCTTCGAGAAGTAACATCATCAACAACGAAACCGGCGCCGCACCATAAGCGGGCGCCGGTTTCGTTATTTTCGATTAGCGGCGGGCAACGCCCGGGTGCGTCTGCAGATAGTGTTCAAACGCCTCGGCCGACGTGTGCGACGGCGTCAAACCAAACTGTTCGCGCAGCGCCGTGTTGTCGAGCACCGGGCGGTACCGCAAAAAGCCGACCTGAGCCGGGCCATGCACGGTCAAACGAAGCGCATGCGCGATTCTGAGGGCCAACGACAACAGACCGGCAGGCACGCGCAGCACGGGCTTGCCGAGGCGTGCGGCGATCTCCGTCACGGTGAGCGCTCCCGTTCCGGCCACGTTGAAAATTCCAGCCGGACCATCGGTCGAGGCCCGCACCATGGCGGCGGCAACGTCATCGGCCCACACAAAGACGAAGGGCGATTCAGAACCGCGGATTGCCAAAATGCGGTTGCCGTCCCACAGCGCGGTGATCTGGTTCTTCACCGTCGGACCCAAAATGGTTCCGATGCGGAAGACAACCTGTTCCAGCTGCGGATGTTCGATGCGCGCGTCGGCGAGCATGCGTTCGACGAGCGCCTTGTGACGGGAGTAGTCGAACTCGTCGCTGCCGCGGGTGGGCCACTCTTCGGTAATCCACGCGGGATTGTCGGCGTGATAGCCATAGGCGGCGCCAGAACTCGACACGACGAGACGTCGAACCCCGGCGGCGATGCACGCGTCAATCACGTTGCGGGAGCCTTCCACATCGACGCGATACTCCAGATCGGCGTCGTGGCCCGGGTTCACGATGGCGGCGAGATGCACCACGGTATCGATGTTGTACTGATCCAAAATCGGAACCAGGCTGCCAGGTGCCGTCACATCGCACGTGGCGTCAATGACACCGTCGCGCGGATGCTCAGGCAAGCGAACATCGGCTGAGATCACGGCGTCGACATCAGGATGAGTGGCCAGCGCGGTCACGACGTGAGAGCCGAGAAATCCGGAACCGCCGGTGACGAGTACGCGCGTCATGCGGTTGCTTCTGGGGCGGGAGCAAAACGAGAAGCGTCGCCCTGTGCTGAGCCCGTCTTGCGCTTGGTGTGCAGCGCCCACAGGCTCGCGACGATCAGGCCAGCGATGATGTCCCAGATTCCCCACCAGCCAGCAACGATGGCCATACCGCCCAAACCGTCGAAGAACATGAACACCAGCCCGAGGCCGAGGCCCGCGTTACGGATGCCCACTTCGAACGTCATTGCCTTCCGTTCCCGTGTGCCCAGGCCGCTGACTGCTGCCGTGCTGTAGCCGACGCCGAGGGCGACGGCGTCGTGCACGGTGACGACCAGGATGATGACGCCGAGGAATGCGATGAAGAATGACCAGTTGCCGACGAGCGCAATGACGATGAACGCGAGCAGCGCGATCAGGCTGAACCACTTGACGGCCGGCTGAACGCGCTTTGAGAACGTCGGGAACTTGGCACGAATGGCAAGGCCCGCCAGGAAAGGCAAACCGATGATCAGCACGATGTCGAGCAGCAGTTGCCACGTATTGAGTTCAACGGCACGCAGCAGCTCGTGCGCTGTGGGATGCATCGAACCCCAAAATGCGATCGACAGCGGCATGGCGACGATGTAGAGCAGGTTTCCGACGGCGGTCATCGACACCGACAGCGCGACGTTTCCTCCGGAGCGGTGGGTGAGCACTTGGGAGATATTGCCTGGAGGGCAGCACGCGACCAAGATCATGCCGAGTGCCATGGAGGGCGTCACGGGCAGAATGAGGGTCAAACCAAACGTGACCGCAGGCAGAATCAGCAACTGCGCGAGGATGGCCACGATAAACGGCTTGGGGTGCTTCGCGACGATTGTGAAGTCGCGCGGCGCGACGTCCAGCGCGATGCCAAACATGATGAGCGCGAGCACCACGTTCAGCAGAACGAGGGAGTTGGGGGAGAAGTTGAGGACAACCTCGTCGATATTCATGCGCTCACCTTCAGCGTCTGTGCCGTCGACGAAACCACGCGGCGGTAGGCGTCTTTGTTGACGTAGTAGCTCATGCGGTCCAGGCCCAGGTAGTTGTATCCGCCGGTCACATCGGGCCAGGGATCATTCATGACGCGTTCGCGGAAGGCGCGCGCCTTCTCCGGGTCTTCGCGCTCGGCGCGCAGGTATGCCGCGACCAGCTCGGCCTGCTCGGCGCGCCCCTGCCAGCCGATGCCCGACGCCTCGATCATGCCGAGCACGTACAGTCCGTTGAAGCTCGGCGGAAAGACGTTGAGGTACAGGTCCGGGCTCGCACCCGTCCAGTGCAGATCGGCGCGGTCTGCGAAAGGGTAGTCCAGCTTGTACCCGGTGGCGAGCAGAATCAGGTCGTACTCACCTGTCGATCCGTCACGAAAGTGCACCGTGGTTCCGTCGAACCGATCAATATCGGCTCGAATGCGCAGGTCGCCCTGCCCCAGGTGGTTCAGAATCAGGGTGTTGACGATGGGGTGTGATTCGTAAATCTTGTAGTTCGGCTTCGGAAACCCGAACCGCACCGGGTCGCCGGTGAAGGCCTGCAGGATGCGCTTGTCAATAAACTGCTTGATCTTTGCCGGGAGCGGCCGGCCCTGGTTCAGCGTGTCCGATGGCCGGCCAAACAGGTACCGCGGCACGAAGTAGTACCCGCGGCGCACGCTCATGTCGACCGAGCGCGCGTGGTGCACGGCGTCGACGGCAATATCGCAACCGCTGTTGCCCGCACCAATAATGAGCACGCGCTTGCCGGTGAGCTGAGTGGCCGACTTATATGCGCTGGTGTGCATGATCTCGCCGCTGAACTCGCCTCGGAACGACGGAATGTGGGGTTCAGCGAGCGTTCCGTTTGCGAGGATCACACCCGCATGGCGATGCGTGTGCTCGCCTTCCGCGTCGATAACGCTAACGAGCCATTCGGAACCATCGCGGCGCACCCGCGTGACACGGGTCGAGAAATGAAACTTCTCGTCGAGACGGAAGTGGGCGGCAAAATCACCGAAGTAGGTCTTTAGCTCACGGTGACTGGGGTAGTCGGCCGTCGAGGCCATCGGAAACTCGGTGAACTCGGTCGTGGTGCGTGACGAAATAAGGTGTGCAGACTCATACATCGTGCTGCGTGGATTTTCGATGTCCCAGAGCCCACCGACGCCGGTGGAAGCTTCATATCCCTGAAACGGAATTCGGGCTTTTTGGAGGGCTCGCGCAGCAGCAAGACCGGTGGGACCTGCGCCAATGATGGCATAGGGCAATGGGGGCACGACATTCTCCTCGCACGACGGTGTGCGCCTCGGGTGGGCAGTAGCGCCATCCTACTCAGCGAGCCCACGGGTTCCGAAGCCCGCGAGGGTTCTGAAAGGGCACGCTACCCGATGCGGCTACCCGATACCCATCAGCAACAGAATGCCGCGGATCAGAGCCACAATTCCGCCACACCATGCGATGACGATCATGGCGCGACGCGCGATCGCCGCAGGCACGAATCGGGACAGCAGTGACCCCGCAATGATGCCGAGCACCGTGGTGATGATCAGGATCGAAACATCGATCGTGTTCGTTGTGGGCAGACCGCGCGTTATCACGCTGCCGAGACTCAGGACAGCGAAGATTACCTGCACGGTGGCGGTAAAGCTGCGCTGGTTCCAGCGGTCACCGACGGCGTGCGCGGCGAGCGGCGGGCCGGACAGACCACTGGTGGCGTGCATGAATCCGGCGGCGGCGCCCGAGGCCATTGCGCCGGTACGACCGACGAACAGCCGGGAAAGAGACGGAATCTTGCCAGCGGTAAGGGCAAAGAATGCGAGAAGCGCGATGAGGATCAGGAGCCATGCTTCGTCGAGCATACGCACGACCATCGCGCCGAGCGGAACCATGGCGATGCCAGGCAGAGCGATCCAGACAAAGCGACGCCAATCGATATCGCGCCACACCATCGGTATTGCGGTGAGGGATGCGGCAAGCGCCAACAGCACGGCGATCGTGGTGCCCTCGACTGCGCCATAGATCAGCACGAGCGGGCCAAAGAGGGCAAGCACAAACCCGAGGCCGGTGATGCGCTGAATGATGGCCGCAATCAACGTCGCAACTGCGGCAATAGCCAGCGTCATCAGGGCGCTGCTGGTAGCGAATTGGCCGCCTCAAAGCGAGCGATGCGAGCGTGCAGGCCCAGTCGTACCGTTGGCCATTCATGAGGCAGGACGGAGAAAACCACGGTGTCGCGGAGTGTTCCGTCGCGCCCGATGCGATCATTTCGCAGAATGCCGTCTTGTTTCGCGCCCAGCTTTGCGATGGCGGCGCGCGAGCGCAGGTTGTGTGCGTGGGTGCGAAACTCCACCGCAATCACATGGCACTGTTCGAACGCGTGCCCGAGCATGAGGAGCTTGGCGGCCGGGTTGATGACAGTGCCACGCACGCGGGGTGAATACCAGGTGTATCCAACCTCGGTGCGCGGGGTGGTGGCGTCGATATTGCAGAGCGTGGTGGCGCCGACGACGCGACCATCTGCCCGTGCGCGAACGACAAACGGATTCATCATGCCGCTATCGCGCAGCGCGAGGCGCCGCTCGGTATCCGCAGCAACCTCGTCGGCACGTGGCACGCTGGTAAACCACAGGTCTTCTGTAATTTCGGCGGCAGCAACGGCGAGCTCCGCATTGTGAGCTTCGGTGAGGGGCTCCAGGGTGACGTGATCGGATGCAAGCGTGATGATTTCGGTGAGCAGCACCCTCCGAGCATAAGCGCGGTTGGTGGCGGCGCCGGTTACTCCTTGGGATCCCGCATTTCATTAATACTGTCTGCCATGCTCGCCGAGGCCGCACCCGCAGATCCGCTCGCCGCAGCGTTTTGGATCGGCGCGGCATCAAACAGGCCCTCACCGCCTGCGCCCGGCGCGCTGTCGTCGCTCGCCGCTGTGGTGGTTCCGCTGTTTGCCGTCATGATCTTGGCCGCCGCGGTCGCGCGGCGCCCGGCGGGGGAGAGGATAGCGATCCCCACGATGACGAACGTCAGCAGGCCGGCGGCGACCAGGAGCGTCTCGATGGCGACTATGTCGGCGAGCGGGCCGAGGATCACCATGCCGAACGGCATCGCAACGGCCATCACGATGCTGACGAATCCGAAGACTCGGCCCTGACGTTCCGGTTCCACGGTCTCCTGAATCAGCGTCATGGACGCGGTGGAGAAGAACGGTACGGCCAAGCCCACCAAGAACATGAAGGCGAAGAAGACGATGGTGTTCGGGCTGAACCCAAGGCCGATCGACAGCGCTCCGAAGACAAACGACGACACCACGATCGCACCAATCCGGTTGACCTTCGCGAAGACCGTTGCGATCAAGATGCCGCCGAGCATCATGCCGACACTGAACGCGATCTCCAGAATCGTCAGGTTGGCAATGTCGAGTGACTCGTTGCCTGTGCCGAACGTGCGCACCAGCATGAGCGGCGTGAGGTTGGACGGAGCGACGGTCAGAATGAAGACGATCGCGAATAGCACGAGCAGCCAACGCAAGAACGAGTGGGTGGCGACGTACTTCACACCATCGACCAGATCGGTCAAGTAGCCCGTTTCGGCGTCGCCGGATCGCTCCACCCTGCTGACACGCACGAAGGCCAGCAAGCCAATGCCGATGGCCGCGGTGACAACGTCGATGAAGAAGATCGGAACCAGCGCTGCGGTTGAGGAGCCTGCCGCCTGGGCAGTGATGGCAAACAGGGCGCCAGCTGCGGCCGGAACCAACAGTGCCATCGCGGAGTTGATCGACTGCAGAATGCCGTTGACGCGAATCAGGTGCGGGGCCGGGGTGATTTGCGGAATCATGGCCGACACCGCGGGTGTCTGCACGCCGGCGCCGGCAGAACGGATGGCGAGGGTGAGGAAAATTGCCCACAGCGGCGCCTCGCCGGTCATCAACAGGATGGCAAGCGCGAGGGTGGTCACCGCAATTGATGCGTCAGCGACGATGATCAGGTACTTGCGGTTGTGGCGATCAGCCCAGACGCCGCCGAAAACTGACACGATGGCCTGCGGCAAGAAACCGAAGACCGCGGCGAGAGTCATAATCCAGCCCGACTTAAACTCCAGCGTGAGGTACCAAAACACCGCATACTGCACGAGCATCGAGCCGAACAGGCTCACGGTCTGCCCCGACATGAACATGATGACTGACCGAAGCCAGCGCGTGGGCGGCGTGGTGGTGGGGGTGGCGTGCATGGGGATCCTCTGGTGCCCGCGAAATATCGCGTCGAAACTGTAACACGATATATCGCGTCTTGGTAGGGGGAAAGTAGGTCGGATACGCGCGCTGACCCCACGCGCCGACGGTCTTGATCGCACGGCCGCAACACGGCACCGAGCCCCTGGTTCCGTGGCCAAAAGGCAGCGGAACCAGGGGCTCGGCTCGCAGAACTAGGACAGTTCCGCGAGGAGCGTCCGCATCGCGGCATCCATCGCGGCAATGCGTGTTGCCGACGCTTGCGCGGAATCGTCCTTCGCGTCGAGGTATGCCTTGAGTTTCGGCTCCGTGCCGCTCGGGCGCACGATGACACGTGAGCCCGATGCCAACCGGTATCGAAGCACGTCGCCGGAGGGCACCCCGGCGGGCACGTCGAGCAAGTCTTCTGCGGTCACGACCGCGTCGTCGCCGATGTGCGTGGGAGGCGTGGCACGCAACGCAGCCATGATGCGGGAAATAATGCTCACATCATCGACGCGAATGGAGACCTGGCCGCTTGCGAAGTGACCAAACGTCTCGGCAGACTCCTCCAGCAGACCCGCCAGTGTGGTTCCATTTTCACGAGCTTCTGCGGCAAGACCGAGCAAAGCGACCGCAGCGGAGATGCCATCCTTGTCGCGCACGGTCTCCGGGTTCACCAGGTATCCGAGGGCCTCTTCGAAGCCGAACACCATGCCGGGGGCGCGGGAGATCCACTTGAACCCGGTGAGGGTCTCGTGAAAGTCCAGGCCGAAGTGTGCGGCAATCGCACCGAGGCCGGGGGAGGAGACGAGCGAACAGGCGAGCGAAGCGCCAGCGGTGGCCTGCGCGGCGCGGGCGGCGCGCCAACCCAGCAGCAGTCCGACCTCATTGCCTGTGAGTCGACGCCATCCGCCGTCAACCGGGATTGCTACCGCAAGACGATCGGCATCGGGGTCGTTCGCGATGATGAAGTCGGCGTTTGTCGCGGCGGCCGTCTCGTAAGACAGATCCATGGCGCCCGGCTCTTCCGGGTTAGGGAAAGCGACCGTCGGAAACGCGCCGTCCGGCTGCAGTTGGGCGGGCACGGTCTCTGGGAGCGGGTAACCTGCCGCCTCCAGAACGCGCTGCATGGTCTCCCATCCGACACCATGCATCGCCGTGTACACCCAGCGCATGTCGGCTGCCGCTGCGGGGGCGGGAGCAACGGCAGCGGTGGCTGCGACGTAGGCCTCAACAATTGACTCGGCGCCGATTTCGTATGCGTCAGAGCGCTCGAGGTCGGCGACCGAGAGCGTGTCAGCAACGCGTTGAATGTGTGCCGCGATTTCGGCGTCTGCGGGTGCCACGATTTGCGCGCCCTGATCGGCGCCGCCGAGGTACACCTTGTAGCCGTTGTCGTTCGGCGGGTTGTGGCTCGCCGTCACCATCACGCCGGCATCGGCGTTCAGATGACGGACAGCGAACGCAAGAACAGGCGTCGGCAGCAGACGCGGCAACAGCACCGCATGCAGGCCAGCGCCCGCAAAGATTTCCGCCGAGTCCTTCGCGAAAACATCGGAATTGCGGCGACCGTCGTAGCCGATCACCACGGTGGGGGTGCGGCCCGGGTTCTTTTCTGCGAGGTACGCCGCGAAGCCGGCGGCGGCCTGGGCGACGAGCACCCGGTTCATGCGCGCGGAACCAGCGCCCAGCTCGCCACGCAAGCCTGCGGTTCCGAAGGCCAAGCGTGTGTCGAAGCGGTCGATGATGTCGGCTTGCGCGGCCGGGTTGCCATCCATCGCGTGGTTGATGAGTTCATCAAGCTCGTGATGCGTCACATCGTCGGGGTCTTGCGCCAGCCAGGCGACGGCGCGGCGCAGTGCCGTGGTGAGATCGATCGTCACAGTGCCTCGATAATCTTTGCGAGCAGGGCCGAAATGATCGGCTCTGCGGTCTTTCCTGCCTCGATGACCTCTTCGTGGCTCAGCGGTGTTTGCTGAATGCCAGCGGCGAGGTTCGTGATGAGGCTGAGGCCGAGGATCTCCATGCCAGCCTGGCGAGCGGCAATCGCTTCGAGCGCCGTCGACATGCCGACAATGTGACCGCCGATGGCCTTTGCCATCTGCACTTCTGCCGGGGTCTCATAGTGCGGACCACGGAACTGCGTGTAGACACCCTCATCGAGCGTCGGATCGATCGTGTGCGCAATGTCGCGCAACCGCTTCGAGTACAGGTCGGTGAGGTCGATGAAGGTGGCGCCCTCAAGCGGCGAGTCTGCCGTCAGGTTGAGGTGATCGCTAATGAGCACGGGCTGACCGGGGCTCCAGGTCTCCTTGATGCCGCCGGCACCATTGGTGAGCACCATGATCTTCGCGCCGGTTGCTGCGGCGGTCCGCACCGAGTGCACAACGCGGCGAACGCCGTGGTTCTCGTAGTAGTGCGTGCGTGCACCGATCACGAGGACGTTCTTGCCATCAGGCGTACGGACGCTACGAATGGTTCCGACGTGACCCGCCAGCGCGGGGCGCGAGAATCCGGTGACCTCCGTCGCTGGAATGGTGGCGACGGTCTCACCGATGAGCTCGGCGGCCTTACCCCAACCGCTTCCGAGCGTCAGTGCGATGTCGTGCTGCTCGACGCCGGTGAGGCGGGCGATGTCAGCTGCGGCCTGTGCGGCGATCGCAAAAGGATCAGCGGCCGGGTTCTCAAGAGGGTTATCCCACGAATCAGACATTCCTCTACTCTAGGAACCCGCGCGCGTGCGCGCCAGGAGCGGCGCTCGCTCATCTGCGCGCCAGAAGGCAGGGGTGGCGTTTTTCATCGCGCTCCCGGTGAGCGAGAATAGAGGCATGTCTTCTCTCTCGTTTGAGCGCACTCAGTCCGTGGCTATTCTGGGTGGCGGCCCCGGCGGGTACGAAGCGGCGCTCGCGGCCGCGCAGCTCGGTGCTGATGTGACCCTGATCGAGCGTGCCGGAGTTGGTGGTTCCGCCGTCATCACCGACGTGGTTCCATCCAAGTCGCTGATTGCAACGGCCGACGCTGCCGTCGCCATTTCAGAGGCCTCCGACCTTGGCGTGCAGTTCTTCGCGAAGGATGCCACAGGCAAGCCGCTGAAGCCTGAAGTGGCGATCAACCTGGCGGCCGTGAACAAGCGCCTGCTGGCGCTGGCTCGGCAACAGTCTGAAGACATGCGTGCCGCCCTTGTCGAGGCCGGTGTGCGCATTATTAGCGGTTACGGTCGCCTCGAAGACGCCCACACTGTCGTCGTATCGACGGGACCGGAAGGCACCGACTTTGATCGGGTTGAGGCCGACACGCTGGTCGTTTCGGTTGGTGCTTCGCCGCGGCAGCTGGCCTCCGCGATGCCCGACGGCGAGCGCATTCTGACGTGGACGCAGCTGTACGACATGAAGGCTTTGCCTGAACACCTCATCGTGGTGGGTTCGGGCGTCACCGGTGCCGAGTTCGCTTCGGCCTACATGAACCTGGGAGCCAAGGTCACGCTGGTGTCATCGCGCGACCAGATTCTGCCATCGGAAGACCAAGACGCCGCCGCAGTGTTGGCCAAGGTGTTTACCCGGGGCGGTATGACGGTGTTGAACAAGTCTCGTGCAGACAAGGTCGAGCGCACTGACAATGGCGTGCGCGTCACGCTTGCCGATGGCCGCACGGTTGAAGGTTCGCACTGTCTGATGGCCGTTGGTTCCATCCCCAACACGGCAGGCATCGGTCTTGAAGAAGCGGGAATCCAGCTCACCGACTCCGGTCACTTGCGTGTGAACCGTGTCGGCCGTACGTCGGTTCCCAACATCTATGCGGCCGGCGACTGCACGACGCTGATGCCGCTCGCATCGGTCGCCAGCATGCAGGGCCGTACGGCGGTGTTCCACGCTCTTGGCGACATCGTCATTCCGATGGAACCACGCCGCATCACCGCCAATATCTTCACCGGCCCCGAAATTGCGACCGTCGGCTGGTCACAGGCTGATGTCGAAGCGGGCTTGATCAACGGTGTCGTGCACAAGCTGCCGCTGTCGGCAAACCCGCGCGCCAAGATGATGGGTATCAAGGATGGTTTCGTGAAGGTCATTGCGCGCGAGGGCTCGGGCACCGTGATTGGTGGCGTCATTGTGGCGCCGAAGGCGTCCGAACTGATTTACCCGATCGCCGTTGCCGTTGAACGCCGCCTCACCGTCGACCAGCTCTCCCGCGTTTTCGCGGTGTACCCGTCGCTGACCGGCTCCATCACCGACGCCGTCCGAGCGATGCACATCGTCGAACGCGACAACAGCGGCGAGTAACTCCGTGGCGTCGCTGGTGCAGCCTCCGGTGCGTTGGCCTGACGGCTGGCGCTGGCCCAGGGTCCACCAGCGCATGCTCTATATCGGCGTGGGAAGCGCCGTGGCGCTGGTACTCGGCGTGCTCTTCCGGAGCCTGCCCGTCATCCTCGTGAGCGCCCTGATTTCGTTCGTCTGCCTCGCGCTCTGGTACGAAAGTCGAGAAAAGTACCGAACGAGTCAGCTCGTCAATGCGGTCACCCTCACCGAAGCATTGGCGGCGCCGCCAGACAGCTGGGTGCACTTCTTCCGCGAGCGGCGACGCTCGATTGGCGTGCTCGTACTGATGTTTTTGATCGGTGCTGTCTTTAGCTTTGTCGGCGTGTTGACGTGGATTATTCAGCCAGCCGACTCTGTGGTGGTGGTGCGCACCGTTGGTACCGCCGCTGGTTTGCTCGGCGTGCTGTTTATCGCCACGGGATGGCGCGGCTTGGTCGGGCGCAAACGGCTGGGATCGTTTGGGGAGCGACCACTCGGCTTCGCGCTGGGGGAGAGCGCCCTCATGCTCGTCACGGTCACGGGTGTCGCGTACGTGCCCTGGACAGATATTCTCGCTGTCGAAGCCACCCAGGCCGACCGCGACTCGAAAGACGACGATCACCCCGGTGTGATGTGGCTGAACCTCACCGTTCGCCGCGCGGATGGCTCCTCAACCCCTGTCATGCTCGCGCCCATGACAAGTGAGGTGCACCCCTGGGTGACGTACGCCGCGATAGCAATGGCGGCGGCGAACCCGGAATTCCGCGCTCGTCTGGGAACCTCACGGGCGCAGGCAGAATTGGACGCCTGGCACGCCTACGCAACCGGCTCGCGCAACGCGTCGCGCTAATCCTCGATCATGACCGGAAAACACGTCGGCGCCGCCCCAAAAAGGAGACGGCGCCGAATACGCGTGCAGTCTTAGCTGATCGTGAGCAGCTGGTGTCCGGCTGACACCGTTGCGCCCGCCTCGGCATTGATCGCGCCGATCACACCATCCTTGTGAGCCTGGATGGGCTGCTCCATCTTCATCGCCTCGAGGACGACCACCAAGTCACCCTTGACAACCTGCTGGCCCTCTTCGACCGCGATCTTGATGACGGTTGCCTGCATGGGGCTCTTGACGGCATCGCCTGATGCGCCGGAACCAGCGGCGCTGGCTGCGTGCGAACGGCGGGCGGGGGGAGCGGCAACGGGGCGGCCCACGGCTTGCGTTGCCACGATGTGGTCGGGCAGGCTCACCTCGAGGCGCTTACCAGCGACCTCAACAACGACGGTGTGACGACCGGGTGCGGCTTCGGGAGCCTCCATCTCGCCATCCCAAGCCGGGATTTCGTTGACAAACTCGGTTTCGATCCAGCGCGTGAAGATACCGAAGGTACCGTCCTCCGCGGTGAATGCCGGCTCGGTGACGACCTGACGGTGAAAAGGCAGCACCGTCGGCATGCCGGTCACTTCGAACTCATTGAGCGCGCGACGGGCGCGAGCAAGCGCCTCGTTGCGGTCGCGGCCGGTGACGATAATCTTCGCGAGCAACGAGTCAAACGCGCCAGAAATGGTGTCGCCCTGGGTGACACCCGAGTCCAGGCGAATGCCCGGGCCGCCAAACGTCTTGAACGTCTTGATGGGGCCGGGCTGGGGGAGGAAACCGCGGCCCGGGTCTTCACCGTTGATGCGGAACTCAAAGGAGTGGCCGACCGGAGCGGGGTCGTCGTAGCCGAGGGTCTCTCCTGCGGCGATACGGAACTGCTCACGGACAAGGTCAATGCCGGTGATCTCTTCAGAGACCGGGTGTTCCACCTGCAGACGGGTGTTGACCTCAAGGAAGGAGATGGTTCCGTCTGCACCGATCAGGAACTCACAGGTTCCGGCGCCGACGTAGCCGACCTCCTTGAGAATCTTCTTTGACGCGTCGTACAGAATCGCGTTCTGCTCGTCGGTCAGGAACGGCGCGGGCGCCTCCTCGACGAGCTTTTGGTGGCGACGCTGCAGAGAGCAGTCGCGCGTCGAAATGACCACGACGTTGCCAGCGGAGTCGGCGAGGCACTGCGTCTCGACGTGGCGAGGCTTGTCGAGGTACTTCTCTACGAAGCACTCACCGCGACCGAAGGCGGCAATCGCCTCACGTGTGGCGGATTCGAACATCTCGGGGATCTCGTCGACGGTGCGGGCAACCTTTAGACCGCGACCGCCGCCACCGTAGGCAGCCTTGATTGCGATCGGCAGGCCCGCCTCCTTCGCGAAGGCGATCACTTCATCCGCGGTTTCGACCGGGCCCGGGGTGCCGGGAGCGAGCGGTGCGCCCACCTTCTCGGCAACGTGGCGCGCTGTCACCTTGTCACCGAGGGCATCAATTGCTTCGGGCGATGGGCCGATCCATGTGATGCCTGCGGCAATGACGGCGCGGGCGAACTCGGCGTTTTCGGCCAAGAAGCCGTAGCCGGGGTGGATCGCGTCTGCACCGGAACGGCGAGCGATCGACAGGATCTTGTCGATGACGAGGTACGTGTCGGCGCTGGTCTGGCCGTCGAGTGCGTACGCTTCGTCGGCCAGGCGGGTGTGCATGGCGTCACGATCCTGATCGGCGTAGATCGCTACCGAAGCGATCGCGCTGTCACGTGCGGCGCGGATGATTCGTACGGCAATCTCGCCGCGGTTCGCGATGAGAACCTTCGAGATTTGAGGCATGACAGCCAGCCTACCGAGCGAAAGGCTCTCTTTTTTGAGCACTCTCAATAAAGTAATGAGAAAATCGTTGAGCGGAACCTACAGTCGGTTCCAGAGGGATGGCCAGGAGATTCCGAGCCGCGTCGTGAGGGCACGAATCGTTGAGAGAGACATTCCGACCACTGTCGATGGGTCGCCCTCCACACGATCAATGAAGGGAGCACCGAGGCTGTCGACGGTGAATGCCCCCGCGACCTGGAGAGGCTCACCGGTCGCAACGTATGCGGCGATCTCTTCATCTGAAATATCGGCCACGAAGTGAACGGTGGCATCTGCCACGTCGTCAGCCGCGTCAACCACGGCCCCCTGTTGTACCAGCAGGACGCTGTGCCCAGAGTGCAGCACACCCGACTGGCCGCGCATGTGGAGCCAGCGTTCCGTAGCGGCTTCCGCCGTGTAGGGCTTGCCGAAGATCTGACCGTCGAGCTCGAACATGGAGTCGCCGCCGATCACAATGCCGGAGAAGTCAGGGTGTGATGAGGCGAGGCCAGCGGCTACGGCGGCTGCCTTCGCCTGGGCGAGTAACAGCACATGCTCTTCGGGAGTGAGGGGGCGACCGGCCTCCTCCTCAGCGACGGCAACGGCGGCGTCCTCATCGACATCGCTGGGGATTGTCAGCGGCTCAATGCCGCATTGGCGGAGCAACATGAGTCGGGCGGGAGACGTAGAAGCGAGGCAGACCTGCATGATGTCAACGCTAGCAAGGTGCCACCCGACACGGCGGGAATGGCCCTCATTCACCGGAACAGGCCTAGACTCGGTGGCGCAATGACTGACACCTCCCTGCTCCTTGGCGCTCGCGAAGAACTCACTCGCGGGCTCCGGGATCGGGGCGCATTGCGCGAACTCCCTCCGGTAAATACCGCGCAGGCGCGACGATCCGCCGTCTTGGTCTTATTCGGGTTGCGACCCGACCGTACTCACCTTGCGCCGGCCGATGCCACGGCCGCGGATCTTGACCTGCTGCTTGAGATTCGTGCAGACACGCTGCGCTCGCACCCGGGCGAAGTCTCGTTCCCCGGTGGTTCCGTCGATCCGGATGATGAAAACGCCGTCGCTACCGCTCTGCGCGAAGCAGAAGAGGAGACGGGGCTCGACGGCACCGGTGTTGAGATCATCGGCCAACTGCCTGATCTGCCGCTGTTGGCAAACAACTTTGTGGTGTCGCCGGTTGTGGCGTGGCGTACCCGCACATTGCCCGTCACGGTCATGGACAGGGCAGAAACACACGAAGTGCGCCTCACCCCGGTGGATGACCTTCTCAACCCGCAGAATCGGTTTACGTCGGTCTTTCGGCATGAGCGCGGCGACTTCCGCGGGCCCGCGTTCGACATTGGTGGCGCGACGGTGTGGGGCTTCACCGCGCTCGTCATCGACCACCTGTTCGAGGTGGCAGGGTGGACGCGTCCGTGGGACGAATCCGACCTGCGCGACATTTTCACGTTGCGCTGACCGCACCTGGTTCGATTGCTCCCATCGTTGAGCGGTGCGAGGTGAGACACCTCTCAACGCGCTCACCCGCGCCGTTTCACGACACCCGAACCGGTTGGGTGAGTACGTTTGTTCGTCACCGATGAGGTGTCATTCAGTCGGGCATGAGATTCTGTAAGGATGCACGCGCCCCAAGAACTCGACCTGACCATCTCTGACGTCGCCCACGGAGGCATCTTTGTCGCCCGCCATGAGGGCCGGGTCATCTTCGTGTCCGACGCGATCCCGGGTGAAACCGTGCGCGCCCGTGTCAGCGATGACTCGAAGGCGTCGTTCTGGCGTGCCGAGACGATTGAGGTGCTCGAGGCTTCTCCTCACCGCCAGGCACACGTTTGGTCGGCAGCCGACGTCTCAGTCTCGCCCGCGCTGCGCCCCGGCGGTGCCGAATTCGGTCACATCACACTGGAGCACCAGCGCGAGCTGAAGACAAAGGTGTTGCGAGACTCGCTCGCCCGTTTCGCGAAGATTGACTCTGATGTCAGCGTCGCAGGCGTCGGCGGTCAGGAAGATGGCACGCGGTGGCGTACTCGCGTCAGCCTGCACGTCGACGGCGCTGGCCGTATCGGCCCGTACGCGGCACGCAGCCACAACGTCATCGAGGTGAACGACCTGCCACTGGCGACCGCTGCTATCGAGCGCGCCGCAGACAAGCTGTACGGCGATACGGCTGACCGCATCGACCTCATCCAGGCGGCAGACGGACACGTGCGCGTGCTGAACCGCACGATGGACGACAAGGGTCAGCCCGTTGAGCGCCAGTCCAGCAAACGCGAAGTGCTCATCGAGCGTGTCGGTGAGCGCGAGTTCCGGGTGGACGCTGACGGTTTCTGGCAGGTGCATCACGATGCAGCGACCACGCTCGACGCGGCTGTGCGCCGGGCTCTGCAGGGTGTCGAGATTGACCCGAACGCCTGGCACCTCGACCTCTACGGTGGCGTCGGGCTCTTTGCCGCGACCGTTGCGGAACTGGGCGGTACGCGCGTCACGAGCGTTGAATCGAACGCTCGCGCGACGGAGCACGCGGGCGAGAACCTGTCGGAATGGATTGGTGCGCGCGTCGAGACCGCTCGCGTCGACCGCTACACCCGTTCGCTCCTGTCAACGGCATCCGAGCGTGAGCGCGCGCGTTTGCGTGATGGCGTCGTCGTGATCGACCCGCCCCGCGCCGGCGCTGGTAAGAACGTCGTTTCTGACCTCGCCAACCTGGCCCCTCGCGCGATTGTTTATGTCGCGTGTGACCCGGTCGCTCTCGCCCGTGACCTCGGCACGTTCGCCGAGCGTGGCTACCAACTCGCCGGGATCGAGGCGTTCGACCTGTTCCCGCACTCGCACCACCTGGAGACGGTCGCCCTGCTACAGCAGGCGTAGTCACGCCGTGCCCACGGCCATGCAACCAACTAGGCTGGCGCTGTGAAGCGCATTGCCCTGATTGATGATCATGAGTCCGTGCGGCTCGGGCTGGAAGCGGCGTGCCTGCGGGCAGGCCGCACGGTCGCTTTTTCGGGACCGAGCGTGAGCGCATACCTACAGTGGCGCACGCAGGTAGCCGAGGCGCCCGTCGATGTTGTTGTGCTTGATCTTTCACTTGGCGACGGAACCACGGTGACAGACAACGTGTCGCGCATCGTGCACGATGGTTCCAGCGTCATCATCCACAGTGTCGCCGATCGTCCTGCTGCGGTGCGTGAGGCGCTCGCGGCTGGTGCTGCCGGTGTGATCAGTAAGTCGAGCCCGATCGACGATGTTGTGTCCGCGATCAATACCGTCGCGGAAGGGTTGCCATTAGACAACCTGGAATGGGCGTCGGCAGTCGAGGGCGACATTGTGTTTGCCAATGCGCAGCTTTCGGTGCGTGAGCGTGAGGTACTGCGCCTCTATGCCGCCGGGCTGCCACTCAAGATGGTGGCTGATCGGCTGGGCATTGCCTACTCAACGGCGAAGGAAAATATCTCTCGCATTCGCTTCAAGTACGTCGACGTGGGCCGTCCCGCCCCGACCAAGGTTGACCTGCTGATCAGGGCCATGGAAGACGGCATCATTAATGACCCAAACGAGGATCACGGAGACAACGGTGGTCGCCGCTGACGGGATGCCGGGGCGTCACGAGGTCTTTGCCGCCGGTTCCTTTACAAGCAAGCGCATTGAGCGCATCGTTCAGATTGCGGCGGCCGTCGGCTCGTTGATCGTCGGTCTGCAGGCATTTTTCGCGGCGCTCGGCAGCACGGATGCCGGCGTGTGGCACGTGCCATTTGCGATTGCGATCTTCACCACGCTGTTTGCGTTCATCATTTCCTGCACCACCGGACGGCACCTGCGCCTCACGGCGATCAGTTTTGTCGCGGTATATACACTCGTGGTCGCCGCGTGGCCGTGGGTGACTGACCACGCGAGCAATCCCGGCTACACCCAACCGTGGATTTGGTACGTCACGAACATTGCCACCATGGCCGCCGTTCTCGTCATGCCGCTGCCGTGGCAGATTGCGTTCACGATCGGTCTGCCTGTGCTGTTCTTCGGCGCTCGCATGCTGCAGGTCGACTTTGCACAGGACTACTGGGCATCCAATGCTTTCGATCTCTCCTTCGGACTCTGCCTTGGGGCGATTCTGCTCATCCTGATACGCACGATGCGCGCCACCGGGCGCGCGGTGGATGAAGCGCGCGGAACCGCGCTGGCGGAGTACACGCAGGCGGCGGCTGCCGAGGCGGCCGAGTCGGAACGCATTTCCATGGCCGCCCTCATGCACGACAGCGTGATGGCCGCCCTCATTTCGGCAACCCGTGCCACCACGGATCGTGAGCGAGCGTTGACCGTGGTGATGGCCGAAGAAGCCCTCACCGGGCTCGCAGACGCAGAATCAGACGAACGCATTGCACTCGGCCGCCCCATTAGCGCCCGCGTTATTGCCGCCGACCTCGCCAATGCTGCACGCGACTATGGCATCGACCTCACGATCGCGCAGCCGCTCGACGAAGAGGTGCCTGGCCACGTCGCGCGCGCCCTGACGCTGGCAGCCACTCAGGCGATTGCGAATGCCGTTCAGCACGCGGACGGGGTGGGTCTGGACGTTGTCGTGTCGGCAACGGCAACATCGTGCGCCGTGCGGGTCAGTGACGCAGGCGGCGGCATCGACTTCACCTCGATTCCGGCGGATCGGCTGGGGATTCGGGCATCGATCTACGCGCGTATGGCAGCGGTGGGCGGAACCACAGAAATTACCTCAGAGCCGGGAAAGACCGTCATCGACATGAGGTGGCGGCGATGAACCTCACCACTCGCACAGCCCTTCTCCTCGTTGGCATCGTTTTCACTGCCTATCATGCGGCGCGCACGCTCTTTTGGACCGGGCCAGTGATGCATCCGATCCTGGTGATCATCACGGTGTGTTTTGGTGCGCTTGCCACCCTGATCGCTCTGTTTGCGGAGCCCCGAACCCCGGCAGTCGCCATCGACGCACCGCTGACGGCCGGAGGCAATGGCCCCAAGGTCTTGCCGATGTGGGCGGCAGTTCTCGCCCTTGTTGCCGCAGCGCTCACGCCCACCGCCATTGCCATCGGGGTCGGGCGAGACCACGTCGATGCGCCGTACGCCACGGGCTACATCGGCGGCATCGGACTTCTCATGACGGTCGTGATGATCCGTCGACGCGTTATGTGTGCGTTGCTGGGCGTGGCTCTCCTGGTGATTGGCTCGGTCATATGGCTCGGCCCGCTTGGCGCGTTCTCGTTCGGGCTGGTCGGCGCCATCATGTGGGTGAGCGTTGCGCAAATCATCATGCATTCCCTTGATCGCGCCTCCCGCGACACTGTGCGTCTCATTGAACTGCAGCGAGCAGCGGCCGCGTGGCAGGCCGCGCAGTCTGTGCGTCGCCGTGAGCGTCGCGTGCGCGTGCAGTTTGCGTTACAGGTGGCAGGACCCCTCCTCACCAGAATGATTGGGCAGGGCGGCGCACTGACCAGCGAGGAGCGCGCAGAAGCGCGCGTCGCCGAAGGCACGCTGCGCGACGAACTACGGGCACCGAACCTGTTGGATACGCGCGTGCGCGTCGCCATCGAGCAAGCGCGAAGGCAGGGAAGCACCGTGACGCTGCTTGACGAGGGCGGCCTGGACGGTCTGACCGAGGAAGAGCTTGGTCGAATCCGCGGCGAAATCGCTGACGCGATTGCCAGCGCGCCCTCCGCGCGCATCATCGTGCGGAGCTCGCGCCACCCAGAGATCGCGGTGACGGTCGTCGGACGCTCCGCCGCTGGTGACGGGCTGACACCGGAAGACACCGTGGAACTGTGGCAGGAGATTGCCCGCGCGACCACAAACTGATCGACTCTGCCCGAGCCGGGCAACCAGGTCGTGAAAAAGATGGGGCGGGGTGGTGCCTTGGCACCACCCCGCCGGGAGCGAGATTGTTACCCGAAAACAATCCCGCAAAAGCCGGGTAAAAATCTGGCACGTCTACCCTGGGACGTGCAGTCCGGCTAACGCATTGCGTTTGCCTCTTCAGTATGCGACGCCGCAGTCATCGGTGTCTGTAGGTACTTTGGGGGACAAAAGGGTGGATTTTGGTGTTTCCCGGGCGCGTCGCAACTCACATTCGGTGGTTCAGAGCGTGCAACGGACGACATCA